>CAYZZP010000012.1:0-66777 GCA_964482965.1 uncultured Lachnospira sp.
TAGAGCGTCTGGCTACGGACCAGAAGGTCGCGAGTTCGAATCTTGTCACGTACATTTTTAAAATCTCCATTACAAAATGCAATGGAGATTTTTTATTGCTTCGATAGACGGGAATCATCTTATAAGCCCACGCAAGTGTTTATATTTGTTGTTTCTTCCTAAGGCGAGCTAAAAACCATGATGTAATCGGTCTGAAAGCAATATAAAGAACATATCCGACCATTATGCGGGTTTTGGCGTTTCACAAACGCCTATCCTTCATTATATAACGAAAGGAAAACTTCCTTAAATTCCTTTGTCAGCTGCAGACGAGTGCCCGTAACGCTGTAGACATATGGATTTTGGCGTAGCAACTGTTGTTGTTCCTCAGTGAAAAGTTTTCTGCTCATGACATCCTCCTGTTCTTGGATAAGGATACCATGAAATGAAGGGGCTGTCCAGAAAACGGGATCCACATAGGGACAGTGTTCAGTAACAGGGGAGCCATTAGTGAGAGTGTCCAGTTTCACGGATCCACCTTGAGTAGGTGTCTAAAACGAAGGAACTACACTAATTCGAGTGTCCACTGTTATGGGTACATTATATTGAGCGCAGGAACATGGAGCAGAAAATTTTTTTGTGCATAGTGTTTAATGTGATAAGATGGCTTGCGGCAGGAATATTTCCAGAGATTAATTTTTTCCTGACAAATTATCTTGCAACAATCAGGTCGTTTCGTGAAAACGTGACGGCGATTATGGTTTCATTTGCTGTGCAGGAATTGCTTTGGGCAGGCAGAATTACTGATGCTGATTCCCGTTATGGTCAGCATTTTTGTGAAACCGTTGATTATGGATTATTACGACCTGTGGTCGGCGGGAATTGAAAATGGCATAATTCAGGAAAGTGTACCTCCAAACGGGTATAGAGTGGGATTTTATCTTGTTGCGTATGCCACAATAATTGTTTGTATTTATTTTTATCAGGATATAAAAAACAGGCAGGAAGAAATGTATAGCAGGGCTATGCTTGAAAGGCAGATAGAAAATAACAGGGCATATGTGAAGCATGGAACGGATTGTATGATGAAATGAGAGCGTTCAGGCACGATATGGGAAATCATATTGTTACATTAAAGCGGCTTATAGAGGAGGGCTATGGACGGGAAGCGTCCGAGTATGTGGAGAAAATGCAGGGACAGCTTGCGATGGTCACTCCTGCGGACAGGACCGGAAATGGCGTTACGGATGTGATATTATCCGATTACAGAAATAGAGCAGAGGCAGAAAAAATTGAATTTACAAGCACATTTAATTTTCCGGAGAGAACAGATGTCAGCGCATTTGACATCAGCATTATACTGAACAACGCCCCTTGAAAATGCAGTGGAGGCTGCAATGGGTCAGGAAAAACCGCACATACGGCTTATGTCGTTCAGAAAGAAAAATTTTTATGTGATTGAGATAAAAAATACTATTGGCAGGTCAATATATATACCGGAGAACGAGGCGGTTTTAGCCATAACGAAGTCTGGGGACGGACATGGGTTTGGGCTTAAAAACATTAGGGCGGTGGCGAATAACTATCAGGGGGATATTGACATTTATCAGGAAATGGACGAGCTGGTAACATGGTGGTTTGTTCCGGACGTTATGCTGCAGTTATAGAGTTGGCTGCAGGTTGTGATTTTTAAGCAAAAAACAGATTTTTGTGATATAATTTGCTTCACAACAAAAAATGGTCGTTTTACAACAAAAGTATAAATCAGGTTAAAATATTTTTGGATTTTGCCGATATTATATAAAATACACAAGAAATGGATTTTGCCGTTGTACGGCTGTACATTTTCAAAAAAGGAGTTTTGAGCAGGTGCAGCTTCAGTCGAAATTCAATTTTCTTTGGGTAATATAAAACATAATGAATCAAGGAGGATAATTTTATGAGTATGAATTCAGGAAACACAGGAAATGTAGGTGCTGCTAACTATGCTGTTTATGAGGCAAACAGCGCGTCGTCTGCAAAGAAAACATCGGGAAATTATGGAAAGACTATTGGCGATCCGAAGCTGTCTGAGGAAGGCGCTAAGTATTACGAGGAATTGAAGTCAAAATATTCCGATATGGAATTTATTTTGGTAAGCGACGACCAGAAGCAGTGGGCGGAGGCTAACGCAGCAGCATATGCCAACAGCAGCAAGACAGTAGTGCTTATCAATGAGAGCAAGATAGAGGAAATGGCAACCGATAAGGATGTCAGAGATAAGTATGAGGCTGTTATCAACAATTCAAGATTTCAGATTAAGCAGATGGCGCAGAGTCTGCAAAATTCAGGAGCCAATGTCAAGGGCTATGGCATGAAGATTGACGACGGCGGCAATGCGAAATTTTTTGCGGTATTGGAGAAGAGTTCTGCGGCTCAGAGGGAAAGAATAGAAAAGAAAGCGGAGCAGAAGAAGGCTGATAAGAAGGAACAGGAAAAAAAGGCTGCCAAAAAGGAAGCAGAGGAGCGGCTTAAGAATAAAAGGACGGATACCGCAGATGATGATGACACTGTGACAATCACCGCCAATTCTGTGGAAGAGCTTATGAATAAAATCAATGATTATACATTTGCGGAAAAGAGTGATAATACTCTGACTGCTTACGAGAAAATGCTGGGACAGAGCATTGACTTTAAGGGCTGATACAAGGCGGACAATTTTTAAGGAAGGTGAAGGCTATGTCAATAACAATAAGGGCGGCGCAGAACAATGACAATATATTCGGAGCGTCTTCGTCAAATGTTGACAATAACAAAAATAAAGACCTGAAAAGAAAAACTATATTTGCAGGAAATCTGATGCCTTCTGATATGGCAAGCCTTGTGGAGCGAAAACGAAGCAATGCGAGAAAGCAGGCCATGAAGCTTATCAACGACGCATGGGGACGGGATAATAAAGCCTCTGACAATATAAAGGGTATGGAGGATGAAAAATCAGTTCAGGCTGAAAAGCTCAATGAATTGAACGGCGTGCTGAAACGTATTGATGACAACAAGAAAGCGCTTATGGAGGAATATGGCATCGCTTGGGATTCTCAGGAGCAGAAGGACCTTGAATTGCTGGAAAAGTATCAGAACAATAAAATCGGTTCGGCGTTTGACTCCTTTTCAGAGGAGGAGATTAATCGTTTGAAGGAACTGCAGAATATGCCAAGAACTGAGTATCAGAATAAGGTATTGCAGCAAAATGCCGCTGCCGGTGCGATAGATATAGAAATCAGCAGAATTAAAGCCCGGTTTGTTGCCATGACAGAAGCTGTTTATGACGCAAAAAGCGAACAGCTTAAATCTCAGGATATGCTTGATGCGGACGCTGCGGCAGATGAAATTGTAGACGCTGCCAATAAGGAGATTTTTGGTCTTCTTGTTAAAGAGGGAATGGAACATATCGACGAGACTCAGGAAGAGCAGCAGAAGAAAGCGGAGGAAGCCGCCGAAAAGAAGGAAGAGGATGAAAAGCAGATTGAGGAGGCAAAGCAGGACCGCGAGGAACAAGAGGCTCAGATTGAGGAGGTAAAACAAAAAATTAAAGAAAAGACTGAACAGATTGAAAACATAAAAGAAAGCTGTGAAGGAATTAAAGATGTAGTCAAAGGTGATTTAGAGGCTGATAAGATGAAAATGGATGTCTCTATGAAGAAGCAGTCAAGTGATACCGTTGAAGAGGCGAAGAAGAATATTCAGAGAATTTTGAAGGAAAATAATCTGATTAACGAAGACTTGAAGGGCATTGAAATTGACTTTAATTTTTAGTAGGAGCAGATATGTTACAGCATCCCATAGCACCAGTCTATAACGAAAATTCAAAAATATTAATTTTAGGCAGTTTTCCATCTGTCAAGTCGCGGGAGGAAGGATTTTTCTACGGACATCCTCAGAACCGCTTTTGGCGGGTGGTTGCTGCTCTATGTCAATGTGATGCGCCACGCACCGTAGATGAAAAGAAAGCATTATTGCTCTCTAATCATATTGCGGTGTGGGACGTAATCAAGTCATGCGATATTGTCGGTTCTTCCGACAGCAGTATAAAAAATGTAATCCCTAATGATTTGAGTATTATACTTGGACAGGCTCATATTGAAAAGATATTTGTAAACGGCAAGAAAGCTGAGCAGCTATATAAAAAATATATTATGCCTCGGATTAACAGGGAGGCTGTATGTCTTCCGTCCACAAGTCCGGCAAATGCAGCATGGAGTTTGGAGCGGCTTACTGAAGCTTGGAAAAATGCAATCGTCTGGTAAATAATACATATTAATTTAATGTGAAAATTGCACAGAAAGACCGCCTTTACCCTGAAGTCCGCAAGCTGAAAGAAGAAGTTGCTGAAGCTAACAACACAGCGTCAGAGCGTATAGAAATCAAATCTATGCGCTTTATTTTTATGTAAAGGAGCAGAGAATGAAGAAAGCAGACACCACCAAGAAGGCAGTGATAATATCACAGGAAAAGCGCAAAGGTTTTACCAAGAAAATCGGCAACACCACTTATGATGCATCATTCCATTACAGCTGACAGAGCAGGAAAAGTATTAACGACAAAATTATCCGTCTGATAGAAAACGATATGCAGGGCATGAAAAAGAACTGAATATGTGTATTGTGGGAGTGCAAAGCAACAAAGTTGCTTGAAAATGCTTGATTTTTGGGTATTTTTTAATATCTTTCATTATGTCCTTGACAAATTGTTCTGAAGGGAACATTTGCTCCAAACTATCACGGGACGCTGAGAAATTCGGACGGCAGCATTAATATGAACGGATTATTCCGGCTCAAGTCGTCAAGCCCATTGTACAAGGCTGGCACAAACGGAGCAGCTATTGGAGCAGCCATGTAGTAGTGCAGTAAATGTAGAATTAGTGATGGAGTAAAAATAATTAAAATTATTTAAGGATTTTCATGGTCCCCGGACGTATAATAAGTGAAAGGGATAGGAAAATCCTTTTTATGTGCTGAATTGCAGTCGGAATAAACTGCAAATATGGTCTGTAAAATTTGGAGCGGGAGGTGCAAAATGGATAACGGTGCAAGCCACTGCCGCCGTTTACATGACTGTCCGTATTTATGGGAATTGTGAGAGATATATAGGAAATATAATGGTATATATAAATAAAGACAATACCTGCGTTAATGCAAATCAAAGTGAAATGAAACATTTTGGCTCAGGTATTATTTTTGTGGAAATCTATGGCATTTTGCGTTGTTTGCACAAAAAACAGTAGTATTTTGATGAAAAATAGTATATTATGTATATAAGCATGACTTGAATTTTGTACTATATGCAGAATATGTAATGCATTTTATTATGTATCTAAGGAGGAATTATGGTCGATCAGAGCTACTATGATAAGGCGGATGAGATAATCGCAGAGCATGGGGCGGTGCCGTCTGCGCTTATACCTATTATTCAGGATATTCAGAGCGAATACCGTTATTTGCCGCCTGAACTGCTGGTATATGTTGCAGGGAAAATAGGAATCACTGAAGCGAAGGCTTACAGTGTTGCTACATTTTATGAAAACTTCTCTTTTGAGCCTAAGGGAAAATATGTGATTAAGGTGTGCGACGGCACAGCCTGTCATGTAAGGAAGTCTACTTCTATATTGGAGAGGCTTTATACGGAGCTGGGAGTGTCAAAGGAAAAACCAACCACAGAAGATATGATGTTTACATTAGAAACTGTATCGTGTCTTGGCGCATGCGGTCTGGCACCTGTGCTTACGGTTAATGACAAAGTATATCCGTCTATGACGCCGGACGCAGCAGCAGAGCTTATTCGTGAGTTGAGAGGAGCGTAAATATGCAAAGAGTTGATAGCAGAGAAAAGCTGAACGAAATCCGGGACAGCGAGGGCGCAAAGGTCAAGAACAGTAAATGCCGTATTCTTATATGTGCAGGTACAGGCTGTCTTGCAGGAGGTTCCGGTGAAATATACAAAAAAATGTGCGAGCTTATTGAGGGAGAGCCGAATGTTGAGGTTTATTTCGGACCTGAGATTGCGCATGGAGACGGACCTATAGAGGTCAGAAAGAGCGGATGTCATGGCTTCTGCGAAATGGGACCTCTTATGAGAATTGAGCCTATGGGAATCCTTTATACAAAGGTTTCTGTGGATGACTGCGAGGCTATATATGAAAGAACAATTAAGAAGGGCGACGTTATCAGACACCTTCTTTATAAGCAAAATCAGATTGAGTATCAGAGACAGGAAGATATTCCGTTTTACAAAAAACAGACGAGATTAGTGCTTGAAAACTGCGGACATATCGACGCAGAGCATATATCGGATTCTATTGCGCATGGCGGATATCAGGCTTTGGCAAAGGTACTTTTGGAGATGACTCCTGAGGAGGTAATAACTGAGATTTATGATTCTAACCTGCGTGGACGAGGAGGCGGAGGTTTCCAGACGGGATATAAGTGGAAGCAGGTGGCAAGACAGCCTGAAAAAGTCCGCTATGTAGTCTGTAACGGCGACGAGGGCGATCCGGGAGCCTTCATGGACAGAAGCATTATGGAGGGAGATCCTCACAAGATGATAGAGGGTATGGCTATCGCAGCTTATGCGGTAGGCGCAAAAGAGGGCTACATATATGTGCGTGCGGAGTATCCCCTTGCCATAAGCAGACTTAAGAAAGCCATTGCCGACGCTATGGAATGTGGTCTTTTGGGCGACAACATACTCGGTACTGATTTTTCGTTTAAGCTCCATATTAACAGGGGAGCAGGCGCATTTGTATGCGGTGAGGGAAGTGCTCTTACTGCGTCAATAGAGGGCAACAGAGGTATGCCTAGAGTTAAGCCGCCTCGTACAGTTGAGCAGGGCTTGTTTGAGAAGCCTACAGTGCTTAACAATGTTGAGACATATGCAAATGTTCCTATGATTATCAACAGGGGAGCTTCATGGTATAAGACTATTGGACCTGAGAACAGTCCGGGAACAAAGGCATTTGCTTTGACAGGAAGCGTTAGGAATACAGGTCTTATTGAGGTTCCTATGGGAACAACCTTGAGGGAGGTTATATTTGATATCGGCGGTGGTATCAAGGACGACGGCGAATTTAAGGCGGTTCAGATTGGCGGACCTTCAGGCGGATGTCTCATTACTCCGCACCTTGACGTGAGCCTTGATTTTGATTCTCTCAAGAAAATGGGAGCTATGATTGGTTCGGGCGGTCTTGTTGTAATGGATAAGAATACATGTATGGTTGAGGTTGCCAGATTCTTTATGAATTTTACACAGAATGAAAGCTGCGGAAAATGTGTTCCTTGCAGGGAGGGTACTAAGAGAATGCTTGAAATTCTGGAGCGTATAGTCCAGGGAAAGGGCGAGCTTAAGGACCTTGATATGCTTGAGGAGCTTGCGCAGACTATAACTGAAACTGCTCTCTGCGGACTTGGAAAGAGTGCGGCTCTGCCTGTTATGAGTACTTTGAAACTTTTCAGGGACGAGTATGTAGAGCATGTTGTGGACAAGAAATGTACTTCTCACACGTGTACCGCTCTGCGTAAATTTGTTATAAGCCCTGAGCTTTGTAAGGGATGTTCAAAGTGTGCCAGAAATTGTCCTGTGGGCGCAATCAGCGGTAAGATAAAGGAGCCGTTTACAATAGACACTTCTATTTGTATCAAATGCGGCGCCTGCGAGAGTAATTGTGCATTTGGCGCAATTCACATTGAAGCATAGGAGGACTCTGACATGAAATATATGACAATTAACAATAGAAAAGTTCCGTTTGATGACGAGAAAAATGTTCTTTCGGTTATTAGAAAGGCTGGAATTAATCTTCCTACTTTCTGCTATCATTCAGAGCTTTCAACTTATGGAGCATGCCGTATGTGCGTGGTTGAGGACGATAGGGGCAAGGTATTTGCGTCCTGCTCGGAGGTTCCAAGAGACGGAATGGTTATATATACCAACACGCCTAAGCTGCAGCACCACAGAAAGCTTATATTGGAGCTGCTTTTGTCGTCTCACTGCAGAGACTGTACAACTTGCAGGGAAAACGGCGTATGTACTCTGCAGAAGCTGGCAAGACAGCTTGGAGTTGATATGGTACGTTTTGAAAATACTAAACCTCAGCAGCCTTTGGACATTTCATCAAACTGTATAGTAATCGACCCTAACAAATGTATTCTCTGCGGAGACTGTGTGCGTACCTGCGAGGAGATTCAGGGAATAGGCGTTTTGAATTTTGCATTTAGAGGCTCAAATATGCGGGTTATGCCTGCATTTAACAAGCCTATGGCTGAGACTGACTGTGTTGGCTGCGGACAGTGCAGGGTAGTCTGTCCCACCGGAGCAATCACTATTAAATCTAACGTACATTCCGTATGGGAGGCTGTATCTGACAAGAATAAGAGAGTTGTAGTTCAGATTGCCCCGGCGGTACGTGTTGCTATCGGAGATAAATTTGGCATTCCAAAGGGTGAAAATTCTCTTGGAAAGCTGGTGGCGGCTCTTAGAAGAATGGGCTTTGACGAGGTTTATGACACTAATTTCGGCGCAGATTTGACAGTTATGGAGGAGTCTAAGGAGCTTGTTGAAAGGCTTCAGTCGGGAGAAAATCTTCCGCTGTTTACATCCTGCTGTCCGGGCTGGGTTAAGTTCTGCGAGAACAAATATCCTGAGTACAGGAAAAATATATCAACATGCCGTTCGCCTCAGCAGATGTTTGGCGCGCTGATTAAGGAGGACGCAAGAATGCACCCTGAGGATACGAGGGAGACAATAGTGGTTTCTATTATGCCTTGTACAGCAAAGAAAAATGAAATCATAAGGCCTGAACATTTTACAGACGGCGTGCAGAATGTGGACTATGTTCTTACTACAACGGAGGTTACCCGTATGATTCGGGAGGCGGGCATAGACCTTGCGGAAATGCCGTCGGAGGCTCTTGATATGCCGTTTGGTCTTGCATCAGGAGCAGCAGCCATATTCGGTGTTACAGGCGGCGTGACTGAGGCGGTTCTCAGAAAGCTTGTAAACAGCAGCAAAAATGAGGACCTTGAGCAGATTAGCTTTACAGGCATAAGAGGCATTGCCGGTATAAAAGAGGCTACAGTTAAGCTGGGCGAAAGAGAAGTAAAGATTGCCATTGTAAACGGCTTAAAATCTGCGGATGAGCTTCTTTCAAAGATGAAAAACGGCGAGGTTTACTACGATTTTGTGGAGGTTATGGCATGCAAGCGCGGCTGTATAGCCGGAGGCGGTCAGCCTACGCCTATAGGACCTCGTACCAAGAAGGCAAGATACGAGGGAATGTATAATATTGACAAGGCTTCCCAGATTAAGCTTTCCAATGAAAATCCTATAATCAAAACACTCTACGACGGTATGTTGAGAGGCAAGGAGCATAAGCTTCTGCATAATGAGTATCCGGCAGAGTAATGAATAAGATAAGATTTGTAAACATTAATTTTATCTGAATAGAAGAAATGTGAAGTGGAAAATGGTATGGAATCGTCTATGTTAATTAAGAAGGGAACATATCGAACTGCTTCACATTTTCTTTTGTTGACTTTTTATAAATGAGTGGTATAATAAAAGAACAAATGTTCTTGGAGTGCAAAGAGAAATTTGAATATAACTATATATTTGTTACAAAAAAATAAGCGGAGGAACATGTAATGGCAATAGAACAATATACAGAGAGTTTTACTCTGAGAGAAATGAAATGTATAATTGGAGAAAATAAATTTGGTTATGTGTTTCCTCAAGGAGATGTTTCATGTGTGGATAAAATCGAACGGCTTCTTAAATTGTCTGGAGGAAAGCCTAAAGAATGTGAAATGTCAGATTATTCTAAGGGCAGAAAAGGTAAAGCTAAACCTGAATACATTATTACCTTTAATGATGATGTACATACTATTATAGTTGTTGAATGCAAAAATACTACCAAGAAGCATATGAGTGAAAAACTGAACAGACCAAGTGGGTATGCTGTAGATGGAGCTTTGTATTATGCAAAATTTTTAAAACAAGATTATAATGTTATTGCTATCGCTGTCAGTGGTACGAAAGTAGATAATATGAAAGCGGATACATTCTATTGGGGGCAGGGGCAGGATAGTTATACTAGATTAGAAAAGGTAAGGGATATTATTCTTGAACCTAAAAACTATGTTGAATTAATAAAAGGAAATAAGCTTAAGAAGGCATATTCCCTAGATGAGATTAGAAATACAGCTATCGACATGCATAATTCGTTAAGAGAAATTAAAGTGACAGAAGCTCATAAGCCGATTTTTATTGCAGGTATTTTAATTGCATTAAATGATGACGATTTCTCAAAAAGCTACTCATCATTAACATCATATAAAAATGTAATGCAAAATATTCAGAATGCTATTGAGAATGTGTTGAATGAGAGTGATATTAAGAATAGTAGAATTAGTTATATTAAACAAGTATTTAGTACACTTCAGGATAATACTAAATTTGCAGAAATACCGTTAGGTCATTCAAAGTCTATAACATGGTATATTGAACAGTTGGAGATGAAGATTAAACCAATGATGGATTATGCAGATAGTACAGTTGATGCGTTGGGTGTTTTTTATCATGAATTTATAAAATATTCCGGAGGCGATGGAAGCGGTTTAGGGATTGTATTAACCCCACAGCATTTAACTGAATTTATGTGTGATTTGGCTGAGATAAACAAAAATAGTAAGGTTGTGGATATATGCTGTGGCTCAGGTTCTTTTTTGGTTACTGCAATGAGTAAAATGTTTAAGGAAGCTAATCCTAATGAGGTTGAAAATATTCGTAAAAATGGATTATATGGAGTTGAATTTGATGATGGATTATATACGTTAGCGATTGCTAATATGATAATAAGAAAAGATGGAAAATCTAATATTTATAAGGGTGATTGTTTTAATGAGAGAATTACTAAAGAACTTAAAAGTAAAAATATTAATATTGGGTTAATCAATCCTCCATATTCACAAAAAGATGTAACTGAATTGGAATTTGTTGAACATTTGCTGGATATTCTGACTGTTGGGGGAATTGGTGTTGTTGTTGTTCCTATGAGCTGTGCGATAGGCACAAAGTATAAAGACGTCAGAGAACGTCTTATGAAAAAACACTCGTTGAAAGCAGTTTTTTCGATGCCGGACGATATTTTTTATCCTACAGGAACTAATGTATGTGTAATGGTTTGGGAAGCGCATACTCCACATGATAGTACGCAGGAGACATTTTTTGGATATTGCAAAGATGATGGATTTGTCAAACGAAAGAAATTAGGTAGAATAGATGCCTTAGGAAAATGGGAAAATATTGAAAAAGAATGGGTTAAGCTATATAGAAACCGGGATGTTGTTGATGGATTATCAGCAAGACATTGTGTAACATATAAAGATGAGTGGCTGTGTGAGGCGTATATGCAAACAGATTATTCTAAATTAACAAAGGAGGATTTTCAGCAGTCAGTTAATAACTATTTGGCATATTTAGTGGAAAGTGGTGATGTACATGAAAATTTCTGACATTTTTATTTTAAAAAATGGAAATTCTTTTGAATTAGTGGATATGCAGGCTGATAAGAATTCGGAAATTAATTTTGTTTCCAGAACTGCTTCAAATAATGGAGTTGTGGGAACTGTTGAAAAGGTTAATGGGGTTGAACCATATCCGGCAGGAACTATAACTGTGGCATTAGGAGGAAGTGTATGTTCTGCTTTTGTGCAGACAAAACCATATTATACGGCGTATCACATAATGGTACTATATCCAAAGCAAAAAATGAGTTTTGCAGAGAAAATGTTTTATTGTATGTGTATCAAGGCAAACGCATATCGTTATGCATGGGGAAGGCAGGCAAATAAGACATTAAAGGATATTGAACTTCCAAATCAAATACCCGATTGGGTGACAGAAATGAAAGTTTGTCCTATTCATAGTGAAATTAGTGGGAAAGCGAATGATATTCAGGCGCACAGTTGGAAATATTTTAATCTTGGTGGTGAGGATGGCATATTTCAATTTGAAAATTGTAAATGCGGAAATGCAAGAGAGCTAGATTGTGGCGACGATATATTTTATATTGGTGCAAAAAAGAATAATAATGGAGTAATGAAAAAAGTTGCATATAATGCTGAACTTGTAACAAAGGGAAATTGTATTGTGTTTATTTGCGACGGTCAGGGTTCTGTTGGATATACAAATTATATGAATAGAGATTTTATTGGATCCACTACATTGACTGTTGGTAGGAATGATAATTTGAATAAGTACAATGCTCTTTTTTTAGTAACAGTGTTAGATTTGGAAAGACCTAAGTATTCATATGGGAGAAAATATAGAAAACATTTGAAAGATACAAAAATAAAACTCCCGGTAACAAAAGAAGGAACTCCCGACTATATATTTATGGAGGAGTATATAAAAACTATGAAATATAGTGATAGAATTTAAAAATGGAATTTGTGAAATACAAGTTTTGGTTAAAAGTTTTAGGATGGGAGAAGCCATACATAAGTAATGAGTTAAGAACTGCATTACTTATGTGTGGCTTTTTTGGCTGTTAGACAGAATTTTTGTCGAGAATAGGGGAAAGGACTGAAATTTTATTAAAAATCCCTTAAAACTTGAGAAATAAATGTGAATAATTTGCACAAATACTGGTTTTGGTGTAAAATAAAAAATGTAATAGGGTTGGAATTTTTGTCATTAGAATGGAGATTAGTATGGCTGATAAAAAGGGGCAACAATTAAAAGTAAGACCTGTATGGATTGTTGTTATGGCTCTTATTGGTGCGGCTGTTTTAGGCGGCATAATATATGCGCTGGCAGGAAATATTCGGGCAAAGTCTAAGGAAAATGACGCCAGCATAAGTTTGAATGATGTTAAGGTTGATAATATAGGGCAGGAAGTAATCAGTGATAATGCCAATAGGGTTCAGGCGGCGGTTGAGGTTTGCCTGTCTGACTGTGCGGTTACAGTAGGAACTGTATTTAAGGCGGTAGCAATAGTTACGCCGGCAGATACGGAGCAGGCTTTGGTATGGAGTTCTAATAATACGGGCATATTTGAAGTGGGGCAGGACGGTATAGTTACGGTAAAAGGCGCAGGAACTGCGGTGCTTACGGCAACTATCGGAAATGTATCTGATTCTGTGATTATAGAGGGCATAAGTCAGGTTACGGACGGATCCTCAAATAATCTTCCAATATACAATGTGGCACAGAACGAGGTCACAGGTGCTGGAAATACATCAAACAGCGGCAGCGGAAGTGCGTCGAATGGCAGCTCAAACGGTACGGCTAATGGAGGCAGTACGGGCAGCGGAAGTTCAGGCAACGGAAGCACAGGCAGCGGAAGCGTCACAGGAAACAATGGCGGAACGTCAGGAGTCAGCGGTAACTCAGAAAATAGCGGAGGCTCATCCGGCAGCGGAAGTGCGTCGAATGGCAGCTCAAACGGTACGGCTAATGGAGGCAGTACGGGCAGCGGAAGTTCAGGCAACGAAAGCGGCGGCAGCGAAAACAGCTCCAGTGAAAATACGGATGGAAAGGGCGCTGACAGCACACAGATTGGCGACTATCTTCCTGATTACGGATTTGACAGGGAAATGAGCAATGTGTATGTGTACAGAGACGGGAATACTTATCAGGGGGAGATAATTACTCAGCCAAATGTTACAATAATTTATATAATGCAAAGGAATGAAGCGTTTGATGAGAAAGTGAAAGAGGTTCTGGCCAAACTTCTTCCTAATGAATACGGGCAGGTCTGGAATAATTACGTTACGGCTGCCTCGGACAGAACATTTACTGTAGAGGACCGGACGGTGAGAATTGTTGTGGCTGCCAACGGAGGACATTCGCAAATTGTAATATACAATTAGACAAAAATATGTTATCTTTAAATATGGTAGCAAGCAAATAAATATGGCATCAAGCCAATATAGCAGTAAGCAAATAAAACAGTAGACAGGCGGGAAAATCCGGCTTGGAGAACGAGGTGATTAGTTTGCTCAATGAAAATAAAGTCAAAATGATGACTAAGATGGCGATATACGAAAAGAATGAAGGCAGAAGAATGTTAAAGACTGCCAAATATTATAAAAGCGATTATATTGCATTTGGCGTATTAAAAAACATTATAGCCGTAACGCTTGCATATATTATTATTGTTGTGCTTTATGCATTCTGCAACATAGAAAAAATGATTGCGGATATCAGCAGTATTAATTATGCGAAGGTTGGCGGAAAGGTTGCCGTATATTATATTATTATGCTGGTGGCATTTTCTGTTATTGCAGGTTTTGTTAGTTCATATCAGTATGAACATTCAAGAAAAGGGCTGAAAAGATATTTTTCAAGACTGAATAAACTTGAACGCTTTTATAAGGTTCATAAGAACAGGAATTAACGGAGGAGCAGATGATATTTTTATTGGAGTTAAAGGAAAAAGTTAAAAAAGTATTCAACAGGTATAATACCTATATAGTTCCTGCAGTAAGATTTGTTATAGCGCTGGTATCTATGATTTTGATGGACGTATATATAGGATATATGCCTATTTTGAAAAATCCGCTGGTGGCAGTGGCGGCAGCGGTTGTATGCACATTTCTGCCTATGGGATTTATGGTGGTAGTGCTTTCACTTGTAATGGTGGCGCATTTGTATGCCATATCTTTAGAATTTTCGCTTATAGCGTTATGCGTGGTTTTACTTATGTATCTGCTGTATTTTAGGTTTGCTCCTAAATATGGATATCTGATAATTTTGACTATTACGATGTGCGCTTTAAAGCTGCCGTTTGTTATGACTGTAGCAGTTGGACTTGTGGCAGGACTTGCGGCTATTGTTCCGGTATCCTTCGGCGTTATCATTTTCTATATAATACAGACGGCAAGCTCTTATGAGACGGCTATATCAAAGACGGCTAACTCTGACAGTATGGAGCAGATTTCATATATTGTGGAGACATTTGTCAGCAATAGGGCATGGATTGTTACAGTTGTGGCGTTTGCCGCGACGATTATTGTGGTGTACTGCATTAAGCGTCTGACCGTTGATAATTCGTGGAGTTATGCTATTATTGCAGGCACAGCAGTGCAGTTTATTATTTTTATTGCGGGAATAATTGCGCTTCAGGCAAAGATTAATATTGTGCTTATGGTTGTGGGAACAATTCTAGGCGTAGCAGTCGCTTATGTGTGTCAGGTCGTGTTCTTTAGCCTGGATTATAAGCGGACAGAGTATGTTCAGTACGAGGACGATGAGTATTATTATTATGTCAAGGCTGTGCCAAAGATTAATATTGCTGATTCGGATGTACAGGTTAAGCGTATTAATGCAAGAAATACTAAGAGAGCAAGAGATATTAATTCTATGAACAGAAAAGCGTCAGGTAAGAGTTCTTCTGCTGCGGGCGAGGACGAAGACGACATTTTTATATAAATTGAGCCGGAGCGTCAGAAAGTAAGGCGGATAGAGAAAGAGAAATATAAAACAAAATGGAAGGAGTGAGTGATATGATATTAGCGGAAAGCTTATTGAAAGAATATTTATTAAAGCTTTATATACCGAATATTCAATGGAATGATATTATTGAGATATGTATCATTGCATTTGCGCTCTATAACATTTTGGTGTGGATTAAGAATACTAAGGCATGGGTACTTTTAAAGGGCATAATTGTCATAGTTGTCTTTGCATTTCTGGCATATATCCTGAACCTTAGGACAATTCTCTGGATTGCGGGAAAGACTATCAGCGTGGGAATTATAGCGCTTGTTATTATTTTCCAGCCGGAACTGAGAAGAGCGCTGGAGCAGCTTGGAAGAAAAAAGATTGTTTTCGGACTTTTCAATTTTGGTGATAAAAGGGATAAGGGCGAGAGATTCAGCAAGGAAACTGTTGACGCGATTGTCAATGCCTCATATGATATGGGCGCTGTTAAAACAGGAGCGCTTATTGTTGTGGAACAGGATATGATACTTGAGGAGTATGTAACGACGGGAATACCTATTGACGGTGTGGTTACGTCGCAGCTTCTTATCAATATATTTGAGCATAATACGCCTCTGCACGACGGTGCGGTTATTATCAGGGGAAACAGGGTTGTGGCTGCAACATGCTATCTGCCTTTGTCGGATAACCTTGACTTGAGCAAGGAGCTTGGAACAAGACATAGAGCCGGCGTCGGCATAAGTGAGGTCACAGACAGTATGACTATCATTGTGTCGGAGGAGACAGGTTATGTTTCGCTGGCTGTAGGCGGTAAGCTTATAAGAAATATTGATAAAGAGTCGCTACGCAGTAAGCTTGAGTATATAAGGAGAAAGTCTATAGATGTTAAGTCTTTCAAGTTATGGAGAGGAAGATTAAGGAATGAAGGAAAAAATATTTAAAAATTTCAGTCTTAAAATCCTTTCGGTGGTATGTGCGGTCGTTTTGTGGACGGTAATCGTAAATATATATGATCCTACGACAAGTGTGACGGTAAGTAATGTCAACGTGCAGTTGGTTAATACGGAAAGTCTTACAAATAAGGGTTATACATATGAGGTTGTGGACGGAAGCAAGATATCTGTATATCTCAGCGGACCTAAAAGTGTTATAACTGATATCAAGTCCAGCGATATAGTGGCAACGGCTGATTTGAGCCAGATAACGGCATTTGCTGATTATGTGGATATTGATGTTAAAGTGGTGAAGGATGGAAGAACTATAAGCAATATAGAGGTGGCGCCAAGAACGACAGTTGTAAGGCTGAATATTGAGAATAGGGTGACTAAAGAGTTCAAGGTTTACCCTGATACTACGGGAACGGTCGCAAATGGATATACTATGCTTTCAAAGAGCGTCTCTCCTGACAATATCAGAGTTACAGGTCCGACGTCGTCTATTGAAAAGGTTGCGATGGTTAAGGCTGTGGCAGATGTGACGGGGGCAAGCTCTAATATAAGAACTGCGGCGCAGATTGTTTTGTATGATGCAGATGGAAATGAAATTCAGGACGATAAGCTGCAGCCGGCGGTTGATGAAGTGGATTTTTATGCGACGGTGGGAAGCGTTAAGACAGTTCCGGTGACATGTATTGGAACTGTTGGAATCGTGGCATCGGGTTATTCTGTTACAGGCATGGAGCTTGGCACTGCGGAGGTTGCCATTTCATCAGAAAATTCGGGCCTTCTTGAACAGACTAACAGTATTGTTATCCCTGAGACAGCGGTGGATGTAACAGGCTGCAAGTCAGATTATACAATAAATATCAAGCTGTCGGATTATGTTGAAAATGGAATTCAATTTATATCAACAGACACCATAGAGATTGTTGTTAAAATAGAGCCGTTATCTACAAGGACAATAAATTGTAGTGTGGATAAAATTCATTTTACAGGGCTTGGAACAGGACTAAATGTTGAGGTTCTGGAAATGTCGGAATTAGCTGTAGTTATTTCAGGCGATAGGAATAGCATTTCTTCAGTTTCAGCGTCGGATATAACAATTAACTGTAACTTGAGTGATTATACAGTGGGCGAGCATACGGTTAAACTTACTGTAACGGGAGAATCCGGTTACAGCATAGCGGGCGAATATAGTTGTAAAATAAAGATTAGCGCTGAAGGAGAGTCAGAATCATCAACAGAGTAGACAGAGCATAAAAGTTTGGCGGAAGGCAGAACAGGAGGCACATATGGTCAGCATGGAGTTAAGAATTGACAGTAAGCTTGGGATACATCTTCGTCCTGCGGGAGCTATGTGCAACGAGGCTGTGAAATATAATTCGGTCATATCATTTTCTAAAGATGAGGAAAAAACAGCCAACGCAAAGAGCGTTATTTCTATTCTTGCGGCAGGCATTAAATTTGGTGATACCATAAAGATTACAGCCGAGGGAAATGATGAACAGCAGGCTCTGGATGGAGTTGTAAGAGCGCTTAGACAGTCTCTTTTAAGTGATTTAGAGGAAGACGGGACGGACTAAGACGGGCATATTTTGGTCTGAGAGATTGTGAAATGGAAGTCAGGCTTTTTCGGTTAAAGATTGATTTACTTCGATAAATGTATTATAATATTTTGTATATAGAAGTCGGTATTTACCGCAAGCGGTAAAAATAAATAAGAAAGAGGTAGAAGAGATGGCTTACATGGATACTTATAAGGAGTGGTGCGCTAACGAGTACTTTGATGAGGCTACAAGAGCTGAGTTGAAGTCTATTGAGGGCAACGATGCGGAGATTGAGGATAGATTTTATAAGGACTTGGAATTTGGAACGGGTGGTCTTCGCGGCGTAATTGGCAACGGTACTAACAGAATGAACATTTATACTGTAAGGAAGGCTACTCAGGGCCTCGCTAATTTTATTATTAAGGAAAATGCAGCTGACAGAGGTGTGGCAATAGCATATGATTCAAGAAGAATGTCTCCTGAATTTGCAGACGAGGCTGCGTTATGCCTTAATGCCAACGGTATTAAAGCGTATGTATTTCCTACGCTTCGTCCTACGCCGGAGTTGTCATTTGCTTTGAGAGAGCTTCATTGTATTGCAGGTATTGTGGTCACGGCAAGCCATAATCCTCCGGAGTACAACGGTTACAAGGTATATTGGGAGGACGGCGCACAGATTACAGCTCCTAAGGATACTCAGATTATAAATGAAGTTAAGGCTGTTACAGATTATAACAATGTTAAGACTATGGATATTGACGAGGCGAGAGCATGCGGTCTTTATAATATAATCGGTTATGATATGGACGATAAGTATATAGCGGCTCTTAAGAAAATGAGTATTAACGGAGATGTTATTAAGCAGGTTTCCGATGATATTAAGATTGTTTACACACCGTTTAACGGTACGGGAAATGTTCCTGTAAGAAGAATTTTAAAGGAGTTAGGCTTTAAGCATGTTTATGTGGTTCCTGAGCAGGAGAAGCCGGATCCGGACTTTACAACATTGGCATATCCAAACCCTGAGGACCCTAAGGCATTTGCGCTTGCATTAAAGCTGGCTAAGGAGAAGGATGCAGATATTATTCTTGCAACAGATCCTGACGCAGACAGGCTTGGAGTATATGCTAAGGACAGCAAGACCGGCGAATACATGTCGTTTACAGGTAATATGTCAGGTATGCTGGTTGCAGAGTATTTGCTGTCTCAGCGTAAGGAAAAGGGACTTCTTCACGATAACGGTGCATTTGTTAAGACAATCGTTTCTACTAATATGGCAGACGCAATAGCAGCAGAGTATAATCTTAAGCTTATTGAGGTCCTTACAGGCTTTAAGTTTATTGGAGAGCAGATTAAGTTATTTGAGCAGCAGGGCACATACGAGTATGAGTTCGGATTTGAGGAGAGCTATGGCTGTCTTGTAGGAACACATGCAAGGGACAAGGATGCCATTGTGGCAGTTATGGCACTGTGTGAGGCAGCGGCATATTACAAGTCAAAGGGAATCACCCTTTGGGATCAGATGATTAACATTTTTGATAAATACGGTTATTATAAAGAGGGTCAGGTTGCAATCACTATGAAGGGTGCAGAGGGCGCCGCTAAGATTGCTCAGATGATGGATGACCTTAGAAATAATACGCCGAAGAAGTTCGGAGCATGGGATGTGCTGGAGGCAAGAGATTATAAGAAGGACGAGTGCGTTGTTATGGCAACAGGTGAGAAGCACAGTACAGGCCTTCCAAGCTCTAATGTTCTTTATTATGATTTGTCTGACAATGCATGGTGCTGTGCAAGACCTTCAGGTACAGAGCCTAAGATTAAATTCTATGTGGGAGTTAAGGGAAACAGCCTTGAGGATGCAGAGAATAAGCTTAGTGCGTTGAGAGACGCCGTTATGGAAGTCGTAGGACAGTAATGTAATTCAACTTTTTTTAACATATAAAACACAATATGAACACATTTCGTTGCTAGACTACTAAGCATAGACGAAATGTGTTCATTTTTTTACTTTTCAGAAAAAGCAGAGTAGTCTTGCCTGATTTGTAAAAAATATAAATGAGACAGGGAAGAAAGGAGACAGATGTAATTATGTTGGATAATGAGTTGAATAATAATACAGATAATTCTAACGCCTCGCAGGGTTATTATGGAAGCACAGAATATAGTTATAATGCGGGAAATTCAGGAATGTTCGGTGCGCAGGACGGTGTGCAATATACTACCGGCGGTGCGGGATATACAGAAAGAAGCGGAAGATATACGGGAGGCAATTACACCAGAGACAGCTATGCGAATACAGCCACAGGATATACTACAGGTTCAGTGCCGCCTAAATCATCAAAAAAGAAGGAAAAGAAAAAAGGCTCTTCAGGAAAATTTTTTAAGAAGGTGCTTGCTATAGTTGCGTCAGCCGCATTATTTGGTGCAGTTGCAGGCGGAGTTATGTGTGGAGTTTACACGCTGGGAGTTGAAAAGACGCAGGAAGAACAGGAAAAGAACAATGTTAATATACCGGTTATAAGCGATACGCTTAATTCTATATCTATAAATACCAGCACGGTGGATACAAGCGGAGGAGCGACATCAAGTATGAATGTTGAGGCTGTTGCAAAAGCGGCAATGCCGGCGATGGTAGCGCTTCAAGGAAAAACAACTGTCACATCATCAAGCGGAATGTTTGGATATGGTCAGAGCTATGAGTCTACAGTCAGCGGTACAGGTATTATTGTAGGAAAAAATGATACTGAGCTTTTGATACTTACAAATGCGCATGTTGTAGAGGATGTAAATGATTTAAAGTGTGTATTTATAGATAATACCAGCATTTCAGCAGTTGTAAAAGGCTCTAAGGCGGATAAGGATATAGCTGTTGTTGCAGTTAAGCTTGTTGACATAGGTGCGGATACTCTTAATGAAATTGCCATAGCAGAATTAGGAGAGTCCGATGATGTTGTACTTGGCCAGCAGGTTGTAGCTATAGGTAATGCATTAGGCGAGGGACAGTCGGTTACTGATGGTATTATAAGCGCTTTAAATCGTTCCATTACGATTAATTCAGTGACATTTGAAGGTCTGTTTATGACAAATGCTGCCATTAATTCAGGCAACAGCGGCGGTGCGCTGCTCAACGCTGACGGCAAGGTAATAGGTATTAATTTTGCGAAAACCTCAGAGGATGGAGTTGAGGGTATGGCATATTCAATTCCTGTTTCTAATGTAAAGGATTTGATTAATTCTCTGATGAACAGAGAAACCAGAGAAAAAGTAAGCGACAGTGAGGCCGGAGCAATAGGTATTACATCAGGTATAGATATAACAAGCTCTTTAGCTTCTTACTATGGCTTCCCACAGGGCGTACAGATTCGTTCAGTGCAGGAGGGGTCGGCAGCGGAAAAGGCAGGACTTGGCCAATATGATATTATTGTAGGCTTTGACGACCAGACAGTAAGCTCTCTTTCAGGGCTTAAATCAATTCTTCAGTATTATAAGGCAGGGGAGACTGTTCAGATAGAATACTATCATATTGAAGGAAATCAGTATGTATTAAAAACAGTGGATTTAACACTGGATAAAAAGAATAATTAAATTTTAATTTAATATAGCTGGATGAATAAATGAATAAATAATGCCTGGGAGCGGTATTGATGGCGAGGAAGCCGACACCGTTTTCAGGCATATTTATATTAATGTGAGATATGTTCTCAGCAGGTTTTATGTTTTTTATAATAATTTAATTGTAAATCTATTGGTAGGAATGTTATACTTTAAACTGTACATAAAAAATTGTAATAGAAAAAGCTATAATAAAAAGCTATAATGATAAAAGCTATAATGATGGAATGGAGATTAATATGGGTGATTTAGATAATAATAATCCGGATAACAAGGAACAGCAGAGCAATATGCACAGCGGCGGCAGCACGGACAGCACCGGCAGTAACGGCAGCAATACAGATGAATATGAAAAGGTATGTTATATATGCCGCCGTTCAGAGAGCAGAGCCGGAAAAATGATTAGTATGCCGGGAAATATGTATGTGTGTCCTGATTGTATGCAAAAGACCTTTGACTCTATAAATAGCAGTAATATTAATTACAATGATATAATGAAAAATTTCCCGCAAATGGGGGATTTTGGCGGATTTATGTTTGGCGATTTCAACAATCAGGTAACAGACAGGCAGAAGGTTAAAAAGAAAAAGTCCGGCGAAGGCAAGAAGAACAGTCCTGTTGATTTAAAGAAAATTCCGGTGCCGCATCAGATTAAGAGAATGTTGGACGATTATGTGGTGGGACAGGAATATGCCAAGAAGGTTATGTCTGTGGCAGTATATAACCATTATAAGAGGATTGCGTCACCTGCAACGGATGATGTGGAAATTGAAAAATCAAATATATTGCTTTTGGGACCAACAGGAAGCGGAAAGACATATCTTGTAAAAACTCTGGCAAGGCTTTTGGAAGTGCCGCTTGCCATAGCGGACGCCACCTCTCTTACTGAGGCGGGATATATCGGCGACGATATTGAGAGCGTTGTTTCCAAACTGTTGGCGGCAGCGGACAATGATGTAGAAAAGGCTGAATACGGAATTATATTTATTGATGAAATAGATAAGATTGCCAAGAAAAAAGAGACGAGAAGCAGAGATGTCAGCGGCGAGTCAGTACAGCAGGGAATGTTAAAACTGCTTGAGGGCAGCGACATAGAGGTTCCGGTAGGCGCTACAAGCAAAAATGCTATGGTTCCGCAGGTGACAGTCAACACAAGAAATATTTTGTTTATATGCGGCGGTGCATTTCCTGATTTGGACGAGATTATCAAGGAACGCCTCAATAAACAGAGCTCTATAGGTTTTGCGGCGGATTTGAAGGACAAGTATGACGACGATCCAAATATACTTAGAAAGGTTACAGTTGAAGACCTTAGAAATTTTGGCATGATTCCTGAGTTTATAGGTCGTCTCCCCGTTATATGTTCACTGGAGAGCCTTACAGAGGACATGCTGGTGAAGATTATGCAGGAGCCGAAAAATGCTATACTTAAACAGTATAAGAGGCTTCTTGAGCTTGATGAGGTTAAGCTGGAATTTTCAGAGGACGCTTTGAGAGCCGTTGCAAAGAAGGCTATGGAGCGAAAAACCGGAGCAAGAGCGCTGCGGTCGATTATTGAAGAATATATGCTTGATGTGATGTATGAGATTCCAAAGGACAACAACATCGGCAGCGTAACCATTACGGGCGATTTTATTGAAAATAAAGGTGTTCCGATTATAGGACTGCGGGGGTGCGAAGTTCCGAGGCTCCAGCAGCAGTAATTTATAAAGATACTTTTACGGCGGCAGTTATGCGGCACCGTTGAAGTATCTTTTTTTGTATTTGTGAATATATTTTATTGACTAAAATTTTGGTGGAAAGTAATTTGGATTGCAGTGAAATAATAGTATCAGAGGAGATACAGGATTTTATAATAGAATATAATCCAAGTATGGCATATATGGATGAAATCAGCGAAGATGTATGCTTTCAGACGGTAAATGCCAGCTGGGTTATCGGTTATTCTATGTTATCGCCCCGATTTAATATGAATATAAGCGAGTTGGGCTATAAGACAATACCTAAGCTGTATGGACTTATGGATACTACGAGCATGGATGATTCAGGAATAACCGCTACGCTTAACCAACCGGTTTTAAATCTGGCGGGGCAGGGCGTTATAGTGGGGTTTATTGACACAGGGATAGATTATAATATAGATATATTCAAAAATTCCCCTGTTGACAGCAGAATAGGCGTGATATGGGATCAGTCCATTAATACGCCGGAAGCGGACAGGAGCGCTTCAGAGCGCGAATTTAGGAGGCAGCTTGGAAATGACTTTGCATATGGTACTATATACACCAAAAATGCTATAAATCAGGCAATTACCATAGCTAATGAGGGCGGAGACCCTTATGAAACAGTGCCTTCCAGAGATGAAAATGGTCATGGCACATTTTTGGCAGGTATTGCCGCAGGAGGAAGAACAAATGATTTTACGGGGGCATCGCCTGAATCTGAGCTTGCAGTTGTAAAGTTAAAGCCTGCAAAGCGGTACTTGAGAGATTTTTATCTTATAAATGACGAGGCTGTGGCGTTTCAGGAAACTGACATAATGCTGGGAGTGAGCTTTCTGCTAAGGTATGCGGGAATAATGAAAAAACCGCTTGTTATATGTATAGGAGTAGGCACAGGTTCGGGACCGAGAACAGGCGCTACACCCCTTGCAAATGTGCTGGAATATGCGGGAAGACTGCCTAATGTGGTAGTTGTGACGTGCGTTGGAAACGAGGCAAACCAGCGTATGCACACCTACGGAGAGGCTGTATCCCTTGAAAAACCTGACATTATTGAGATAAATGTTGGAGAGGGAGAAAAGGGTTTTACGATGGAGGTGTGGGCTAGCACGCAGGATGTATTGTCGGTGGCGCTGGTTTCGCCGTCAGGAGAGACGATTCCCAGAATACCTGCAAGGACGGGAAGCACCAACCTGTTCAGATTTATATTGGAGGGAACTGAGGTAACGGTTGACTACAGGGTGGTGGAATCTATATCGGGGCTTGAAGTAATATTTATAAGATTTGTAAGACCAACGCCGGGAATCTGGCGGGTAAATGTGTATAGCATTACAAATATTGAAGGCTTATACAATGCATGGCTGCCTTTGCGCCAGTTTGTTACAGGAGACACATATTTTTTAAATGCTTCACCATATACCACATTGCTGGAACCTTCCGCTAACGACTGGATTATAACTGTAGGGGCTTATGACCACATTAATCAGTCGGCCTACATTGACAGCGGCAGAGGTTATACGGCGCTGGGGCTTGTAAAGCCGGATATAGTGGCTCCGGGGGTGAGGGTTTACGGTCCTGTGCCTGGCGGAAGCTACAGCTACAGAAGTGGTACCAGCGTGGCAGCGGCACATGTTGCCGGAGCTTCGGCGCTGCTTCTCACATGGGGAGTATATTATGGAAATATGCCTTATATGGGAACCAGCGACGTGAAGCATATACTCATAAGAGGGGCGGAGCGGAATATCAATGAAACATACCCTAACAGAATAAGCGGTTACGGAAAAATGGACCTGATAAACTCAATAACACAGTTAAGAATTACATAGGAGACAATATGAAGAATGTCAAACCGCAATTTGCAAAGCAATGATAAATATGATAGATTATAGTAGCTGTAGTCAATTATAATAAAAATACGAGAGGAAAATGGTGAAAAATGGCGTATAGGGCGGAACACTTATGGACAGTGACAAAAAGCTGTCAGAGGTTAATAAAAAGGCCATATTTAAAGCGATAGACAAGGGCGTGGCGGTTATTCTTGCTTCCGGCAGACCATTGTTTGGAGTTGAGCCTGTGGCGGATATGTTGGAATTAAAGGAAAGAGGCGGATATATTCTTGCCTATAATGGAGGAAATATTCTCGACTGCAAAACAGGAAAGCTTATTTTTTCAAAGCAGATACCGGAAAAATGTCTTGATGACATATGCAGGATTGCAAGAGCAAATAAGGTTCAGCCGCTGACATATTTTGAAAATAAGATATTGTCTGAAAGCGATGATGATGAGTATGTAATAAAAGAGGCATTCTGCAACAGCGCCAAAATTAAAGCGGTTGAGGATTTGGCGGCCTTTGTGGATTATCCTGTGGCAAAGCTTTTGGTGGTGGGAGAGCATACAAAGCTGCTGCCTGTGAAGGAGGAGCTTGGCAGACTTCATGGGGATGTTTTGGATATATTTTTTTCAGAAGAATTTTTCTTGAGATTGTTCCTAAAAATGTGGCAAAGGACGAATCTCTGTCGGCTTTAATGGGAATTCTGGGAATAGGCAGAGAGGAGCTTATAGCCTGCGGAGACGCCATGAATGATGTGTCTATGATTAAGTATGCGGGACTTGGCGTGGTTATGTCAAACGCTTATGAAAATATAAAGCAGTACGGCGATTATATAGCTCCGTCAAATGACGACAACGGCGTGGCGGCGGTTATAGAAAAATTCATATTGAAATAGAACTATAAAGCAAAATAAAGTTAGAGGGGAAATATAGAGAAAAAAGCTATAGAGAAAAATAAAAATAGAGCGGATTTTGAAATCTGCTCTATTTTTTAACATATATTTATCAATAAATTATTAAAATACATCAGCTCGAGCTGCCCGACTACCCTGACGGATTCTGTGCATGTGTCTGTGCTGAGGCTTCCTGAGAAGAGGAAGGCTTTGTTGCCGAGGACGGCTCCTGAGTAGGATTAGTTGGGGCAGTTGTCGGCTCTGTAGTAGGCACCTGCGTCGGCTTTGTGGTTGAAGTTTCTGTCGGTTTTGCAGAAGAGCTTTCAGCAGAAGTTTCTGTCGGTTTTGCAGTAGGCGCCTGTGTTGGATTCGCAGATGAAGTTGGGGTTATTACCTGCGGAGATGTTGCATTAGTATAATCGTTTACATCAAAGGTCTCGCCATTATATGTCATATTCATAAGCTTAATTGCAGTGTTTACGCTTGTATAATCAGGGATAACAACGCTCTGGTTTTTATAATTGTAGACATGACAGTCAAGATTATCATATCTCAAAGCGGCTGCGCTGTAGGTCTGAATGTTCCAAGCTGAAGGGTCTGCAATCTGAGCCTTAATCAAATCAGTAATAGTAGATGTCGGCATATTGGTGACAACCATCTTGGAACATGCCTCTAATACAGCAGCATAGTTGGTAAGTATTGCAGGAGAGGTAACCTTATCAATAATGCCCTGAATAGCTGCCATCTGGTTACGGCCTCTTTGCAGGTCGCCCTGGGCAAATACATGGCGCTCCCTTACGAAAGCCAGTGTCTTAGCGCCGTCGCACTGATTTGCTCCCTTTACAAAATTATATCTTATAGGCGCGGCATCTGTTCCGTTAGTAAATGCTACGCTTGAGTTGATAGTAATTCCTCCGACGGCGTCAACAATATCAACGCAGCCTGAGAAATTAACCTTGCAGTAATAGTCTACATTTATACGGTAAAGGTCTTCCAAAGCCTGTATAGAATATTTAGTTCCGGCTACTCCGGCGTGGGTAAGTTTATCAAGACCGGTTTTACCCTTGCCGTTGCTTATAGTTACATAGTAATCTCTTGGCGTTGAAACCAAAAGAATCTGTCTTGTTTTAGGATTGACCGTAACAAGAATATTTACATCGCTTCGTCCTGTGTCAGATATTGAACCATAACCGTCGTTGCCGGAAATGTAAACTATAAATGATTCGCTGGCTACATTTTTATTGGAAGCTTCGATTTGAACCTCTGTAACAATCTCTACAGTACCTACAATCTTAGTTTTAGTGCTGAAATCTTCAAATTGCTCTATGAGAGTAGGATATAAAGCGTTAGAAACAATCATAGCTTCAATATCATTTCCGTCGTACAGTGCGTTAATTAAATTTTCCCATTCTGAGTAGGTGTCAACCTTAAGGGTTGCGTTGTGGTCGGACTGTATTTGTTCAACAGCCTTAGACGCAAGTGTGCCGTCAGCCTCCGCATTATAACCAAAAGTGTAATTTAAGGTATCGGCAATGGAAGCCGCCTTGTCGTCGGCAAGAACAATTATATTGATAACGTCTGTCTGAGTTGAAGTACTAGTAATGGTTTTCAGCGTAGTGCTTATCTGACCGGCTACAACAGTACCGAATATAAGTATGCCGGACATAAGCACTGCCAGACATTTGCCCAATATGTGAGCCTTTGTAAACTGCGACAAAAAATCATACAAAAGTATAAGTATAAGAATGATTAAAATCATCACATAATATTTCATAGGCAGCAGATTAAGCAGTGCCAGATTGACGCCGAAAAGTACCGAAGCAATAAGCTGAATACATACAATGACAAGTCCTATGGTTGTTAATATAGCACGTTTTTTACGCCTTCTATTTTTTTCATTGAGTTTGGAGGAGCTTTTAAAAAGATACTTCATATCTCCCTTCGCCCTGCTAAAATAATTAGACATATCAGTCCCCATTCCGCCCGGACAGGCTTATTTATATTTTTATAAATGTTCTATAAAATAGTACATATATGAGTATAGATAAAAAGTACAAAAAAATGTGACAATATAATTGCATTTTTTTATTATTTCCTGTTAAATTAGCGGTTATTTTGCAAAAAGTGCCTATCTATACAGCATAAAAATATTATACAACAAATCGGACAAATAACAAGGTAAAAAACATTAAATTTGTGTTACATATTTCTTAAGATGTCATTTTAAAAAATAATTATCCCATCGGTAAAAATTTTATGCGAAGGTTTAACAGGTTAATAAAGTAAAGTGAAAAAGGCTTAAAGCCTTAATAAGAGACAATACAAATTAAGAATATTCAAAAAAATGGCATTTTATTAAGGCTAGGCAACAAAAAACTTGCAAAAATTAAGTGCATTTTTTATAATACAAACATAAATGCGCTACGGCGATATAATTAATTAAAAAGGAGTTCAAATTTATGGGATACGTTGATGAAGTCTTAGAGTCAGTTTCTAAGAAGAACGCAAATGAGCCTGAATTTTTGCAGGCAGTTAAAGAGGTACTTGAATCATTAAGACCGGTTGTTGATGCTAACGAGGAGCTTTACAGAAAGAATGCAATTCTTGAAAGAATTACAGAACCGGACAGAATGATTATGTTCCGCGTACCGTGGGTAGATGATAATGGACAGGTTCAGGTAAACAGAGGCTATCGTGTACAGTTCAATAATGCTATTGGACCATACAAGGGCGGTTTGCGTTTACATCCATCAGTAAATTTAGGTATTATTAAGTTCTTAGGTTTTGAGCAGATTTTCAAGAACTCACTTACAAGTCTTCCAATCGGCGGCGGCAAGGGCGGTTCAGATTTCGACCCTAAGGGCAAGTCAGACAGAGAAATTATGGCGTTCTGCCAGAGCTTTATGACAGAGCTTTGTAAGTATATTGGCGCTGACGTAGACGTTCCTGCTGGTGATATTGGTACAGGTGCAAGAGAAATCGGATTTATGTTTGGCCAGTACAAGAGAATCAGAGGTATGTTTGAGGGCGTTCTTACAGGTAAGGGTCTTACATATGGCGGTTCACTTGCAAGAACAGAGGCTACAGGTTATGGTCTTCTCTACATTACAGAGGAACTTATGAAGTGCCACGGCGAATCTATGGAAGGAAAGACAGTTGTAGTATCAGGTGCCGGTAATGTTGCTATTTATGCAATCCAGAAGGCGCAGCAGATGGGCGCTAAGGTTGTTACATGCTCAGATTCAACAGGCTGGATTTATGATTCAGAGGGAATTGATGTAGAGCTTCTTAAGGATATTAAGGAAGTTAAGAGAGCAAGACTTACAGAGTATGCAGCTAAAAGACCAAGCGCTGAGTACCACGAGGGACGCGGCGTATGGAGCATTAAGTGCGATATCGCTCTTCCATGTGCTACACAGAACGAACTTCTTCTTGACGATGCAAAGCAGTTAGTAGCTAACGGCGTTAAGGCTGTTTGCGAGGGCGCTAACATGCCTACAACTCTTGACGCTACAGAGTACCTCCAGAAGAACGGCGTACTTTTCATATGCGGTAAGGCTTCAAATGCCGGCGGTGTTGCTACATCAGCTCTTGAGATGAGCCAGAACAGTGAGAGACTTAGCTGGACATTTGAAGAGGTTGACGGCAAGCTCAAGGACATTATGGTAAATATTTACCACAACATTGACGACGCTGCTAAGAGATACGGTATGGAAGGCAATTACGTCGCAGGCGCTAACATTGCAGGCTTCGAGAAGGTTGTAAATGCTATGCTTGCTCAGGGCGTTTGCTAACTGCGAATTTCTAAGATAAAAGATTATATTGAGAAGTCCTGGAAATGTTGAATTTCCGGGACTTTTCTTTATGTATTGATTGTAAAAAAATAAGGAGTATTTACATTGTGTTTTTTAGGAAAAGGCACTATAATATGTTCTGCAAAATGATGACAGGAGGTTTTTCTATGGCGAATATATTTGACGGAATTGCCAGAATGACGGACAAGCAGCTGAGAATTGAAATTGCGCTGTTTTCGCAGGTTACGTTGCCAAATGCTGCTGTTGAGACAGGAAATCGTGTGCTGGGAGGCGTTGTAGATATGGCAAACAGCATAATGAAGTCTCTCGGCGGCAGGCAGTCGTGGGAGTATGATGTGATTCGGGTATCAGATATGGCAAACATCACCTATGAGAAGCTTCTTGATAAAGACAGGCAATGGCTTTTGGAAGAACTGCAAAGGCAGATTAGGCAAAAGCTTGGCATAAGCGAGGAAGAGATGCAGATTAATGCTGACAACGCCGAAAAACTGTCTGCAATGATTACTAATGAAGCCGCAGTCACCTACGGTTTGGAAAAATATGACACTCCCGCTAATAAAATTGAGAAAATCAGCATAGAATATAATAAGGCTTATTTGCAGGCTATTCACAACATTTTGTGTAAACAGATGCCCAATGAGGCTGCTAAGACTAATGCGGGACTGCAAAAAGTGCTGGATTTGGCGGATATAGAGGCTAAACGGGATTTGCAGAAAAAGATTATGCCGAAAGAATTTAGCGGCACAGGAATAGGCAGAGTGCTTAGGCTGGAGAGAGGAACCAAGAACCTTACATATGTGGTGGAGATTCTTGGGGGAGCCTGCTTTGGAGATATTCAGACGCATGTAGCAACAATTCTTGCATCGCTCAGGGCGTTGCGAAAACCTTCACGAGTGCTGCTGGCACAGCTTGTATGGCAGGCAAAACAGTGCTATGGGGCAAAATTTACTGTGGATAGAACATTGCTGCCGTCGTATATACCGGAGGCGGCAAGAACTGAGCATGAGATAGAGGAAAGAAATTTGCGGCAGCAGCTTGCCATTATGTCTGAACTTGAGAGAAAACAGGAAAAATGTGCGGAAGCTGTGGAAAAAAACGAGGAACAGAAGAAAGAAGCCGAAGAAAAATTAGAAAAGCTTCTCGGGGATTTTGAAAAACAGCAGAAAGAATTTGAGAGGCTGGAGGCAGACAAAGCGCGGTATGTGAGCGGGCGTATGCCGGAAGCGGATACTAAACGATATTATCGCAATGTGAACGATACAAGCCGTCAAATGTCCAACGCAGAGGAGAGTGTAAAAAAACAGAAGACAAGAATTAAGGAGCTTTATGAAAAAGGGGACAGGCTTTTGGAGGAGCGTTCTGCTGCTGAGGAGAAAACTAAGGAAAACAGAGAGTTGATTTCAGAAAAAATTGCGTTGCTGGCGGCGGAGCTTAAGAACAGATGGCGTGCCTATTATTTTAGATTTTCATTTGAGGACAGTGTGTTTGAAGAGGCAGCAGAGCTGTTTTTGCGCACTGAGCGCTTGAATATTGAGGAGCTTCTCAAAGAAATTCACGACAGCAGGAGTTTTATTTCAAACAAAAATATGGAAATTTATGCAAGCAGTATTGAAAACCCTGTAAGTGAGGCGGCAGAGGATGAAACACAAATACCGGAAAACAAAGAGCCGATAGTCACAGTCAGATGCAGCATAGCTAAAGGAAAAAACGCAGCGGTAAAAGCGCAGGGAAACATAATTAAAGCTATTAAACTGATTTAGGGCGCTGTCCGGTAAAAATAAATCCGAAAAATCAGAAGAAGCGGACCGGTAACAGATTGCCGCAGAATTTTGGCGCAAATGTAAATATACAGAAGCAGAATGGTGAATTATGATAGATTATATAGAAAATGCTTATAACAACATAGTCGCATACCTTGACCGTATCCCACAATTTATGAGTTCAACGGGGGTTGAAAGGGGCGGGCGGCTGCTCGACGCGCTTGGTCGTCCTGAGAAAAATTTTAAAATAATCCATGTGGCCGGCACTAACGGAAAAGGCTCAACATGCGCTTATATCGAAAGAATTTTGAGGGAAAACGGCTATAGGACAGGCCTGTTTACCTCTCCCCACTTAATGGACGTAAGGGAAAGGATATGCGTGGACGGGCAAATGATTTCAAAAGAGGAATTTATTTTAGACTTTGAGAGGGTTAAAGCCGCTGCTGAAGAAAATCAGCTTGAACTGGCATATTTTGATTATTTTTTTGGAATTGCGGTTGAAGCATTTGCAGCAAAAAAAATTGATTTTTGCATATTGGAGACAGGACTTGGCGGAAGGCTTGACGCAACCAATGCGGTGGAAAATAAGACGCTTTGCGTGATAACCTCCATAAGCCTTGAACATACTAAAATATTGGGAGATACTGTTGCTAAAATTGCAGCGGAGAAGGCTGGAATTATTACGCCGGGGGTTCCGGTGGTGTATTCAGGAAAAGATAGGACAGCGGCAGAGGTTATAAGGCGGACGGCAGAGAAGTGCGAAAGGACTTATGCGGCGGAGCGTTATAAAGAAGGAATGAAAAACCACACATATATTACAGAGGTTTCTCCGTCTGACTGTTCAATAATTAAAAACACAGGAAAGTCTATTGATTTTTCGATTCATAATGGGTATTATAAGAATGATTGCTTTACAATAACTACCGGGGCAATATATCAGGTGAATAACTGCGCTGAGGCTCTTACGGCAGTGCGTGTGCTTGAGTGGCTTGAGGTTTTGCGTCTGGCAGAGGATAAGGTAAAAAAGGCAGTAAAAGATACTTACTGGCAGGGCAGAATGGAAGAAATCCGGCAGGATGTATATGTGGACGGCGCTCACAATCCTGAAGGGATAGAGGCATTTGTTGAATCAGCCGCAGTTATAGGCAGAGACAGAAAATGCTGCCTTTTCTTTTCGGTGGTTAATGATAAGGATTATGAGGAAATGATAAGCAGACTATGCGGCAGCAATATATTTAGCGCGTATGTCGTAACAGGTATAGAGGGCAGCAGAAAGCTTGCAGGTCAGCGCATTTTTGAAATGTTTGAAAAATACACAAAAAATCCGGTGACGGTCTGCGGGAATGTTAAAGAGGGATTTGAAACGGCGCTTGATATAAGCAGAAAAATCGAGGGAATGTGCTTTTGTACAGGCTCCCTTTATCTGGTTGGTGAACTTAAAGATATATTACTTAAAAATATATTAAGCAGAAAAGCATAAAAAGGATTTGCGCATAAAGGCCTGAAACATATTTTGACAGAAAATGCGCGGCAGGAGGATGTATGATTGATTTTGATGATGAACTTAAGAAATTTCAGCCAAGCTTAGAGGTAGATGATGCAGAGGACGCTATCTACAACAATGATATTCCGGATATTACGGACCTTATCGGCAAAATTGTTGAGGAAGTTGAAAAGTAGGCATCATATAAGGGAAAGTTGGTAAAAGTATGATTTGTTATAAATGTGGAGCAACTCTGGCAAAGGACGATGTGTGTCCTCAGTGCGGCGCAAATGTTGCGCTGTATAAAAAAGCTATAAAAGCATCAAACGCATATTACAATAAGGGGCTTGAAAAAGCTAAGGTGAGGGATTTGTCCGGAGCCGTAGAGAGCCTGCGAATGAGTATTGCTATCAATAAGAATAATATCGAGGCGCGTAACCTTTTGGGACTTGTGCATTGCGAGATGGGAAATGTAGTCGAGGCTTTGAGCGAATGGGTTATAAGCAAAAACCGCAGGGCCGACAATAATCCGGCAGGAACCTATATAAAGCAGATACAATCCAATAAGTCTAAGTTTGAAATGGTTACAACAACCATTAAAAAATATAATTTATCCCTGCACTATGCGCAGGAGGGCAGCTATGATATGGCGGTAATCCAGTTAAAGAAAATTATCGCTCAAAATCCTAAGCTTTTGAAAGCGCAACTGCTGCTGGCGCTGCTTTATCTCAGAGAAAATGAGTATAACAAGGCGAGAAAGCCGCTTATAGCAGTGCTTCGGGTTGACCATAACAACACGCTGGCGCAGTCTTATATGAAAGAAATTGATGAGGCGCTGCAGGTTAAAAAGAAAGACCGTACATTTGTATCAAAGAAGGATAAGAAAAATGACGAGGCGAGACCGTTAAGCGGAAATGATGTAATTATGCCGCGTTACTCATACAAGGAGCCGAGCAACGGCGCAATTACCATTATCAATATTCTTGTGGGTGTTCTCATAGGTGCGGCGCTTATATGGTTCCTCATAACTCCGGCAAGATACAAGGGGCTTACAGCAGACTATAATAACAGTATTAAGGAGTACAGCGAGCAGCTTTCCGCTGACAGCGCAGAAATTAATTCCCTTAATAATCAGCTTAAGCGTGTTCAGGAGGAGAAGGAAAATCTTGAGGCGCAGTTGTCGGTTGTAGGCGGAACAGACGGAAGCAATAAGTTATTAACTGCGGTAATTGACGCAGCTAATCTATATTTGGCAAATGACAAGACAGGGGCGGCGGAGGCGATTCTTGCCATAGATGTGACCATGCTGCCTACGGATGAGGCGAAAAAGCTGTACAATACGCTTTCGGCAGATACAAGAGTTGTTGCGGCGAGCGATTTATACAGCAGAGGAATGGCAAAATATAATTCAAGGAATTATGATGAGGCGGCGGACTTGTTGTCAAGGGCATACAAGTGCGACAGCACAAGAGCCGAGATTGCATATTATACGGCAAAATCCTATGAAGCCATAGAAAATACAACTGAAGCTAAAAAGTACTTTCAATATATAGTTGATGAGTTCAAGTCAAGCAGTTATTATGTTGAAGCTAATTCTTATGTAAGCTCACATTAATAATTTATGATAATTTGATTTGATTAAGCTACTGAAGGATAATCCCCAGCGGGCTGATAGCCCTCTGGGGATTTGTTATGCAATCAGTGAGCCGAAGGAATGGAAAAAGGAGGAATATTATGAGTGCAGAAACGACATTTACGACGGAAGAACCGAGGGAAGAGACAATTAAGAGAACTGACTATTTGTATATTGTATCGGACAGCGGTCTGATAATAAGTATGAGTGCGGAGCTGGATCATCACTTGGCGGATGAGATGAGGGAGGTTATTGATGACATCATTGATTCCAGAGGCGTAGTTAATGTTATTTTTGACTTCAGCAAAATCGGATTTATGGACAGCGCCGGTATTGGTTTGATTATGGGACGTTATAAAAAAATCAGAGGAAGAGGTCAGATATACATAACCGGAGCCAACGACAGCATAGGCAGGATTTTGCTTATATCAGGACTGCACAAGCTTGTGGTGCGGTGCGAGGATGTAAACGAGGCAGTGTCAAAGATAAGAGAAAGTGAGGCAGAATAAGATAATGGAAGAAAAACGTAAAGATTCAATGGAAATGATATTTGATTCCAAGTCGGAAAATGAAAGTTTTGCAAGAGTGGTGGCTGCGGCATTTTGTACAAAGCTTGATCCTACTGTGGAGGAGATAGCTGATATTAAAACAGCCGTATCCGAGGCAGTTACAAATTGCGTTGTACATGGATACGAGGGCGGTCCGGGACAGATATATATGTCATGTGAGATTGAGGACGATAAAATCACAATTACCGTCCGGGACGAGGGCGTCGGCATTGACAATATAGGACAGGCTATGGAGCCGCTTTATACGTCAAAACCGGAGCTGGAGCGTTCAGGAATGGGATTCTCATTTATGGAAGCATTTATGGACGAGCTGGAGGTACATTCGGCTAAAGGCAGTGGAACTACTGTAATCATGAGAAAAAGGATAGGTGTTGAAGATTAGTGAACAGGGTGTGGTTATATGGATCATACTAAGGAACTGATTGAGAGAGCGCACGAAGGGGATAAGGAGGCAAGAGAAAAACTTGTAGTTGAAAATGTTGGGCTTATCTGGAGTATTGTAAGAAGGTTTGCAGGGCGGGGCTACGAGCAGGAGGATTTGTTCCAGATAGGAAGCATAGGTCTTATTAAAGCCATTGATAAATTTGATATGACGTTTGACGTAAAGTTTTCAACCTATGCTGTTCCGATGATAGCCGGAGAAATCAAGCGTTTCCTGCGGGACGACGGTATGATTAAGGTCAGCCGCAGCCTTAAGGAAATGTCATACAAAGCCTATGTTTTGCGTGAAAAAATGGAAAAAGAATTTAAGCGTGAGCCTACTCTTACAGAGATTGCCGATGAACTTGGGGTGCCAAAGGAAGAACTGGCTCAGGCGATTGACGCTTCGGCGGAAATAGAGTCTCTTCAAAAAATTATATATCAGGGAGACGGCAATGACATATCTCTTATGGATAAGCTTCCGCAGGAGGGCGACCCATGCGAGGACGTTATGAACAAAATGCTTCTCGAGCAGATGATGCGGGGTCTTGAAGAAAAAGAAAAGCAGATAATTCATATGAGGTATTTTCTTGACAAGACGCAGACGCAGATAGCGGAGGAGTTGGGAGTTTCCCAAGTGCAGGTGTCCCGTATGGAGAAAAAAATTTTGCAGAAAATGAAACACAATTCTACCAAAGCGTGAATATTTTGGAAAAAATGTTGCAACCTATGCTGTGTGGCGATATTGCACATTGTGTGCAGCCAGAGGTGAAAGCGGCGCATGATAGCTGCGGCTGAACGGCAAAAAGGGGAAAGTATGAGCGAGGTTTTGTATCTGAAAATTGAAAGAAATGTTGAGGTTTCAAAAAGAGATGTCACAATAGGAGATGTGGCGGAGATATATTGCAGCAATAAGACAATACCGGCTAAGGTAAAGACTATAAAGCTTTTACAGATACCGGATGTTAAGAAGAAAAGAGTATGTGTGTCTTCTATGGCTGTGATTGAAAAAATTACCGAGATGTGTCCGAATGTTGAGGTAAATAACATAGGCGAGGTTGATTTTATAATCGACTATATGAAGGAGAAACCTCATAACAAAGTACTCCAGTGGACTGTTATTATTCTGGTGGCGGTATTTGTATTTATCGGAAGCATGTATGCCATAATGGCTTACAATAATGACGTGGGTACTGCGGAAATATTCGCTAAGGTTTATGAGCATTTCGGCGAGGGGCTTGAAGATTCAAAAATACTTGAAATAGCTTATGCAGTGGGGCTGGCAGCAGGAATAATCATTTTCTACAACCATTTTGGAGGAAAGAGGTTCGGTACGGATCCTACGCCTATTGAGGTTGAGATGGACAAATATGAAAAGGATTTGGACAGCACGCTGATTGACAGAAGCGCTGCCGCAGGCAAAGAAAAAGATGTGTGAGGTGCCGGTATGGATATATTAAAAATTGTTATGCTGGCAGTTTTTGGCGCAGCGGCGGGGAACCTCACAGCGGCAGGCTATTTTGCGGTTATAACCAGTATAGGGCTTATAAACAGGGTGGCGGACGTAACTCATACGAAACAGCATTTGCTGTTATTTGAGGAGGCCATAATATTTGGAGCCATCGCAGGCAATATACTGTCGGTATTTCCGGTGGGCGGCATATTCACATCAGGGGGATTTATTGTGCTATATGGAGTTGTGGCAGGAATGTTTATTGGCTTGTTCGTGGTGTGTCTTGCTGAGACTACCAAAGTGCTGCCTATATTTCTCAGACGTGTAAGAGTCGGCGACGGGCTGGGAATTATTATCCTTATGATTGGCTTGGGTAAAGCTGTAGGACAACTTATTTATTATCTGATTCTGTATGTGGCGGAGTGAGAAATTTAAGCGGGATGTAAGCGGAATCCATGCACAAAAGCTGGTAAAGAAAATGAAAATGTTGGTGTGAGCTGAGATTTGAGCAAAATACCGGAAATGTTTTGGTTGGCCATGTGCCGGTGAAAGAGGTGGTGTGTATGCAGGAAAATGAAAATATTAACGAACAAAAGCGCAACGAAAATTATAACGAATATGTTGAAAAGGTAACGCCGAAGGCTAACTGCTTTTTAAATTGCGTTAAGGCGTTTATTACAGGCGGAGCCATATGTGTGCTTGGACAGGGGCTGACGGAACTTTACAGGTATGTGGGGATGAGTAAGGACGACGCAGCTCTTTGGACGACACTGAGTCTTGTGCTGATTAGTGTTGTTCTTACCGGTTTCAATATATATCCGCTAATTACAACTTGGGGCGGAGCAGGAAGTCTTGTGCCGATTACGGGCTTTGCCAACAGCGTGTCGGCGCCGGCTATAGAGTACAAGAAGGAAGGACAGGTATTTGGTATCGGCTGTAAAATATTTACCATTGCCGGGCCTGTAATTTTGTACGGCATATTTACAAGCTGGCTGCTGGGTCTTATTTACTGGATATCAAAAATGATGGGAGTGGTGTAGACCGCTCTCATTATTTTTTTGCCGTTGTTTAGTTTTTGTGTCGTCCGGCATTAATTTTGTAAAAAAATTTAACGCTGTTTATGATTTTAAGCAAAAATATTATAACTGTTTCAAATAATGGCTTAAAACTTTATTTTATTAAGCATTTTTGATAATATACTAAATTTTTCTTTCTTTAACTTAGCTGATGTGGTAAAGTATTTGCGTGAAATATCTGCTTGTGTAAGATTTATAAATGGATATTTTGCGTATTACATTTTAAGGAGAATTAGAATGATTAGAATAGGTATTTTGGGGTATGGAAATCTTGGCAGGGGAGTTGAGTGCGCTGTCAGACAGAATGATGATATGGAACTTGCTGCAGTATTTACGAGAAGAAATCCTGACGAGGTAAAGATACTTACTGAGGGTGCAGTTGTGGCTAATGCGGCTGATATTGCAGACTGGAGGGATAAGATTGACGTGCTGATTCTTTGCGGAGGAAGCGCAACAGATTTACCTGTACAGACACCGCAGATGGCGGCCATGTTTAATGTTATTGACAGCTTTGATACGCACGCAAGGATTCCTGAGCATTTTGCAAATGTTGATGAGGCGGCTAAGAAGGCTGGCAAGCTTGGCATTATTTCAGTGGGCTGGGACCCGGGAATGTTCTCGCTTAACAGGATGTATGCAAATGCAATTCTTCCAAATGGAAATGATTATACATTCTGGGGCAAGGGCGTAAGCCAGGGACATTCGGACGCAATCCGCCGGGTTGCCGGAGTAAAGGACGGTAAGCAGTACACAATCCCTGTGGAGGCTGCGCTGAAGGCTGTAAGAGCGGGAGAGAATCCGGAACTTACAACGAGACAAAAGCATATCCGCGAATGTTTTGTTGTGCTTGAGGAGGGAGCAGACGCTGCATCGGTTGAAGAAGCTATCAAGACTATGCCGAATTATTTTGCAGACTACGATACAACAGTACATTTTATCAGCGAGGAGGAGCTTAAGGCTAATCACAGCGGTATTCCTCACGGCGGCTTTGTAATTCGTTCGGGCAAGACCGGCTGGAATGAGGAGAACACTCATATTATCGAGTATAGCTTGAACCTCGATTCAAATCCTGAGTTTACTTCAAGCGTAATTGTTGCATATGCAAGAGCCGCATACAGACTCCACAAGGAAGGTCAGACAGGCTGCAAGACTGTATTTGATATTGCGCCGGCTTATCTGAGCGCACACAGCGGCGAGGAGTTAAGGGCGCATATGCTGTAGACCGGTGATTTATAGTATGATTTTCCGTATAAATCTGACATATATGCAAAAACTAACAACAACCATGAAATTATGAAAAGGAGTGGAAGTTGTATGTTAAAGGGGAAACAGACGGTTGTGCTTGACAAGCCTGTGCGGGTTGAAAGCGCGGCGAGTATTGTTGGTCAGAAGGAGGGGGAAGGCCCTCTCGGAAAATATTTTGATGTTATTGTCACAGACCCAATGGTGAATACCAACACTTGGGAGGAGGCTGAGAGCAAGCTGCAGGAAATGGCGGTGGATAAGCTTCTGGAAAAGTCGGCAGTTACAAAGGAAGATGTGAGGTATATGCTGGCAGGAGATTTGCTGGGACAGCTTATTGCCACTTCCTTTGGGCTGGAAAAATATAAAATTCCTATGTTTGGGCTGTATGGAGCCTGTTCTACATTTGGCGAGGCAGTAAGTCTTGGGGCTATGCTTGTGGCAGGCGGCTATGGCGATAATATTATTGCCCTTGCATCAAGCCATTTTGCCAGTGCGGAGAAGCAGTTCAGGTATCCGCTTGAATATGGAAATCAAAGACCCCCGGCTTCAACGTGGACGGTTACAGGCTGCGGAGCTATGATGCTGTCGTCCGGAAAATACGGTGTAAAGGCAGCGGATTCAGGCAGTGAAATTCAAAATACCGGCAAAAATATCGGCGTCAGGGTGGCAGGAATGACAACCGGAAAAATAGTTGATTTTGGCGTTAAGGATTCTATGAATATGGGCGCATGTATGGCGCCTGCTGCTGCGGACCTCATAATATCAAATTTTAAGGATTTGGAGATTGACGGGAATTACTATGACAAAATTATAACCGGAGATTTGGGAACTGTCGGAAGAAAAATACTTTTGGATTTGCTCAGGGAAAAAGGAATCGATATTGCTGAAAGATATACTGACTGCGGAATCGAGATATTTGATGGGAAAAATCAGGACACTAAAGCCGGAGGAAGCGGCTGCGGTTGTTCGGCAGTAACTGCCTGCTCGTATATTATGCACAATCTTAAAGAGGGAAGATGGAAACGTGTGCTGCTGATACCTACGGGCGCTTTGCTTTCAACGGTAAGCTACAATGAAGGAAAAAGCGTGCCGGGTATCGCGCATGGAGTAATATTTGAGGCGGAAACGGAGGGGATGTAGTGATATATTTAAAAGCGTTTATTATTGGAGGACTTATCTGTGCGGCGGCGCAGGTTCTTATGGAAAAGACTAAAATGATGCCGGGAAGAATTATGGTTCTTTTGGTTTGTCTGGGTTCGGTGCTTGGCGCTATAGGAATTTATGGACCATTTTTGGAATTCTCGGGGGCTGGTGCGTCAGTTCCGCTGCTTGGTTTTGGAAATACATTGTGGAAAGGCATTAAAGAGGCTGTGGATAATTACGGCTTTATCGGGCTGTTTCGCGGAGGATTTACTGCAGGAGCGGTAGGCATCTCTGCGGCGCTTATATTTGGCTATATAGCCTCGCTTTTATTTAATCCTAAAATGAAGAAGAAATAGCGGGAGCGCATATTTGGTATAAACCAGTCAAAACACGCTCTGCGGGTTTTGGCGGTTTGCGTGCGGCGGCAAATGGAAATACCTGCATTTCCGCTTGCCTTATGCCTTCGCATAAATAAAAATGCAGTGTTACGGAAAATTTCCGAATACACTGCATTTTTATACTAATTTCCGCTGCCTGAACTGCTTGAATCTGAGTTGTCAGAACCGCCGGACTGACCTTCAGTTTCGGAAGAACCATGAGATTCGTTCGGGCTGCCTCCGGAACCGTCTGAACCTGAACCGTCTGAGCCTGAACCGTCTGAACCTGAACCGTCTGAACCTGAACCGTCTGAACCTGAACCGTCTGAATTTCCGCCGCCTGAGCTGTGGATGGTGCAGAGCGCAGACAATTCACTTTCATGTATGGCATAAGGCTCATCCTCAGCTTTATAAACTACAGAATCGTCCGGGTTTGTTGCTTCAAGAGGTTCAGCTTTCTTTATAAATATCTTTGCTGAAACATCGGTACATTTTGATGAGGCAACCTGACCGCTGACATTACAAATGTTTACTTTGACATGAGTGTCGCAGTATTCAGTAGGCTGATTATCTATTGAAAAATATTCTGTAATAATCTGGCTGCCTCTTGGGTCGTGGTCGCACAAGCCTTCAACAGGAAGTTTTCCTGACTGGGAGCATACCTGAAGTTCTATAATTCCGCTGCCGGCTTCAGGGAAAGACTTGGTTGGAAGATTTTTGTGTATCTCCGTCATTATCTTGCCCCAGATTGTGGTCTGGCTTAGGCTTGCAGAAAGACCGCTTGAATTATCGTCGTAGCCAACCCAGATGACGGCGGTGTAATATGGCGTGTAACCGCAGAACCATCGGTCCGTCTCGTTTTGCGTCGTACCTGTCTTACCGGCCATAGGCTGATTTGCAACCTGCGCTTTTCCTGCGTTGCCGGTTGAGGCAACTGACTGCAGGGCGCTTGTCATAAGCCATGCGGTGGTAGGTTTTACGACGGTGTGTGTTTCGGGCGTAGAATTATCCAAAATTACATTTCCATCGTGGTCGAGAACCTTTGTGTAGTAAATAGGCTCCGTATATACGCCGCCGTTGGCAAATGTGGCATAGGCGGCAGCCATTTCTATGTTGCGCACACCGACGGTAAGACCGCCGAGAGCCAGCGCCTGAACAACGTCGTGGTGTCCGTTAATTGCATTTTTAGGAGAAACAAGAGTTGAAATTCCGAATTTCTCCAGGTAGTTAAAGCCTACAAGAGGAGTTATCTTAGTAAGGGTCTTTACAGCCGGTACGTTCAGGGAATGAATGAGAGCGACGCGGGGCGTTACAAGACCAAGATATTGTCCCTTTGTGTAGTTTGAAACCAGTTTTCCGTTTTCGCCGGAATAGTAGTACGGCGCGTCGTCAATGGCAGAGGCCAGCGTGATTGCGCCTGTATCCAGAGCAGGTCCGTAAACGCCGATAGGCTTGATTGAAGAACCCGGCTGGCGCTTTGAATCGACGGCTCTGTTGAGGGTACGGTTTCCGGATTTATCGCCTCGTCCGCCAACCAGAACCTTAACCTGTCCGGTGTATTGGTCCATAACGGAAAATGATACCTGAGGCTGTATCGTATAGGTTATTTTTTCTGAAGATACTGTACCGCCTTTTGCTAACATAGCATTTTTAAATTTTTCAATATATGAAACAGCACTATCTTTGCTTGAAAATGTAAGAGAAAAATTAGGATTATTCTGCTCTTTCTGATACCAGTCAAGCATAGCGTAGTGGGAGTAATAGGATACGGTGTTGTCCGTCTCCTTAACTGTGAGGGAATATGACACTGAAACCTCAGTGGAAGCAGGGTAATTGGATGTATCGTTAATTATCCTGTCCGCAATACTCTGCATACTTGAATCCTGTGTGGAGTAAATCTGCAGACCGCTTTTGTAAACCATATTAGTTGCTTGGGTTTCGTCATAGCCCTTCTGTTCCATAAGGTCGTTGATTATTACATCAATAAGAGTATCAACAAAATATGAATAAGTAGTGTCGGCAACATTGACATCAAGTCCCTGAAGCCTTGCATAAACGTCGTCTGCTACGGCTTCGTCGTACTGCTCCTTAGAAATGTATTCCTGTTCAAGCATATTTCTTAAAACCTTATTTTGTCTTTTCTTGTTGGCCTCAGGATATTTTATAGGATTGAGGTTTGCAGGGCTTTGAGTGATGGATGCGATAACCGCACATTCGCTCAGCGTAAGCTCTGAAACGTCCTTGCCGAAGTATCCGTTGGCTGCCGCCTGAACTCCGTAATAACCGTTGCCTAAGTTAATTGTGTTAAGATAATTCTCAAGAATTTCAGATTTATCCATTATGGTTTCAAGCTTTACAGCTAAGTATTGTTCCTGAAGCTTACGCTTGATTTTTTCTATAGTAGATTCATTATATGCGTTAAATACATTATTCTTAATAAGCTGCTGGGTTATGGTGCTGGCACCCTGTGAAAGCCTGCCCTGTGTCACGGTTGCTACCGCAGCACGAAGAATACCTTTGGCATCTATACCGTTATGTTCATAAAAACGTTCATCCTCGATGGCTACAAATGCGTGCTGAAGATCCTTTGGCACTTTATCAATATCTACGGGGATTCGGTTGGAACCTGTAGCGGAAAGCGTCTGGACTTCCGCGCCGTCTGAGTCATAAACCTTTGTGGCATAGCCGTTGGGCGCCACATCCATAGCTGATATATCAGGAGCGCTTGCGATAATGCCCTGTGCTGCACCGAGTAAAAGGCAGGAAGCTATAACCATAACAGTTACAGCCAATATCAACAGAAGCTTAGCAGAAGCTATTCCGAATTTAGCGCCGCGTCTGCTGGCTTCTGAATTGAGCAGTTTCTTCTTTTGTGTTACGCCATTTCTGCCATAATTCATAATTTCCTCCATTTCCGAAGCGTTTGCGTTTAAGAAACGCGTCAAATTCCTAAAAGTACAATTAATTATATCACATTTATAATTCTTTGACAAATCGGCGCAAATTAATCATAATGTAAATGACGTTTATCAGGAGGAAAAACAGATTATGAAGCGGATTAAAATGGGAGGCTGCGGCGAGATAACAGAGAAAAAATCCAGATTTATCGCAAATGTATTTGATGTGGGAAGCGAAGAAGCGGCAGCATCATATATTAACGAGGTCAGGAAAAAATACTGGGGCGCCAGACATAACTGCTGGGCATATGTAATAGGTAATAATAATGAAACGCAGCGGTTTTCGGATGACGGGGAACCGTCGGGAACGGCGGGAAAGCCTATACTTGAGGTGCTTGAGGGTTCGCAGATAAGAAACTGCCTGATTGTTGTCACAAGATATTTTGGGGGAACCCTGCTGGGAACGGGAGGGCTTGTGCGGGCATATCAGGCAGCGTCGAAGGCGGGGCTTGAGAAAAGCAAAGTAATGGATGTTATGAGCGGAGTGAAGCTTTCAATGGACATCAGCTATAATAATGTAGGAAAAATGCAATATATATGCGCTGAGACAAAAGCTTCAATTATTGATTCATTATATGGGGAGAACGTGCATATGGATATAGTAGTCGGACAAGAGAATTACAGCAGATTTAACAAAAAGGTGGCTGACGTTTTTTCGGGTTTAGTTGAGCCGGAAATACTGGAAAGTGTGAATTATGCCCTTGATGAAGGCGGAAAAACGGAGATTATTTGATAAACTGGTTTTTATTGTTATTTAATGGTAATTAAGCACAATAAAAGTATGAAAAATTAGAAATCTCATAAATTTATTGTTAAAAAAGCGCAAAAAATTACCATTAATTTTGTGAGAATAGTGCAAAATTAACATAATAAAATCCATACTCCAATTATAAAAAATATTCGGTACACATAGTTTGTTAACAAAAATTGAACAATTTTTAAAAAATTATGAACACGAAAAACCACAGAAAATGGAGATTTTCACAAAATATACAAAAAAAATACAAGATTTGTTAAATTTTCTCTTGTTAAAAACATACAAAAATGCTATTATACATATGTCAAAATAATAACCGCAGGGGAATTCCCTGCTAAATAAACCAAAGGAGGGTTTACAAGTTTATGAAAAAGACAATTAAGAAGATTACTGCTGTAGGTCTTACACTTACATCAGTAGTAGGTCTTGTAGCATGTAACCAGAAGAAAGAGTCAGAAGGCGGAAATTCAACTGCCAACGCTACAAAGCCAACAAAGATCAGTATCATGGTTGATAACACAGTTGTTAACGAGGACAACGGTGCTGCAGAGTTCGAGGTGTACCTTGAGGGACTTCTTAAGAATTACGGTGATGAAGGCGAGATTGATCTTGTATTCACAAGACCACCTCATTCATCATACTATGATGCAGTAGCTAACGCATTCCAGAGTTCTGATAAGCCGGACGTAGTTCTTCTTTCTTCAGACTATTATGCACTTTATGCTGCTAACGATATGCTCTGGGATATGACAGACGCTTGGGACAACTCAGTAACAAAGAACTCAGGAAGACTTATCAGCGTTGCTGATAGTGTTATGGCAGCTAATATGGTTCAGGGCGCTGACGGTGAGAAGCACCTTTATGGTTTCTCTCCATTCCGCGGTAACGGATGCTGTACATATGTAAAGGCTTCTTGGATAAAGAATGCCGGCCTTAATCCTAGTGATTATGAAGGCAAGACAATGTCATTCAACGAGTATTATGAACTTCTTAAGAAGTTGAAAGCTACAACAGAAAGCTCATATGTTATTTCTGCTCCTGGCTTCATTTCTTCAGAAGCTCCTTACACAAACTACCTTCCGGAATTCTATCAGAAGGCTAACTTCACATTCTATAAGACATCTTCAGGAGAGTATGTAGATGGATTTACACAGCAGGAGATGAAGGACGCTCTCACAAGAATCAGGACAGCTGTTAGTGATGGCATCATTGATAAGGCTACTCTTGACAATGATACATCAGCAGCTCGTAATAAGTTCTATTCAACAGATCCTACAACAGAGTCTGGTGTATTTACATACTGGGCTGGTACATGGGCTTCTACTCTTAAGACAAACCTTGAGTCTAGAAAGCTTGACGGCGAGCTTATTGCTATCAATCCTATTACAGAGCTTGGCAAGTATGTAGAGAGACTTTCAACAGTTTGGTGTATTACATCTAGCGCTACTAACCCAGAGGGTATCTTCAAGTATTTCATTGATACAATGCTTGACGGCGGAGATATCCAGACAGCTTGGGAGTACGGTGCTAAGGGTACTCACTGGGATACAAAGGCTGAGACAGTAACTCTCGCTGATGATCCGGAAGGAAAGAACACAAAGACATATGAAGAAGGCGTATTCCACTTCCTTCCATCACCAGAGAAGCCAAATACCCTTATGAAGAAGAACCACATTGACCCTGTTCTTGCGCTTGCTACATTCGGCGACAATACAGATCCTGGTAAGCAGGCTCTTGATGAAGTTACTACAAAGAACTCTGAGTTCTTCAACGCTAACTCTGAAGTTGCTACTCCATTACCTATGACAGAGACACTTGGTGAGAACAGCGGTGATATTGATAAGGCTAGACGTGAGGTTATCACAAAGGTTGCACTTGGCGAGTGGACTGTTGATGAAGGTATGACATACTACAAAAATACAGTTGGCTCTAAGGTTGAAGAAGTTATTACGTCACTCAATGAACTTAACAAGAAGTAATTCTTGACGGAATTTTAAGGGGTTAACGGCCCTGACATTTTAAGAATCCACTTCCGGGTGGCATGCGGGTCATCCGGAGGGGATTCTGATTTTAGCTTATTTATTGAACTATAGTAGGCTTTAAGAAAACTAGAATATTTAGGAAAGAGGGTATGAAGATGCAATGTAAGTCATGTGGTACAGAATTACCTAAAAAAGCTAAAGTATGTCCTAAATGCGGTACTTTTACATCGGACAAGACAGGCAATCTTAAGGTAGTAGCTGTAATCGGTTTAATAATTGCAATGGTAGGCGGACTTTTGCCTTTTGTTCAGAATACAGAAGTGATTTCTGATGCCTACAGTTTTATGAATATCGATATGCCAATTATATGGTATTTATTCCTTGCTGCTTGTGTGGTATCAATTCTTTTGCTTGTTGCAAGAAAAGATATTTTATCTATTATTCCGACAGCGATAGCTGCTATTGTGTATGTAGTATCATTTGTTGCTTGTGATTTCAGACATTATGCTAATAAGAATAACTATAGTGTTCGTTCTCTTACAGAACTGTTAGCTAACGGAAATGACGGCGAATCCTTTGTTATTGGCTGTGGTGTATTTGTTGTTGCTATAGGTATTATTATGGCTATTGCAGGTGTTTTTATTGATATTATGAAGTATTTTAAGAAAGATAACGGCGTAGACGCAAGATATCTTTCTAACTCTATCAATAAGAGCATTTGGACAAAGATTTTTTACTATAAGGGATTTTACCTTATGTTCCTGCCGGTATTTATATTTGTATTACTCTTTAATTACTGGCCAATGCTTGGTTGTAGATACGCATTTACAAGATTTATTATTGAAAAGCCATATTATGTAGGTCTTAAACATTTTAACCAGATGTTTACACATGATGTATATTTCTGGACTGCGTTTAAGAATACACTTTTCCTTTCGATTATTAAGTTGATTTTAAATACAGGCGCTGCGGTTATTATCTCACTTCTTTTGCATGAGATTACTAACCTTTTGTTTAAGAAAACAGTACAGACAATCGTTTATCTCCCTCACTTTATGTCATGGGTAGTTGTTGCTTCTGTATTCAAAATGATTCTTGACCCTAACCCAACGGGTGTTGTAAACAGTATATTACTTAAGTTTGGTATCCTTAATGAACCTGTTTATTTCTTGGGTTCTACAAAGTACTGGACTGGCACATTCTTCGTAATGAACATATGGAAGGATACAGGTTGGGGAACAATCCTCTTCCTTGCTACATTGTCGGGTATCAGCCCTGACTTATATGAAGCTGCTCAGATTGATGGTGCTAACCGTTGGAAGAGACTTATCTATATCACACTTCCGGCTTTGGCAAATACAATTATTACAGTATTCATCCTTAACCTTGCTAAGGTTATGAACCTCTTTGAATCAGTATTCGTTACAGCAAATGATGCGGTTGTTGCGGTATCTGAGGTATTGCAGACATATGTATATAGTAAGACCTTCGGTGCGTCAATGTCCGATTATGGTTATTCTACAGCTGTTGGTTTGTTCAAGTCATTTATTGGTATGCTTCTGGTTCTTAGCTGTAACTACGCTAGTAAGAAAGTCCGCGGACGCGGTATCGTATAAGGAGGAGATTTATAATGAATGATAATCAGATTGTAATGAATAAGAAAAAAAGAAAATTCAAAATCTTCCCTATTGTAAACGCGCTTTTGTTCGTGATAATTTCATTGCTTATACTTTTGCCTATATGGAAGGTTGTTGTAGACTCATTAGATGCTCAGGCATCATATGGATTTAAGTGGTTGCCTACAGAATTTACTTGGGGCGGTTATAAAATGATTATAACTCGTTCATCATTGTACAGACCGTTCCTTGTATCAGTATATACAACTATTGTTGGTACATTTTTAGGTCTCTTACTTGCTACTTTAGGTGCTTATGCACTTATTCAGTGGGAGATGCCGGGAAGAAACTTCTTCGCATATATGCTTCTCTTCACAATGATTTTCGATGGCGGTATGATTCCTAAGTACATTGTTATGAGAGACTTAAATCTCTTAAATACATTGTGGGCGGTTATTTTGCCAATGGCTATCAATGTATATAATCTGGTATTGATGAGGAACTTCTTTGAAGGTATTCCGGACTCACTGTTTGAGGCGGCGCAGATTGACGGATGTTCTCCTATGGGAATATTCTTTAGGATTGTGCTTCCGCTTTCAAAGGCAGCTTTGGCTTCTATCGGTCTTATGTATGCCGTACAGTTCTGGAATGACTATACAAACTTCAAGATTTATGTAACTAATAATGCATTATTCAACTTCCAGATTAAGCTGCGTACTATGGTTATGGATAATAATGTTCCTAATGATGATACAGTCGATCCGAATACAATTTCAAATGCGGCGGTTATTGTTGCCATACTTCCGTTCACAATCATCTATCCATTCTGTCAGAAGTATTTCGTACAGGGTGTTAATGTAGGTGCTGTTAAGGAGTAATTTGGAATGTTTGAGAATTTGAATATTTGATATTTAAGGCTTGCCCTTATGGGGCAGGCCTTTTTTACTGTATTTATTTTCCTTTAAAACCTTAAATATGTAGAAAAAATATTAATGCTGGGGTATAATATGTCATATAAAAATTGATAGACGAGTGTTGATTTCAAGGAGTCGATTATATTTATTGATTTTCAGAAGCCTGTTATAAGTTTGTTTAGAATTAACCGGAAATTAAGGGCTGGAGGTGCGTATAACATATGTCAGCAATAGAATATGCGATTATAAATGCCAATTTGCCGGAGGTTAAACGGATTTTAGAGGAGGAGCCTTCGCTTATAGACGAAAAGGATAAAGAGGGGATTGCTATGCAGTTTTTAGCTGCAAGAACCGGAAATATTGAGCTTGTAAGGTATATTGTAGAGTATTCAAGGGCTAATTTCAACACAACAGACGATAATCATAGGAACACGCTGCATTATGGAGCTATGTCAGGAGATGTGGATACTTGCAGATATCTTGTTGAGAGAGTAGGACTATCGCCGCTGTCAGGGGATAACGATTTGGTTACGCCTATAGATATTGCTTACGATAATGGATTTGCGGAATTGCAGAGATATTTTGAGGAAGATATAGGAGCTTCATATGACAGGCTTTATCGTAATCCTATCAGAACGGGAATGTATCCGGACCCTTCCATAGTGCGGGTTGAGGATAATTATTATATGGTAAATTCTTCATTTATATATTTTCCATGCATACCTGTTTCGGTTTCTAAGGATTTGGTGCATTGGAAGATAATAGGATATGCCATAACTAATCCTGAATGGGCGGGATTGGATTCTTTGGAAGGCGGCAGAGGCTATTGGGCGCCTGACATTTCATATTATAAGGGCAGATTTTACATAACAGCTACATATAGGCTTAATGATGACGGCACAGTCTACAGAAAGCAGATTGTAGTAAGTTCGGATAAACCGGAGGGACCATACAATAAGCCTGCTATAATAGATGAGGATGGAATTGACCCGTCCATTTTTAATGATGACGACGGAAGAAGATATATGCTGCTAAATCGCGGCGCAAGAATATTTGAGTTGAATGAGAGTGCTACAAAGCAGATTTCTTCTGCAAGACTGCTTTATTATGGAGATAATAAGCGCGCTCCGGAGGGACCGCATTTGCTAAAGAAGGACGGATATTACTATTTGTTTGAGGCAGAGGGCGGAACCGGTCCGGGACATAGGATTACGGTTTCCAGAAGCCGTGAGCTTATGGGAAGATATGAGCCTTGTCCGTATAATCCGATTATGCGCCAGCAGGATGAGGAGGCGCTTATACAGCGGTGTGGACATGGCAAGCCTGTGCAGACTCAGAATGGCGAATGGTATATGGTATATCTTTGCGGCAGGAAACTAGGAGATGGTTACAGTGTTTTAGGGCGTGAAACCGCACTGGACCCCATTACATGGACAGCAGACGGCTGGCCTATAGTCAATAATCTTGACGGCCCAAGTGTTTTGCAGATAAAACCTGATTTGCCGGAATGTGTGTGGGATACGGAGGACTGCGATGATTTCGACAGCGATAAACTTGGAAATATGTGGACGTTTCCAAGACCGCCGGAAAAAGACGGAATAGTGCTTAGGGATTCACAGGTGCTTATAAAGGGAAGCACTCAGGATTTGAATTGTATGGGCGCAAGAAATGTAATGCTTCGCAGACAGCAGCATTTTAATTTTACAGCGGTTTGCAAAATGAAAATTGACGGTATAGGCGCAGGGCAGGACGCAGGTCTTACTTGCTATTATGATGAGAATACGTTTCTTAAATTTGGCGTGTTCGGGACTGTAAACGACAGCACAGGGCTGGATAGTGCCGGCGGTGATATTGCCTATACCATAAAACTTGTGGAATACATCGACAAAACCATAGAAGGCGCGGCAGTTCGGGTTCCGAAGGAAGAGGAATACATATATCTGAAGGTAGAAACGCAGGGACTTAAACGTACTTTTTCGGTAAGCTATGACGGCGTCGGCTATGAAAATGTTGCAGTTCTTGAAAATGTCTGCTATCTATGCGACGAGGGACTTAAGAAGGGTAAGCGTTTTACAGGAGCTATGGTGGGGATGTATGCCTATGGCGCAGGGTACAGGATGTACGCAGCGTTTGACAGATTTGAGTATGAAGGCGGCTCAACTGTAAAATAAAAATATAAGAATGGAGGATATACATTTGAATAATCGAAATGGTAAGTTGGAAAATGGATTGAAACAGCATTTGGCAGGCTTGGATATGGCGAAACTGAATGCAAAGCAGAAAGCGTATGTTTTGGACGCTTTAATGCAGCTTCATAAGGCTGCGAACGACGAGGAATATTTTAAAATGCTGCAGGAGACTGTTTCAAAGCTGGCAGACAGCGTGCTTTCAGGCAGCGCAGAATCAGGAGCGGCTGCTGAGCTTGCAAATCTTAAGATTGCCAATGCATTTTACTATGTAGCTGAGGTTACAGGCGAGGAGCGTTACATAGAGGCTGCAAAAAAGGCGGCTCAGCAGTTGGCAGTTCAGCCTAGAAACGAGGCGGGAATATTTGTTGACGCAGACGGAAGCACTTCTTTGGGAGCTGCGTATCTTAGTCAGGTATTTTATATGAAATACGAGACTGTAAACGGCGGCAAGGAGCGCTACAATGATATAATAGCCCAGTATAACGCCATAAGAGACAGCCTGTATGACAGCGTGGCGGCTAAAATATCTGCGGACGCGGAGGCTGCTGCTGAAATGACAGAATATTGTGCATCGCTCATAGACACTATGGAGGTTGTAGACCAGCCTCTATATGAAATATTCAGAAGAATGCAGGATTTGTTTAAGGAAGCTGTGAAGGCGCTTATTGAGGCGGCAATATTTACGACATCAGATTCTTCGGCTTTAAGAGCATCGTATGCCATATTGAAGGGCTGCAGAATGAAAGCGCTTCACACCGAAAAATACGAAAAGATTGCGCTGAAGGTATTAGAGACCACAGTAAGCAGCTTTGAGGCAGGAGAACACAGAGAAGGGGTTGATTATGTTACAGCTTTGGCTATATGCTACAGTGAAAGTTTGAAAAACAGGCAGTATCAGGATTATGGCAGAGGCAAAGGAGGCGCGTTATGGAGTTAGTATTAGTTAGCAGCACAGCAAGAAATGCAGTTGTTGAACTTACAGAATCAGGAAAATATTATACAGACAAGGAATACGAGCTGTATTTAAACGGAGAAAAAATTATGGACAGCAAGAAGGTCATCACTTCTATATATGACCTTGCGCCTGACACAGAGTATGAAATTAAGGCAGTTTATGACGGAAAAGAGCTTGAACCTGTAAAATTTAAGACCGGCTATGAATTTGTCACTTTAAATGTTCGCGAATTTGGAGCTATGGGCGACGGTGTTCATGATGATACAAATGCAATTCAGTGTGCGATTATGGCGTGTCCTAAAAATTCAAGAGTTTTAGTGCCGGAGGGCGTTTATAAGATAACGAGCATTTTCTTAAAAGACGATTTAACTTTAGAACTTGCTAAGGGAGCAGTGCTTTCAGCCTTTACTGACAGAGAAAAATTTCCTATTTTGCCGGGAATTATCGAGTCCTATGACGAAAAGAGCGAGTATAACTTAGGCTCTTGGGAGGGAAATCCTCTCGACACATTTTCTGCCATAGTGTGCGGTATCAATGTAAAAAATGTTGTGATAACAGGGCAGGGAACTATTGACGGCTGCACTACATTTGAAAATTGGTGGAACAACTGCAAAGTGAGAAATATTGCATGGAGACCAAGATTATTTTTTATCAATCATTGCAGTAATGTGACGATGCAGGGCATAACTGTGAAAAATTCGCCTTCATGGACGATTCACCCATATTTCAGCGACCATCTTAAATTTATCGACGTTAAGATTAATGCTCCGGCAAACTCCCATAATACAGATGGTCTTGACCCCGAAAGCTGTACGGACGTGCTGGTGCTTGGCACTTATATTTCTGTGGGTGATGACTGTATCGCCATTAAGTCAGGAAAGATTTATATGGCTCAGAAATATAATACGCCTACTTCAAATATGATTGTAAGACAGTGCTGTATGAGGGACGGACATGGTGCGGTTACAGTTGGAAGTGAGATAGCGGCCGGCGTTAAGGATGTTCATATTAAAGACTGCCTTTTCTTGAATACAGACAGGGGCCTAAGAGTCAAGACGAGACGGGGCAGAGGCAAGCTGTCGGTTCTCGACGACATATCTTTTGAAAATATAGATATGGACAATGTAATGACGCCGTTTGTCGTAAACAGCTTTTATTTCTGCGACCCTGACGGTAAGACAGAATATGTAGGTTCAACAAAGGCATTGCCTGTGGACGATAGGACTCCTTCAATCAAGAGGCTGACATTTAAAAATATCAATGCTACGAATTGTCACGTTGCGGGAACCTATATTTACGGCTTGCCGGAGAGCAAGATTGAGAGGCTTACTTTTGAAAATATTAATTTCTCATTTGCTAAGGAAGCCAAATCGGGCGTGGCGGCTATGATGCTTTACTGCAAGGAAGGCAGCAAGCAGGGTATTGTTGTAAATAACATCGAAGAGCTTATACTGAGAAATGTTAAGGTTGAGGGCTGCGAAGGCGAGCCGGTAGTCGCTGATAACGTGGACAGAGTTATTGAGGAATAATGTTTGACAAATGTTGATTTTACCGGATATATTTGCTGGATAACAATTTTGTCATATGGTTATTTTGCAGGTGGAACATATTTTGACTTAGAGAGAAGGAAAGAAAAATTATGAATTTACAGGCACCGAAAGGAATAGACGTAGAAAACTGGTTTATTGAGTGCTACAGAAGGCATAAAGGCCATCCGCTTATGATATTGCTGGGTTTGTATAAGGGAAATTATCGCAAGTTTTTTCTCGCTATAGTATTTTTCTTTATTAAACACTGTCCGGTATGGGTTTTGCCGATAGTTACAGCAAATATAATTAATGATATTACGACTAGCTCCCCTGATACATACAGAAATGTTATAATATATACATTTTTGATGATTGGGCTTATACTGCTAAATATTCCTATGAATTATCTGTACACAAGATATAAGTCTATGGCGACAAGATATTGCGAAACAGGACTTAGAAAAGCCCTTGTGAGAAAGCTGCAGCAGTTATCTATTTCGTATCATAAGGAAACCCAGTCGGGACGTCTCCAGTCTAAGATAATGAGAGATGTTGAAGCGGTAGAAACACTTTCAACGCAAATGTTTCTCAGCATTTTAAATATTGCTCTGAACATAACCATTGCGCTGGCTGTTACCATATCGAAAAGTATGCTTGTATTTGTGTTCTTTCTGATTACAACGCCGGTAGCTGCGCTTACTATGGTATTTTTCAGAAACGTAATGCGCCAACGAAACTCTGAGTTCAGGCATGAAATGGAAGAAACTTCTGCAAAGGTTATGGAAATGGTGGAACTTATTCCTGTCACAAGAGCGCATGCACTGGAGGAAGAGGAAGTTCACAAAATGAGCGGACAGTTGGTGACAGTTGCAGAAAAGGGATACAAGCTTGATGTTGTGCAGTCGCTGTTTGGCTCTGTAGGCTGGGCAATATTCCAGATATTCCAGATAGTATGTCTTGCATTTACAGGAATACTGGCGTTTAAGGGAACAATCCTTCCGGGTGATATAACTCTTTATCAGAGCTATTTTTCAAGCATTGTAGCGCAGGTTTCGTCTTTAATGTCGCTGATACCAACAATCGCTAAAGGTATTGAATCAGTTAATTCCATAGGCGAAGTGCTTCTAGAAGAGGATATAGAACACAATGAAGGCAAGAAAAAAATTGCAGATGTAACCGGAAAATTTGAATTTCAGAATGTTAAATTTAGATATAATAATACCGATAAGGACATTTTGAATAATTTAAACCTTACAGTTGAGCCAGGAGAGACCATAGCGTTAGTTGGAGAATCAGGCGCCGGAAAATCGACTATGCTGAATTTGGTTATAGGCTTCAATTTTGCCACGGAAGGGCGGCTGCTCATAGATGGTGAAGATATAAGCCGGATAGATTTACGAAGCTACAGAAAGCATTTGGCGGTAGTTCCGCAGACTTCCATATTGTTTTCAGGAAGCATACGGGATAATATAGTCTATGGTATGGAAAATGTAGACGACGAGACGCTTGATAAGGTTATAAAGGCAGCAAATCTCACTGACTTAATAGAATCTCTGCCAAATGGAGCTGATACGGTTGTGGGAGAGCATGGCGGCAAGCTTTCAGGCGGACAGCGCCAGCGAATATCCATTGCAAGAGCCTTAATAAGAGAGCCTGAGGTAATTGTTTTAGACGAAGCAACCTCAGCCCTTGACAGTATCTCGGAAAAGCTTATACAGGAGGCTTTGAATAATCTTACAAAGGGCAGAACAACATTTATTGTAGCCCATAGGCTTTCAACTATCAGGGACGCTGACAAAATAGCCGTTATAGCCGACGGACATTGCGTAGAATACGGAACCTTTGATGAATTGATGGAATTAAAGGGAGAATTTTATAAGATGAAGGTTATACAGAGTTAGAAAACTGGTCAAAACACGCTCAGCGGGTTTTGCCGGTTCGCATGGGGCGGCAGATGGAAATGCAAGCATTTCCACTTGCTTTATGCCTTTGCGTAAATAAAATAGCAACAGCATTAACTATCAGTTATGCTGCTGCTATTTTATTTTTTAATATATATTACCTGCTGCCGGTATATTACTTATCTTCCCAAATTCTGAGTGTTGAGATGAGCTTTTCTTTCTTGTCAGGGTCCATCTTCTGCACAATCTGCATAATCTCATTGTCAAGAGCTGTGTTCTGATAGCTCTTATCGACGCTGCCTGCAAGATAATCAAGAGAAACCCCTGTAAGCTCTGCGTAGTAAGAAAGCATTCTTAATGTCATAAGATTTCTTCCATTCTCTACATTGCTGATGTAACCGGGTGTTACATCCAATGCCTTAGCTACGTCCTCCTGTGTAAGTCCGTGGGAAATTCTCAGCTTCTTTACCTTTGCTCCTAAATCGTTATCCATCTTTTTTACCTCCGGTTTTTAAAATTTTTGTATTTTGTATTGTTATATAAAACTATAAAGATAGATTTATAAATTGCAACTAAATGCTGTTTACTTCTTGTTAGCTCTGTAACGCAGTGTAGAATCAAGAATTTTCTTGCGAATTCTGAGGTGCGTCGGAGTAACCTCAAGAAGCTCGTCAGTATCAATATAATCAAGTGCCTGCTCAAGACTTAAAATCTTAGGCGGAACCAGCCTTAAAGCCTCATCGGCGCTTGAAGAACGCGTATTGGTAAGATGCTTTGTCTTACAGACATTAACCTCAATATCCTCTGTACGAGGGTTTTCTCCCACAATCATACCGGCGTAAACCTTCTCGCCCGGACCTATAAACAGAGTACCACGTTCCTGAGCATTAAACAAGCCATAAGTTACAGCCTCGCCATCTTCAAAAGCAATAAGGGAACCTGTCTTTCTGTAAGAAATATCGCCCTTATAGTCCTCATATCCTTCAAAGGATGTATTAATAATACCATTTCCTTTTGTATCTGTCAAAAATTCTCCTCTATAACCGATAAGACCTCTTGACGGGATAGAAAATTGAAGTCGTGTATAGCCTCCGTTGATTGGCGACATACCAAGAAGCTCGCCTTTTCTCTGGCTCAGCTTTTGTATTACGGAACCCGAAAATTCATCAGGAACATCAATATAAGCAAGCTCCATAGGCTCAAGTTTTTTTCCTCTCTCATTATAGTGGTAGAGGACTTCAGCCTTACTTACAGCAAATTCATATCCCTCACGTCTCATATTTTCAATAAGAACAGAGAGGTGAAGCTCGCCTCGCCCTGAAACCTTAAATGAATTTTCAGCGCCGGGAGTTTCCTCCACTCTTAAGCTGACGTCTGTATTTAACTCTCTGAAAAGTCTGTCACGGATATGCCTTGAGGTTACAAATTTACCCTCCTTGCCGGCAAGAGGACTGTCATTTACCATAAAATCCATTGAAAGCGTAGGCTCGGAAATTTTCTGGAACGGCAGGGCTACAGGATTCTCAACGGAACAAAGAGTGTCTCCAATATGGATATCCGCAATGCCGGATACAGCCACAATATCGCCCATTGAAGCCTCGTTTACATCTACCTTGTTAAGTCCGCTAAAGGTGTAAAGTTTAGTGATTCTTACGCGCTTTCTCACAGAAGGGTCGTGATGGTTCACAATCATAACCTCCTGATTAACCTTCAGCTTGCCGTTATCAATTTTACCAACTCCGATACGACCCACAAATTCATTGTAGTCAATAGTTGAAATAAGCATCTGAACATCTGCTTCAGAATCGCCCTCAGGTGCGGGAATATTGTTTACAATACATTCAAAAAGAGGCTGCATATCCTTCTTTTCATCGTTCAAATCAGCAACGGCATAGCCGGATTTAGCTGATGCAAAAATAAATGGACATTCAAGCTGCTCCTCATTAGCGTCAAGGTCGATAAAAAGCTCAAGAATTTCATCAATAACCTCGTTTGGCCTGGCTTCCGGACGGTCGATTTTGTTAATACATACAATAACGGAAAGCTCCATGTCCAGAGCCTTCTGGAGTACAAACTTTGTCTGAGGCATAACGCCCTCGAACGCATCAACCACAAGAACCACGCCGTCAACCATTTTGAGAACACGCTCAACCTCTCCGCCGAAATCGGCATGTCCAGGAGTATCAATAATATTAATTTTGGTGTTCTTGTATGTGATAGCAGTATTCTTTGAAAGAATAGTGATACCACGCTCACGCTCAATATCATTGGAATCCATTACACGCTCGCCGACTTCCTGATTTTCACGAAAAGTTCCGCTCTGCTTTAAAAGCTCGTCTACAAGAGTTGTCTTACCGTGATCAACATGTGCGATAATAGCTATGTTTCTAATGTCTTCACGCTGTGTTTTCATTATATAATCCTTTCTGCATATACTATATTCAAGGCTCATACATCAAGCCTTGCTGTCTCTGATATACACTCATAGAATTAGCAACTTTTTTATTCTATCACAATATTAAAAAAATACAATATGTTTTTGAAAATTTTTGAAAAATATTAATATATTTTTATACGGTTTCTTACAAATGTATATTGCACAAAATGTTTGGATATGTTAATATATTTATCAGATGCTGGTACTATTGTTAAGCGGTTGATTTTCAGCCTTTTTATGGAGAATGTGGAATCGCTTTTTTAATTTTTTATGATTGCTACACAAAAAAATCATAATTTTTGTGTAATATAATCAAGAATCGATACATATACATATTAAGAACACAAAATAAAGCACATTATCGTAAAAAATACGATTAAAGAAGGGAGAAATACGAAGATGCTTGATAAGGTGATTGAAAACAATAGGGTGAGTATAATTGGAGAAATAGTATCAGATTTCCAATTTAGCCACGAAGTATTTGGAGAGGGGTTCTATCTTGTAAATGTATCGGTTAACAGACTCAGTGATATGGTAGATGTAATACCTCTTATGATATCGGAGAGGCTGGTGGATGTAACCAAGGATTACAGAGGAATGAAGATAGAGGCTGTTGGACAGTTTCGTTCCTATAACAGACACGAAGGAGAAAAGAATAAGCTTATTCTTTCCATATTTGTGAGAGAATTGCAGTTTGCCCCGGATGACGAGGTTCCGGAGGAACAGTCAAAGTCTAATCAGATTTTCCTTGATGGTTTTGTATGTAAACCACCTATATATAGAAAGACTCCACTTGGCAGAGAGATTGCAGACATACTTATAGCTGTTAACCGACCATATGGCAAATCAGACTACATACCATGCATAGCATGGGGAAGGAATGCACGTTACGCTTCGACTATCGAGGTGGGCGGACATCTGCAGATTTGGGGAAGAGTTCAGAGCCGGGAGTACACCAAGAAAATCAGCGATGAGGAAGTGGAAAAGAGAATTGCTTATGAAGTATCAGTAAGCAAGATTGATGTTATTGAAGAAGAGTAAATTATGAGCAAATTATTTTGTGCAATTTGTTGACATAGTAAGCTGCAAGTGATATATTTTTAGTAATCGCAGGGAAGCCTTGCGTAATTGAATATTCTAAGGGTAGAGGTTGCATTGTTGAAAAGTAGCATTTCGGAGGTCCCAGAGACCGTAGAGGGTGTGTGAAAGGCGACGATGCCGAAGCGGCGTACGGTCTGGACATATGCTGCTGGGCGCAAGGTCAACAGCTTTGTGACTGTCATCGCAAGATGGAGGGCTACATAGGATAACTATTTTAACATATAATAGCGTTCTTTATAGACCGGTCCATCAGCAGGATCGGTCTTTTTGCTATAATACAGCCTCTTAAATAAAAAGCTGGCAGCAGCGGAAAGAAGGAAAATATGTCAATATTTACTGGAGCAGGTGTAGCCATTGTAACACCAATGCATGAAGACGGAACAATTAATTATGATAAGCTGGGAGAATTATTGGATTACCAGATAAATAATTCCACAGATGCCATTGTAATCTGCGGTACAACAGGAGAGGCGTCAACTCTTACACATGAGGAGCATCTGGACGCCATAAGATTTACTGCGGATTATGTGAAGAAAAGAATACCTGTTATAGCAGGTACAGGTTCTAACTGCACTGAGACCGCTATTTATCTTTCTAAGGAGGCTCAGAAGGCGGGCGTTGATGCGCTTCTTGTAGTTACACCGTATTACAACAAGGCTACTCAGAAAGGGCTTATAGCCCATTATGAGGCTGTTGCAAAATCAGTAGATTTGCCTATTATTATGTACAATGTGCCGAGCAGAACAGGCTGTAACATTCAGCCGGAGACAGCGGTTACCCTTGCTAAAAATGTTGACAATATCGTGGCTGTAAAAGCGGCTACGGGTAATCTCGCGCAGGAGACAAAGATGATGCAGCTTGCAGAGGGTTGTATTGATATGTATTCGGGAGAGGACGGACTTATTGTTCCTCTTATGTCAATAGGAGCAAAGGGCGTTATTTCAGTTCTTTCAAATATTGCTCCAAAGCAGACCCACGACATTTGTGCAAAATTTCTGGCAGGAGATGTTGTTGGAAGCTGTAAGATGCAGCTTGAAGCCATTGAACTCGTTGAAGCATTATTCTGTGAGGTTAATCCAATACCTGTAAAGCATGCGTTAAATCTTATGGGAATGGAAGCAGGGCCGCTTAGAATGCCGCTTTCGCCTATGGAGCCTGCTAATCTTGAGCGATTAAGAAATGCTATGACAGCATATGGAATTTTGTAATATATTGCATTTGGTAAAATACACATATTACATATTAGAAGTTACTTGCCAAAAATCTATAGTAATGAATATAAACAGGAGGAAGACCCATGATAAATGCAATTATGCATGGCTGCAACGGTCATATGGGCAGGGTTATAACAGGACTTGCGGAAAAGGATTCTGACATTCAGATAGTTGCAGGAATAGATATATTTGACGACGGACACAATTCGTATCCTGTATTTTCGTCAATAGAAAAATGTGATGTGAGGGCTGACGTTATAATTGATTTTGCGTCGGCGAAGGCAGAGGATGCGCTGCTTGACTACTGCGCTGCCAATAATGTGCCTGTAGTGGTTTGCACTACCGGACTTTCACAAGAACAGCTCGACAAGGTTCGTGCCACAGCCTGCAAGGTAGCTGTGCTTAAGTCGGCAAATATGTCGCTTGGAATTAACACATTATTTAAACTGCTTCAGGACGCAGCTAAAGTGCTTGCACCGGCAGGATTTGATATTGAAATAGTTGAGAAGCACCACAACCGGAAGCTGGATGCCCCAAGCGGAACAGCGCTGGCGCTGGCCGATTCAATTAAAGAGGTATTGCCGGAGGGATATTTTTATAAATATGACAGAAGTCAGGAGAGAGCAAAAAGAGACCCTAAGGAAATCGGCATAAGTGCAGTAAGAGGCGGAACAATAGTAGGCGTTCACGACGTAATATTTGCAGGTGAGGACGAGGTTATTGAATTTACCCACACTGCATATTCAAAGTCAGTATTTGCAAAGGGAGCCATTGAAGCCGCAAAATTCCTCGCAGGCAAGCCGGCGGGAATGTATGATATGGGCGATGTTATTTCAGCCAAATAGAACTGAATTTTTCAGATTTAGCAGCAGCTTGAAAAATTAAACATAATCAGGCAAAACGGCGTCGGACCGGAAAACAGTATAATAAAATGTAAAATAGCAGCCGTATGTATAATGTATCTTGCAGGTACCATTATACATACGGCTGTAAGCGTATATGTATAAAATTTGCGCGGTCTGATACTTTGCAGGCTGCATTTCATATCGCATCACATTTTATAACATAATTTATATCACATAATATTTAACAGTCTCAACTATCTTAAATCCGTATTTATTATATAAGCGCAGGGCAGGAATATTTATGCTGCGTACATTAAGCACCAGAGGCTTTGTGTATTTTGAAAAATAATTCATAATAAAGTGTTCCATAAATACAGAACCTAAGCCGTTTCCGCGCATTTCCTCCTTCACATAAACGCTGGATATAACGGTAAAGGAAGGCAGTAAGTTAAGACGGCAGCAGGCAATCTCCTCAATAGCTTCCCCTGAACCGTACATAGCATAAACGCAGTCATGTTCTTCAAAGCAAAATGAATAACATTCATCAGCGCAATGTTCGTTGCATGCACAGGAAATGTCTGATTTTTCAAGTTCTCTGCATTTGCTGCTGACATCAGGTTTATAGGAATTATTATGCTCATCATATGTAAGTTTCATAAGATACTCTGAAAATGCAGGTTCTTTTTGCAGATTTCCGCTTACAATAAAAGCGTTAATTCCGGTGTCTGCCTTTATTCTGGAGAACATTTCAGAAAATATTCCCTGATGCCGGTATTCGGGCGCAACAAGGGCAGTAAGCTCCGGCAAATCCTTTGGCATACCCCGGCTTAGGTTTTTATAATAATAATCCTTGCTATCAGAATCAGTGCAGAAGTTAAAATCCTCATCATATATAAATGAGATAAATCCAACCATATTGTTGTCCGAATCATATGCGGCAAGCTGGTGAAGCTCGTCAGGACTGTAATCCGCAAAGTCTTCTGTCCCGCCATCTGCCCCGTAACCATCAAGAGGCTCCATATCCTCGTCCATTAAATAAAAAGGCTCATATCCATTACACTTATTAATCAGCAGCGCCAGTTTTTCGTAATCGGCACTGGAAAGCCGTTCGATTATTTTATATTTCATATACGCTCCCCTATAGTATCGTAATATCAGTAAAAACCTAAATTGGTAATAAATATTAGCAATAAATTTACTTAAATCTATTGTAGCAAAACAAAAGATAAGGTACAATAGATATGTTGTTGATGAAAATATAATAATTACCGAAAGGTAAAAAGCCTGTTGATACAGGTGTAATTATAATGAAGATGAGGTATGTAAATGAGTAAAGTAGCGGTTTTAACAGATAGTAACAGCGGAATTACGCAGGCACAGGCTAAGGAAATCGGAGTGAGCGTTCTTCCTATGCCGTTTTTTATAAACGGCGAGCAATATTTTGAAGATATAAGTTTGTCGCAGGAGGAATTTTACAAAAGGCTTGAGGAGGATGCTGATATTTCAACATCCCAGCCGTCAGTGGGCGAGCTTCAGGAGCGTTTTGATTTGCTGCTAAAAGACTATGATGAAATTGTATTTATTCCAATGTCAAGCGGGCTTAGCGGAACCTGTCAGACTGCAACAATACTTGCTGAGGATTATGACGGCAGGGTACAGGTTGTCAATAATCAGAGAATATCGGTAACACAAAGACAGTCAGTGCTGGATGCTTTACTGCTTGTGTCAAAGGGATATAGTGCGGCTCAGATTAAAGAAATTCTTGAGAGAGACAAAATGAAGTCAAGCATTTATATCACCCTTGAAACTTTGAAATATCTTAAAAAGGGCGGAAGAATTACTCCTGCTGCCGCCGCCATTGGTACAGTGCTTAATCTTAAGCCTGTTTTGCAGATTCAGGGCGAGAAGCTTGACGCATTTTCTAAGACAAGAGGAAAAGCTCCTGCAAAGAAGGTTATGTTAAAGGCTATGGAATCAGATTTGAACGGAAGATTTGCGGAAGCATATAAGGCGGGAAGAGTTCATATAGAGGCGGCATATGCAGGCAACAGAGAGGAAGCAGAGGAGTGGGCGCAGCTTATTCGCGAAACCTATCCTGATTTTGATTTTCACATGGACCCGTTGTCGCTCAGCGTTGCGTGCCATATAGGATACGGAGCTATAGCAATAGCCTGCTCTGTATATCTTCCTGAAGACGACACTAAATAAGTCCGGTTAGCACAGTATGAGCGATGTATGTTAAGCCGGATATTGGATAATAGAAGCGTTGTTTAGAAGTATGAGAAGCAGTCAGGATTTGTGTAGGAGGTGCCTATGAGAGCATATGCGGACGAGACGGCATTGTTAGTTATTGATTATCAGGAAAAGCTGGTGCCTGTTATGGACGGCAGACTTGATTTTATCAGCAAATCTCAGGTGCTGGTAAAAGGCGCCATAGAGCTTGGGGTGCCTGTTATAGTGACCCAGCAGTACACAAAGGGGCTTGGCACCACAATTCCTGAGCTTCGGGACATAGAAGGAATGCCTGTTGCATTTGACAAAATAACATTTAGCTGTCTTAAGGACGACGGCATTGCGGAGGCGCTGGAGCGCCTTAATGTAAAAAATGTTATTGTATGCGGCTGTGAAGCCCACATATGCGTGTTGCAGACAGTCATAGACCTTATCGCCGAGGAGTACAATGTATATGTAGCTTCAGATTGTATTGCTTCAAGAAAAAATGCTGATAAACAGACGGCGCTTACAAGAGCTGTTCAGGAGGGCGCATATATAACCTCCGCGGAGGCAATACTATTTGAGATGCTGGAGAGAGCAGGAAGCGAAGTGTTTAAGATTATTTCAAAGCTGGTAAAATAGCAGTACTGCAAATACAAAAATCTGTTAAAGAGTAAAAGCATAAAAGAGGAGTGTGCTGTGTCGATGGGAAAAATGGTGGCGTCTCGAAGCGGGATTGACGATATATTCAAATGGAAAGTTGAAGATATATACGAAAGCGACAGCCTGTGGGAGAAGGACTATAACAGGGCTTGGACGCTTGCAAAGGAAGAGTGCGTATATAAGGGGCGTGTTGGAGAGAGCGCAGAAAATCTTGCAAATGTATTAAAAGAGTCGGACGACATTGATTTGCTCGCAGAGCGTATTTATGTATATGCGTTTATGAAATATTACGAGGATACTGCAAATGCCGCATACCAGTCTATGTCAGGCAAAGCGCAGCTTCTGGTGATGCAGGTTGGCGAGAAATACGCATTTTTAACGCCCGAGATAACAGCCATACCCGATGAGACCATGAAAAAATATATGAAGCAGCCGGTTATAGCGCCGTATATACATTGCCTTGAAGACATTCTTGCTGAAAAGGAGCATACGCTGTCCGAGAAGGAAGAACGGCTTATGGCGCTGGCAAGCAATGTAATGTCGGCTCCAAATGAAATATTTTCAAAATTTAACAACGCAGATATAAAATTTGGAGACATAACGGACGAAAACGGCGATGAAGTAACTCTCACCAACGGCAGATACGGGGCTTTTATGGAAAGCAGTGACCGCAGCGTCAGGAAAAGTGCTTTTGAAATGCTTTACAAGCAGTATGGAGCATTTATTAACACTTTGGCGTCAACTTACTACAGCAATGTAAAACAGGCAATATTCAGGGCAAAAGCCCGCAGCTATCCCTCAACGCTGGAAATGTACCTTAGCGGTTCATTTATTCCAAAGGAAGTATATACCAATCTTATAGATACGGTAAATGCTAACCTTGATAAAATGCACAGCTATGTTGCGCTGAGAAAAAAGGAACTGGGAGTATCCGAACTGCATTTTTATGATATTTATGCGCCTATGGTGTCAGACTACAAGATAAAAGTAGATTATGACGAGGCGAAAGAAATAGTTTTAAAGGCGCTGGCACCGCTGGGGGAAGATTATGTGGAAGTGGTTCGCCGGGGCTTTGATACGGGCTGGGTGGATGTCTATGAAAATGCAGGCAAGCGCACAGGAGCATTTTCGTGGGGAACCTACGGCGTTCATCCATATGTATTTTTAAATTATACAGGAACATTAAATGATGTGTTCACACTGGCTCACGAAATGGGACATGCTATGCACACCTATTATTCAAATAACGCGCAGCCGCATATATATGCCGGCTATAGAATATTTGTGGCGGAGGTGGCTTCCACCTGCAATGAGGCGATACTGATTCATTATCTGCTTGAAAACAGCACAGACGAAAGGGAGCGCAAGTATCTTATCAACCACTATCTTGAGCAATTCAAAGGCACGCTTTTTCGTCAGACAATGTTTGCTGAATTTGAGATGATAACCCACGAGCTTGCAGAAAATGGAGAAGTTCTAAATGCAGAAAAGCTTTGCGAAGTCTACCGTGGTCTAAATGAGAAATACTTTGGACCGGATATGGTTATAGACGACGAGATATCTCTGGAGTGGGCGAGGATACCACATTTTTACACGCCGTTTTATGTGTATCAGTATGCTACAGGATTTTCAGCAGCCATTGCCATTGCCTCAAAGATATTGGCAGGCGACAAAGAAACCCTTGCGGGTTACAAGAAATTCCTGTCGGGCGGCAGCAGCCTGCATCCTATTGAATTGCTTGCGCTCTGCGGCATAGACATGTCAAAGCCGCAGGTAATCAGCGACGCGCTTGAGGTTTTTGGAGAGCTTGTTGAAAGTTTTTGAGATGCTATGTGTTGCGCAAGATACGTTAATTACTGCGGAGCTGCTTATTTTTGTGGCAGCTGTTATATACATTAGAGTAAAAGATTATAAACTTTGTAGCAAATTTCTGATGGCCACTCGCTGTTATAACTTGTTATCAGATTTTCCATCCCTTGTTTTTGCCCTTATAAGGTAACGAGGGAAGCATAAACACAAGTGAAATCGTATAAAAGGATAAGGCGGACACATTGCAATAAATCCTTTATTTTTAGGCGCTTTAGAGGGAGGGTTAATGGATATTATGCCTGCAATGCCTACAGCATTATGGGTGTGTACTGTTGCCTCAATTTTAATAAATTCTGTCGCTTTATTTAAAGGCAAGAAATAAATGAATTTCCAGTTGTCGGGGAGATAGCAAGTCCCTTTGGAAACCCTATACAGTAAAACGAGCGGTATGTTGCCCTCTGCGGGAGCATACCGACCGTTTGTTGTCAGCAGCCTATTTTACGGTCTGCGTGTAGTTCCTCGTAAACTGACCTAATAGGAACGAATAAAAAAGAAGAAATACTATATGACAGACGATTGGCAATTAAGAAAGTTATTTGTGGTGGTATAGTTGTTTTGTTGGGAATATTTATAGGGGTAAGCAGATACTTATGAGATAAATGTAATACCGGTTGACAAGAAATGGAAAATAATGGTATTATAATTGCATTATATAGAGAAGAGGGG
>CAYZZP010000013.1:0-66651 GCA_964482965.1 uncultured Lachnospira sp.
TATAGCAAGGAATGTGACATCTAAAAGTGTTACAGCTACAGTAACGGGCAAAGGGGCGAAGATACCGTCGAAAGTATCTTCGCCCCTTCACTTAGGCTATGCGAAAATCAATTCGTTATTGACTACCTCTCTTGCACAGGCTTGAATGTATCCCATCTTTCCTATCCAGTCCATAGGCCGTTCGGCTTTAAGCTGCTCAGTTACGCCCTGAATTTGTTCCATTTCTTCAATTAAGCGTTGATACATTTCCTCCGCTTGCTCATCTATGGCGGCAAGATAAGTGTTGAGCTTGCCGCTGGTCAAAAGCGTTGTGTGGGTTGCTTTTCTATGCTCTTTAAGATAGCGCAAGTGCCGCTGTCCCCATATCCCAATAGCCTTTTCTTCTTCAGGTGGTAAGGTAAGACACGGCAGATAATATTCGCCTTGCAGTTCGTACCAAAGGCAAATTCTTTATGCACTTCACGATATAGCTATGGGTGGAAATCGTCTGTCCGATTCCGAAATTGATTTGCTTTATGAAGCGATCGCCTATGTAGGATATGACTTGGAGGCAGAACCACTGCAAGCGGTTTTAGATGAATTGAATACCGTAAAGCGCAAAGGAGAATCAAAATGATTAGGAAGATCATAAAAATCGATGAAGAAAAATGTAACGGCTGCGGTGCTTGCGCAAAAGCCTGTCATGAAAGCGCAATAGAAATGATCGACGGAAAAGCAAAGCTCACAAAAGAAAACTACTGCGACGGTCTTGGAGATTGCCTGCCCGGATGTCCCACAAACGCCATCACCTTTGAAGAACGAGAAGCTCCTGCTTACGATGAAGCTGCCGTTGAAGCTGCAAAACAACACAAGGTCACGACCAAAAACGTTTTTTCCGGATGTCCCGGTATGCGTCCGGGACAGATTCAGCCAAAGGAGACTACACCGATACATACGACTTCACAGCTTGCGCAGTGGCCTTGTCAGATTAAGCTCGCCCCACTGTCCGCGCCTTATTTTAACGGCGCTTCGCTGCTGATCGCCGCAGACTGTACTGCGTATGCTTATGCAAATTTCCACGCAAAATTTATGAGCGGAAAGGTCACGCTGATCGGTTGTCCGAAGCTTGACACAGTAGATTACAGCGAAAAGCTGTCGGAGATTATCCGGCAGAACAATATTCAGAGTGTGACTGTTCTGCGTATGGAGGTTCCTTGCTGCGGCGGGCTGGAAACGGCGGTCAAAAAGGCACTGCAAAACAGCGGAAAAGAAATTCCGTGTCGTGTTGTGACGATATCCATAAACGGCGAAATCATTTAATGACAACATAATTAAAACACGCTGTATAAGCTGAAAAGCCTATGCAGCGTGTTTCTTCGTTATATAGCGTTTATCTCGCTGAGAAGTATCTTCTTTCCGCCGAGAAGTCCGACATCTTCCTCCCCGTGAGTCGCTGCAAGCAGAATGCGTCCGTTTCGCTTTTTCAGAATATAGGAGATAACCTCCTGCTTTGTATTTCTGTCAAGGCCCGTGAACGGTTTATCCAAAATAATAAATTTACTCGGATAATGCATACGCCTGCGTGGGTGACATTCAGTTCTGTTTAAGTACGACCCTCTCCACAATGGGAAATCATCTATTTTTCATCTACGATTTTGCACTTCGAAAAACGGTCTTGGAGCCCGCAAAAAGCCCCGACAAAATCGGGGCTTTTGCGGGCTATATTTTTTTATAGCCTCTTGAAGACGGAGAGGGTGGGATTCGAACCCACGCGCCCGTGAAGGCAAACGGTTTTCAAGACCGCCTCGTTATGACCACTTCGATACCTCTCCATATTATTTAGTTCGTCGCTCGTAACGACTTGCTCATGATAACACCTATAGTTTTATTTGTCAACAACTTTTTTAAAATTTTCCAAAATTCCCAAGGTTTTTAGGACCTTAAAAACAGCCCTGCCACTGTTAAATCCTCAGGCGTTGTTATCTTGATATTCTTATAGGAAGCCTCGGTGAGCTTTACTTTTATATCAGTGTATTTTTCTACTACCATAGTGTCGTCAGTTATAACGCCTCGTTTTTCATCTGCCGCCATAGCTTCATAGGCATTTTTTACCAGATTATACTCAAAGCACTGAGGAGTCTGAATCTGCCACAAAAGATTTCTCGGCGGCGTGTCCTTTGCATAGCCCTCTTCATCAGCCATCTTGATAGTATCTTTTACAGGTACAGCAGCTACACAGGCCTTATAAAGTTCGACCTCAATACCGCATTTTTCTATAACCTGCTTAGTAACACAAGGTCTTGCGCCATCATGGATAAACACATAGGTCTCGCCGCTTTCGCCCGGCACTACAGCTCTAAGCCCATTAAGAACCGAATAATACCGCTCAGTGCCGCCTGCTACTATTGCTTCAACCTTCTTAAAGCCAAATTTCTCCACGATTTCCCTACGGCAGTAATCTATATCTCCAGCCCCGGCTACAAGAATAATCTTATCCACAGCACTCTGCTCAAATGCTTTAATCGAATAGTAAAGCACCGGTTTATCGTCCAAATTCATATACTGTTTTGGAATATCACTATTCATGCGGCTTCCTCTTCCACCTGCAAGAATTATGGCAACTCTTTTCTCCGAGTTTTTTGCTGCTTTTTTCGTCAAATCATCCTCAGATTGTTTCTGTTCTTCCACCATCTGCCTCTTTCTGCCGCCAGCGGACACAAGCTATTATCCTCTTTTTGGCTGCAATTATTCATAATCCCCAAAAATTTTTATTATATCCTGTAAACAAGCAAAACCAAATCTGCCCGCTTTATCAAAATTACACTCTCTCACCAAGCTTCAGATTCGGAATTGCATTCAAATCATACCCATGCCTTACGCCGTTAATATACTCATAATAACCTGCCGCTCCAATCATAGCCGCATTGTCTGTACACAGCTTTGGAGACGGCGAATAAAATTTTACGTTTCTCACATCACAGGCTTCCTGCAATGCTGCACGAAGCGCCGAATTTGACGCTACGCCTCCTGCTACAGCAAATTTATCAAGCCCCATTTCATCAACAAGCTTCATTGCTCTTGTGACCAGTGCGTCAACCACCGCGTTTTGAAAGGATGCAACAAGATCCGCCCTGTTTATTTCTTCGCCTTTCATTTCACAGGAATTCAGGTAATTAAGAACCGCTGACTTTATTCCGCTAAACGAAAAATCATATGGCGCGTCTTCAACATGCGCTCTTGGAAATTCTATAGCATGTGGATTTCCCTCTTTAGCCAGTTTATCAATCTTTGGTCCTCCCGGATATCCCAAACCTACAGCTCTGGCAACCTTGTCAAACGCTTCGCCCGCCGCATCATCTCTTGTTCTTCCTATAATCTTATACTTTCCATAATCTTCCACCATAACAAGGTGGGTATGGCCTCCTGATACTACAAGCGCTGCAAATGGCGGTTCCAGCTCTTTATGCTCAATATAATTGGCTGAAATATGCCCTTCTATATGATGAACGCCTACCAGCGGCTTTTTCTTTGCAAAGGCTATTGCCTTAGCCTCAGCCACACCTACAAGCAGCGCTCCTACAAGTCCCGGTCCATAAGTCACGGCTACCGCTGTTATATCGTCCAAAGTAACCCCCGCTTCTTTTAATGCCATTTCCACAACCGGATTAATATTTTCAATATGCCTTCTGGACGCTATTTCAGGCACAACTCCTCCATATAAAGTATGTATATCTATCTGGGAATTAATAATATTAGACAATATTGTCCTTCCATTTTTCACAACCGCTGCTGCCGTCTCGTCGCAAGAGCTTTCAATAGCCAGTATTAAAACATCTTCCTGCATTAACCTTTCCTCCGTTAATCACCGGTGCCTGAACTTACAAGCTCCCAGTACAAAATTTTCCATCTTCCCTCGCTATCCTGTCTCAAAGTATATTTTGTAAGGGAAGAACGAAGCTCGCCGCCATCTCGAAGCATATAATTAACCCGCAGAGAGGCATATTTTCTTTCCTCAAACGTCTTATACTGAACCTCTTCGCTTTCTTCTATTTTGTAATCAGAAACATATCTGCCCATTTTATCATACTCTTCTATGTCAGCTTTAAGCGCCGTAAAAAACTGCTCCTCAGTCTGCTTATTTTTAAGTTCATCATCAAAAAGCAGTCTCGCTTGTCTTCCCAGCGCCTCTATCTGTTCATCTGTCAATTCCGCCTTATAGTATGCTTTTGTAATCCTTGCATAAAATTTTATCACCTCTTTTGGAGATGCAGGATAATTATTAACTATATCCCTTGTTGTCAGCGCCGCAACTTCTTTATCGTTTATAGCTTTGTCCGTTGCGTCAGCCGAAGGTGTCCTGTTTGAAAGATAAAAGAAATAACCAACGCACAATGCCGCCATTATCGCAACCGCTATAATAGTTTTTACATACTTACGATTAACCTTTTTCATAATATACCTCCATTCCGAGACCACATTTCAAGAAACATAAGCATCAACCGGAAAACGACTTAATCCTCAAACGTAAGCTCAACACTTTTACCATCATATCCTGCAACTATATTCGGATATATTCTATTTATTTTATCGACATATTCCTCCGGTTTCACAAGTGACGGACTAAAATGTGTAAGCCACATTTCTTTTACCTCAGCTTCCTTTGCAAGCTTCGCCGCCTCCTCAAAGGTCATATGTTTGTTTTCTCTTGCCTTATCCTCTTTTCCCGGCTCTCCATACATTCCCTCGCAGATAAATAAATCTGAGCCTTTTGCATTTTCAGATATAGCCTTTACCGGACGGGAATCAGTGCAATAGGTCACCTTAAGCCCCTTTCTTGCCTCTCCCATAACCATATCAGGCGTATAAATTTTTCCGTCCGTTTCCACTGTGCTGCCATGCTGGAGTTTATTCCACATATTCTGAGGAACATTTAAAGCCCTCGCCTTGTCAACATCAAACTTTCCCATTCGCGGAACATTTATTGAATATCCATAGCAAGGCACTGTATGCACAACCTTAAACGCATCAATTTCATAGCCTTTAACAGATATATGCTCCTCCGGCTGGCTAAGCTCTATAAAATTAATCTCATAGGGCAGCTCCGGAGCAATAATTCTCAAAGCCGATACAACCCTCGAAAGGCCTTTCGGTCCTATCAGGGTAAGCGGTTCTGTTCTATCAGAATTGCCTATTGTAAGCAGCAGTCCCGGCAGCCCGCTTATATGATCCGCATGATAATGAGTGAAACAAATAATATCAATAGGATTAAAGCTCCATCCCTTCTGTCTCACCGCAATCTGCGTTCCCTCGCCGCAATCTATCAAAAGACTGCTGCCATTATACCTTGTCATAAGCGACGTAAGCCATCTTCCCGGAAGCGGCAGCATCCCACTTGTTCCCAATAAACAAACATCTAACATTTCTTACCTCAGTTTCTCACACTATCATCTATTTTCTTATCTATATATCTTTGACATAACCAGCGCATCCTCAACAGGTCTTTCGTAAAATCTTTTGCGCCTTCCAATCTCCTTGTAGCCCATTTTTTCATACAGCCTCTTTGCAGGTTCGTTGCTTTCCCTCACTTCCAGAAAAAATATGGATACATCCTTCAACTGTCCGAGTCGTTCCATTTCTTTCATCAACATCTCGCCTATTCCATGCTTTCTGTATTCTTTTGCCACAGCCATATTGGTTATATTGCCTTCTCCAAGCACTGTCCAAAGTCCGCAATACCCCATAACTTTATGGTCGTCGTCACAGCATACAAGATAAATATTTTCTTCCGTGGTACAGGCATCTAAAAACGATTTAACCGACCATGGTGTAGAAAAACAGGTCTTTTCTATAGCTTCAACCTGCCCTAAGTCCGCCTCTGTCATAGGTCTGACCGTCATTGCAGACATTTTTTTGTCCATCTTGGCTTCCATAGCTTTTATTTCCTGATTTTTGAAGATTTCATCCGCCATATTACTGTACTTCCTTTAGCTTATCTGACATTTCTCTCTCAGCCTGGGACGGTCTAAGATAATCAGGATGCAATTCTTCTGCACTCACAGTTTCGCCTCTGTCATACATAGCCTTTGCCGCAATGGCAACGCTGGCTGCCCTCTGGGTACATATGTGAGCCGGCGCAATCTCATATCCGCAGGTAAGTCCTGTTTCAAATGCAGCCCCTGACACATAAACTCCATCTCCAAGAAATACAACCTGTCTTCCAATTTCATTTAGAGCGGCGCAAAGCTCACCGTATGATAAAAGCGACTGTCCCCTGATGGTTTTCAAAGCCCCGGTCTCGTCAAATTCATAAATTCCCGCATACAAATGCTGTCGCTTAGCGTCCATTACAGGACATATAACCTTGCCGCTTCCATATACATTATACGCCATAGCTTCAAGGGTCGGTACTGCCGCCATCCTTTTTTCCAGTGCCAAAGCCATACCTTTTCCTGTAGCAGCACCGATACGAAGCCCCGTAAATGAACCGGGACCTATGGAAACCGCAATTAAATCAAAGCTTTCCGGCTCCGTCTCTGTCATTTTGCATATTTCATCAATCATAGGCAGCAAAGTCTGAGAGTGCGTCTTTTTATAATTAATAGTATATTCTGCTGTCAGCACTTCATCCGTCAGTATTGCGACAGACGCAGTAACTGCAGAACTTTCTATAGCAAGTATTCTCATAACTTTACATCTCCATCAACAGTAATTTTCCTATAATCCAATCCCTTTTCCTGGCATTTTTCAATGGTAATGTATGTGGTATTTTGAGGAAATAATTCTTCTACAATATTACCCCATTCCACAAGGCATACGCCATCGTCGAAAAAATATTCTTCATAGCCTATTTCGTCCATCTCAGCCGCATCGCCAATTCTATACACATCAAAATGATACAGCGGAAACCGGCCTTCCTTATACTCCTGAACGATTGTAAACGTGGGGCTGTTAACAGGTTCTTCTATCCCCAATCCTGCTGCAAATCCTTGCGTAAATACAGTTTTGCCAACTCCCAGGTCCCCTATCAGGCAAAAAATATCTCCTGATTTTGCCATATTTCCAAATCTTTTACCCACATTAAAGGTTTCTTTTGCACTGCCAGTTTCTATAACCACATTATCACCTCTTGCACTTTTCAATCAGCTTTTTGTCATCAACCTTAACCTGAAATGGTCTTAGCTTCTGCCTTGCAATCTCAATAAAAGTACAGGCGCTGTCGCCTAATGACTCCATAGGAATAATATTAGCCCTTACCGAAGTTATATAGAGTACAATACTCTTTCCCGTACATACAATTTTAAAAATGTCATCCCACAAGAGTTCTTCTTTAATGTCGCCCTGAGTGAGTGTTATCTTCTCTGAAGCAACTGTGTACTTTACAGGCTCTCTGAATACCGGAACCTTCTTCATCTGTTTTTTCACCTTAAGCCACATGCCTATTGGTGTATAAACAGTAAAGAATAGTCCAAAAAATCCCATCATCAAAGTATAGGAAATATTAACCTGTCCTATGGATACAACGCATATAACAAGCGCTATTATCCCAAATATCAGAGCAGCAATTCCACTGATGCTGTGATAATTGTGATATAACTTGAAGTCCATCAAGTCCTTTGCCTCGACTTTGGTTTCAAATTCAGCTTTTAATTGTGTTTTATTTTCTTCCATCTATTATCCAATCCCTTCAAGTACAAAATAACCGCATTAATTTCCTGCAAATTATCTCATAAACTTTGTTAAACCATTAAGATTTAATCCTTCTTTTTTAGGTTTTCTCGGTTTGTCTCCTCTGCTGTTATTATTTCTACCGCCAGCTTTGCCGCCATTTCCCGCATATCCATTGCCTCTCTCAGAGCCTTCTCCTTTTGTATATACCTTCTTAGCTGCTTCCTTCTCGTCTAAAATCATAGATAGTGAAATTCTTGCCTTTGGTATATCCACCTCTATAACTCTTACGTCTACAATATCACCTACGCTGACTACGTCCAACGGATGCTCAACTCTCTTTGCCCTGGTCATCTGTGAAATGTGTACAAGTCCGTCCTGATGTACGCCTATGTCTACAAACGCTCCAAAATCAATAACATTTCTTACAGTTCCCTTTAAAATCATTCCAGGCTGTAAATCCTTCATATCAAGAACATCTTTTCTTAAAATAGGCTTAGGCATCTCCTCTCTGGGATCTCTGCCCGGCTTCTCCAGCTCTTTAATAATATCCTCAAGAGTTATCTCGCCAATGCCAAGCTCTGCGGCCATAGACTGAATATCCTTAACCTTGCCTCTTAGTCCCATAAGTTCTCCTGAAGTAATGGAATTAATGTCATAGCCCATAAGTTCAAGAAGCTTTCCTGCTGCCTCATAGCTTTCAGGGTGAACACTTGTGGCGTCAAGAGGATTATCTCCACCGGATATTCTCATAAAGCCTGCGCACTGTTCAAACGCCTTTGGTCCTAATTTAGCCACCTTAAGAAGCTGCTTTCTGTTGGTAAAACGACCATTTGTCTCTCTGTAGTCCACAATATTCTTTGCAACAGCCTTAGAAATACCTGAAATATATTCAAGAAGCGACGCAGACGCCGTATTAAGGTCAACGCCCACCCTATTAACGCTGTCCTCAACTACTCCCGTAAGAGTTTCGCTCAGTTTTTTCTGATTCATATCGTGCTGATACTGTCCTACGCCGATTGACTTAGGATCAATTTTAACCAGCTCCGCCAATGGGTCCTGCACCCTTCTGGCAATAGATACAGCACTTCTCTGCGCCACGTCAAAATCAGGAAACTCCTCCGTGGCAAGCTTGCTTGCCGAATATACAGAAGCACCGGCCTCATTTGTGATAACATACTCTACCTGAGTTAAATTATAATCCTTTATCATCTGAGCGATAATCTGCTCAGACTCTCTTGATGCAGTACCGTTTCCGCAAGAAATAAGCGTTATATTGTATTTATCAATAAGTTTTTTAACAGCCTCCATAGATTCTGCCACCTTATTGTGAGGTTCAGTAGGATATATAACCTTTGTATCAAGAACCTTGCCTGTGGCGTCAACCACAGCCAGCTTACAGCCTGTCCTAAATGCAGGGTCCCATCCAAGTACAGTCTTTCCGCTTATCGGAGGCTGCAGCAAAAGCTGCTCAAGATTTTTACCAAACACCTTAATAGCTCCGTCCTCAGCCTTCTCTGTAAGGTCGTTTCTAATTTCACGCTCTATTGCAGGAGCGATAAGTCTGTCATAAGAGTCCTGAATAACCGCCTTAAGCAATGGTGTAGTATATTCATTATCCGCTGTGATAATCTTCTTTTCAAGATACATAATAACTCTTTCAACAGGCGCTTCAACCTTTACGCCCAAGAACTTCTCAGCTTCACCTCTGTTCAACGCCAGAATTCTATGTCCCGGTATGGTAGACAGCGCTTCGCTGTAGTCATAATATGTCTCATATACAGACTCCGCCTTCTCGTCCTTTGCTGCGGATATAATCTTTCCCTCTTTAAATGTAATCTCTCTGATATATGTCCTGTACTCCGCCACATCTGATATCTGTTCAGCAATAATATCAAGGGCTCCAGCTATGGCTTCTTTAGCGTCGGCAACCTCCTTGCCCTCCTCAGCGCTGATATACTTTGCAGCTTCCTCCTCAACAGGAACATTTGTCTCCTGCTTCATAATAAACTCAGCCAAAGACTCCAAGCCCTTATCCTTAGCAATAGTAGCCCTTGTTCTTCTCTTCTGCTTATATGGACGATATAAATCCTCCACCAGCACCATAGTCTCAGCAGCAACTATCTGTGCCTTAAGCTCTTCTGTCAGTTTGCCCTGCTCCTCGATGCTCGCAATAACCTGCTCTTTTCTGTCTTCAAGATTTCTCAAATATCTGAGTCTCTCGTCAAGATTACGAAGCTGCTCATCATTCAGCGAGCCTGTAACCTCCTTACGATATCTTGCAATAAAAGGTATTGTGCAGCCCTCATCTATCAACTTAACAGCAGCCTCCACCTGTGATGGTTTAATCTGCAATTCTTCGGCTATTTTTTTTGTAATGTCCATTATAAAACTCCTTTTGTTGTGATTCTTTCCACTGCTTTTGCGTATGCAAAGCATATCAATCCATTCTTTTTATTATACCAATATAATAAACATTTCGCAAGCATGGGTTAAATCCTGCTATAATCAAAGCAAAAACCGCAGCACAACTCATATAATAAGCCACACTGCGGTTTATATATAATTACATTTCTATTCTCTGCATTTCAGACATCGAACCAGCTTCAATTCACTATTTCCTCTTTATTTTTCCTCCGGCACGAACACATTATAAATAGTTCTGATTGCGTCCTCAAAATATCTGTTTCTCACGCCTATAATGATGTTAAGCTCGCTTGAACCCTGGTCAATCATCTTGATATTGATTTTAGCCTTAGCAAGCGCTGAGAAAATATTGCCTGCGATACCGGTGCTGTTTCTCATGCCGCGTCCAACTACGGCGATAAGCGCAAGGTCTGACTCAAGCTCCAGCAAATCAGGCTTTACTGCTCTGTGAAGCTCTGCTAACACCTTCTGCTCCTTCTCAACAAATTCGTCCTGATGAACGAACACTGTCATGGTGTCAATTCCTGAAGGCATATGCTCAAACGAAATTCCGTTGTCCTCAAATACCTGAAGCACCTTTCTTCCAAATCCGATTTCTGAGTTCATCATATCCTTGTCAATACTGATTGATACAAAGCCCTTTTTTCCTGCAATACCTGTAATAATGCAGTCCGGCTTCTTGCATGTAGTTTCCACAATCATAGTTCCCGGATCCTCAGGTGCATTAGTATTTCTGATATTAATCGGAATACCTTCCTTTCTTACAGGGAAAATAGACGACTCGTGGAGAACCGATGCTCCCATGTAAGAAAGCTCTCTGAGTTCCTTATAAGTAATAATTGTAATCGGCTTAGGATTTTCAACAATTCTTGGATCTGCAGCGAGAAATCCTGATACATCCGTCCAGTTTTCATACACGTCCGCTTTCAAAGCCCTCGCTACAATAGAACCTGTAACGTCCGAACCTCCTCTTGAAAATGTCTTAACCTCGCCGTTAGGCATAGCTCCATAAAATCCCGGAATAACAGCATTTTCTGTCTTATCCAGTCTTTCCGCCATAATCCCATTGGTCTTTTCAGAATCAAATTCGCCGTCTTTATCAAAACAAATAACTGTTGCAGCGTCAATAAATTCATATCCAAGATAATTTGCCATTATAATACCATTGAGATATTCACCTCTTGAAGCTGCATAGTCCTTGCCTGCCTTTGACTCAAACTGCTTCTTAATAGTCTCAAACTGTTCCTCCAAAGAAAGCTTCAGCTTAAGCCCCTTGATAATCTCGTTATATCTTTCCTTAATAGCCTTTAAGGACTTGTCAAAATTCTTGCCCTCCTCAGCCTCAGCATAGCACTTGTAAAGCATATCTGTAACCTTTGTATCATCGCTGAAACGCTTTCCCGGTGCTGACGGAACAACATATTTTCTGCTTTCATCCGCCTTTATAATGTTGCCAACCTTCTTAAACTGTTCTGCACTGGCAAGAGAACTTCCGCCAAACTTAACTACTTTTACCATGACTTAAAACCTTTCTTCTCTTCTTTATTTTTTGTCTATGCTTCAAAAAGCTTGTCTATCATCTTATATCCCTCGTCCACATAATTTCCGCTCGCCTCAGCATCTTTCTCGTTGTAATTCCAATCTTTTGAAAGCTTATTTGTGCTGTCGTAGAGCATATATGGAACAGGGTCTCCAACATGTGTTCTTATAGCTACAGGCGTCGGATGGTCAGGCAGTACAAGCATACGGAAATCCTCGCCGGACGCCTCCATTTTTTCAACAACTCTCTTGATAATTCTCTTATCAAGATTTTGAATAGCCTGAACTTTTCTTTCATAGCTTCCCTGATGTCCCATTTCGTCGGGAGCCTCAAGATGTATATAAGCAAAATCACAGCCGTCCTCAAGCAGCGCCTTTACCGCAGCGTCAGCCTTTCCCTCGTAGTTGGTATGAAGTCCGCCGTTAGCGCCCTCAACCTCTACTACCTTCATTCCTGCGCCAACTGCGATGCCTTTAAGCAAGTCCACCGCAGATATCATAGCACCTTTTCGTCCTGTTTTTTCCTCAAACGAATCCAGCATAGGTCTTGTGCCTGCTCCCCAGAACCAAAGCGAATTTGCAGGGTTAAGTCCATTTTTTATTCTTTCCAGATTAATTGGATGGTTAGCAAGAATATCATAACTTTTTTTCATCATTTCACGAAGCGCTGCGTCCTTCGGAAGATACTGTCCAATCTTGCGTCCCAGCACATCGTGAGGAGGCGTAAGCTCCACAACCTCACCGTTATCCCAGATTGTGAGGTGTCTATAGCTTGTTCCCACATAAAATCTATATGTGTCATTTTCAAGCTCAGCCTTAACCGCCTGAAGCAAAACTGCTGCGTCTTCTGTGCTTATCTCGCTTGAACTGTGGTCAATAATAGTCTTTTCCTCATAAGGCAAGTCGTCTGTGGATACCGTAACTATATTGCAGCGAAGGGCAACATCTGTAGTTTTCATATCCACGCCTATACTAAGCGCCTCCAGCGGAGAACGTCCTGTATAATATTTTCTTGGATTGTAGCCAAGTACGGAAAGATTTGCTGTATCGCTTCCCGGCGCCATTCCATCAGGAATCGTATGCACCATACCTATCTCAGACATTTTGGAATATGTATCCATTGTAGGAGTATCAGCATACTCCAGCGGCGTTTTATTCCCAAGCTCAGGAATATCCTTGTCAGCCATTCCATCGCCAAGCACTATTAAATACTTCATTGCTTTATTCCTCTTTTCATAATTTATATAGTAGTTGGTAATTGCGAAACTCATCAAAACATTGCGCTAATTGCGCAAATTGTATAAACATAAGCAGAACCTTTGAAGGCGTCGGCACTTGGCGAGGTTCTGGCGAGTCTAGTGTCCGTTACGCCGGAAACGGAGCGCAAGTGTGTCTGTGTTGTTTATACAATTTGTGCAATTTCAACAAAATCCAGTGAGTTTCGCAAACGCCTATTTATATAGTAGTTTTATCAATACGGATTCTGTTAATCACATCAACCTTAGCCGCTGCCTCAGAAAATGCTTTCTCAGTCATATCCTCTGTGATAAATGCAAACTCGCCGTCAATTCCATCGACAGTTACCGGCTCTACCTTGCCAAATGCAGCTTCCGCCGCCGACAAATCATTAACATTTCCCTTTACCCTCACAAAAAAGCTTCTAACCTCGTCATCTGTGCTGCCAAGCTCAAGTTTTTCCGAACTCCATACAGTCATAACATTTTTACCCTTATGCTTAACACAGTCAACCACATCGGCAACTACTGCGCTGGCTGTAGGAAGCTTTCCCGCTCCCGCTCCAAAAAACATCACGTCGCCGATGACATTTCCATTGATATAAATTCCATTTAGCACGTCGTTTACATTGTAAAGCGGGTGTGTGGAATCAATCATAAAAGGCGCTGTAATGGCGTAAACCTTGCCGTCTTTCTTACTGCTTGTGGCAAAGAGCTTTATAACTCTGCCAAGCTTATCCGCATACTTAAAATCTGCGTCTGTTATCTTGGTTATGCCCTCTGTGGTTATCTCCTCAAAATTGACTGTCGCGCCAAATGAAAGAGATGTAAGAATAGCTATCTTTCTGCATGCGTCAAAGCCCTCAACATCAGCCTCGGGATTTCGCTCCGCATAGCCCAGAGCCTGCGCTTCTTTCAAGGTCTCGTCATAAGAACAGCCCTCGCGGCTCATCTTTGTCAAAATGTAATTGGTTGTACCATTTAAAATACCTGTAATCTGTGTAATCTCGTCGGCTGTCAGCGACTGATTAAGCGGTCTTATAATAGGAATACCGCCGCCAACAGAAGCCTCAAACATAAAATTCAGGCTGTTTGACTTTGCAACCTCCAAAAGCTCCGGACCATGTGCTGCCACAAGCGCCTTGTTAGAAGTACAAACGCTTTTTCCTGCCGCAAGCGCCTTTTTTGCAAATGTAAAGGCCGGCTCAATTCCGCCCATAACCTCAACAACTACATCAATCTCAGGATCATTTATTATAATATCCACATCATGAACAATCTTTTCCTGAATCGGGTCTTCCGGAAAATCCCTCAAGTCAAGCACATACTTAACTTCAATTCCCTCCCCGGCTCTCTTCTTAATAGATTCACTGTTGGTGGTAAGAACCTCAACAACTCCCGAACCAACGGTGCCATAACCTAAAACTGCTATTTTAGCCATAAATAAAACCTAAACCTTTCTTATGTTTGTAAGTATTTATATGTATCCGGCGGATATTCCGACGGAATTACAAGCGTTATTTAATTCACTGCATCTATCCGTTACCGCAGCTTAACATTTTCTACTCCCTGCTTAATATCTTAAGATATCTGACGCCATCAAGCTGCTCAATCTCCTCAATCATCCTTGCAGAATCCCCCGTAGATGGAAGAATATCCACGCTGAGCGTAAGTGAAGCGACGCCATTTACCGGAATAGTCTGATGAATTGTAAGAATGTTAGCCTTAAATTCCGCCACCTTCTTAAGGACCAGCGACAGCAGCCCCGGCTCGTCATCCATAGACATTACAAAGGTAATCGTACGGCCTTTTACATTATCTCTAAAAGGAAAAATGTCGTCTTTGTATTTATAATATGAACTTCTGCTGATACCAATCTGCTCTGTTGCATCGGCTATTGAAAGACCTTTCGTCTCAATCATCCGGTTTACCTGGGCGACCTTTAACAGAACCTCCGGCAAAGCCTTCTGCTTCACCACATAATATTTGCTTTCCTCTGTCATATTTGTATCTCCCACAAAAACATTTGTCTTTTATTGTTCGTCCACAAAATACATTTGTTTCTCGCAGAAAGAATATTACCATATATAGGAGATTATTTCAACTATAAATTGAGATGTTTTTAATTTTGTTTTTTGGTATAAGCATAAAAAATTAGAGCTGCCATTATCCGACATCTCTAATTTTTTCAGATTTTTCACATCTAAGTTATGATAAAGCAGCCCGCCAGGCATTTTGATAATATTTTATCGTCCTAAATCACAAGAATTTTGTCTATAGAATTACCTCAAAAGCGCCTAACTTTGTCCAGCGCACGCTCGATTCTTTCCAAATCCTTTGTACTGAAAGGCTTAAGGATATAATCACAAATTCCATATTTTGCGGTCTCAATAACGCTTTCTTTATCATTTTTTGATGTAAGCATTATGACTGGTACCTTTGCGCCATTCTCTAAAACACGCAACTCCTGCAGCGTCTGGATTCCGTCTTTACCTTTCATTTTTATATCCAACAGAATTAAATCACATTTTTCATTCCTCAGATACCGTAAGGCGCGCTCACCTGAATTTATGGTAACCACATCATACAAATCCTTTAATTTCTGTTCGACTGCTGCAAGATTGACAGCGCTGTCATCCACCACCAATATTCTAAATTTCCGTTCCATCCCAGATTATTCCTCCTTACTAAGCCATTCCAACAACTGGCGCAGCAACTGCTCGGCCCTGTCATCTTCATATAATTTTAACTGCTCCCTGATCTCTTTTAATCTGGAAGCTGTTTCATTATCAAGCCTGTTCCTCAGCAAAGCCTCTACTCTGCTAAGACATTCCTTTGAGTGAAAAGCTTCAAGCTGTTTAAGCGCCGCTTCCACCTCCGACGATATGACGCTAAGTTCCGCTTTTTGCGGCTCGTTATCATTTTCCGCCTTGTCTATACCTCCAACATTGCCCTGATTTTCTATTTCATCAGAATCTCCGCTATTGCTATGTTCTATTTCCAGAAACTCCTGAATATTTTTAATCTGTTCCTGATACATCTCTATCAAATCCAAAAAATTAGCTTCTATGTACGCAGAATCCCCGCTTTTTGCAGCAGCTTCGTGAGCTTTTGCAGCTAAAGACAACTTCATGGCACCGATATTGGCTGAAGCGCTTTTTAATGCATGTACTTCAGTTTCGTAGTCCTTATAACTTTTTTCATCATACAGTTTCCTTAAAAGCTCCAGCTTGCGCTTTCCGTCAATACAGTACAGCTGCAAAATTTCTTCATAATCGTCCTTCATACCCGTCTGGTATTTAATGGCTGTTTCCATATCAATGCCTTTAATTGAAAGCCTTGACAGCTCGCTTTGACTTTGATTCTGTTCTTTCTCCGGTTTTGGGCTTAAATCCTGATTTGAGCTTTGGTTACTTATCTGCCGTGAAAAACCATTTTCACCGCCGTAATCTTTCGGCGCTTGCTTAAATTCATCCGGCACCCATTTATCCAACATTTCATTTAACTGCTTTCTGTCTAATGGCTTGCCTATAAAATCATCGAAACCGCTGCTTAAGAATTTTTCTTTTACGCCATCCATTGTGTTTGCAGTCAGCGCTATAATTACAGGTGTTTTGCCGTTTTCTCCGCATTCCTCACGAATAATGCGCACTGTTTCGACGCCATCCACTTCCGGCATCATATGATCCATAAATATTATACCATATTTATTTTTTCTAACAAGGTCTATGGCTTCAAAACCGCCGGACGCTTCATCGAGTTCAAAATTGTAACGATTTAAGAAACCTCTTGCCACCTTTCTGTTAATGAGATTATCGTCCACAATCAGCACCCTATAGCCATTTGCCACAAAATATTGAAGCTTCTCCTCTTCGGTCTGCGGCTCCTTAGGAACCTCTGCAATAGTTCTAGTATCGACAATCTTCTGAGGAATTGTAACAGTAAATGTAGTGCCTTCTCCAAAAACGCTCTCCAACTCTATTTTACCGTTCATCAGCTCAACTAAGCGTTTCGTGATAGAAAGACCTAAACCTGTACCCTCTGCGCTGCGGTTAATGTTTGAATTAACCTGCCTGAAATTTTCAAATATCCTTTCCTGATCTTCCTCTTTAATTCCACAGCCTGTATCCTCCACCTTAAAAATCAGCAATTCTTCATCAGAAGCCGAACCGGGACGTCCTCCGACAGAAACCTTTATGTATCCTTCCTGCGTAAATTTAACCGCATTATTCAAAATGTTAATAAGAATCTGCTTAATTCTGCCCTCATCGCCATTATATCTGCAGGGAATTGTCTCGTCGCACTCATACTTCATAAGAAGTCCGCACTTAGAAGCGGCTATATCCATCATATGCACCACTTCATTCACAATGGAATTAACATAATAATCCGATTTCACAAGTTCCATTTTGCCGGCCTCAACCTTAGACAAATCCAGAATATCATTAATAATAGCCAGCAGATTTTGCGAAGCCGATTTTATATCGCAGGCATATGAATAAATCTTCCGTCCCCTGCTCTCCTCAATAATAATATCGCTGAGCCCCATAACCGCATTCATAGGAGTACGAATTTCGTGGGACATTTTTGCAAGGAACTCACTCTTTGCCATATTTGCTTTTTCCGCCTGCTCACGGACGCTTCTGATTTCTTCTATGTAATTCTTTGTGTCTGTTATATCTAAAATCAATATAACACTGCCCTGCTTCTTTCCGTTTTTATCCAGAATATATTGTGTATGGCTCTCATAAAAATGATTGTTTAAACTAAATTCTTTGTTATCATCCTCCAGAAAAATGGCGTTTGGTATGTCTTTAATATCTTCTATGCTGTCACCTGCTCTGTGATACCCCAGCGCTTTAAACACTTCCACCGCGGGCTGGTTATAATTCAGCACTCTTTTTCTCGTATCCAGCACGATAACGCCGTCGCACATGCTGTTAAGAACCACCTCCGCAGCCATACTTCTAAGATCGCTGGTTCTGTTTCTCCATATAAGTATTACCATAAGCGAAAGCACCACTCCCATAACCAATGGCGTAATATCATAGCCTCCGGTCAATTTTGCTATATATAGCAGCAGAGCGGCCAACGGTATTACTTGTAATACAATAATAGACTTATATTTTCTGTTGGTTGAATAATCCGACTTCATAATAATAGCTTTTATCAAAGCATAGCCCGCCATAAAATACGGCACAATAACACTGAATATTAAAAATAAAGGAAAGCCCGGTCCATATTCAAGACTAATATAATAATATCCGTCCGCTCTCTCTAACCACTGATAACTCTTATAATAAAAAGTATGATTATCAAATGTAAATATTGAAATAAGCAGGCATAAGTCTATACCTGCCAGCACCTTCATAACCCTGTCCGATATATTTTCATAACAATAAGCGTATATAAACATACAATAAGTCAGAGGGACAAAAATAGAACCGAAATATTGCACCTTGACAGCCACAGTCGCCGCCTCTAACGTAGGCGCTGTAAGCTCAAAAAGATACCCAACATTCTGGATTAAAGAACCGCACAAAAAATAACTCATAATTTTTTGCTCCTTTGTGCCGTTATCAGTAATCATAAGACCCATAGCCACCAAAATAACAGCTATTGCAAGCACTTCAAGCACAAGAATAACATTTGCCATATGCCTCTGTTCCTCCGTATAAATAGTTCACAATATTTAACATTCACGCCGAAAACACAATCTATAATATAAATTATACCACTAAAGCGCCTTTGACAACAACCCCAAAACAGAAATACATGTTAAAAGTATATAATATTCATAATACAAAATAACTGCCAATTCTCAGCCGATAATCCTTGAATTTTCTCAAGTAATCAACTTTTCAAACCAGCAGCCGTTTATTAATTTTCACATCATTTTATAGCTTTCGGCATCATCAAAAATACGCCTTCCTATCTTCCAAACACACTGGCCAGATAACGCATATCATTAATGTGTTTTTCCGTAAGGACGCCCGGAAGCATTCTCCACTTCCAGTTGTTTCCAAAGCTTGACGGAGTATTCATACGTGCCCTGTTATCCAGCTTTAAAATGTCCTGAACCGCAAATATTACAAGGTCGGCAACGCTTCCATAGGCAGTTCTGAACACATTATCCACCATACGCGCCCTGTCTCTGGTGTCAAGATAATCAAAGGCATATCCCAACTCCCATTCATTATGATCCGTAAAATATCCCATCAATGTCTCATTATCGTGGGTGCCTCCGTAGACAACACAATTTTTCTTATAGTTGAATGGCAGGTGCGGATTTTTTCTGTCTCCGCCAAATGCAAATTCCAGTACCTTCATGGAAGGATAATTGTTAGCTTCCAGAAGCTCGTCAACTTCCTTTAAAGAAACGCCCAAATCTTCTGCAATAATCTTCTTGTCGCCGATAGCTTCATTTATAACGTCGATAAGCTTCTGTGCAGGTCCGTCCTCATAGCAGCCCTGTCTTGCATCAGGCATCTGTGCAGGAATTGTATAATATTTTACAATTCCGATAAAATGGTCGATACGTATTACATCATAGAGCTTTGCCGAACGCTGCATTCTCCGTCTCCACCAGTCAAAGTCCTCTGCTTCAATTTTCTTCCAGTCATAAAGAGGATTACCCCATTTCTGTCCTAAATCAGAAAATGCGTCAGGCGGAACTCCTGCAACCTTTGTAGGCATAAGGTTTTCGTCAAGCAGAAAATCTTTTGCATTTGCCCATACGTCAACGCTGTCATGTCCCATATAAATAGGAATGTCGCCTATTATTTCTATATTTCTGTCATTTGCATATCTTTTAAGCTTAAACCACTGCTTATCAAACTCATACTGCACAAACATCCAAAATTTAATTTCGTCTGCAAGTTTATCTGTGTATTTCTCTATTCCCTCAGCAGTTCTGAATTTGATATCATCGTCCCACTCAGCCCACGATTTATACCCAAACTCTGCCTTTACCGCCATAAACAGCGCATAGTCCATAATCCAGCCGCTGTTATCCCTGACAAAATTATCATATTTTTTATATTCAGGAAGCCCTGCCGCAAGTTTTATTTTGCTCTCGGCACAAACCGCCTTGAAGCGCTCAAAGGCTTTATGTAAAACGTCAAATCTATTATTATACTGCTTCTCATAATCCACATAATCGCCGTCACCCCAGTCTATTGATGTGACTTCCTCTTTTTCTAAAAGTCCTTCATCAATCAAAGTATCCAAATCCACAAAATAAGGATTACCGGCAAATGCCGAATATGACTGATACGGGCTGTCTCCGTATGTGGTCGGTCCCAGCGGAAGCACCTGCCAGTACTTATGGCTGCACGCCTGCACAAAATCCACAAAATCATATGCAGCCTTGCCAAATGTGCCTATTCCGTAAGGTGACGGCAGACTGCTAACCGCCATAAGTATTCCTGCGCTTCTGTCAAAGGATTGAATTTTTTTCATAGTCAAAGCTCTCCCATTCTGTCATTCTGTATTCATGCAATTTTATATCGTCTATTTCATATCCTCCGTCAGTTTCTTTACAGCCTCGGACTCCTCGTCTGTAAGAAGCTTTTGAACATCCAGCAGCACTATAAGCTTACCGTCTGTATTAGCAACTCTGTCCATATATGCGGTTTCTGCATTTACGATAATTGCAGGCATAGGAATTATCATATCCGGACTTATATCGCTTATTTCTATAACCTCGTCAACCTCAAGAGCAATCTTTATCTCTCCTGTACTTATAACAACGCAGCTTCTGCCGGAGCCGTCATCGGGCATATTGAATTTTTTCTTTAAACTATATACAGGAATAACCTCTCCTCTAAGATTAACAATTCCCTTAACATATGCTATTGAGTTGGGTACAGGTACAATGTTAATATCATTTTCTATCGACTGTACAAGATTGATATCAACGCCATAAAACTCATTGCCGACCTTAAATACAACCGGCTTAACATAATCCGCCATAACTGCCTCCGTTCCACCGCGCTGCGGTATTTTATTCTTCCTGTGCTTTATTTCCTGTGCTTATCCAGTTAAGATAAGCATTGATAAATGGATTGATGTTGCCGTCGAGAACGCTCTGGGCATTACCAATGTCCTTATTTGTTCTGTGATCTTTAACCATAGTATATGGCTGAAGCACATAACTTCGTATCTGATTTCCAAAATTAATATCCTTCACATCTCCGCGTATATCAGATGTCTTCTCTGCATTTTCCTGCTGTTTCATAAGATACAGCTTCGCCTTCAGCATCTGCATAGCCTTATCCTTGTTCTGGTGCTGTGAACGCTCATTCTGGCACTGAACCACAATTCCTGTCGGCAAATGTGTAATTCTGATAGCTGAAGATGTCTTGTTGATATGCTGTCCTCCCGCTCCGCTTGAACGATAGGTATCAATTCTTAAATCGTCGTCATTAATTTCAATATCAATATTCTCATCTATATCCGGCATAACATCGCAGGATACAAACGAAGTCTGACGCTTTCCCGCCGCATTAAATGGAGAAATTCGCACAAGCCTATGCACTCCATGCTCAGATTTTAAATGTCCGTAAACATTCTCTCCGCTTATCTCCATTGTGACAGATTTAACTCCCGCCTCGTCGCCTTCAAGATAATCAATCGTTTCTGTGCTGCAGCCGTTGGCATCCGCCCAGCGCATATACATACGCATAAGCATCTGACACCAGTCGCAGGCTTCCGTTCCTCCGGCTCCTGCATGCAGCGTAAGAATTGCGTTATCCTTATCATATTCGCCCGAAAGCAAAGTTTCAATTCTTAAGGCCTCCAGCTTTTCCTCAAATGCAGTTATCTCACTGTCAACCTCCGGTATAAGGGACGCGTCGTTTTCCTCGTCCGCCATTTCTATAAGGGTTTTTGCGTCATCCAACCCCCTTACAAGCTCATTATATTTTTCAAATGCGTCCTTTAAGCCCTTAAGCTCCTTCATTGCCTTTTGCGACTTTTCCGTATCGTCCCAGAAACCCGGAGCCTCCATATCCGCCTCAAGTTCCTCAATCCTTTTTTGCTTATTTTCAAGGTCAAGGGACTGCTTAATCTGCTCAAGGGGTTTTTCATAACCCGAAATTCTATATCTGTACTGGTCTAATTCTACCACTGTTAAAACCTCTTAAATTATATTTTTTAATCTGTGCCGTTACGCCTGTCTGCCGCAGCAGTTCTTGTACTTCTTTCCGCTTCCGCAAGGGCACAAATCGTTAGGGTAAATCTTCTTTTCTGTTCTCTTAACAACTCCTTTGACTGAACCGCCTTCATCCTTGTTAGTTCCTGTAACCTTTGCAACCTGCTCTCTTTCCACGTTCTGCTCTACCTGAATGTGCATAAGAAGTCTTACGGTATCCTCAGTAATAGCTGTCGTCATATCGTCAAACATATCGTAGCCCATCATCTTGTACTGTACGACAGGATCCTTCTGTCCATACGCCTGAAGTCCAATACCCTGCTTTAACATATCCATATCGTCGATATGGTCCATCCATTTTCTGTCTATAACCTTTAAAAGAATAACCCGCTCAATCTCACGAATCTGCTCAGGCTCAGCAAACTGCGCCTCTTTTTCCTCATAAAGCTTTATAGCCTGTTCCTTTAAATTTTGAAGAAGCTCGTTTTTATTTTTAATATCTTCATTGTATTTAACCGGCTCCACAGGAATTGTAGGAAGCAAAAGCTCATTAAGCTGCTCATAATCCCAGTCTCTTGCCTTTAAATCCTCGCCAATGCAACGGTTCACAACGCTCTCGACATAATCGTTAATCATCTTGATTACAGAACTGCGCATGCTCTCGCCGTTAAGCACTCTGTTTCTCTCGCCGTAAATAATCTCTCTCTGCTCGTTCATAACCTGGTCATACTGGAGCAAATGACTTCTGATGCCATAGTTATTAGTCTCAATCTTCTTCTGAGCTGTCTCAATGGCGTTGCTTAACATTTTATGCTCAATCTGGTCATTTTCACTTACGCCAAGCGCATTAAATACTTTCATAAGTCTCTCTTGTCCAAAGAGTCTCATCAAATCGTCTTCCAGCGAAATATAAAATCTTGATTCACCAGGATCTCCCTGACGTCCTGCCCGGCCTCGAAGCTGGTTATCAATACGTCTTGACTCGTGTCTTTCAGTACCTATAATCTTAAGACCTCCGGCATCTCTCGCAGCGTCGTCCAGCTTAATATCAGTACCTCGTCCGGCCATATTTGTAGCGATTGTAACCGCCCCGCTTTTACCTGCTCCCGCTACAATTTCAGCCTCCTTCTCATGGAACTTGGCATTGAGTACTGTGTGCTGTATGCCTCTTTTTCTAAGCATTTCGCTTAAAAGCTCCGATGTCTCTATAGTAATCGTACCTACAAGTACAGGCTGACCCTTCTCGTGAGATTCAATGATAGACTCAATAACCGCATTGAATTTACCATTTTTAGTCTTATAAACCGCGTCGTTCATATCTACACGGGCTACGGGCTTATTTGTCGGCACCTCCACAACGTCCATGTTGTAGATTTCACGGAACTCCTTTTCCTCTGTCAGCGCAGTACCAGTCATACCGGCTTTCTTTTCAAATTTGTTAAAAAAGTTCTGGAATGTAATAGTTGCAAGGGTTTTACTTTCTCTCTTAACCTTTACATGCTCCTTCGCCTCGATTGCCTGATGAAGGCCATCAGAATAGCGGCGTCCCGGCATCACTCGTCCTGTAAATTCATCAACGATAAGAACTTCATTGTCTTTAACAATATAATCCTTATCCTTGAACATAAGATTGTGCGCGCGCAGCGCCAGTGTGACGTTATGCTGTATTTCAAGATTTTCAGGATCAGCATAATTATCTATATGAAAAAATTGCTCTACCTTATGAACGCCTTCCTCAGTAAGATTTACAATTTTATCCTTCTCATTTACTATGAAGTCGCCGTCCTCTTCCAGCTCCTCATTCATAATAGCCTGCATTTTCGTAAGCTCGCCCTTGTACTCGCCCTTGTGAAGCTGGCGTGCAAGCAAATCGCATAGCTCATAGAGCTTAGTAGATTTACTGCTCTGTCCTGAGATAATAAGAGGGGTTCTGGCCTCGTCAATAAGAACCGAGTCAACCTCATCAATAATACAATATTTAAGTTTGCGAAGTACCAACTGCTCCTTATAAATCGCCATATTATCACGAAGATAGTCAAAGCCCAGCTCATTGTTAGTTACATAAGTAATGTCACAGTTATAAGCCGCCCGTCTCTCCTCGTCATTCAGGTCATGAAGAACAACGCCTACCGTAAGTCCCATGAACTGATGAATCTGTCCCATCCACTCGGCGTCTCGCTTTGCAAGGTAATCATTGACTGTTACAATAAGAACACCCTCCTCAGTCAAAGCGTTAAGATATGCCGGAAGCGTTGCAACTAATGTTTTACCTTCACCTGTACGCATCTCCGCAATACGTCCCTGATGAAGAATAATTCCGCCAATAATCTGCACTCTGTAGTGTTCCATTCCAAGAACTCTTTTGCCTGCTTCTCTCACGGCAGCATATGCCTCAGGCAATATATCATCCAAAGTTTCTCCCTTGCTTAATCTATCCTTAAACTCTCTGGTCTTAGCTTTCAATTCATCATCGCTCAGCTTTCCATACGCCTCGCGATAGCTCTCAACCTTATCTGCAATCGGAACAATCCTCTTAAGCTCATGCTGACTGTGTGTTCCAAATAACTTTTGAACTAATCCCATTTTATATATCTCCTTAAAAATTTTATATAGTCTTAGAAATGTGAATAGCTAAATTATGCTAATTGTACCACTATTTACACAAATAGGCAAGTATGGCATACATGCTTTTATTTCCAAAATATTCAGCATACCTTTTTGCGTCAGACGCCAAGTCAGCGCAGCAGCCGCATCATCATACCCATAAACCAGTCAAAACACACTCTGTGAGTTTTGCCGGTCCGCATGCGGCGTCAAATGGAAATGCAAGCATTTCCGCTTGCCTTATGCCTTCTCGTAAATAAATTCAGGAACCTTTGCTCTATAGATATTATCTACTTTGCAAAAGCTCCTGAAACATTATAGTTTTAAAACCGTATATTAATTTAGTTAAATTTAGTCACATTTTATCAGATTGTAAAACGGACTTTTAGTCAAGCTCCGGCTCTATCAAGCCATATGTGTTACCCTTTCTCTTATAGACAACATTTACTTCCTCAGTGTGAGCATTGAAGAATACATAGAAGTCGTGTCCGAGCAGTTCCATCTGAACACATGCCTCCTCAGGATCCATTGGCTTAATACCGAATCTCTTGGTTCTTATAATCTTAACCTCGTCTTCGTTATCATAGTCCTTCTCGACATATTCCTGAGCAAAGCCTGCTGCATTCTGCTGCTTGTCAACAATTTTGCTCTTATATTTCTTCAACTGGCGTTCAATAATCTCCTCAACGAGATCGATTGAAACATACATATCACTGCTTACCTGTTCGCTTCTAATAATGTTCCCCTTAACAGGAATTGTTACTTCAATCTTCTGCCTGTCCTTTTCAACGCTTAAAGTTACATTAACCTCTGTTTCAGGAGCAAAGAATCTGTCCAGCTTTCCAAGCTTATCCTCAACTGCTGACTTTAACCCTTCTGTTACATCGATATTTCTTCCTGTAATAATAAAACGCATGATGCCCAACTCCTTTATTATATATTGTTATCGCGATACCCAACTGACATTGAATAATAACTCACATATGCGGTGTACCCCTTTGAACCTCCTTAATACATCTTCAATTATCGCTTACATATGTAAGATTCACGATCTGCAGTCCGAATATGAATATTCCAATCTTTACATTTTCGACCTGCTGTTGGTATTATTATATCACAATTTTTAAAATTAACAAGTATATTCGCACAATTTTAATAAATGCATTTATTAATTATTCAAATATGCAGATTACACCGCTGATCATTAATCATTATTATTGTCAATAGGTTCCAAAGAAATTTTTTTAAAAAATGTATTTTTGTGCATTTTTCACAAAACATTTATTCTGATTTTATATAGTAAATCAAGATTAAATACATTCAGGTGTTTTTGTGGATAATGTGGATAAATTGGTGTATAACTAATTTTTTTGATAAAACCGCCACTTGTCTTTGTGGATAACTTTTTAAAATTTTGTCATTTCTTGTCAAGTGTTTTTCTGAAATATATTTCATTTTTTAAAATTTCGTTAGGATGCACAATCAGATTTTTGTCAAGAAAAATATTACAAAATACTAATAAAATTGTTACGTGCAAAAATGTATTGTTTGTCATACAAACCGCATAAATACTTGATTTTTGATATATTATACCGTATTATTTATATAGATTTTAACTGATACATTTTGTTTTACCAACGGAGGTTTTCTATACATGTCCAAGACTATAATTGTCACCGGAGCATCCAGAGGTATCGGAAGAGCCATTGCTCTGGAGCTTGCTAAAAAAGATATCAACATAATAATAAATTGTGTTCATAACTCTGACCTTCTTAACGAGGTAAGGAATAAAATTATTGAAAAAGGGGCCTGTTGCACCGCTGTAGTCGGAGATGTGAGCAATTTTGATACTGCGGCGGAAATTTTTGATACCGCTCACAAACTTTACAAACACGTTGATATTCTTATCAACAATGCCGGAATTTCGCATATCGGCCTGTTTCAGGATTTAACGCCGGATGATTGGAATCATATTATGAATGTAAATTTGGGGTCGGTGTACAACTGCTGTCATTTTGCAGTTAAAGATATGCTTGCTTCCCACAGTGGAAAAATCATAAACATTTCCTCAGTATGGGGCAACATAGGAGCAAGCTGCGAGGTTGTTTACTCCGCTTCCAAAGGCGCTGTCAATTCCTTTACAAAGGCTCTTGCAAAGGAGCTTGCGCCCAGCAATATCCAAGTAAACGCTATAGCCTGCGGAGCTATTGATACGGATATGAACCGTCATTTTTCCAGGGAAGAAATAGAAAGCCTGCAGGATGAAATTCCCGCAGGCAGAATGGGGCAAGCCTCTGAAGCTGCCCGCACTGTTCGTTTCCTGTGCGAGGCCCCTGAGTATCTTACAGGGCAGATTATAACTCTCGACGGCGGCTGGACTTAATCTTTTTTCACAAAATCCTTATCCACATTGATTACCGTTCTGCATTTATCATTTCTTGCGCTTATGTCGTCAGCAATTCTTTTCTTAAGTTCCTCGTCTGTAAGTGCAAAATGATATGGCGCCACAACGTCAAATATCAGGTTAATTATGTAAGGTCCTTTTGTAACTCTGAAATCGTGTATCTTAAGCTCGCTGTCTATTGCCCTCACAACCTCTTTCGTCATAACCTTAAGCTCATTTATTTCCTCGTCGTCTGTAACGACCGGGTCCATATGGATTGATATTTCGCAGCCCATTTCCTCTTTTACCCTCTGTTCCGCCAAATCTATCACATCATGGGCCTTGAGCAAATCTACGTTATAAGGAATCTCCGCATGCATTGAAGCAAATACCCTTCCCGGTCCGTAATTGTGTATTATCAGGTCGTGCACGCCGATAATCATATCATTTTCCATAACAATAGCTTCTATTCTGTCCACAAATTTCTTCTCCGCAGGCTGCCCCAGCAACGGCTGCAAGGTATCGTTAGCCGCCTCAATGCCTGCCAGAAATACGAACGCTGCTACAACAAGCCCTGCATAACCGTCAATGTTGAAGCCCGAAAAATATGATATAAATAAGGAAACCAGTACAACTGTTGTTGAAACACAGTCCGAAAGACTGTCCGTCGCAGTCGCTTTCATAGCCGCCGAATCAAGCTTTTTCCCAAGAGAACGGTTAAACACTGCCATCCACATTTTCACTAAAATAGAACCTGCCAGAATTATAACCGTCAATATTTTAAACTCCGTCTCCACCGGATGTATAATTCTGTCAAACGACTGCTTAAAAAGCTCTATTCCCATAACCATTATAGCTATCGCCACCACAAGCCCCGATATGTACTCAATTCGTCCATGTCCATAAGGGTGGTCGTTATCCGCCGGTTTTCCAGCCATTTTAAAGCCGATAAATGTAACTATTGACGAGCCTGCGTCCGACAGGTTGTTAAATGCGTCCGCTGACACGGAAACCGCGCCTGTAACCATTCCTGCAACAAATTTAAAAACAAACAGTATGCAGTTGCACACTATTCCCACACAGCCGGATAACATTCCGTACGCCGCCCGAACCTTCGGAGACGATATATTATTCCCATCCTTAATAAACATTTTCACAAGCAAGCCTGTCATACCCCAACTCCTCCATTCGTCAAACAGGTTATTTCAATAGATTATACTCTTTTGAATGTCATATAACAACAGAATTTTTATTCTTCTCACAAAGTCTTTTCTTAAAATTTTTTGCAAATTTTATTTGTTTCTTTATATCAGTCTTTCATTGACTGACCTGCAATTTTATTATATAATTTTTATATATAATTTTTTGCATAGGACAACATAAATATGAACAAATTCTTTGATTACGCAACACCTGAATCCGTTGGAATTTCTTCCGGCTGGATTATAAATTTTCTCGACAGTCTTAAGGCTCAGGAGCTTCCCCTTCACAGCGCTATTATCCTTCGGCATGGCAAAATATGCGCTGAAGCCTACTATGCTCCATATACTGCTGATACGCTACACCGTATGTTTTCCATAACCAAAAGCTTTGTATCTATGGCAATCGGTCTGCTGGAGGCGGAAGGTAAAATTTCGCTGGGCGACCACATTGTGGACTATTTTCCTGAAAAGCAGCCTGAAAACGGTCCATACAAGTACACATCTATGATGACAATCCGGGATATGCTGGCTATGACTACCTGCCACAACAAAACTACATACAAGTCCCCCGGCGTTACGGACTGGGTTGGCTCATTTTTCACAGTGCCTCCTACCCACGTTCCCGGCACTAATTTTTCCTATGACACCTCGTCCACTCACACGCTGGGCGCTTTGGTAGAAAAGCTCACGGGAATGGAGCTTCTCGACTACCTCAGAAGCCGCTGCCTTGATGAAATAGGCTTTTCTAAGGACGCTTATATCCTTAAAGACCCTAACGGCGTCAGCCTCGGCGGTTCAGGTCTGTGCGCCACGCCTATGGATATATTGAAGTTTATAGTTTTAATTGCAAATGATGGAAAATGGAACGGAAAGCAGCTTCTGCCTGCCGAATATGTCCGCAATGCAAGGTCAAAGCACAGCGACCCATATGCTAAACAGGGTACGCTGGAAGAACTTCAGGGCTACGGCTACCAGATATGGCTCACACGAAACGGCGGCTATGTGCTTTTTGGAATGGGAGGACAGCTTGCATTGTACGTTCCCGACAAGGATATATTTATGGTAACCACCGCTGACGCGCAGGGCAGACAGGGCGGCGTTCAGCTTATATACGACGCTTTCTGGAATGAAATATATGCAAAAATTGATGAAAATGCTTTAAACTATAACTCTAACAAAGAAAACGCTTCCGCCTGCAATTCTCTTGAAGAAAATCCTGAAGCATATTCTCGTTTACAGGAATACTGCAAAAACTGCAGGCTGCTTTCAATGCCCGGAGAAAAATCTTCCGGCATAATCAATAAAATAAATGATGTAACTTACATATGCGATGAAAATTCATGCGGCGTTTCAAAAATATCCGTACATTTTGATGAGGCCGCTTCGATTGCTGCTCCAGCTACCGCTTCCGGTTCGCTGCACTATACCAATGCTACAGGAAGTCACATGCTAGACTTTAAAATCGGCGACAACGCTGTTGGAATTTTTCCTGATTATAATATGCGCTATGCGGCTTCAGGTGCATGGAGAATGTCCGGCACTTTCCTTATAAAGGTGCAGATAATAGATTCATCTGTGGGAAATATCTATATAAGCCTGAATTTCAAAAACGATTATATAACAGTTATGTTCAGAAAAATTGAAGAGAGTCTGTTTAAGGAATATGACGGCGTATTCAGCGGTTTTGCTGAACACTCGGATTTTCTGCCTGATTAAATGCAGAGTGAATTTTTTGCTTTATAAAATATAATTATCAAAAGGCGCCTTTGAAGTTTTGCAAGCTCTTTTCGCGATTTGTCTGCTGCAAGCTTTCAGGCGCCTTTTTCAAATTATTTAGTTCTCCGGCTAAACTTCAAATTCAAATTCCCATGTGTACTGCTTCTGTCTTTCCACCTGAAAACTCAAGTGCGCCGCACCTTCCCAACCTCTCCAACATTATTGCACACCCACAAGCTCTAGCATTTTCTCAAGCCTGTCCTTATAAGAATGAAAATGCTTCACCTTATCATGTCCGCGTCTTGCAATTTCAAGCCGCTCATCTTCGTGATTCAAATAATATTCCGCCTTTCTTTCCATATCATTCAAATCCGCGTAATATACCAAATCTTTGCCATTTTCAAAATACTCCGGCAGCTCTGCCTGAAAATTAGTCAGCAAAAAACCGCCCGCCCCAAGCACATCCCATATGCGCAACGGCAGACCGCTCCTTATATTTCTAATCGTAAAATTCATATTAATTTTTGAGCGGTTAAACACCTTCGGCATATCGTAAATATAGCTTACCGTTCCTTTATTATTAACTCCCACAAGCTCCTCGCTGTCACTGTCGCAGTACAAATCTACATTAAAACGCTTTGCCAGCCTGCTAAGACAGTAAATGCGCTCTGTCTGCGCCAGCTTAAAGCCTAAATAAGTATTTGTAAAAACAAGCTTAAAGTCAGAAAATGCCCTTTCATCCTGCTTAAACTCCACCATTTCAAGAAGCTGCGCCAAAATATCAGGCGTAAGCATCCTATCGAATATATTTTCACCAAAAATATCCATCTGCGCCCACATAGCGCTGTCAAGATATCCTCTCAGATAATCCGTAAGCCTGCCCTTAATATCGTCATATGAATTTTTATAATAAAGACCTCCCACAAATGAAACGTCGCTGTCATATTTTTTAAGCTGCTCCTCGTCCGCCGCTTCAATAAGCCTGTCAAGCCTTGCCGTATTCACTGCCAGCGGCATATAATAAACATTTTTTGCACCCATTGCCTTAAACTGGCAATAATCAAATTTATCAAACACAAATACATAATTGCATGGATTAAACAAGGACTCATTGTACATAGATATCATAGGGCTGTCCACCGTCCACGCTATATACTTCTTCCCCCTCTCATTGCACGCCTCTGAAACCCTCGAAAAATAATTTACCGAAAACACTGCGTCATACTCAGCCGCCGCTTCCATAAGCTCCTGCCATTCTCTGCTTTGTCTCGCCTTTTCGCTTTCCTCATAAAACGTCACGTCATGTCCAAGCTCCTCAAGCGCCTCCCTTATATCCTCCTGATTGAACACCTTCCACTTATAAAATAAAATTTTCATATTTATAATCCGCCTTATAAAAAAATTCGTCCAACGCCGCCCTGTAATCGCATACTCTCTGAGCCTTTTTAATCTGTTTCAGCGCTTTCTCCCCGCCCGTAAAGCTCCATGCAAGATACTCCCAGACCTCTTTTATTTTGTGCAGTGCATTAATATCACCGGACAGCGTCTCAAGATAATCCGCAAACAAATCGTCGCAAAAATGCCTGATACGCATTTTACTATTCCCGCTCCCACCGGCACTTCCATAAACACTGTCGCCAATACTGCTATCAGAAGCATTTTCGCCGGATACTCCGGCCGCTTCACATTCTGCTATCCTCTCTATAATAAGCGGATTGCTCACCATTCCCCTGCCAAGCATAACTCCTATACTGCCATATTTTTCTTCGGAAAAGCTTTCCAAAAACTTCCTATAGTCCGCCGCTGTAAATATATCTCCATTATAGCAGACAGGGTTTTCGCTGTATGCAAGCGCCTCCTTAAAAGCCTCAAGATTAGGCTTATTTTTATAATAGTCGCTGCGCACCCTCGGATGTACAATTATTTCCTTAAATTTAAACTGATTATATATTGTTAGAAGATAATGAAATTCCTCCGCACTCTCCATCCCAATCCTTGTCTTTACGGATACGTCTATTCCCTCCATTTCAGACGAGGACATAACCTCATACAAAAATCTGTCCAGCTCGTCAGGCTTTGCAAGAAATCCGGCTCCCTTAAATTTACTGACAACAGTTCCCGAAGGACAGCCAAGATTAAGATTAACCTCTTTATACCCCATTTCTGCCAGCATAAGTGCAGCCCTTATAAAATATTCGCTGTTGTTTGCCATAATCTGAGGAATCGCCGTAACCCCTTTATTATTTTCGGGAAGAATATCCTCCCTCTCCCTCGCTGTATAGCCGTCCGTCTTATTCGGCGAGATAAACGGTATAAAATATTTGTCTACTCTGCCCCGGCCAAAATGTTTCTCGTAATTTTTCCTGAACACATAACCTGTAAGCCCCTCCATAGGCGCCATATATATTTTCATAGATTTCTTCATTTCCTATCTGAACACTTAAACTGCGCTGACGCCCTTGACTTACCCCGTAGCGTTCACTGTTTATAACACTTTAGGAGGCTGCCTCCAAGCTTATTTTTTGCAGCTCGTCATAAAATGTATATAACTTCTGCACTCCATTTTCAAGTATGTAATAATGCCTTATATACGGCACCAGCAAAACCAGCAGCAGTACAATTAACGCTATCAGCGCCGTCTGTTCAGAAATCAACAATCCCACAACCGCCACAATGGTAAGTATTGCAAACGTCACCGTTACAATCAGATGGACCAGCCTCTCATGTGCGAAAAATCCAATCTGGATAAGCAGCTCCTTCATAACCCTTTCAGCCTCGGCACATACTTCTTTCTTTAACCCGTTCCCATTTTCACTTCCATTTTCTGCGCATAAATGCTCTTTTAGCTCTCCAAGCTTCTCCTCTATGTACCGCAGATAATTTTTTAATCTCTTTTCCACATTTACCACCGCCTGTCCAAAATAACATTTTTATAAAAATTCGTATATCAAAATCTGTTTATTTATTATAATTATACATTTCATGTACGCATTTTTCAATAATTTAATTATGGTATAATGTCCGCAAAACGGGCATTATACCGGCGCCGGTAAGAACGGGCTATTCCCATAGGGACTGTAAAGCCTTAGGCAAAGTCCGGCTGTGCTAAAGATTGATGATCCGGCACATAAATTCTTATTTATCGAGACATCATAGCTTTTCGGGAAATGATGTATCAACAACGCTTTGCTGAAACGGAAAAGGCGGACGGGAAACGGCTACAGAAAGCAGAATAATCGGGGCTATACCGCCTAATCTGAAATCACTTCACTCTAACCGCAAACTCTTGGATAAACTTTGTTTATTTTTAAGAAAAAGAGCTTGAAGCTTCTCTGTTTTTAATGTCTTTGGCAAAAATTATTTTGAATACAGTCCGGATAAGGGGCTGTATAAAAAACAACTGTGTAAAAAATGCAAACGGAAAATTGTAACATACTAATTTCATCCAGTTTGCCAGAAGTGTAAACACATTAAATCCGGCATAATACGGATAATATATAATTGCAGCCAGAAAACTCATGGCCGGACACATAAGCCCTACTGTTGCACATATTATAGCCGTCTCAAACAGTACCGGATGGGTTGTCTTAGGATTAAATACTTTACATGCGAGCTTAAATGAATACGGGCTTCCCATCACACATTCAAGCATATAGGCAAGACAGAACTCTACAAGCACCACCGCCCATATCGGGAATAAACGTCCGAACATCATTACTCCGCCATTTAGGTTAATACCATCTAATACGCTTTCTGCGCCCCCAATAGATAAAAAGTAATTTCCGTTCACTACATAAAGACTGTAAAATACATATGCATGAACTGTAACAATAACTGTTAATAGTGCGAATATCATTCGCTGAAATTTGTTTCTTGGCATAAAATTCCTCCTTTAAACATAAAAAAACACAAGTACCGCTATGCGCCAAATCCCTCTTAATGTACCGTAATCAGATTTATGTGCAAGCACTACTTGTGTCGTTTTTATTATATTTAATTATTTTTACCAGTTTTGTATTCTATCAAATCACATTTTAAAAAGTCAAGAATAATTTTTTAGTCATAACAACCATGTCGCAGATATGATACACTATAATAGGCTATAACGCCACATCCAGTATCATCATAACGAGAAAGCCCATAATAAAGCCAAGACTTCCAATGTTAGCACGCCGCTCTTCTGCGTCATCTATATGCGCCTCAGGAATTAACTCCTGTACAACTACATATATCATACAGCCTGCTGCCAATGACAGACATATGGGCATAATCTCCTGTACCACTTGCGACAATATAGCTGCCAGCACACCGAATATCGGCTCAACTATGGCGGATATGCTTCCTATTATAAATGCTTTTCCCTTGCTCATTCCCTCGCTTACAAGCGGCAAAGAGACAGCCGTCCCCTCCGGATAATTCTGAATTGCTATGCCTATGGTAAGGGCTATGGCTCCTGATAACAGTGCAGGTTCCATTTCTGCTCTGCCCTCCAATGCCATAGCAAACGCTACTCCTACCGCCATTCCCTCCGGTATGTTATGAATAACAATGGCGAATACCATCATCATCACATTTTTACTGAGTTCCTTTGGATGTTTTGTTTTTTTTCTCCAATGCTCCACAACCCTGTCCGATGCCAGAAGCATCGCCACTCCAAGCACAAATCCCACTGTTACCACAAGCCAGCCGGGCTGACTGTTATTTTCCGCCGCCTCAATTCCCGGAAGCAGCAGAGACCATACGGAAGCTGCTATCATCACCCCTGCTGCAAATCCTAAAAATGCTCTCTGCACGGCTCTCTGCACAGCTTTGCTGACGCACTTCCTTATTAAAAACACATTTGCCGCACCAAAAGTAGTTATCAGCCATGTGAACATAGTTCCCACTAATGTATATAATATTGCCTGCACAATTTTTCCTCATCTAAAAAATCCGTTACACTATTATATTCGTCACACCTGTCACAGTGAATTGTTTAGAATTATGATTTAGATATCTAATGGCTCGAAGCATCATTTTAATCCCATTTTATACCTTGACAAATACATTTCATATTGCTATATTCACTCTATAAAACTTCGACACTCAAAGTATTTTATATTTCAAAAATCAAAACGGAGGCTTATCATGAACTTTTTTAAGAAGGCTTATTGCCGCACATTTCAGACTGTTTTTAAAATTGCGCTTCCCTTGCTGCCTTACCGCAAGCCAAAAATAATTGACAGCGTAAAGGGTATTCCTGATGTTTTGGCAAAGAAAAAATGCGATACGGCACTTATTATAACCGACCCGGGAATTATGAAGCTGGGGCTTACGGCAAGACTTGAAAATGCGTTGGATAACAGCAACATTCCTTACTATATATATGACAAAACTGTAGCTAACCCTACTACTGTCAATGTAGCTGAGGCAGTTGAGGTCTATAAGGAACATAACTGCAAAGCCATAATCGGTTTTGGCGGCGGTTCAAGCATTGACTGCGCTAAGGCTGTAGGCGCCCGCATTGCCAAGCCTAACCAGCCTCTCTCAAAAATGAAAGGTATTCTTAAGATACATAAAAAACTCCCGCTCCTTATCGCTATTCCTACCACAGCCGGAACCGGAAGCGAGACAACCCTTGCATCGGTAATTACTGACGCAGAGACTCGCCACAAATACCCTATCAACGATTTTCCGCTTATTCCTAAATATGCTGTGCTTGACCCCAAAGTAACATTGAGCCTTCCGCCTTCTATCACTGCCACTACAGGTATGGATGCGCTCACTCACGCAGTCGAGGCATATATAGGAAATTCTACAACCTTTGGAACACGCAAGGACGCCACTATGGCTGTTGAGCTTATATTTAACAATCTGGATACAGCATACAGCAATGGAAATGATATTACCGCCAGAAAAAATATGCTTAAGGCTGCATTTTATGCAGGATGCGCATTTACCAAATCCTATGTTGGATATGTACACGCCGTAGCCCATTCTCTCGGCGGAGAATACAACGTGCCTCATGGTCTTGCAAATGCTGTGCTTCTCCCATTTGTGCTGGAGGAATACGGCGAGAGCATATACAAAAAGCTGCATGAGCTTGCCATTGCGGCCGGAATAGCTGACAAAGAAACTTCAGACGAGGAGGCCGCCAAAGCATTTATTCAGGCAATTAAAGATATGAAACTCCGCTACAATATCGGAGATACCATCGACGGCATTAAGGAGGAGGATATTCCTAAGCTGGCAAAATATGCAGACAAGGAGGCAAATCCTCTATATCCTGTTCCTGTGCTTATGAACGCTAAGGAGCTTGAAAAATTTTATTATATGGTAATGGGAGGCAGCAGCAATGACTGAAGAACAGATAAAGCAGTTAGTTGATAAGCAGCGCCGCTTTTTCCGTGAAGGAAATACACTTCCTGTAGAAAGCCGCATAAATGCTTTAAAGCGGTTAAAGTCCTATATCATAAAAAATGAAAATGAGATAAACGAGGCTGTTAAGAAAGACTTGGGAAAAAGCGCATTTGAAAGCTACATGTGCGAAACAGGAATGGTACTTAGCGAACTTAGCTATATGATTAAGCACACCCGCCGCTATGCAAAGGAAAAAACAGTTTATACTCCTCTTTCGCAGTTTTGCTCACGAAGCTTCAAAAAGCCGTCTCCTTACGGAGTAACGCTGATAATGAGTCCGTGGAACTATCCGTTCCTGCTCACTATCGACCCTCTTGTGGACGCCATTGCGGCCGGAAATACTGCCGTTGTAAAGCCAAGCGCATACTCTCCTAATACAAGCGCCGCCATTGAAAAGCTCATTAAGGAGTGCTTTGACGAAAGACTGGTATCCGTTGTCACTGGCGGGCGCGCTGAAAATACATACCTTTTGCAGGAACATTTTGACTATATATTCTTTACAGGAAGTCAGTCTGTTGGAAAGGAAGTTATGAAGGCAGCTTCCGCATATCTTACGCCTGTAACTCTGGAGCTGGGCGGAAAAAGCCCTTGTATAGTTGAAAAATCAGCTAACATAAAACTTGCCGCAAAGAGGATTGTTTTCGGAAAATATTTAAACTGCGGTCAGACCTGCGTTGCTCCCGATTACATTTTCTGCGACAGAAGTATTAAAGACAAGCTTATAGCTGAAATCAAGAAACAAATTACAGACCAGTTCGGCGAAAATCCTCTCGATAATCCTGATTACGGAAAAATAATTAACGAGAAGCATTTTAAAAGAATAGACGCGCTTATCAATCAGGATAAGGTTGTTGCAGGCGGAAATTCCGACGCTGCAGCTCTTAGAATTGCGCCTACTGTTATGGATAATGTCACATTTGATGACCCAATCATGCAGGAGGAAATATTCGGACCGGTTCTTCCTGTTGTATGCTACGATTCCCTAAAAAATGCCGCAGACGCCATTAATTCAATGGCGCACCCGCTGGCGCTGTACCTCTTTACCTCAGACAAAAAGGTTGTCAGATATATCACCTCATACTGTGGATTTGGCGGCGGCTGTATCAACGATACAATTATACATCTCGCCACCTCAGAAATGGGCTTTGGTGGATTTGGCGAGAGCGGAATGGGTTCATATCATGGAAAAGAAGGCTTTTGCACCTTCTCCCACTATAAATCAATCGTTGATAAAAAGACATGGCTTGATTTGCCTATGCGTTACCAGCCTTATAAGAAAACTAATGAGAAGCTTCTTCGTATGTTTTTAAAATAAATCTAAAGCACAAAATAAGCCGGCATACGGCATAATATAAGCATTGCGTACAGCCACCGCCTCCCGGCGACTGTACGCAAGTACTAATCAAACCTCTTCATACCGTTTCCAAATCTTATCAGAGCCGCATACGTGCCTTGTTCCGTCCTCATCCGTAACTATATAATCGCTTTCTCCGATAAATGTATATCCTCTTCTGTTCTTTATGTACGGACACACAATACTGCCGTCTTCGCGTTTAATTTTCACAAGAAAATCTGTCACAATCCAGCCCTGTGTAACCACGTCGGTCCAAGATGCAAAACCGTCCTCAAGTCCCATTCCAACCTCGTATTTCTGTATCTCAGCTTCCAATCCTACTCTTCTACATTTCATAATAAACTCCATTCTGTCAGCCTGCTGACGCCACTCAATTTATTTTCTGACTTACCCGTCCGGCTGCCTATTCTTCTACCCAGCCGCTTTCCTGTCTGCCAAACCGCCTTCCTACTGCCGCATGAAGATACGGCATAATGTCCGGCGCAATGTTACATATAGTACTTAGGGTGCATACCACTGTATTTTCAGGAACGTCCAGATACTCAGGCTTTTCTGTTCCTACAAAAAATCTCCAGCCACAGTCAGGAACATTTTGAGCCGGCTGCTCCCTATACATATATCCGATATTTTCTGAATCAAAGGCAACTTTAGTAATCAGACAGCCCACATCTGCAGGCAGCAGAGCCGCCCACTCATGCTCTTTTGGAACATACCATTTATTGCGCTGCCATGCACCGCCCTCACCAAGAAGGCCGTCTAAAATTTTGCAATTAATCTCAAAGAACTGGCGAACATTAGTATCATACTTAGACATATCATAGATTGCTCCGCACAGACAGCTGTAAGCATACTCGCCATAAGAATGATAAAATACCTGCGCAACCCTGACCCACTGGTCTGTCATCTTCCAAAATTCTTCGTCTGTGATAATTCCACAGGCTGCGGCGCTCCGGCACATACCGATTCTTTCATTTATGTCCCATGCATAAAAACCCTTTATGCCTACATAATCTTTATATTTTGACGCAAGATTAATGCAGTGGTCAAAGCTCGCCTTGCTGTTTTCATTCAAATCATTTATATCAAAAAGAGGCGCTCCAACCCAGAAGGTCATAAACTGGTCATACTCATCACTGCTGTGGAAAACACTTCTGCATGCTCTTATCAGCGACTCTTTATCTGTCACTCCAAACATCTTTTTCATATGCTCTCTTGCAGCGGCAATATCATTGTCATTCTCGCAGTGGTAAAGCTGTTCATAGCCCATAAATACAGGAATACCCGGGACCCTTCTGCTAGTGGAAATTCCTGACAAAAGCAGAGTAAATTCCTGCCTTGTCACCTCCTTAGCATCAGCCGCCGGCTCTGCCTTAGTATATTTTTCTTTGCATTCTCCTAATTCTTCAATAACTTCTTGCATTGATACATTTTGTTCCATCAATTTCTCTCCTTTTCACTTGTTTAGCCCTCTCTATAAGCATACTTACAGTTTTCTTTTCTATATTGGTAAGCCCCTGCATCAGAGAGTCGCTAACCGTTATATCCCAACCCTCGCACACATAAATCCTTGCAATCATCACTTCGACCTGCTGCATATTCGTAAACTCACATGCCTTTATCTCCGACAGCCTGCTAAGCAGCAGTTCTTTCATACATTCTCTTGCGTAATGAATTGCAATATCCTTTGGAATATTCTGCTTTATCCTGACAGGCAACGCCACGTTTTCCACCGCAGTATATTCGGGAAGCAACGGATATTCAAGACTTACATTGCCAAGTTCATCGTTATCTGCATCCAGCATACTATAAAAATATTTTTGAAAAACACGCTTCTGGATTACAAAATACAATACCACATATGCAAGAGATAAAAATATTGAAATATATACCAATATAACGCTTTTTGCCGAGCATGCAACAGAAGCCGCAAGCTGATAATTAATCACAAAACCTATAATCCCCAAAATAACTACAAACACTGCGGCAGTCCGGGTAAGCAAAAACATCTGTCCTTCTTCGGTCAGGCCGCTGATATACAAAGCCTTATATTCCCTGTGCAGCTTCATATACTTTTTCTCTGTTTTTCGTGCGATAAATCTCGCATAAAAAACATATACAGCCGCCATAACCACGAACAAAGCAGCATACATTGCATTTTTTATAAATGGATAGGTCCTCATAATAAGAAGAATTGCAGCCATGTACTCCACATATCCTATTATTTCATCTACACTTTTTATTATATGTTTAATCCAAAATTCCCTAACAACCGACTCCATTTTCTCCCCCTAAAATATTCCTTATATCATAAGATTAATGCAAAATTACATTTATTGCAATCCCTTTTTCTTTAATATTTTGTGTGTTGAATTTTTTATATTTTTTGATATAATTATATAGACATTCTATAAAAATGTATAAAAATTTTACTAAATTGCAATTTTGTCTATTGAGTATGAAAAATGCACATAATAAAATAGCTGCATGCAAAAATGCAGCTATTAATGGAGGTACACGTTTTGAAGATTCTTATACTTAGTTGTTTTACAGGTGAGGGACACAACAGCGCAGCAAAAGCAGTAGCAGCAAGCTTTGAAGCTGACGGACATATTGCAGTTATAGCCGACCCTGTCGCTTTCAGCAGCGATAAAGCCAAGCACTTCGTTTCCTCATTTTACAACAATATGATAAGAAAACGCCCTTTTGCATTTGGTCTTTTATACAAAGCGGGCACAATTTATACCTCAACAAAACTGCCATCTCCTGTTTATTATGCCAACTCCAGCTATTCTGAGGCTCTTGGCAAATATATTACCGATAATGATTTTGATGCGGTTGTCTGCACGCACCTTTATGGTATGGAGGCAATGACTGCTATCAGAAAGCGCAATCCTGACAGCGTGCCTTGTTTTGGAGTTCTTACTGATTATACATGCATACCGTTTATGAAGGACACGAAATTGGATTTGTATTTTGCACCATGTGATTCTGTTGCCGGAGAATTAGCTGACTGCGGTATTCCTAGAGAGCGCATTATAGCCACCGGTATTCCGGTTAATCCGGCATTTTCACATCACACTCCTAAAACGGAGGCAAGACGTATTCTGGGGCTTCCGGAGGACAAACGCATTATACTCATTATGACAGGCGGCGTTGGTTGCGAAAATATGCTCGACCTTTGTAAAGATGTTTTCAGCCGCAAAGACGATGACACTTTAATTCTTGTGCTGGTGGGCCATAACAATGGTCTGGCTGACAGCATTTCCAGGACTTTTGGCAAAAATAGCGGAATTGTCACAGTGCCTTTTACGGACAAGGTTTCTCTTTATATGAACTCGGCGGACGTTCTTTTATCAAAATCGGGCGGTTTGTCAAGTACTGAAGCTGCCGTATCAAATATACCATATATAATTGTAAATGCTATTCCCGGCTGCGAGAGCAAAAACGCAGCATATTTTGAAGAACAGGGCATGGCAATCAACACTCATAACAATAAGGAGGCAGCCGAAAATGCGCTTTCTCTCGTGCATGATTGCGCCAGATGCGCAGAAATATGCCGCAGGCAGCGCCTTGTAATCAACTCCTCCGCTGCTAAAGATATAGTAGAAAGGATAACAATGTATGAAGGACTTAAACTTAATAAATCTGAATAATTTGGCGAATAATCCTACAGCAGCATGGATATTTTTTATATGTTTTGGTTTCTTTGCCGGAGGTATCCTTAACTGCCTTGTACTGCCAAAAATATTTAAAAAAATCGATATATGCGCTGTGAGCAGGGACCACAATCCCGGTGCCGCCAATGTATTTATACACTGCGGTATTCCTTTCGGGTTATTGTGCCTGTTCCTTGATATTTTTAAAGGTATTCTGCCTGTATATCTTGCAAAAAGGGTTCTGCCAATCACAAACCTTATGTTTGCTTTTATAATGCTGGCGCCCGTTCTGGGACACGCATTCTCGCCTTTAAATAATTTTCATGGCGGAAAATGTATTGCAACCTCATTCGGAGTGCTTATCGCCCTGATGCCGCAATGCTATATAGTTATTGTGCTGGCGGTGCTTTATATAACATTTTCCACAATAATCAAAATTCCTGCCCACCGTAAAAGAAGTGCGGTAACCTACACTGCATTTGGCGTAATTGCGGGTTATCTCCTGATGAAAGACCAGCTTACTTCTATTGCCTTTGGCTGTATCGCCATATCAATGGTAGTTATTATTAAGCACCTTCGGCGTGAAAAAGAAACGGAAGATGCGGAAGAAAAAAAGCTGGCGTCATCTTAAAACTCTTTAATATTACTAAACATAAAATAATGGTGTGTGAATATGTAAGTATATTCACACACCATTATTGAATTTACGCAAAGGCATAAGGCAAGCGGAAAATCTTGCATTTTCATTTGCCGCCGCATGCGAACCGGCAAAACTCGCTAAGCGTGTTTTGCCTGGTTAATTATAGTCATAGTCAAAAACTGAGATTAGCCCTCAATGGCAATGTACCTTTTATCCTCTGTTTTCTTAGGAGCTGTCTTTGGCACCGTCAGCTTCAATATGCCATTTTCAAACTTAGCGGTCACATCCTGCTCTGTGATGTCCTCGCCCACATAGAAGCTTCTGCTAACAGAACCTACATAACGCTCCCTGCGGATATATTTTCCGTCTTTGTCCTTCTCCTCGTTGTCTGTTGAACTGGAAGCATTTATTGTAAGATAGCCGTCCTTTAAATGAGCCTTTACATCTTCTTTCTTATATCCAGGAAGCTCAATATCAAGCTCATATGAATTTTCTGTCTCCTTTACATCTGTCCTCATAGCAACTGAAGGTGCGGCGCTCTTTCCATTGCAGTTCATTGCAGGAAATGCAAAATCATCCATAAAATCATCAAATAATCTTTCTCCAAAAATACTTGGCATTAACATAAGTCATTCCTCCTTTTTATATGCGACCTTTTATGTCGTTAAACCTTTTATTCTTGGTTTCTGAACATATTATAGCTCTATTATTAGCACTCGTCAATACCGAGTGCTAATAATTAATAATTGTTTTATTTTTGCTTAATATATTTAATGTTTATGAAAGATTTTCGTTAATCGTCATCCCACTCTTTCCGAATAAACAATATACATGAAATTCTATATGACAAATAATATAAGCCCATTGAAATACATATCGCCGGTATCTGCAATTTTTTCAAAACATTTTTGTATTCTATCAGATATTCCGCAAACTGTTCCATTTTGTCAAAAACCGTCAAATCGCCAAATAAAATATAAGCCACAATCACAAAAAACAGTCCTATCACAATTCCTGTTTTCATCCTCATACCCTTTTTAGCACCCATTCCGACAAAAAACGGCATCTCTATTGACGGTATCACCATAATCGCACTTACAACAACAGGCAGCAGCGATAACATCACGTCTGACTTATGAATTATATCAGAACTTTCTCTGCCAACCTTTAACACCGCAAATACAAGTATTCCAAGAAACATTAATATGTAAAATGCAGCCAATAAAAATACATACTTTGACGCAACATATTTATTTTTTGAAACCGGCAGACTTAGAATATAATTTTTGCGGCGTCTTCCCTCATCAACCTCCATAAGACTTATTTCAAGCTTACTAATAGCCGCAAAATATCCTAATACTATGGCGATTATTGTTCCATACCATATAAAATTGTCCGACACCTCATCAGATGGTATAATCAGTACCGATAGCAACGCCGCCGCTGTCAACACAAGGCAGGCAGTTATATATATTTTACCTTTTACAGCTACAAAGTCCTTATACAATAATCCTGTCATTATATATTTCCCCTCCTCTGCTCTAATATTTTGCAGGATACAAAATACGAAACCGTCACACATAAAAGAGCAATCCCCATAATCAATATTCCGTTTTTGGAAACTGCATCTGAAAATCCGCTTATTAGTTTAGAAAGATAACCGTCAAGCTCATTTTCCGGCAGGGAATTTATTTTTACCCCTATTGCTGCAATTCCTGTTATAAGTACCGCAGCAAATGGCGCACACTGTATAAAATCAGCCCTTTCCACACCAAACACATAGAGCAGAAGCATAACTATACTCATGTAAATAAGAATAACAGCCGCAAATGTAAATATAATGCTTATAAGCCTGTCCAGCCTGAAATAATCTGACACCAGCGATACAAACACCGCCGCAGTACAAGAGCCTGCCACACTTATTACAACAAATAGCAGCAATGATACGTATCTGCTGCCCACAAGTTTTTTCTCACTCAGAGGAAGCGTCATCATATACTTGTAAAAGCCCGCTTTTCTGTCCTCCTTAAAACACTCAACTACGACGCACACAAAAGCTATCGGAATAAACAACGCCGCCCAAACTGCAATCTGAAATATTGCATAAAAATCTGCCTCGCTCATACCGACATTTTCCGTTTTCATCTGCTTTATTCCAAGCGCCACATTTCCGCTTCTGGAGCTTATAATAAACATAACCGAAAGCACAATTACACCCACTGTCACAAAGATAAACATCAGCAGATTTTTTCTTAGACAATACATATCTTTTTTTATTAATCCACTCATATTCTACTCCTTACTTTGCAAATCCGTATTAACAATACCACCGCCGGCATAATTCTGCGCTCCCTGAATATTGATTTTACTTCCGGCACAATTCTGCGCGCTGGTGTAGAATATCATAATCTCCTCCAGCGTACTCTGCTCAACCGCCGCATTTTCGCATATATGGCTGTATTTTTTCTTAAAAGCCTCTCTGTCCTTTACCATAACCTCTGTGCAAAACGCTGATTTTCTTGCAAACACAATGTCCAGTGGGTCTAATTTTTCTAAATCCTCTTTTCTGCATTTTACAAGACCATGCTTTTCCAAAATTTCATTCTTGTCCCCCGCAAGAATTATTTTTCCCTTATCTATAAATACCACCATATCCGCCAGCCGCTCCAAATCTCCCGTTATATGAGACGAAAGCAGTATAGTATGATTTTCCTCAATGACAAATTCCTGAAAAATCTGTAATATTTCATTGCGCACAATAGGGTCTAAGCCGCTTGTTGGCTCGTCCATAATCAAAAGCTCTGCACCATGCGACATTGCTACCGCTATCTGCAGCTTCATTCTCATTCCCCTTGAAAATGCCCCGCAGCGTTTCTTTTTGGGAAGTCCAAATTTATCCATATACTCAAAAAATAATTTTTCATCCCAGTTAGTGTAAATATTCTTCATAACACTGTCTATCTGTTTCGGACTTAAAAAATCATGAAAACACATTTCATCATAGACAACGCCTATACGATTCTTAAGATCAGCAGCATTTTTATCCATATCTGCGCCAAGCACCTTTATGTATCCGCTATCCTTTTTGATGATGTCCATAATAAGCTGTATGGTAGTAGTTTTTCCGGCGCCGTTTTGTCCTATAAAGCCGCATATACATCCTCTTGGCACTGAAAAGCTTACATTGTTTAACTTAAATCCATCATAGCTCTTGGTGACATTATTTAATTCCAGCACCATCGTACTTGTATTGCCATTTCCCGTGTCCTTCACTAATTTCTCATCGTCTCCGTGAAGATTCATTTTCAGCTTGTCTTTACCGTTACTCATACTTATCACACCTTCCTTCTTCAACCGCCTCCATTACAGCAGCAAGCTCATCATTACTGATTCCTGCAATTTTCGCCTTATTAAGAATTTCCTCGTAAAGTTCCTCTATCTCGCACATAACACTTTCCTTCACAAGCTGTCTATTAATACTCTTAACAAAACTTCCTTTTCCGGTAAATGATTCTATATACCCTTCTCTCTCCAGTTCCTCGTATGCTCTTTTCGTAGTGATAATGCTTATCCTAAGCTCCTTTGCCAGCAGCCTCATAGAAGGAATTGCATCGCCTGCTTTCAGCTCTCCGCTGATAACCATAGCCTTTATCTGATCTTTTATCTGGTCGTATATGGGGCTTTCTGAATTATTTCTAATAATAATGTTCATAAATTTGCCTCGCAGAAACATTAAAAATGCTTCAGTTATCTTTAAAATTACAATATATATAATGCCTGTAGTACTAAAAATATCTGAAACTTTCAAATATCACGTGAAATATTGTATATATCTAATATATACATTTTGACATAACATGTCAATATTAAATTAGTCTTATCTATATATTCTTATCCGACTGAGACAGAAATTCAAGCACACTGTGAGCCGCCACATTTCCCTCGCCTATTGCCTTTGCATACTGATATGGTCTTCCCGTACAGTCTCCTGCGGCATATACGCCGGGAAGGTTTGTTGCCATAGAACGGTCAACCGCAATGTGTCCGTTTTCTGTCTCCAGCCTCGGAAGCATTGCTGACAGCGCTATTGAATCCCTTAGACAAAATACGCCGTCCACCTCAATCGCATTTCCGTCCTGAAGTTTAACTGCATTCACACGGTTTTCACCCCTAATCCCAACCATTCTTTTGTCTTGTACCTCTATATTATCCGCATCTATAGTAACACCCTTGTAAATTGGAAAATAGTAAACCTTCGCCGCAATATCCGCCAGATATTTTACCTCATGCTCAAAACGTGCGTTATTACACAAAACCGCAATATTTTTTCCTCTATACAAATTGCCGTCGCAGGTAGCGCAATAGCTTACGCCTTTTCCCACAAAATCGCTTTCGCCCGGAAGCACAGCGGTATTCGCAATGCCGGTGGTTAAAATAACAGTTTTTGCCTCATAAAAATCACTTCCCGCCATAAGCGCATAATGCTCCGAAACAGGCAGAATTGAATTAACCATACTCTCGGTAATCTCAATCTCCATAGCCTCCACCTGCTTTCTAAACGCAGCCGTAATCTCCTCTCCTGATTTGTTCACAAAACCCGGATAATTAGATATACACTCCGCTTTTAAGACTTTATCGCTTAAGTCTCTGCTTCCAATCCATATAAAATTTTTTCCTCGAATTTTTAAATTTAAAGCAGCAGACAGTCCCGCCGGACCTGCGCCTATAATAGCCGAATCATAAATCATGCCTTACTCCTTTGATAACTATTGTATATTCCCCGACATTCATATTATTAGTTATATCCTTACATTCCCTCATTTTCCAAAGCAGCTCGCTGTCATAATTGGCATCATACAAAAGCCCCTCATCCCTTTTTTCTTTCTCTGTCATACAACACTCCTCCCATTTCTCCCGATTAAATTTTTAGTTTAAAATTTTCACTCAAAACTTCCAATCTCACATTTTTAATTTTAAAGCTTAAAACCTAAATATAATTATATTTTTTCCTATTTGCTATAAAGCTGGAAATGCTTACCACCAAAGATAATATTTCTGCGAATACTACTGCGAGCCAAATTCCGTTAAGTCCCCAGAATATCGGCAGAACATATATCATTATAACCTGAAATTGATAATCTCCCAATTCATTTTTGACCCTTCCGCCCTCTAAATTGTAAATCATTCTATCAGAAATAATAGGATATGGCAATGGTTTTAAGCCATTCTTTGACCTGTGTTTCAGATACGTTTGAGGAAAATCTTATACCCTCCAGCCAGTTTCCTTTTCCTGCTGCTTCCTTCAGCAATTCTCCGCTTTCACCTAAGCCTGAGCTTGCAGACGTGCAAAATGGAATTACTGTTTTTCCTGAAAAATCAAAATGCTCCAGAAAAGTAAATACAGCCATAGGCATAATACTCCAGTAATTTGGAAATCCAAGATAAATCACATCATATTCGTCGATACTTTCAGGATAGCTTTTCAATTCAGGTCTGCTATACAGCCTTAATGCGCCTGATGATGTGCCGGAGTTTGTCAATGCGGTAAAAGATATATCGTAAAATTCTCCCAAATTAATAAATTAAATCCTCCAGCTTGATTTTCGGAACATGGTGTACCTGATTGCTGTCCCGGTAATATTTAATGTCATCGCCTGCATTAATTGTTTCCACAACAACCTCTTCCTTTGGATACCCCAGTGCTATTACCAGCTTCACGCTATAATTCTCCGGCAGCTTTAAATTTGCTTCAAGTTTTTCCCTGTCTATGTTGGCTATAAAGCAGCCGCCAAGTCCTTTCTCGACTGCTGCCAGCAGTATTGTCTGTCCGATTATGCCCTCATCCCATGCCGCATTGCTTCCCTTCGGCTCCACAAGCACTATGTAACCGGACGGTCTTTCTCCCGCTTCCGGTCCGTCCCAGTCGCTGTAATAACCTGCCCAGCGAAGTGTTTCAAATATCAATTCATTTTTTGCATGCTCATATGAAATGACGTACCTCACAGGCTGCTTGTTTGCTCCTGACGGCGTGAGCCTTGCCGTATCCACTAAATCTACAAGCATTTCTCTTGTGATTTGCCTCTCCCCATAAAATCTTCTATAAGACCTGCTTTTTGCTGCTAATTCTTTGATTATACTCATTCCCTGCACTTCTCCTCTCTTTTATATCAGCCAAAATATAACTTTTTTCTATATTTTAGCATATCGCAAAACATTTTTATATATGATTATAGTTTAAGCGCCTGACATTACAAATAATCCAACAGATATACTCTGTACTTGACCGTTCCCATGATGGACAGATTAAATAAACCGACCCTGCAAAAGCAGACTACATATCCAAATGCTAATTTTAGCTTTGGCGCAACCTGCCCCGCAGGGCTGATTTTATTTTTAAATTTTAAATTTAATTTATTCTTAAATTTAATTTATTCTTAAATTTAATTACCTGCCGATTTAAACCATACAATCGGCTTTCCGGCACTATGTCGACCGATACTTAATCAGGTTCTCATAGCTCCGTCAACTGAAAGTATCTCGCCTGTTACATAGCTTGCCATATCGCTTGCAAGGAATAAGAATGCATTAGCAATATCCTCAGGCTCACCAACTCTTCTCAACGGAATTGCATTGATAAGAGGCTGAATCATCTGTTCAGGGAGAGCTGCAACCATATCTGTTCTTGTTATACCAGGCGCAACCGCATTTACTCTGATATTGCTTGGACCAAGTTCTCTTGCCAATGACCATGTTAAGCCATTTACAGCACTCTTACTTGTAGGATATGCAACGCCGCTTGTCTGTCCGCAAAGACTTACCATAGAACTTGTATTGATAATACAGCCGCTGCCCTGCTCCTTCATAATCTTTACTGCCGGCATAACTGCATTAAATATTGCTTTAACATTTATGTCTATAACTTTGACAAACTGTTCAGCCGTATAATCATCAATCTTAGTGCTGTCAGAAACGCCTGCATTATTTACAAGAATATCAATTCTTCCATACTGTTCCTTAACTTTGTCAAGCACAGCCTTAACAGCCTCAGGATCCAGAAGATTTGGAGCGTATCCTGAAACTTCCCAATCAGCATTCTCCTCTTTCAATGATGCAAGAGCCTTGTTGACTGTCTCTTCTCTTGAACCAAAAAGCACTACCTTAGCGCCATTTTCAAGATACTTTTTAACAATCGCATAACCTATTCCTCTTGTGCCACCTGTAACAACTGCTACTTTACCCTTTAACATAGCAAAATACCTCCTAGCATTATTAATTATATATATGAATTGCCAATATATATCTATTATTAACATAAAAATTTTATTGTGTCGACTAATAAGGATATTTTACCATTATTTTTCTTTGACTTCAACTGAAATTCTTTAGATTTGCAGAATATACTCTTAAAGCACCAGCCGCAAAAAGCTGCTTTTCATTATTACATTTCTTCATCGCACCGCTTTTGCAGTTCATTTTCATAAACTATTGCGTCTAACGGCAGTTCAACTGCTTTTCCCATCCACGCAGAATAGTATGCGCTGTTGGTGAGCATGAGCTGATTAATACCCTCCCCGCCCGGAGCTGTAATAATAGAATCGTCCCCTGATAAAACCGCCTCCGCAAAATTTTGAAGCATTTCGGCGTATGGTTCTTCAGCCTTGTCAAATGTGATAACTTCCTCTGTGATATTAAGATTTTCTCTGGAATTTACCTGTTCATTTTTTATGTACTCATCTGAATCCTTATCATAATAAAAAATGTGAAGCGTATCGTCCTCCAGCAGCAGCGTACCCCGGCTTCCGGCAATCTCCAATCTTTCCTCCCACACTGCCTCGCCTGTGGTAAGCATAAATACTGCGGTGAGGTTGTCAGGATATTTCATAAATATAGTCGCCTCATCATCCACTTTAAAATTATTATATTTTCCAAATGGGATATGTGCATAAATACTTTCCGGCATACCAAAAAGCCACTGCCATATATCAAGTATATGTGCGCCCTGATTAATCATAGCACCGCCGCCCTCGCCCTTCCAGCTGCTTCTCCAGCTTCCTGAGCGGTGATAGTATGCAGTCCTGTAGTATCTTGAGTTTACCAGCATAATTCTTTTAATTCTGCCAAGTCTGCCGCCGGATATAAGTTCTTTTATTTTCTGATATTTAGGGTATCTGCGCTGGTGAAACATCATTGCATATACTTTATTGTATTTCTTTGCAGCCTCTGTCATCTTTGCAGCCTGTCCGATGGTTGCTCCGGCCGGTTTGTCACACATAACATGCTTTCCCAGCTCAAATGCCTTGATTGCAAATTCCGGATGTGTTTTGTGAGGTGTGACTATAATAACCGAATCATAATTTTCCGGCTCGTTATACATTTCCTCTGCACTTCCATAAATCTTTGGTTTTACGCCGTCTGCGTCCGCCAAATTTTCAGCCCACTCTCTAATCTCCGGTCTTCTCGCCACCACTGCTGTTAGCGCCATATCCGGCACCTTTCCCTCTACTATCATCTCCGCATATTTTTTTCCCATAACTCCAACGCCAATCAGAGCTGCACGCACCTTTTCTGCCATAAAAACCTCCATTAATAAATTCTGCTATTATTTACTCATACTGCCACGGCTGCTTTTCACTCGCAACTGTCTCGCCTGTCTTTACTGCCTTTGCAAGCAAAATAGCTGTATAGGCATCCTGTAAAGCTCCTCGAAGTTCCTTATCCATTCGTTCTGCGATTTTTGTATCCCCACCAGCTTCTTCGCACCCGAAAATTTTGTTATACTCGGCAGCTTCCACCATAAGCCGTGCTATAGCGGTTTCATCTTCCGCCAGACCGCATGCTCCAAACGGTGCTTTGTAAACCTGCTGAACCTCAAAAGCTTCCCCTTTGGCTTCGTTTTTTATATTCGCATTATCCAAATCAATACTTACAATTTCCCGTACATCTCTAAGATTAGGATTTGCATTGCCCGTATGTATGCACCTTTCCATGACGACCAGTTTTGCCTGCCTGTCCTGATAATTTTCGTCCAGATAGTAAAATGTATCGTCCTTAAACTCTCCTTTACGTCCCTGCACTTTCACATAATTTTTGCGTATAGGCGAGCGATACTGCTCTGAATCAAAATCATAAAATGCCACCTTGCCGTCCTCAAACTCAAAGGCAGCTACTGTACGCTTTTTGTTGGCTGTTCTTCCGTCTGTAAAATGCTCATATCTGCTGAGAGTTTCAACTGTAGGAAATTCATAGGTTTTTGCCCTTACAGTAAACTGTGTATCCACATTTTGCTGCAGAAACGCCCTCATAAGGCTTGCCCCATGATATTCATGGGCCAATGAAATATTAAGGCAGTCCGTCTCTCCTATAATACCTGTATTTAATACGTTAAGCGCTGCGTCGTGTGTAGGATATTTTGTGTACTGCTCTGCTACCACCAGCTTTTTGCCTGATTTGTGAAGTTCCCACAACTGATTTAATGTATCAGTATCTAATGCAGCAGGTGTTTCGCATAACACCGTTAAGCCATAATTCATCCACTCCATGCTCACTTTAGCAATATCAGCTTTATTTACAACAACAACAACAAAATCAGGCTTGAAATTACGACATTCCTCTATGGAAGTTGTTGTGTAAATTCCATGCTCTTTAGCTATTTTTTCTGCCTTCTCCCGGCTTCTGCAAAACATAGCGCACAATTCAAATCTGTCCGGCAAAGCCTTTGCCACACGCACATAATACAATGACCGCCAACCGGAACCCACTATAACATATCTGATTTTTTCCAATAGACAATACCTCCGCTTTGTATTCTGCTTTTTACTGTAATCTGCTTTCCTCATCCTGTGCATATTAATTTGATTCATTATTATATATTAATTATAACACTTATTCTGTGTTTTTCCACTTATTAATGTTATTTCTGCGGGTATTATACAGAAAAAGCGTCAGTTATTTTTTCTATCCGGATACAAAACATTGGGGCGTCCTCCACAAGGAAGATGCCCCATTTGCTACAATATCAGCAGACAAATCAACTGAATGTACCCATCCTGATGCAGCCTGTTGCGTAGCATGATGCGATGATTGCGTCAGATATCTCTGTAACAACTCCATTATCATATCTTACAAGAACAAATGTTACCGCATTTGATTTTCCCCATGAACATCTGCACATCCCCCTCCGAATGTTCCTCCTCACTGATAAGAGCAGCTATTTCCTGCATACGGTTCTGGTTGCTTTCCTGCTCTTTCTCCATTGCGTCCGTCAGCTTCAGGAAACGCTTTTCCGTCAGTATTCCCTTTGCCTTATCTGCATATAAGCTGATGATAAAGGTATCGTCTATCTCCTGATTGCGCCCTGCAAGGCTCTCATATTCCCTTTTAAGGCTGTCTGTGTCGGCAAGCACAAGGTCATATAAATCCCTCGCTTCGATTTTATGGCTTGTGCAGGATTTCTCCCCAAATGGAGAACGGTTGTAAGTCTGGCAAATATAGTATTACCTATCCGGAACTGCTCTTTGACGAGGGAGATCTGATCGGCTATGTGACGGGTGATGTGTGGCAGGATGCCGACGGCAAGTGGCTGCCCAGCAAAGGCGTGTATGACCGCACCGCCGGGGAACTTATCAAATCCTTAAAAATCATCCCGATGACCTGGGCGCTACCATCGGCGACTGGAAGCCGCAGGCCGGCGCATTAGCATTTTTTATATATACCAAAAATCATCACAATAATTTAAATTTCACCAAATTTATGACACAATACTATCAATGTCCATTGAATTTTCAGATATATGTCAACCATACTACATGTAAAGCGCATAAATTGCCCAATATTCTCCTTAACTTCTGTCAATTCCTGCGATTAGCTGAATATACTTAAAGTAAAACGCTTTATATTTTCCTCGAAGCAGATTACAGGAAAACGGAGGTTTTATGGAAGATTTCACTCCCGGAGATATATTTGTGTCAATTATGGCAAAAAATAATCCTTCCGCTTATGCATGGATAAATGGCGGCACAGATAACCCTGATATCAGCGGTATTGTACGTTTTTATGAGACACCATTTGCAGGCGTTGCGGTAGAAGTTGAGGTGTATGGTTTACCTGATACAGGCGGCAGTACTTCAAATTTCTATGGTATGCACATTCACGAATTTGGCGACTGCACTCCTCCTTTTGATAAAACAGGCGTACACTATAACCCTCACAATACGCAGCACCCTGAGCATGCCGGCGATATGCCGCCGCTTATGAGCAGCAAAGGATATGCTTGGATGAGCTTTTTTGACAGCCGCTTTACTATTGAAGAAATCATAGGCAAGTCAATAATAATTCACCATATGCGCGACGACTTCTCCACCCAGCCTTCAGGCGATTCTGGTGAAAAAATTGCCTGCGGAGTTATTTATGCGCAAAAGAAGGACAGATAGAACAAAAACAACAAATCAGTTATTAATGCAGTACACCGCAAAAATCGTCCCATAACAAAACCGCTTTGAGAACTCCCTTTGGTTTTGTCATGGGACGATAATTAAATTTTATAATAAAATTTTAAGGGGAATTTTTTTAACCGCCGGCTTATCATATCAGTTCAACCAATTTCCCCATGCTTTTCATAATCAGTAACCTTTGTCACCTGATTTTTTTCGTCCACAAAAAGTACCGTCGGGTGCAAATCCTTCGCCTCTTCAGGTGTAACCTGCGCATACGCCATAATAATAATTTTGTCTTTAGGCTGCACCATTCTCGCCGCCGCACCGTTCAGGCAGATAACGCCGCTTCCGCGCTCGCCTGCAATGGTATATGTCTCAAATCTTGCTCCATTATTTACATCCACAATCTGCACCTTTTCATATTCAAAAATTCCGGACTGCTCCAGCAGGGCTATGTCCACAGTAATACTCCCCACATAGTCCAGTTCCGCCTGCGTTACAGTTGCACGATGTATTTTTGATTTCAACATAGTAATTGTCATTTTTATACTCCTTATGTATAGTTTCATTATGCAGTAACAGTAACATTGTCAATAAGGCGTGTTTTTCCGATATATACAGCTATGGCAATCAGCACTTCGCCTTCTATCTTATCTGCCTGCTGCATGGTAAGCGAATCAACCGCTTTTACATAATCAATTTTTGCCAGCGGTTCTTTTTTAATTTCCGCAGTCATAGCTGAAATGATTTTCTTTGCGTCACGCTCTCCATTTTCTGCCATTTCCTTTGCCAAAAATATAGAACGGCTTAGCACTAACGCCGCTTTTCTCTCCTGCTCTGAAAGATATGTATTTCTTGAACTCTTTGCAAGACCGTCAGCTTCTCGCACAATCGGGCAGCCCACAATTTCCAGAGGCATATTCAAATCCTTTACCATTCTGCGCACAATGGCAAGCTGCTGAGCATCCTTTTTTCCAAAATATGCTTTATCCGGCGAAACTATGTTGAAAAGCTTTGTTACAACAGTACATACGCCTCTAAAATGTACCGGTCTTGTCAAGCCGCAAAGCTCCTGCGTCAGAACATTCATATCCACAAATGAGTAAAAATTATCGCCATACATCTCTTCCGGAGTTGGATGGAATATTAAATCTACTCCGTGTTCCTGACACATTTTTGCATCATGCTCTAAATCCCTCGGATAGCTTGCCAAATCTTCATTTGGTCCAAACTGTATAGGATTTACAAAAATGCTGACTACTACCTTGTCATTCTCTCTTGCAGCGTCAATAAGGCTCATATGTCCTTCGTGCAGATATCCCATAGTCGGCACAAATCCAACTGTCTTTCCCTCCTTCTTCCATGCATTTACGCAATCTCTGACCTCTGCTATTGTAGAAACTATTTTCATAACTATTAATTCTCCATTTCATTTTTAGTCAGTTTTTATTAACTTCTAATTTCTCTTAATCTCCTTGAGTTTCAATCCCGCTTTAGTTATAAATTATCTACACATCAAGCTGCTCAAGAATTGAATCATCTATCCTATAACAATGCTCCGGCGCAGGAAATGTACAGTCTTTTGTCTCCTTAATATATGCAGCAATTCCATCCCGCATTGTATTTCCTACATTTGCAAACTGCTTTACAAATTTGGGTTTAAAATCGCTGTACATGGCCAGCATATCCTGATATACCAATACCTGTCCGTCGCAGCCTGAACCTGCGCCTATGCCGATTGTAGGTATTGCAAGGGCTTCTGTTATCCTTGCCGCAAGTTTTTCAGGCACACATTCAAGAACAACCATACATGCTCCTGCTGCCTCTATTGCTTTGGCATCCTCAATCAGCTTCTTTGCCGCCTTCAAATCCTTTCCCTGAACCTTAAATCCGCCAAATGCATTTACAGACTGAGGCGTAAGTCCAATATGTGCCACAACCGGGATTGATGCCTTTACAATAGCCTCAATGTGCGGCGCAAAATCCACTCCTCCCTCCAGTTTTACCGCCTGAGCCTGTCCCTCCTTCACAAGTCTTCCGGCATTTACCACAGCGTCATAAACAGAAGTCTGATATGACATAAACGGCATATCTGTAACTAAAAATGCGTTCTTTGCACCTCTTGCTACTGCTGCCGAATGATGTATCATATCCTCCATAGTGACTGACAGAGTGTCCTCATAGCCAAGCATGGTCATACCAAGAGAATCTCCAACCAGAATAGTATTAACTCCCATTTCGTCCATTATTCTGGCAGTTGTATAATCATATGCCGTCACCATAACTATTTTGTCATTATCTTTCTTTTGCTGCTGCAATGTCAATACAGTGTTCTTCATCCGAAATACTTCCTTTCTTTTTGCTTTCCGCACATATATTTTCCAGAACTGTGTAATCCCTGTCAGGGTGCTTTTGTCTGGCTAAATCTATGAGATACATGGCATTTGTCCTATATGCTTCCTTCATTTTTCCTGAAAGCGCGTCAAGATGCATCTTCACCGTCCCATCATCATTGCGTTCAATAGGACCCACTAAAGCATTTATACAGCCTTCCTCTAAAATGTGCGTCAGATTTCCATCTGCCAGCTTATATAATTCTTCGACCGCCTCTCTTTCACTAAATCCGCACTCCTCAAATAATGTCTGTGCCATATGAAAAAGAGCAGTCATATAATTGGATGATAACGCTGCTGCTGCATGATATTTTATCTTATTTTCTGCTGAAATAATTCGGGTACGGTTTCCCATACTCCGGAACATTTCTTCTATATTATGGATATGTTTTTCGTCTCCTTCTATGGTAAATAACGCGCCGGAAAACTCTTTCCATGATTTTTCCCGACTGTTTACCGCCATAAGAGGATGAATAGAATATGCGAAGCTATTTGTGCTGCCCACATCAGAAAAGATTTTTGAACTATGAAGACCGCTACAGTGACAAATCAGCTTGCCGGATACATAAGGCTTTGCCTCCTCCCACACAGAGGTAATCTTGCCGTCCGGCACCGTAAACAACAGCATATGGCAGTTGTCTATAATTTCCTGTAGATTTTCATAATATTTTGTGTCCGTAAATTCCGCTGCCCATCTGGCAGACTCCGGGCTTAAACTGTAATAACCTCCTACTTGCCAGCCCTTTTCCTTTAAATATTTTCCAAGTGATACGCCGACCTTGCCGGCCCCTATAAAACCAATTCGTATGTCTTTCAACCCTGTACGCCGCCTCCTTCCAGGAGACATCTGCGTTTTGTCAGCTTACGTTGCTATGTCTTGCTGTATTGATATTGCTGCCGTATCACAGCCGGATACTCTCCAATCCATGTACGCAAATCACCAAAGCAATCCTGCAATAGTTTTATATCTTTTCCAAATAATATATGCGGTATCATTTCTGCAATTCAGAATATCATCCACGAGATACTATAACATTTTTTGTGAAAAATGTAAAATTGTTTTATTTATTTCTAAATTTATTAACTATAATCTCTTTCTTTGCCGGATTATCAATCAGCTTCCCATCTGCTTCAAAACGTGACCCATGGCATGGACAATCCCACGTTTTTTCTTCCTCATTCCACTCCAAATGGCATCCCATATGGCTGCACCTTTTCTGCTTATCACCAAAAAGCCCTTTCACAAGTCCTGTCACGCTCTCACCTACGTCTATGCAAAAATTTTTAATGCCCATTCTGAACATAAGTCTCTGCGGTGAAAATACTCTTGCGTAGGGGTTACTTTTCTCACATATCATATCGCTGATTATCATAGCCGCAAGCATGGATGAAGTCATCCCCCATTTCTTAAAGCCTGTAGCCACATACCAATGCGGTCTGAATATGGAATATTTTCCGATAAATGGAATTTTATCATGCGGCATACAATCCTGCGCCGCCCAAAATGCTGTTTCTTTTGCATCAGGATAACAAGACTGCGCCCGTTCCCTCAAATATAAATATCCGGCTTTATCACAATCCTTTACTTTCTTTCCTGTCCTGTGGGCGCCGCCTCCAAGCAAAACTTTACCCTCAGCGCCTCTGAATGACAATCCGCCCTCGTCTATACCGTAATACATACCAGACAGCTTTTTAGGCACATTCTCACCCTCCAGCGCCAGCACATAGCTTCTCTCCTGATGCTGCCTTATAAAATAAACCCCCGGTATATTGGCAATAGGATAGTGTGTTGCAAATATAATATTTTCTGCCGTAACTAACCCCTTAACTGTTGTTATAACGTGGTCATTTACCGACAAAACGCGGGCATCCTCGTATATAGTAAGCCTTTCCGCCAGCGCTGTTATAAATTCCAGCGGATGAAACTGCGCCTGATTTTCAAAACACACTGCTCCCGATACGTTAAACGGCAGTTCGTTGATTTCGTTTTCTTCAACATAATGAGCATTTATTCCAAGAGCATTTGCGGCTTCCGCCTCCTTTTGCAGCTTCTCCTTTCCGCTTTCCTCCCTTGTATATAAATAAGACGGCAGCCTCTCGAAACGGCAGTCTATCCCCTCTTCTCTTATTATTTTTTCATACGACTTTATCGCCGCCTCATTTGCCTCCGCATACTGCTCTGCTTTTCTAAACCCTGCTTTTTTTACCATCTCATAATAAATCAAATCGTGCTGGCTGGTAATTTTAGCTGTAGTATTCTTTGTCTGACCTCCTGCAATATGGTCGCCATCTATTACAATGACATCCTCGCCTTTCTTTTTCAGAAAATAAGCTGTAAGAATTCCTGCCATTCCTGCGCCAATCACAACATTTTGTACATAAATTTCTCCATCCAGCGCTTTTCCCTTAGGCACCTGCGCCGTTTTACTCCAGATTGATTTCATTGCTATTTACCTCCGGCTTATACATTATGTCATCTACTCTCAACCTTGTTAAAATCAGTAACTACCATTATGATTAATGTTGAAAATACTGAACCTCTTATATAAGTTTTTACAGATTCGGAGGATTTTAAGCAATTTATATTCTTCAGCAACATAGTTTTCGCATATTCTCTCACAGACCCAACACATATTTTGCAAAAAATGTCTATAAATCCGGTTATATTTTATTTAATCAGCACAACCACGTCTGTATTGTCGTCATAGCATGGAATTTCCTTATATTCAAACCGGCTGCCGCCTATTGTTCCTGAATAGCTGTACACACCTGTTGCGGGCTTCATAAACCATACCTCTTTTCCTATATAACGGGAAGTGTCTAAAACAAATGCTTTGCCAAGAAAACAGTATGCAATCACAAAATCTTTTCCTGCAAATACGGATACCCGCTCGTATTTCTCCTTTTGTCCGCTCACCAGAAGTTCATCTGCTTTTACGCCATTGACGTAGTCAACAGACAGCATTAAATCTTTCAAATACCGCATTTGTTCTGAACCGTCGTGATGTATGGCAGTTTTCCAACGCTCCTTAGCACCGTAGCTGACGCCGTTTTTCGCTTCCGTAAAAAACTGCATAACAGAATTATCCCCATATGTATGCCCTGCTGCCCCATGAAGGCAAAAGCGCCATATACAGCCTCAAATCCATAGCCATTTTAATAACGCGGTCACAATGCACCCAATATTCGGGCGTTTTCACATCATATCTTCCGGCAGGCATTTTGTTGATATCCGCCATTTCTGGAGCCGCATACACCAAACAAGCCTGAATAACGGAAAATCCCTTATCCGCCCTGTTCTTTAAGTATAAATACGCCTCTTCCTCAGATATATTTGCAAAAATCAGCCAAGCCGTGTCACCAAGCCAGAAAAACGGCGTATCCCCATTCAAAAAATAACTGTGATTATCACTAATCCTCAAACCGCCCTTATCCCAGTATGCCATATTAAACCTCCCAGTATGTCTCTCCTATTATTCAATGCTTTAACTATATAGATTTAATTATTCTGACTATATGCTGCCTTGACTATACACTTCTGTTATTTTAATAATATAAAATTAAAACAAAAATGTCGATAATATATATTAATTAGCGTCCTGCCGGCAAATTGCACAAAATACCGCGCAGCAGACAGCGCGCGGTATTTTGTGCAATTTTCATTCATCCGGCAGCCTGCATCATACCCCCGAATACGACGAAAATCCTCCATCTATCGGCAGCACAACTCCGGTTATAAAGCTCGCCGCCTCATTATCAATAAGAAACAGCAGACCTCCTGCAAGCTCACTGCTCTCCCCAAATCTATTCATAGGAGTTGCTGCAAGTATTTTTTTCGTTCTCTCCGTCGGAGTTCCATCCTCATTCCACAACAGCTTTGCGTTTTGCTGCGTAGAAAAAAATCCAGGAGCCAGCGCATTTACCCTGATACCTGCCTTTGAAAAATGTACCGCAAGCCATTGTGTAAAGTTTGATATTGCAGCCTTTGCACCCGAATATGCCGGTATTTTGGTAAGCGGCGTATAAGCGTTCATGGAAGATATATTAAGAATGTTGCAGCCCTCTTTTCCAATCATTTGACGCGCAAATACCTGTGTAGGAATTAATGTTCCCAAGAAATTAAGATTAAATACAAAGCCCACTCCGTCAGCGTCAAGATCAAAAAAGCTGATTGTATCGGCATCTATATCTCCTGGCTCAAAATATTCCTTATCAGTTGTAGCCTTCGGATGATTTCCTCCCGCTCCGTTTACCAATATATCGCAGGACCCCAGCTCCTTCAGCACTTTATCAGACACCTCGCTGCAAGCCTTCTGGTCAAGCACGTTGCATGCGTACGCTCTGGCTGTACCGCCCTCCTGAGCAATCTCATCGGCATATTTTTTTGCCTGCTCCTCATTTTTATCAAGCAAAGCCACCTTCGCCCCTGCTCTCGCCAGAACCTTTGCAAAATAGCTGCACAACACTCCGCCTGCTCCCGTGACAACCGCCACTTTTCCTGACAAATCCGTGTTTAAAACATTTTTTTCCATTATCAACTCTCCATTTCCACAGCCTTAAATAAGAGCTGTTATTATATTCAGTATAATTATTGACAACAGAGGCATTTATTATCACTTATATTCTCCTTTTTGTAGTGGTCAAGGATTTTTGTAACACTTTGTCCAGAAAATTCACTACATGTTTCGTGCTTCAAATGGCATCATCCCAACGTTGTATAAATGCAGTCTGATATGGCTGTACCAAACAAATATATATTGTGTTATCGCATCATCCAATGCTTTTGCATCCATAAAACAATTCCTATATACCAGTTCATCCTTAAAGGTCTTATGCTTGTTACAAGATTTATTGCTGTCAGAGATTTTGTTATGATTTCTATTGGGAAAATCGGGCATGGGACATTAAATATATATAACATTTTCCTTATGCAGAGTTGATAAAGTTTGGGAATTTTTATTTCTCCGCATAGCTTTTATTATTTATAAATACCTTTGTTTTGATGTCGCACCAATTTTCAAGTGAAATAATATCTTGTATATATTTTTTAGCTTCAGATTCTTTTAATATCTTATTAGAAATATAAACCGATATAATATTGTTCTCTTTATCGTAGTCAACACCTATATTTTCTAAAACTCTCTCAGCATCCATATCTCTAAATCTTTTTGTAGGCTCTAATGTATCGGCAACACATAAAATAAACAACAGCGGATCTTCTTTATAGGATATTTTCCGATAATTTTTAGGTAATAAGCAATGCAAATTATACCTCTCATATATTTCTATTGTTTCTTCATCTGCCATAAATATATTGTGGGCCGCAATAGTATTAGCTACATACGTAAACACTTTAAAATGCTCACACGAAAAATATCTGTTTTCATTATTTATAAAGCACTTAAATTCGCCGCTCCTTCTATTATTCATAAACTCATTATTATAATTTTCAATTAGTCCTGAAAATAATTTATCCGCACCGACAATACCATGATCCACTTTACCCATATTTGATAATCTGTATCTAAAATAATTTTCTTTTACACTATAATTATACCATGACCTCTTAATCATTGTTCCATTATTAAAATTAATAATTCCTCTACATTCATCTCCTTGTGCAGATAAATGAAAACATTGTTTTATGCAATATCTGTTATATGGAAGCCATCTAAGATACTTCATAAAAGTATCAGGTACTAATATATCAATGCCCATATCCTCTTTTTTATAAAAATATTTTCTTGTCATATAGTTGTATATATTTTTACTTTTATTATCACTTGATACTACAAATTGTCCGGTATATGCTGTATTGCAATATTTATCATATCTCCAATGAATACGATCAATATCCAAACGCTCACTATTTTCAAAAAGATATCCGAAATCATGGGCAAGACAACACAAATACCAATAATATGAAAACGGATACGGCGACGTCTGATCCGAATATATTGCAATATTCTCATCTATGGTTCTTTGCAGCATAGCTCCAATAAAAAAACATTCATTGTATGCAAATTTCTAAATATAACTTCTCTACTTTCATCTTGCAGCCAATAATTAACAGCATATTGCTTTGAACCTTGCACAAAATAATTTCTTATAAACTCTTTCACATCATTTATTGATAAAATCAAATTACTATTTTGTCCATAACAACAATAGTAATCCCAAAAATTCTTATGTTCGTTTAACTCTTTAAATATTGTTTATTTTAGTGTCATATTCTTTATTTCTTTATCCCCATTAGAAACCTATGTATGAGCAAATTACAACTCATCCTCTAAAATAATCTGTTCCTTTGAATACTGTTTAATTATACTGTCATATGATCTGAATTTCACATAATCCCGTATCGGGTTATACATAGAGGCCGATATTATTTCATTAAATTGTTCCCGTCTGCTTTCATCGGCAATAATAGAAAAATCAGCTCTAAAATCCTGCAATTCGTAAAATTTACTCAATGAATTTTTTATATCTGTCGTATGTTCAACTTCATAAAATCCACAAGGCATTTGCCTTTCATTAAACCAAATAACGTCCACTGTCTTAGCTCTTTTTATAAGATTATCATATGAAAATACCGGAAGCTTATCTAATGTTGCCAAATCGCAAAGCTTAGTCTCCAAAAATTTCTTATTTTTATCCTGTGCTGGTATATATGTACTATATTTCTTGATATTTCCTATCTCAACTATAATTCCCTGATAATAAGAATGTGTAAACAATTCATCCGATTTTTTATCGTCTGGCTGAATACTTAATTTTTTCAAGACTTCGCTTTTATACTTTGTTAGCGCCCAAAGTCCCGGTTTTATCCTGAAAAATTCCGGATATGTCTGAACAGTCCTCCGGATACTTGCCGCCTGAGTCTTTGTTTCCCAAGCAGACGTATCTACCAATCGGTTTAATTGTTGAAAAGTAGCATACCCGCCATTCTGTTCCATTGCAATTATTACATCATCTCTTTGTGTCATAAAACCACCTCCAATATTCCCTGTCATCTCTTTAGCTTTTTATGAATCATTTAAAATACAACATTTTTATTCTGTCCAAAACATTCTTTATATGTGCGGCGCTTTGCTTGTACTGCTCAAATATAATTCTAAAACCCTCTGAGTCGTCGCAGACAAAATTCCAATAATCTTTACCTATTAGTAATTCCTCTTCTGCAAAAAATTGTTTAACCCTTTCCTGTTTCCATAAAGAATTTTCACCATATCTATTATATGCTGTTCCAAAATATATCCTTATTTTTTCATCCGGCTTGTCTCTCAATGAATTTTTTAAGATAAAATACTCCTGCAATAACGCTATCTTCTCGGTTTTTGCTTTTTTATTATCCAAATCTCCGCCAGCTTTTAATTCAATCAAATAGTGTTCTTTTTTATCAGGATTATAGAAATAATGGTCTGTAACGTGTGATTTTTCAAAACTTCTAATATCTTCCGGAATCATACATACAAAATCACAATAATCCGATGTCTTAGGCTTTCTGTGTTTTTCATATTCCAAAATAATATAATCCATATGCTGAGATTGTTGCGGCAATAAAAATGAGTCAATATTTCCTCTTACATCATAAGAAAGTTTTGCAACTTCATTTCCAATTTTTTCAAGAACCTTACCAAAAGAACTATCAAAACTTCTTACAAATGCACTATAAAACATAAATTCTTTACCTAATTCAGCAACAAAACAGTTATTCTTCTTACTATTAATAACACCATCCGGATCGTCTACCTCATTTACAAACCTGCTTTCGTATGAATCCGCAAATTTCTTTATTTCATTATCTACTATAGCTTGTATTGCAGCCTTTTTATCTATTTCCATCGCCTAATCCCCTATTTTATAATTTGTGATTAATAAATGTTGTGCATTCTTATCATTTCTATCCTGAAAACTTACAAAATATCTTTTATCAAATGAGCTTATATACAACTTATTTCCATTTGCGGTCTTCATACCTTCCTGATATAAAGATGCAATATATTCAGTGTTTTTTATTACAATCATAAAATTAGCTTTACATTCTTTTATCAAATATTCTGCTAATCTTGCCTGATCATCTTTATTAAATTCATTTCTTGCATAAGTACTAAATTCTGAATCATATGGCGGATCCAAAAAAACAAAATCGCCTTTCTTTGGTTCATATTTTTTCATAAATTCATAAAAATCCATATTTCCTATAATTGTTTTCTTTAAATGTTTTACAAGATCTGCATTTTTGTAGTACTCAATTTTGTTCGCAAATGATTTTCTATTATATGAAATACCGCCATACGGAACATTAAATTTGCCGTCTTTATTGTATCTAAACATTGATGAATAGCACACCTGCCTGATAAAAAAGTATATAGCCGTTCCAAACTCTTCCGATATACCTAATTCATCTCTATTGTTCAATAACATTCTAAAATGAGTATAAAAAGCTGCCTTTAACGAAGATTCTATATTTGCCACAACATCTTCATACACAAGCTCTCCCTTTTTCTGTTCAATCCTATTCATACGAATCATTTTATCTTTAATGCTTTTGCATAATTCACTAATAAACTCCTCAATTTCATAATTAAAATTAGTTGTTAGCAATCCGTTAAATTCTTCCGAATTTTCTATTACAAATTCCGCAATTTTATCCCCTAACTGCTGTGTGTTAAGCTCCTTATTCTTATATGAGTAATAAATATCAACTATAGACTTTTCATGATGATCTACAACCTTACTTATAATATTCCAATTATATTCAATAGCTTCTAACTTACTGAAAAATTCCTCATTTTGAGATTTAACCATATTATATAAAGAAATCAATTCATCAGACTTATCATTTATATAATATTTTTTTGCCTTAACAGCAAAAAATACTGCTCCGCCTCCCACAAACGGCTCATAATATCTTTCAATCTCAGAAGGCAATGCAGGAATAATATAATTTAACTCTTTTTCTTTGCCGCCAGGATATTTAATTACTGGAGATAATCTATTTTCTAAAATGTTTGCACTCATATCTCGTCTCTTTGCCTACCTATTCTTATATACAATCCTATATGCAGATACTTCTTTTTGAAAATTCCCTTCAAATTCTGTACCCAAAATATATTCTATTTTACCGGTTTTTATTTCCACATTATAATCATAAACCCGCGCAATTATGTAATTATCCTTATGTAACTCAAAAAATTCATACTCCGATGAACTCATATAAAATGGAGTTTCTTTTTTATTTGTTGTTGATTTTACTTCTATATATACTAATTTTCTATCTTTATCAAACGAGCTAATATCGTATCCCGCACCATCACCATCCAATTTTGAAACATGACGTACATTATTTTTATATTCCGGTGCGTATTGGCCGACCAACCGAAGCTGATCCTGATATACCAATTCTTCACCGCCATTGCCAATTAACTTTCTTTCTCTATTTATAATTTCATAATCTACCTTTCTTGCATAAAATTGCAATGTCCTTCTCTTCTTTTGCTTAATATTTTCCAAGTACATATTTTCACTTAACGTATCCCTTAACCTTTTGCACTCATAAGACACATATTTATCAGCCTCTCTATCATAGTACACATTACTAAAAAATATTTTATTATTATGAGAACGTAAATTTCTTACTTTTTGGGAAAAATATGTATCGTTTCTTTTATTAATTATCTCAACATCATGCTCGGTAGGCTTCATTCTATCTGTCAATATTGTTATCAATTCTCCCATAGATAACTCTCCATATTCCTCCACAGCCTTAACAGCCTCTAATGCGATTTTGCTTTCTGTATATCTTGACATGACCCAGCTCCATTTATACTTGATTTAACTGTTCACACATATTGCGTGCTATTATTTTTAAAGTACTAAACAAATTCTAACATATTACACGACTTTTTTCTATATTATATATTAGAAACATACAATAATAAAACTAGTACTTTTATTCATGTTTTTCATTTATGTATTTTCAAGTATAATTGAAAAATTCATCAATCTGTCATATCTTTAAAATATGTATTTATGATACAGCGCATGCCGCTGTGACTGATAAACTATTTTAAAGATTAATATACTATATTTTCTTATAACTACTCCGATCCTCTTAACAAACCTATATACCCAAACTGCAACAGCCGCCGCTATTAAACGCGGCACTATTAAAATCAATACATTTACACCAAGTAGCAGAAAGCTATAATTTTTTAATCATAAAACCTTCCGCATCAATAAATCCAATTTTTTCATACAATTTTCTACCTTGAAAAGATGCGTGAAGCCTGATAAATTTATAATCACGCTTCTTAATTTCTTCCATAATAAATGACAACAGCTTCGTTGCAATTCCCTGTCTACGGTATTCCTCCCGGGTATAAACATTTGTAATATAGGCGACTTTGCCTGTTGTGTTGGAAAAATTGGGCGGATACTGAAAAAAGCAGACTCCACAGGTAGCGATAATAATATTATCTTTAATGGCAACCCATACTACTACTGTTTCATCAGCTATGCCTGAAGAAAAATATTTTTCTAATTCGTCATCTATATTACAGGATAAATGAGTACCTTCATCGACAAGCTGCTTTTTCCTTAAATCTGCTAATTGTAAAACATCGTTTATGTTTGCTTTTCTATAATTCATTATCTTTCTTAATCCAATTTATGCAAAATTCTCATGTACATTTTATAAGTAAAATACAAGAAAACCCTCGAAAGCACTGGCCTTTCAAGGGTTCTGTAAAATTCTTTATTCTGTCTGAAATTATCTCTTGGAGAACTGCGTACCCTTGAAAATAAAGGCTTTCCGCTCTATATGGGGCTACAATGGTGTTACGATTTACACTTAACCGCTGTTTATAAA
>CAYZZP010000014.1:0-66006 GCA_964482965.1 uncultured Lachnospira sp.
ATAGTAACAAATTTATGAGAAAAGTTTACAAACACACTTGACAATCCTTCTCTGAGGCAAGAGGCGCCGGAGGCGGATACCAGCTTAAGAAAGAGCCAAAAGATTATACGGTTGGAATGATATTGAGGACTACGGAGGGGAGTCTTGCGCCTGTGTACTGCGTAGAGGACGGAGAAAATGCCTGTAAGCGCAGCAGTAGCTGTACCACTATAATGATATGGGAAAAAATCAATGACGCGGTAAATGGTGTTATAGACGGAATTACCCTTCAGGATTTAGTGGAGTGGCAGAAGAATAAAATTAGTTATAATTAAAAGTTATATCCGACTATAAAAAAGGCATATATTTATAAAAGAAATCAGCTGTTGACAAAACGTCAGCGGCTGATTATATTATATTACATAGTATTCCTACTTTAAAAGTAGGAAATAGAAAAGGAGGAAAAGTTTATGAAACGAATGCGATGTATAAATTATAATAAGGGGTATATAAATTGTAGTATGAGGCATATGCTTCCTTAACTATCAGGAAACTTGAGTGAGGTAATCATGGATTATGAATTTATAGCGACATACACTCCGCTGTATGCAAAGGCAGCAGGATTGACCGTACGAATAGGAGCATACGGAATAATAGGCGCATTTGTTGTGGGAATAATATGTTGTCTGATAAAGGAATTAAAGGTGCCTGTTTTAAAGCGTATTGTACAGATATACATTGAACTGTCAAGAAATACGCCTCTGCTGATACAGCTATTCTTTCTGTATTTTGGACTTCCGAAGATTGGAATTGTGTTAAGTCAGGAAGCCTGCGGAATTATAGGATTGATTTTTCTGGGAGGCAGTTATATGGCGGAAGCCTTTCGTACAGGAATTGATAACGTACCGGAGGTTCAGAGAGAAACCGCATATAGTCTTGGAATGACAAGGAGACAGACATTTTGGAGAATAATTATGCCGCAGGCGGTTGCAACCAGTGTTCCGGTATTTTGCGCTAATATAATATTCCTCATTAAAGAGACATCAGTATTCAGCGCAGTAGCTCTGGCAGATCTTATGTATGTAACTAAGGATTTAATAGGCTTGTACTATAAGACGGATGAAGCGTTATTGATGCTTGTTATAGCATATCTTATAATTCTTCTTCCTATATCGCTGTTAAGCTCGTGGATAGAGAGGAGGGTAAGATATGCAGGATTCGGGAATACAGGTTCTGTTTGAGGGAGTTAATTTCGCAAGACTGCTGGAAGGGCTTTGGGTATCGCTGGAGCTGGCGCTTATATCTATGCTGTTTTCGGTTATTCTCGGACTGCTTTTAGGCGTAGTAATGGCCGGAAAAAATAGAGTTATCCGTTTTATTTGCAGAGTGTATCTTGAAATTGTAAGAATTATGCCTCAGCTTGTGCTGTTATTTATTGTGTATTTCGGAGCGGCAAAGCATTTGGGAGCAGATATTTCAGGAAAGACAGCGGCGGTTATAGTATTTACCTTCTGGGGAACGGCAGAAATGGGCGACTTGGTTAGAAGCGCATTAATTTCTATTCCCAGACACCAATATGAGAGCGGATATAGTCTCGGCTTGTCAAAGCTGCAGCTTTACCTGCACATTATTTTGCCGCAGACTATCCGCAGGCTGCTTCCGTCGGCGGTAAATCTTCTGACAAGAATGATAAAAACTACGTCATTAGTAGTGCTTATTGGTGTTGTGGAAGTAGTCAAAGTTGGAAAACAGATTATCGACGCGTCCAGATATGACAACCCTAAGGCTGCCATATGGATATATGGAACAATATTTGTGCTGTATTTTGTAGTATGTTATCCGATTTCAAAGCTGTCGGCGGTTCTTGAAAAGAGGCTTAGAACATAAGCTGAGGCAGCATATAGAGAAATAAGAATTAAAATCAGAGGTTAGGAGGAAGAAAATGGAACAGCCAATATTGCAGGCAAAGGCACTGACAAAGTCATTTGACGGTGCAAATCCCGTATTGAAGAATATTGATTTTTCTATTAACAAGGGAGAAGTAGTAGTCATCGTCGGACCGTCGGGCTGCGGTAAGAGTACGTTTTTAAGATGTCTTAATTTGTTGGAGGATATAGATTCCGGCGAGATATTGCTGAATGGCATTGCGATAAATTCTGACAGGAAAAATGTACATAAGTATCGCGAAAAAATAGGCATGGTTTTTCAAAGCTACGATTTGTTTCCGCACAAAAATGTGCTTGAAAATATTATGCTTGCGCCGAGATTGGTTCAAAAAAGAGACAAAGGCGAGGTAAAGCAAGAGGCGGAAAAGCTTTTGCAGCGAGTGGGGCTTTGGGAAAAACGGAGTATGTATCCAAGACAGCTTTCAGGCGGGCAGAAGCAGAGGGCTGCTATTGTGAGAGCGCTTATAATGCACCCTGAGATTTTGCTGCTGGACGAGATAACTGCTGCCCTTGATCCGGAAATGGTGAGAGAAGTGCTTCAGGTAGTGCTTGAGCTTGCAAGAGACGGAATGACAATGGTTATAGTAACGCATGAAATGGATTTTGCGAAGGCTGTGGCTGACAGAGTGATTTTTCTGGATAATGGAGAAATTGTGGAGGAAGCCGGGCCTCAGGAATTTTTCTCTTATCCCAAAACCGAGAGAGGAAGCAAGTTCTTAAATACGTTTCACTATGAGGCGCTGGAAATTTGAATGATATACTGCAAATCTTAGAAAGTACAAATTAAAGCAGGGAGCAGAGGTTGAAAAACAAAATAACATATTGCCGGGTGTTAACCAAACATCTAATTTAAATAAAGAAAAGAGGAAAAATATATGAAGAAATTAAAGTTAATTAGCGTTTTATTGATAGTTATATTAGTCGTAGGTGCATTTGCAGGCTGCAACAAAAAAACTGAGAGTACAAATCAGAATGTTGCGGCAGGAAGCATTGACAAAATTAAGGCGGAAGGAAAGATAAAAATCGGAGTATTCAGCGATAAGAACCCTTTTGGATATGTGGATAAGGACGGAAAGGTTCAGGGCTACGACGTTTACTTTGCAAAGAGAATAGCTAAGGATTTGCTTGGAAACGAGGACGCTGTGGATTTTGTGTATGTGGAAGCCGCTAACAGAGTGGAATATCTGCAGTCGGGAAAGGTTGATATTATTCTTGCCAATTTTACAGTGACAGATGAACGGGCAGAGAAGGTAGATTTTGCACTTCCTTATATGAAGGTGGCTCTCGGCGTCGTATCGCCTGAAAATTCGCTTATTACAGATGTTGAGCAGCTTAAAGGCAAAACTCTTATAGTTGTGAAGGGAACAACCGCAGAGACATTTTTTGGAAAGAATTATCCTGATATAAATCTGCTTAAATTTGACGAGTATCAGGAGGCGTATGACGCGTTGCTTGACGGAAGAGGAGACGCATTTTCAACTGATAACACAGAGGTTTTGGCTTGGGCAATCCAAAACAAGGGCTTTAAGGTAGGAATAGAGTCCATAGGAAATCTTGACACCATAGCTCCTGCAGTTCAGAAGGGAAATACAGAGCTGCTTAACTGGATTAATAGTGAGATTGAAGCGCTGGCAGCAGAACAGTTCTTCCATAAGGATTTTGAGGAGACATTGGCGCCTGTGTACGGGGACGCTGTAAACGCAGAAAATCTGGTTGTAGAGGGCGGAAAAGTTGAGTGATAAAAGAGCTGTGATTGTATCACTATGAAGCTGTTTTTCAATGAAAAGACTTCAATCGTTATCTAAAATCTGATAAATTTTTGAGCGTGCTAAAGAGCTCGGTTACGATTATATCGTAACCGGGCATTATGCGCGTATTGAATATAATGAAAAAAGCACGACAGTCAGGATATATGCTTTGTTAGTCAGAAATGTTAGTCAGAAAGAACAAAAAGCAGTTGTAAATCAGATAAATAGCGATATAATTGAAATAGAGTTTGAAGAACCTCAGAGAGCCGTCACGAAGGGACAAGCCATAGTGCTTATGACAAGGACGTAGTTGTTGGCGGCGGAACTATAATAGAGGCAAAGTAAGGAGAAAATTACATGACATTACAACAGCTAAGATATGCGGTTGCCATTGCGGACAATAAATCTATGAATAAAGCGGCGGCGGAATTATTTGTAACTCAGCCAAGCCTGTCTAATACCATAAAGGACTTGGAAAATGAGATACATATAGAGATTTTTGCCCGCTCAAACAGAGGAATTGTGATAACGCCGCAAGGGGAGGAATTTTTAGGCTACGCAAGGCAAATGCTTGATCAATACCGCCTTATAGAGGAGCGTTATGTGGACAAAACAGCGTCAAAAAAGAAATTCAGCGTATCTATGCAGCATTACACCTTTGCGGTGGAAGCATTTATCAGAATGGCCAAAAGATTTGGCATGGATGAATATGAATTTGCGGTTCATGAAACGAAAACCAGCGAGGTTATTGGCAATGTGCATTTTGGGAGAAGCGAGATTGGAGTTATCTATAAAAATGTATTTAATGAAAAGTTCATTGACAAGCTTTTGAGAGAAAATGATTTGGAATTTATTCCGCTCTTTGACTGCAAAATATATGTGTATTTAAGCAAGAGCAACCCGCTGGCAGAAAAAAAAGCCATTGCATTTGAGGATTTGCAGCAGTATCCATGCCTGTCCTTTGAGCAGGGGGACAATAATTCCTTTTATTTTGCGGAGGAGGTACTTAGCACATATGATTACAGGCAGATAATTAAGGCGGACGACAGGGCGACGCTGCTTAACCTTATGGTGGGGCTGAACGGCTATACGCTGTGCTCGGGTATTATCTGTTCTGAGCTTAACGGCGAAGAATATGCGGCGGTTCCCCTCGATACGGAGGAGACTATGACTATAGGCTATATTAAGCGAAAGAAAATGCATCTAAGCATTTTGGGCGAGAAGTATATCGAGGAGCTGCAGAAGTACGAGGAAAGAGTGCTATAGGCTTAGGCTATAACAAGCCATATGTTTTATGAATTAAAACTTATTTTCAAAGTGTTGTATAATTAAAACATAATAATCCGATAGAAAAACAAAAAGAGATGGATAATTTCTTACGGGCTGTAAGGAATATTAACCATAAATATATTGTAGCAGGAAAGGAGATTATTATGTATGGCATACCATGTTGAAACAAAGTGTTTACATTTGGAACAAAAAGAAGCCGGTTGTGATAAGTCGGGAGCCATAAGCTTTCCAATTTATCAGACTGCGACATTTGCACATCCCGGTTTAGGAGAGAGTACAGGATATGATTATAGCCGGCTCCAGAACCCCACAAGAGAGCAGGTGGAAAAAATTGTAGCTAAACTTGAGGGCGGAGAGGACGCAGTGGCATTTTCCAGCGGAATGGCGGCTGTCTCTGCAGTAATGGAGTTATTTGAACCGGGCGACCATATAATTGCGGACGACGATTTGTATGGAGGAAGTGTACGATTATTTTTAAATATAAGCAGGAAAAATGGAATAGATGTAACAAGAATTAATTTGTGCCAGGAGGATTTGGAAGCTTATATAAAAGAAAATACAAAGGCAATTTTTATAGAGACGCCCACAAATCCTATGATGAATGTGATTGATATCAGTAAAGTATCAGAGCTTGCAAAGAAACATAAGCTGCTGCTTATCGTGGATAATACATTTTTATCACCGTATTTTCAAAACCCATTAAAGCTGGGAGCGGATATTGTTATTTACAGCGGCACTAAATATCTGGGCGGACACAATGATACTCTTGCAGGCTTTGTGGTGTCGGCTTCAAATGAGATTTCTGAAAAAATGAGATTTATAATAAAAACCACAGGGGCGGGTCTGGCGCCATTTGATAGCTGGCTTATATTAAGAGGTATTAAGACGTTAGCCATAAGAATGGAAAAGGCTCAGGAAAATGCAAAGCGGCTGGCGCTGTGGCTTAAAGGCAGACCGGAGGCTACGAGGGTTATATATCCGGGCTTGAAAGAGCATCCGGGGTATGAGATAATGAAAAAGCAGGCAAAAGGCTTTGGGGCAATGCTTACCTTTGAGGTAGAGTCTAAGGCTTTAGTCGAGCAGATATTAAAAAGGGTTAAGCTTATACAATTTGCAGAAAGTCTTGGAGGAGTCGAGACACTTATTACATATCCCATAACTCAGACGCATGCCGATGTGCCGCCGGAGAGTCTTGAAAAGAGTGGAATAAATGACAGGATTTTAAGATTGTCAGTAGGGATAGAAAATATTGATGATTTGATAAATGATTTGGAGCAGGCTTTTGGCTAAAAGGAGGCAGTATGGGAGAGAAAAATCTTGATTTTGACACAGTGGTTGACAGAAGAAATACCCTGAGCCTAAAGTATGATTTTGCAAAGGAGCGGGGAAGACCTGAGGATATTCTTCCATTGTGGGTTGCAGATATGGATTTTAAGGCTTCGTCATATATTATTGACGCTTTGAATGACGTAAATAAACATGGAATATATGGTTACAGCGACTCAAAGCAGGAATATTATGAAGCGCTTAAAAATTGGATGAAAAGCCATTACAACTGGGAGGTCAGCGAAAGCTGGCTTATCAAAACTCCGGGAATTGTGTATGCGCTGGCTATGGCAATTAAGGCATATACGAAGGAGCGCGAGGCAGTATTGATTCAGCAGCCTGTATATTATCCGTTTTCTGAGGTTATAGAGGACAATGACAGGAGGCTTGTTGTAAATGAGTTAAAGCAGGGGAAGGACGGAAAATATTACATTGACTATGAGGATTTTGAGGATAAAATAATATCGGAAAATGTAAAGCTGTTTATCCTGTGCAATCCCCACAATCCTGTTGGTAGAGTCTGGACAAAGGAGGAGCTTTCAGAGCTTGGCGACATTTGTCTTAAACATAATGTGATAGTGGTGAGCGATGAAATACATGCTGATTTTGTGTATGGAAGAGCGCATACAGTATTTACAAATATAAAAGAGTCCTATAAAAATATTGGAATTGTGTGTACGTCTCCAAGCAAAACCTTTAATATAGCAGGGCTTCAGATATCTAATATATTTATTGCGGATGAAGCATTAAGAAAAGGTTTTTGCAGGCAGATAAGCGCGTCGGGATACAGTCAGGTAAGTCTGACAGGGCTTGCAGCATGCGAGGCGGCGTATAGGCATGGAGACGAATGGCTGTCAGCAGTTTTAAAATATATAAAAGGCAATGCCGATTATGTGAAAGCATTTTTATCGGAAAAACTTCCGAAAGTTAAAATGACTGAGCTTGAGGGAACATATCTTATATGGCTTGATTTTCGGGAATATGGTTTGAATGATAAAGAATTAAACCGCAGGATTGTTTATGAGGCAGGCTTATGGCTGGATGCGGGAAGAATTTTTGGAAAATCAGGAGAAGGCTTTCAAAGAATAAATATCGCTTGTCCGAGGGCAATTTTGACAGAGGCGCTGGAAAGGCTTGAGGCGGCGTTTAAAGATTTATAAGATAAATGTTGTTAATGTTGTAGATATTAAAAGTTAGTTATTAAAAATTTGAAAATTTATTATAATTATATTAGGAGGAAAATGTTATGAGTAAAGTAGTGGAAAGCTCATTGGAGTTAATTGGAGGCACGCCAATATTGAAGGCAAGCCGTTATGCAGCTAAGGCAAATGTTACAAATGCCACAATTCTTGCAAAGCTGGAGTATCTCAATCCGGCAGGCTCCGTTAAGGACAGAATAGCCCTTGCAATGATTGAGGACGCTGAGAAGAAGGGAATTTTAAAGCCGGGTGCAACTATTATCGAGCCAACAAGCGGCAATACAGGAATTGGTCTTGCGCTTGTAGCAGCGGCAAAGGGTTATAAGGCAGTTCTTACGCTTCCTGACACCATGAGCGTGGAGAGAAGAAATCTTTTGAAAGCATATGGCGCTGAGCTTGTGCTTACAGAGGGAGCAAAGGGAATGAAGGGAGCTATTGACAAAGCGGAGGAATTAAAGGAAGCCACTCCGGGAGCAGTAATTCTCAGCCAGTTTACAAATCCTGCCAATCCTGCTGTACACAAGGCGACAACAGGACCGGAGATATGGGAGCAGACAGAAGGCAAGGTTGACATTTTTGTTGCGGGTGTCGGAACCGGCGGAACAGTAACAGGCGTTGGAGAATATTTGAAGGAGAAAAATCCTAATGTTAAGGTGGTTGCAGTTGAACCTGCGTCAAGCCCTGTCTTGTCAGCGGGAAAGGCTGGAGCGCATAAGATTCAGGGTATCGGCGCAGGCTTTGTGCCTGACGTGCTTAACACATCTGTTTATGATGAGATAATAACTATTGAAAATGACGACGCATTTGAGGAGGGCAGAGCATTTGCAGTAAGCGAGGGCGTTTTGGTTGGCATTTCCTCAGGAGCAGCGTTAAAGGCCGCAGCAATACTTGCAGGCAGACCTGAAAATTCAGGAAAAACCATAGTTGCGCTGCTTCCGGATTCGGGCGACAGATATCTTTCTACACCGCTTTTTAATAATTAATTAAATTTTATCTTTTTAAAATTTATAGCGTATGTTTTTTATAATTTGGGGATAATATAAACAAACAAAGAAGGGGGTATTTTATGGAAGCGTATGTTGACCGGGAAACTTGTATCGGGTGTGAGCTTTGCACTACGATAGAGCCGGAGGTATTCAGAATGAATGACGAAGGAAAATCGGAGGCTTACGGCAAAACCACAGACGACAACAAGGACAATGTAAAACTGGCGATAGAATCCTGTCCGGTGGATGCTATAGGTGAAAAATAGAAAAATGTTGCCGCATTCAAACAGGCGAAAACCACAAGTTATAGGTTTTTACTGTTTGCGTGCGGCAATTTAATTTGCAGGGAGTTAAGTTATTTTTTCATTTTCCTTAGTGGCAATGACAGAGCATATGATTACAGCAGCAATACATATAATTAATGCAATTCCGCCTCCGGTGGTCCGACCTGCGAATGACATAAAAGCATCTCCTGTGAAGGCACATTTTCTGCAGTTTGTGCAGATAAAACCAAGATAAACCATTGCAACACATTTGTTTTCTGCTATAATATAATTTAATAAGAGGTGTTGCTATGATTAAAAGAAGATATTATATAATTACTATACTGCTTGTTATATTGCTTTTTGTATGTGCATGCTGTAATTCACCAAAGGCTGTATCGGATAAAGGGACGGAAAATATTGCTGATAATATAACATTGGCTGACGAGACAAAACCTGACGAGACTGATAAGCATACAGAGGAAGGAGAGCAAAGCACAGGAGAAAAGCAGGATGAAAACGGGGAGACTGAGGGAAATAATTCCTCCAGTGCGGAAAATCATATAGGTGCAGAGGGCAATGGGGAAACAGAAGGTCAGACAGGTACCGGAGGCGGAGCGGAGTCGGGAAACCAGACCAATTCAGGCGGTTCCGCGAATACAGAAAATCCGTCGGAAAATATTAAACAGACAGAACCGGCCGCTCAACAGCCTGAGAATCCCGGCAAAACCATAGAGGAACAGATTGAATATTATATGAACAAGCTTACTCTGGAAGAAAAGATATGCCAGATGTTTGTGGTTCATCCTGAAAAACTTGTAAATAATCCAAGTGCATATACCATATCCGATGAGGCGACAAGAAATGCGATTAATAACTATCCTGTAGGCGGAGTGATATATTTTGACGCTAATTTAAAGTCGGAGAGCCAGGTAAAAATTATGCTGGCAAATACGCAGCAATATAGTCTTGACAGAATTGGGCTGCCAATGCTTCTATGCGTTGATGAGGAAGGCGGACAGGTAGCCAGGATAGCAGGCTCGGGAAGATTTAATGTTCCTGTGTTTGAAAATATGAGTGTCATAGGGGCAGCAAAAGACATAAACAGGGCATACAGTGTGGGCGATACCATAGGCGGATATCTGTCACGTCTTGGCTTTAATGTGGATTTTGCGCCTGTGGCTGATGTGCTGAGCAATCCGGACAACACGGTGGTGAAGCTGCGTTCATTTGGAAGCAGTCCTACATTGGTATCAAATATGACGCTGGCTGTATCAAAGGGGCTTAATAAGCATGGAGTATATAGCTCATATAAGCATTTCCCGGGACATGGGGCTACAGAGGGAGATACTCATGAAGGGTACGCATACACAAGTAAAACACTGGAAGAGCTTAAGGCATGCGAGCTTGTTCCATTTCAAAATGCTATAAATAACGGGGCAGATTTTATAATGGTTGGACATATATCTGTACCGTCGGTAACAGGAGACAATACGCCGGCTTCCCTTTCATATAAAATGATTACAGAAATTCTTAGGAATCAGATGGGATATAACGGCATTGTTATAACTGATTCTATGAGTATGGGAGCAATAACCAATAATTATTCTGCTGATGAAGCGGTGATAAGGACTATTGAGGCGGGAACAGATATAGTGCTTATGCCGCAGAATCTGGAGCAGGCATACAATGCAGTTCTTTCGGCGGTTAAGAGCGGGAGAATATCTGAAAACAGGATAAATGAATCAGTCAGACGTATTCTTAAGGTTAAGCTGAATATAAAGAAGAATATGTAAAAAGGAAAGAAAAGGAGAATAACAGTTTATGCAATCAAATACAGAAGCTGCAACAAGAGTTACAAAAATGTGTCTTTCGGCAATGTTTATTGCTATAGGTTGGATTTTGCCGCTTTTATCGGGGCAAAACCAGGAGCTTGGAAATATGTTGTGTCTTATGCATATTCCTGTTCTGGTGGCAGGTTTTATATTGGGACCGCAGTATGGCATTATGGTAGGAGCGGTAACCCCAATTACAAGATTTTTGATTTTCGGCAGACCGCCAATATATCCAACCGGAGTATGTATGGCATTTGAGCTGGCTGCCTATGGCTTTTTAAGTGGATTTATTTATAAGCTTCTTGTAAAAAGAAATATGAACGAGATGTTTTCCATATATGCAGCGCTTATAGCTGCAATGATAGGAGGAAGGCTTGTATGGGGTATCTCGCGTACAGTATGTGGTATTGTGTCACAAAGCTCATTTACTTGGAAAGCGTTTATAACAGCAGGCTTTGTTACAGCAATTCCCGGAATACTTATACAACTGTTTCTGATACCGGCGCTTATAATGCTTCTTAACAAGGTTAAGAAAATATAGTTTTTGCGAAATGCACATTAGGATTATAATTGAGTATGAAATGCAATGATTTGGAAGAATTAAGAAGGCTGATAGCAGAGCGGATATTCATGCAGGCTAAGTTGAGCAATTCTCTAAGACAGGAAAAAGTAATGAATTGTTCAATAAATGCGGCGGTGTTTGACAAGCCGTTTATAATAGCTATGGATGGTATGAGTGCGGCCCTTAAAACGACGGCGGCTGAATGTCTGGCGATTGATTATGACGGAGCTGTAATTCACTGCGACGATTTTTTCCTGCCAAAAGAACTCAGAACTCCGGAACGTCTGGCAGAGCCGGGAGGCAATATTCATTATGAGAGAATGAAGACGGAGGTTATCGGCAAATTGCCGGACAAGCTTGAATCTTACACAAGCTTCGATTGTTCAAGTATGGACTATAACGGCAGAATAGAAGTTCCAAGAAAGAATATTTATATAGTGGAGGGCGCATATGCAATGCACCCGCATTTTGGCAAATATTATGACATATCAATATTTATGGAGGTGTCAGAGGAGGAACAGATAAAGAGAATTAAACTTAGAAACAAAGATACGGAGGCATTTGTCAATAGGTGGATACCTATGGAAAAAATGTACAACCAAAGCTTCAAAATAGAAAAAAATTCGGATATAATTGTGGACACAACGGATTGGAGGAAATATGAAATCAAAAGTATATTTTACAAGGAACATAACACCGGAAAAGGTATTAGAGTTGTATAAAATGCTTGGTAAGGAGCTTATGGGAAATGTGGCAATAAAGCTTCATTCGGGAGAGGCCGGAAACCAGAACTTTTTAAAGCCGGATTTTTGGAAGCCGATTATAGATTACGTCGGCGGTACTGTAGTAGAGTGCAATACGGCTTATGAAGGTCAGAGGAATACTACAGAGAAGCATTTAAAACTTTTGGAGCAGCATGAGTGGAATAAATATTTTGACGTGGAGCTGCTTGATGCGGAGGGACCTGACAAAAAGCTGGAGATACCAAACGGAAAGGTTATAAAGGAAAATTATGTGGGCAAGGCGATTGAAAAATATAATTCTATGTTAGTGCTGTCACATTTTAAGGGGCATCCTATGGGCGGCTATGGCGGAGCGCTGAAGCAGTTGTCAATCGGAGTTGCATCGTCATATGGAAAGGCATATATACATGGAGCAGGCAATGTTGAAAAAATCTGGACTGCTGACCACGATATGTTCCTTAAATCAATGGCAGACGCCGCAAGCTCAGTGGTTGAATATTTTAAAGGAAATACAGCCTATATAAATGTTATGAAAAATATGTCCGTAGACTGCGACTGCTGTGCGGTAGCCGAGGATCCTTGCATGCAGGATATAGGCGTGCTGGCTTCACTTGATCCTATAGCCATAGATCAGGCATGTCTCGACCTTGTGTATGCTTCTGACGATCCGGGAAGGGATCATCTTATAGAGCGAATTGAGTCAAGAAACGGCGTGCTTACAGTAGAGGCAGCGGCAGAGCTTGGATTTGGAACAAGGGAGTATGAGCTTGTAGAGGTGCTGTAATTGTTGAGGTGCTGTAATTGTGGAGATGATGTAATTATAGAAGCGCTACAATTATAGAAATGCTATGAGGGGTGAAACGAATCAAAATCAAAGGAAAAATTTAATTATGGGATTGTTAAAAAAGAACAAAGAGAAAAAAGAAAGCAAAGAGAAAATTACTCCGGATATGGCTGGCTACAGACCGGAAAAAGGCTGGTGGCCGGACTTAACCGAATATCGAAAAGCAATGCTTTTACATAATATTACTTTTGCCGAGCTGGATACACTTTTGAAAGAATATGGAACAATATCGTCGGGAGACAAAAAGCAGATTGTATGTGATTTCTTTTATACATCTATACCTGACGATAATTCGTGGGTTTATTTAGAGTTCCCTAATTTTGAAAATGTTCCGCATTATTTGAATTTGTGGCATTATCAAAATCTTTTGATTTGGCTTACTGAAAAAACAGATAAGGAATTTTGTCTTGCAATTCCTAAAAATCAGAATTGTCCGCTATTTTTATCAACAGTAGACAGGAAAAATCCAAGAGGCGATTCGTGTGCCGGAATCTACGCAGACAGAGATTTTTATTTTGAGATTCCGGGAAATATATTTGAATGGGGACCTGTGCCATCATCGGCTTTTAATTATGTGGCGTTTTTAGATGGGGCTTTCCAATTTGATACGCAATGGATACCAAAAGTTTCCCGGTGTGGATGGAGCAAAACTCAGGTTACGCTAACCGTTCCGGAATAATGTTGTGCTTAATAGTGTTTGAAAAAATTCTAATAAAATGAATTTGTAAAAGGGCGGAAAAGTATATTTTTGAAGAACATATACGTTTGGTGAAGGTTATGAAAACAGAGCAGATACTGGCGGAACTAAACGAATTAATTGGTAACTATGAAAAGAAGCCGGAGCTTCAATTATATATTTCAGACTGTGGCAGAGCGGGCGATTATTTTCTGGTTGCGGAAGTGAATGGTGAAAAGAATTATGGCGTTGTGGGCGCTGTATTGGTTCGCATAATGCTTATGATATAGAAAGTCGATTGAATATTTTCAAATCCTTTAAGGAAGAATGATAATGTGCTAATGTATGCAGCCGAAGAACTATAAATAGAAAGATAAAAGGAGAATAATTATGGCAGTAACAGTTATTACAAAGAACAATTTTAAAAATGAGGTTATGGAGAGCAATACTCCTGTACTTATTGATTTTTGGGCGGCGTGGTGCGGACCATGCCAGATGCTTTCGCCAATAGTTGACGAAATTGCAGAGGAGTATTCAAGCATAAAGGTATGCAAGGTCAATACTTCTGTGGAGATGGAGCTTGCGCAGCAGTTTATGGTTACTAGCATACCAACTCTTCTTCTTATACAGGACGGCAAGATAATAAAGACGCTTGTTGGCTACAGGACTAAGGAGGAGCTTGTCAGCGAGCTTGGTCTCTAAAAGAAGGCGTATTTTCGGCATTCATATACTTTCTGAAGCGCAGCGGCATAAGACTGCGCTGGAGTTTAGGGTTAATACGTTCTTCAATGGCAATAGTATCAAAGAAACGTTTCCAAAGAGCTTGAAAATCAGTCTCTTTTTTGGACAAGCCTGAAAAGTTTAAAAGGTCGGTTTCAGTTATCTGGTCTGTGAAAGCATATCCCTTGTACGCAACATGTACAGCGGATATGCTTCTTTTTGTGTCAAGAATAATCCAGTGTTCGTTGTGCATACGGTCTGCAAAATAGTCTGTAATGAGCGGGACAATATTATATTTTGGTTCAATGCGCCCTGCAAGAACGCCGTTTTCCAATTCTTCAAAACGTATAAATTCCCTGTAGTGTCCGGCCTCATTGCCTACTGCACGCCTCAGCTTGTATATGCGGTTGACATCATCATCCTGCAGCTTGTTCATAATGGTACTGCCGCATTTAAAGGCTTTCTGCAGGAAATGATAAATATAGGATGCCTTGTTTTCATCATCGGAAAGGCAGGCATAGTAAACATTTATGTAGACTTCAAAGGACAATTTCCGCAGTATTGAGGAAGCGACCTTTTCGGACAGAGCCTTGTCAATCTCAACTTCAATATAATCTTCAAAAAAAGAAAATGAGGAATTGTCTCTGACTCGTACATCAGTGTGAGAAGTACCGGCTTCCCAAGCCTTATATATGGCTGTAAATATACCCTCAACAGAATCGTCGCAAAGATAGATAGTTGTGTTTGAGGGGGAGTTGGTACCGTTAGTTGAAGCTATAATATGCGAGTTGTCCATAGATCTGTGTCCTTTCTGTAACATGCACCGGGTTTGTGGGATATGTTTTGCTGAGGTATGTTTAAATTTACATGATAGCACCGGATTGCGTGCCAAAATTGCAGTCGTCAAATAATGACAGTTGTTTATAGCTGTTGTGCTGTTCAATTTCAAATATTTTGCGCCGGTCATCTCCAATAAGGGCATTGGCAATGTAATCCTGTTCAATCTTTACAGGATACATCATACGTCCGCTGCAGGTTATAAAATAGAGGGCGCGTTTAAGAACAACGCCGAGCTTTTTTAAATCGTCAAAATTCAGTGCAGCCATGCGTCTGGCATTGACTATGCGTTTGGCTGATTTAACACCGATTCCGGGAACTCTCAGAAGCATATTATAGTCAGCGCGGTTAATCTCTACAGGAAAAAGTTCAAGGTGCTGTATTGCCCAGTCGCATTTTGGGTCTAGGAGTACGTTAAAATTTGGATGAGCCTCAGAAAGAAGCTCGCCTGATGTAAAACCATAAAAACGCAAAAGCCAGTCTGCCTGATAAAGCCGGTGTTCACGAAGCAGGGGAACACCTTTTCCATCTTCCTGCAAAGGAAGCGAAGAGTCTTTATTTACGTTAATAAATGCAGAATAAAATACACGCTTCAGATTGTAATTATTATATAGGGCTTCAGCTACAGTTACGATATGATAATCAGTCTCAGGTGTGGCACCTATAATCATCTGAGTGCTTTGCCCTGCCGGAACAAAATACTTGTTATGGCGGGATATGGAAAGGTGGGACTCGGAGGGGTGCCCTAAAATTTTGCCGTTAGGCGAAGGCAGTCTGTCCGTTGTAATACCGCTAGGGGAATGCATTCTGTCGTCCGTAATTCCGCTGGAAGTTTTGCCGAAAAAATCCCGGTTGTCAGAGCTGTTGTAAAAATTGCCGGCAAAATTATTGCTGTAATTATTTGAGGTACTTTCGGCCGTTTCAATTCTATAAGGCATACTGTTACTCAGAATGCCTTTTTGAATCTGCCTCATAGGAGTTAAAATATTTTTCCTCGACTTGTGGGGCGCAAGCTTTTTCAGTGAATCTGCGGTTGGAAGCTCCAGGTTAATACTCATACGGTCAACATACCAGCCGAGGGTTTCAATTAGGTCTGCTGACGCGCCGGGGATTCCTTTCATATGAATGTATCCGCCGAAATTGTATTTTGTGCGAAGGAGAATGGCAGTTTCGGTCATAAGCTTCATGGTGTGGTCGGGGCTTTGGATAATACCTGAGCTTAAGAAAAGCCCTTCTATATAGTTGCGGCGGTAAAATTCAATGGTGAGAGTGCAGATTTCTTCAGGGGTAAACGTAGTGCGTACAACGTCGTTGGAAGAACGGTTGATGCAGTACTTACAGTCAAATATGCACTCGTTGGTCATAAGGATTTTCAGCAGGGAAATACATCTGCCGTCGGCGGCGAAGCTGTGGCAGATACCACAGGATACAGTGTTGCCGATACCCTTGCTGTTGTTATGTCTGTCAACACCGCTGGAGGTACAGGCAGCATCGTACTTAGCGGCATCTGAAAGAATAGTTAATTTATCCATAAGGCTCATATCATTTTGAATAATCATAGCGGTACTCCAATCTGCTTCAACATAAATATGACTGATAGCCCTTACACCCGGTAAGGAATTATCTGTCTTCCTGATAAAATGATGACAATGTGATTATTCACAACGCCGAACATTTGTTTTATTAATAATAACATACAAACATTTGTTCGTAAAGACTTTTTTAATATAAGTATGCTCAATCCCAAATGACAAGTTCTTATTTTTTTCAAAATTGCATAAGGAGCAACATATTTTTTGAACTGCATTTTGGCAAGTGGTTGAGAAAATTGTATTCTGCAAATATAACTGGAAAATAAATGCCTGTAATGATATAATTAGCGAAAGTAAGCTGAAGCGGGCAGAGAAATGTGTTTGCAGGCTGCATTTAATATGGTTATTGATTTAAAATGAAAAATAAATTACAGGAGATTGGTATGGAAAATAAAGTTATTAAGGCGGCAATACTTGGCGCCGGAACAGTAGGAACAGGTGTGTACAAGCTTGCAAAGTCTATGGAAGATGAAATGGAAAATAAGACAGGAGCAAGATTAGAGATAAAGAAGGTGCTTGTCAGAAATCTCAACAAGACAAGAGAGGGTATAGATTCTGCATTGCTTACAGATAAATGGGAAGATATTATCGGAGATGAAGATATTGACATTGTTATAGAGCTTATGGGCGGAACAAAGCCTGCGAAAAAATATGTTATAGAGGCTCTTAGCGCAGGAAAACAGGTTGTTACAGCCAATAAGGATTTGCTTGCGGAGTGCGGCGCTGAGGTTATGGGCGCGGCCGGCAGGGCGGGCTGTGATTTGCAGTTTGAGGCGGCTGTGGCTGGAGCTATTCCAATTATAAGACCGTTGAAGCAGAGTATGGCTGGAAATCACATTTCTGAGGTAATGGGAATTGTAAATGGCACGACCAACTACATACTTACAAAAATGACAGAGAGCGGTATGGATTATTCACATGCGCTTGCAAAGGCTACTGAACTTGGTTATGCAGAGGCAGACCCTACAGCGGATGTTGAGGGCTATGACGCAGGGCGAAAAATTGCAATTATGGCGTCGCTGGCATTTAACTCAAGAGTTACATTTTCACAGGTTTATACGGAGGGCATAACTAAAATTACTGCTGACGATATACGTTACGCTAAGGAATTTGGTTATGTAATCAAGCTGCTCGGCGTTGCAAGAAATACGCCTGAAGGTATCGAGGTCAAGGTACATCCTATGCTTATTGAGGAAAGCCATCCTCTTGCCGGGGTCAGAGACGCATTTAACGCGGTATTTGTGCATGCGGATGCTATGGACGACGCTATGTTTATGGGCAGAGGCGCAGGACAGCTTCCGACAGCCAGCGCGGTAATGGGCGACGTGGTTGACGTTATGCGGAATATTGTTCATGGTTGCTGCGGCAGGGTCGGCTGCAGCTGTTATAAGGAGCTTAAGGTTAAAAATATTGAGGATACAAGCAGCAAATTTTTTATGCGTATCAAGGCAGCAGATAAGCCGGGTGTTCTTGCAAACATTTCAAGCGTTCTTGGCAACAATGACGTATGTATTGCTCAGGTTGTGCAGAAGAGCCGTAAGAACGGAATAGCAGAGCTGGTTATTATCACAGACGAGGTTGAGGAGCGCAATTTTAACGACGCATTGTCAATTTTTAAGGGAATGTCTGTTGTGAAAGAAATTGCCGGAATAATAAGAGTTTATTAGATTTTAGCAGAGGGAGTATAAATGGCGGCAAAATTTTATGCAGTTAGAAATGGAATTAAACCGGGAATATACAGAACATGGGACGAGTGCAGGGCTATGGTTCATGGCGTGTCGGGGGCGGAATACAAGAGCTTTCCAACCCTTGCGGAGGCGCAGGCTTACATGGATAGAAATGTAAATACTCAGGCTTACATAGAAAGAGATGCAAATGCGCAGGCTTACATGGCAAAAGATGAAAATATGCAGGCTACAGTAGAAGGAAAGGAAAGTGCTAAATCAGGGGCATTTTCATTTGTGGATGGTTCTTTTAACGCGGCTACCGGAGTTTACGGTTACGGCGGATTTGTACAGTATGGAGAATTTCGTGAAGTTATAAGCGGCTGTGGAAATGACGCTGAAATGGCGTCCATGCGCAATGTGGCAGGTGAAGTTCTCGGAAGCATGGCAGCTATAGAAAAAGCTATAGAATTAGGGCTTACGTCTCTTGACATATATTATGATTACAGCGGAATTGAAATGTGGGCTGTGGGAGAGTGGAAACGCAATAAAAAAGGTACTGTTGCCTATTATGAATATGTACAGTCAGTGAAGGACAAAATTAAACTTAATTTTGTGAAAGTGAAAGGACATTCAGGAGTAGAGGGCAACGAGGAGGCTGACCGTCTGGCGAAGCAGGCAGTGGGACTGCTGTAATGCAAGGATAAAGTGCTACGAATAAGAAGGATTTCAAAATGTATTAAATCTTAGCTATATGAACCCGCTGAAGCCGAAAGGTTTGCCTGGAAAATTTGGAAAGAAATTAATATCCGTATGTTACAGAAATGTGCAGAACCTAAAAAATAATCGGTTCTGCACATTAATAACGCTGTTTCATTTCTTCTTTTTATTAAAATATTTTCTGGTTTCCGCCACCACAACACTATTTAACGCAACTATGGCAATAAGATTAGGTATTGCCATAAGACCGTTGAAAATGTCGGCGATGGTCCAAACGGCGGATACGGTCATAAATGGACCGATAAATACGCAGAATATGTAGAGCCATCTGTAGCCTTTCACCATTTTTTCATTTCCGTTTGAAAGATACTCAAGGCAGCGCTCGCTGTAGTAGTTCCAGCCAAGAATTGTAGTAAAGGCAAAAAATACGAGGCAGAGCATAAGTATAAATGATGATACTGAGCTTGGAAACGGAAGTCCTATTTCAAATGCCTTTGCGGTTACGGCAACACCTTCAAGCCCCATATCCCACGCTCCTGTTAATACTATTGAAAGACCGGTCATAGTACATATGATGATAGTGTCGATAACTGTTCCCATCATAGAAATAAGTCCTTGCTGTACAGGTTCGTCTGTGCAGGCAGCCGCAGCTGCAATAGGAGCGCTTCCCAATCCTGCTTCGTTGGAAAAAATGCCTCTGGCAACTCCCATCTGCATGGCAATCATCATAGAGCCAAGCGCACCTCCCGCTGCTGCGCGAAGTCCGAAAGCGTCTTTAATAATAATGCTAAAGGCAGCAGGAATTTTTGAAAAATTCATAATAAGTATAAGCAGGGCTGCACCCACATATGTAACTGCCATAAACGGTACTACAACCTGGGCAACCGAGGATATTCTTTTAATGCCGCCGATAAGCACAAGGGCAGTGCATAGTGTAAGAATAATTCCTGCAATAATTACAGTCCATGAATATGTACGTCCAAAAAGCGTTATGGTCCAGCTGTTGTCAGCGTCAAAGAAATTGTTGATTGCGCTGGTAATACCGTTAATCTGTGTAAATGTTCCAATACCGAGAAGTCCGACGCCAATGCCAAAGAAAGCAAATATTTTTGCAAGCCATTTGAACTTCTTACCCATTCCGTTTTCTATGTAATAAAAAGGACCGCCGATAATGTGCCCATCAGGCTTGACAACCCGGTATTTAACAGCCAGAAGGCACTCAGAGTATTTTGTTACGGTTCCGACGATTGCGGCAACCCACATCCAGAACATAGCCCCGGGGCCGCCTGCAACGATAGCTGTTGCAACGCCGACAATATTCCCTGTTCCGATGGTTGCAGACAATGCCGTACACAATGCGGCAAATCCTGACATTTCGCCCTCGCCTTTTTTCTCAGTGGAAAGCATATATTTAACTGCAAGTCTAAGTTTTGTTATTTGCAGCCCCTTGAGCCTTATAGTCATAAAAATGCCGACAGATAGAATTAAAACTATAAGGGGGATATTCCATACAAAGTCATCAATAGTAGTAAGCAGGTCATTAATAAAATCAAGCATATATTTATGATTCTCCTTGTTTATTAATAGATTATTAAAAAAATATTAAAATATAACTATTGTTATAAAATAGCATAATTCTGTTGTTCTGGCAATAATGAGCCAAAATTAAAAGCGGGTAAAAAATAGGTTAAACAAAAAAATATTTAATTTTTACTTTAAAAAATTCAGTAAATAATATAGAATATACTTCATGTGCAAACAGAAATATATTTATGTGGAGATTTAGAATATGGAATTAGAAATATTACATTGGTTTGAATCGCTTCATACACCAATATTGAATTACATAATGTATGTTATTACATGTCTGGGAAATGCAGGGCTTGTGTGGATTCTTCTGGCGCTGGCTATGCTTACGGTTTTTCCTAAGAAGTATAGAAAGGCAGGACTGACTGTGGCTGTGGGGCTTATCTTATCTCTTATAATGTGCAATCTGGTTATGAAAAATATGTTTCACAGAATAAGACCGTTTGTGGCAGACGCTACGTTTGAAAGTCTCTTTGATGTATTTGCGGGAATTGACGACTGGTCGTTTCCGTCTGGACATACTTCTGCTTCATTTGCGGCGGCGGTGGCAATTTTTATGTGGTATAAAAAGGATGGTTTTTTTGCGCTGGTGCTGGCGTCGCTTATATCCTTGTCGAGGTTATATCTTACGGTGCATTATCCTACGGATGTGCTGGCAAGCGTAGTGCTTGGAAGTATTTATGGTATCGCAGCTTATATTATTGTGAAGTGTCTGATGAAGAAGTCGGAGCGTGTCAGAGCGATATTTGACGGTGAAGAAAAATATAAAACACTGTTTGAGAAGAAGAAGGAGTAAGTAAATGTGGGAAATTATAGAAGATGCATTTATAGATTCAGTTAAATTAATACCATTTTTATTTTTGACTTATCTTGCTATGGAGTTTCTTGAGCATAAGACCAGTGCAAAAACTAAGCAGATTGTCAAAAATTCGGGAAAGGCGGGACCGTTTTTGGGAGCGCTTCTCGGCGCATTTCCACAGTGCGGATTTTCTGCGGCTGCCTCTAATCTCTATGCGGGAAGGGTAATCACGCTGGGAACACTTATAGCCATATATCTCTCAACCTCCGATGAGATGCTTCCCGTGCTTATATCTGAAAAAATCAGCCCTGTTACAATTTTTGCGCTGGTGGGCTGCAAGGTTATAATTGGTATGGCGGCAGGCTTTGCCATAGATTTTCTTATGAGAAAAAATAAGGGCAGAGAGGATATTTCTGACAAAATAGGGCATATGTGCGAGCATGATCACTGTAACTGCGAGAAGAGCATATTTTTATCGGCTCTAAGGCATACAGCGGTGATTTATGTGTATATCCTGCTTATAACTCTTGCCTTAAATGTGGTGATTTATTATATCGGCGAGGATACTCTTGGAAACATTATACTTAACAGACCTGTTATCGGACCGATGATTGCTACGCTGGTGGGGCTTATTCCAAACTGTGCGGCTTCGGTGGTACTTACGCAGCTTTATGTAAACGGAGTAATGTCGATAGGCGCAACTATGGCAGGACTGCTTGCAGGTTCGGGTGTTGGTATAATTGTTCTCTTTAAGGAAAACAGTAACCGCAGGGAAAATATAAAGATTGTAGGACTTTTGTACCTTATCGGCGCGGCTGCAGGTATTATTATTGATTTGGTTATGATGGCTGTCTAGGGTTTTTGGATTTATAGAGTTTAAATGGCAGATGATGTAGATTGTGTATATAAATGTTCACTCAAACGCAGTTCTTTAAAGGCGGCGTTTGGGTGTTTTTTTGTTTCTGCCAATTTTGATAATTATTTAATAAACTTGGCAATTTGAATATTGAAATGTATAGGCTTAAGTGGTACAATAAAAACAACTTTTGTAAATGATGTTTCTAAAAGTTGCTGAAATGGAGGTTAGTGTGAAAAATAAGCTTGATAGCTTATTTTTCACACGGCTATTTGTGCCGGAGCGTCACAAATAGCTCTGCTGGCAGAATAGAAACCGCCTTCGCGGATTTCTCTTCGCCTCGTCGCTAACGCTCCGGAATGGAGGTTAGTATGGAGATTAAGAGTGTATTGGAAGATGGTTTTAAGGTTTACGGCAGAGTTTTGCAAGGGCTTGACGTAAGCGGGCTTTTAGAAGAAATGGAACGCACTCCGATGCCGGAGGATGTAATTTATGTTCCGTCAGACGAGGGGCTTGAGAGACTTGATGTATATGGTGCTATGTCTGATGGCGTTTATGGACAGATGCCTGTGCAGATTGGCTACTGCAATGGACACAACCGGTATCTCAATGCTTTGGAGTACCATAGAAGTTCAGAGATAAATGTGGCTGTTACGGATATGGTATTACTGCTTGGCAGACAGCAGGATATCGGAGAAGCTTATACATATGACACTTCCAAAGTTGAAGCGTTTCTAGTGCCGAAGGGAACAGTGGTAGAAATGTATGCAACAACGCTTCACTATGCGCCTTGCGGAGTAGGCGGAGCAGGGTTTAAGTGCGTGGTTGTGCTTCCGAAAGGAACTAACTATGATTTGAGACCAACAACAGATAGCAGCCGGGAACAGGCGGCGGAAAAGCTCTGCCGGGACAAAGGCTGCATATCGGAGGAAAGACTGCTGGCTGCCACAAACAAGTGGCTTATCGCTCACCCGAATGCAGGTATAGATGGCGCATACTGTGGGCTTATCGGTGAGAATATATGCAGCTTTGAATAAAAAAGATAATAATTATTTATGGAGGAATATATTATGAATAATACACCTGAAGTAAAAGTAGGAATTGTGGCAGTGAGCAGAGACTGTTTCCCTGAATCGCTGTCGGTTACAAGAAGGCAGAACCTTGTAAAGGCTTACAGGGAAAAGTATGGCGACAAGGATATTTATGAATGTCCTATATGTATCGTTGAGAGTGAAATACATATGATTCAGGCGCTTGAGAATGTAAAGAAAGCAGGCTGTAACGCCCTTTGTGTATATCTTGGAAATTTTGGCCCGGAGATATCAGAAACCATGCTTGCAAAATACTTTGACGGACCTAAGATGTTTGTAGCAGCAGCGGAGGAAACCTCAGAAAATGGCGGACTTGTACAGGGCAGAGGCGACGCCTACTGCGGTATGCTCAATGCGAGCTATAATTTGAAGCTGCGCAATGTCGGGGCGTACATACCTGAGTATCCGGTTGGAACTGCTGAGGAATGTGCGGATATGATTCACGAATTTCTTCCGGTTGCCCGCGTGGTTTATGCCCTTGAAAATCTTAAGATTATAAGTTTTGGACCTCGTCCTTCCAATTTCCTCGCATGTAATGCGCCGATTAAACAGCTTTATAATTTGGGCGTTGAGATTGAAGAAAATTCTGAGCTGGATTTGTTTGAGGCATTTAACAACCACGCAGGGGATGAGAGAATTCCTGAGGTTGTAAAGAGCATGGAGGAGGAGCTTGGTGCAGGCAATAAAAAGCCTGAAATATTGTCTAAGCTTGCTCAATATGAGTTGACCCTTTTAGACTGGATAGAAGCTCACAAGGGTTCAAGAAAATATGTTGCAATAGCCGGAAAATGCTGGCCTGCATTCCAGACGCAGTTTGGCTTTGTTCCCTGTTATGTAAATTCAAGGCTTACAGCTATGGGAATACCTGTATCGTGCGAGGTTGACATATATGGTGCGTTAAGCGAGTTTATCGGAACAGTTGTAAGTCAGGACGTTGTTACGCTTCTTGATATTAATAATTCAGTGCCTGCTGATATATACAAGCAGGATATTGAGGGCAAATTCCCATATACCCACAAGGATACGTTTATGGGCTTCCACTGTGGCAATACTGCTTCTTGCAAGCTTTCATTCTGCGAGATGAAAAATCAGATGATTATGGCGCGTTCCCTTCCTGAGGAGGTTACAAACGGAACGCTTGAAGGAGATATTGTTCCCGGTGAGATTACATTTTTCAGACTGCAGAGTACAGCGGACGCACAGCTTACGGCTTATATCGCTCAGGGCGAAGTCCTTCCTGTAGCGACGCGTTCATTTGGTGCAATAGGAATATTTGCTATTCCGCAGATGGGAAGATTTTACAGACATGTTCTTATAGAGAAGGGCTTCCCTCATCATGGGGCTGTTGCTTTCGGACATTTCGGCAGGCAGATATTTGAGGTGTTTAAGTATCTCGGCATAGAAGAAATTGGATTTAACCAGCCTGAGGGTATGCTTTACAAGACCGAAAATCCATTTGCATAAGGAGAGGTGGCACATGTATTACATAGGTGTTGATTTGGGAACTTCTGCGGTTAAGCTTATTCTTATGCAGGAGGACGGAAAGGTAGTAAAGACCGTTTCTAAGGAGTATCCTTTGAGCTTTCCTAAGCCGGGCTGGTCTGAGCAAAATCCTTATGACTGGTACGAAAAGTCGGCTGAGGGAATAAGAGAGCTGGTTACAGACATTGACAGCCGTCAGGTCGCAGGAATAAGCTTTGGCGGTCAGATGCATGGTCTTGTTATACTGGATGAAAATGATGAAGTTATAAGACCTGCAATTCTTTGGAATGACGGAAGAACTACTAAGGAGTGCGATTATCTTAACAATGTGATAGGAAAAGATAAGCTGGCAAAATACACTGCCAACATTGCATTTGCAGGTTTTACAGCGCCTAAGCTGCTCTGGGTAAAGGAAAATGAACCGAAGAATTTTGCAAAAATAAGAAAGATTATGCTTCCGAAGGATTATCTTGCTTATAGATTGAGCGGCGTGCATTGTACGGATGTTTCTGACGCTTCGGGTATGCTGCTGTTTGATGTGAAAAATCGCTGCTGGTCTGAGGAAATGCTTGATATATGCGGTATTCCGAAAGAATATATGGCAAGGATTTTTGAGAGCTATGAGTGCGTAGGGAAGCTTACGAAGGAGGCGGCGCAGGAGCTTGGTCTTACCACAGATGTTAAGGTTATTGCCGGAGCAGGAGATAATGCGGCGGCAGCGGTAGGCACGGGAACCGTTGGAGACGGAGCATGCAATATTTCGCTTGGAACCAGCGGAACCATATTTATATCAAGCAGGGAATTTGGCGTGGATGACAATAATGCGCTTCATTCCTTCGACCACGCCGACGGAAGCTATCATCTTATGGGCTGTATGTTAAGCGCAGCGTCCTGCAACAAATGGTGGATGGACGACATAATCGGAACTGAAGAATATGCAAATGAACAGGCGGATATTACGGATGGAAAGCTGGGCAATAACAGAGTATTTTATCTGCCGTACCTTATGGGCGAGCGGTCTCCGCACAATGACCCGTCAGCCCGCGCAACATTTACGGGAATGACAATGGACACCGTCAGAAGTGATATGACGCAGGCTGTATTGGAGGGCGTGGCATTTGCCATAAGGGATTCCTTTGAGGTGGCAAAGAGGCTTGGTATAAATGTCACAGAGACAAAAATATGCGGCGGCGGCGCAAAAAGTCCTCTTTGGCGAAGGATTATTGCAAATGTTCTGAACATAAAGGTATGCGTGCTTGAGACGGAGGAAGGTCCGGCTCTGGGTGCGGCTATGCTGGCGGCAGTTGGAACAGGAAGATATTCAAGCGTTAAGGAGGCGGCAGAAAATATTGTAAAGGTTGTAGAGGTTGTTGAACCTGAACCGGATATTGCAGCCAGATATGAAGATAAATACAGGCAGTTTAAGTTGATTTATCCGGCATTAAAACAAGTATTTGCCGAAATGACAAAATAGTTATATAATAATGGGCGAAATTTTTTAAAGCGCCCCATAGAATATATGGAGGAAATTTAAAATGAAATTTTTTATTGACACAGCTAACGTAGAGGATATCAGGAAAGCAAACGATATGGGAGTAATATGCGGCGTTACAACAAATCCGTCGCTTATTGCTAAGGAGGGAAGAGATTTTAACGAAGTAATAAAGGAAATTACAGAGATTGTTGACGGACCTATAAGCGGAGAGGTAAAGGCAACTACAGTTGACGCTGAGGGTATGATTGCTGAGGGAAGGCAGATAGCAAAGATACATCCTAATATGGTTGTAAAGATTCCTATGACAGTAGAAGGCTTAAAGGCCACAAAGGTTCTTTCGGGCGAGGGAATAAAGGTAAATGTTACGCTTATATTTTCTGCAAATCAGGCATTGCTGGCAGCAAGAGCAGGAGCTGCGTATGTATCGCCATTCCTCGGAAGACTTGACGATATATCTCAGCCGGGCATTAATCTTATAAGCGATATAGTTGAGATATTCTCAAATTATGATATTCAGACAGAAATTATTTGCGCCAGCGTAAGAAATCCTATACATATTACAGACTGTGCCCTTGCAGGCGCTGACATTGCTACTGTACCATACAAGGTTATTGAGCAGATGGTTCATCATCCTCTCACAGATGCAGGAATTGAGAAATTTCAGAAAGATTACAGGGCGGTTTTCGGTGAGTAAATTTTAATTTGCGCAAAGGCATAAGGCAGGCGGAAATGTTTACATTTCCATTTGCCGCCGCATGCGAACCGGCAAAACTCGCAGAGCGTGTATTGACTGGTTTAGGCTTGCCGATATTGTAACCGGACGATGGAGGCTTATATTATATGACTAAGGTTGAAAAAATCACCACCACTGATGTTAAACGTTATAATAAAAATAGAGTATTCAGGCTTATTCATTATGCCGGAAGAATTTCAAGGCAGGAAATAGCTGATATTTTGCAGCTTTCCCTGCCTACTGTAAATCAAAACCTTAAATTGCTTATGGAGGAAGGTCTTATCACTTTTGAGGGGAGTTTTGCGTCCACAGGCGGAAGAAAGGCACAGATTATAACTATAAATGCCGGAGCAAAATATGCGGTCAGCGTTAATATATTTGACAATGGCATACAGATTGCAGTTGTAAATCTTGTTGGTGATATTATAAAGGTCATCAATAAAGATATAATCCTAAAGAGCGGCGACGACAGTGGTAAAAAGATTGCCGACGCAGTGAAAAAGGTTATAAAGGAATGTAAAATACCTAAACAATCTATGCTTGGAGTTGGAATTACAATTCCGGGAGTGTTTGACAGCGAGCATAGGGTTATAGTATCTGCGCCGACACTTGGGCTTCATGGCTACTTTATAAAAGAGGTTACAGATTATATCCCATATCCATGCATTTCTTACAATGACGCCAGAGCTAATGCCTTTGCAGAGTACTGGTGGAATTGCAGAAGAAATGAGGAAGCACAGGATTTAGGGCGCTTTAAGGCTTCACATGACAGAGTTGTTGAGGGAAAACTGTATCTTATGCTTAACCATGGCGTCGGCGGCTCATATCTTGACAATGAGCGGATAAGAACCGGAAAAAATAACTGTTACGGAGAGTTTGGACATATGACTATTCATCCGGGCGGCAAGCAGTGTTTCTGCGGCAAAAAGGGCTGCTTTGAGAGCTATGTATCTTCCAGATGCCTTTCTACAGAATTAGGGGTTACTTTGGAATATTTTTTCAAGGAGCTGGAAGCCGGAAATATGGTATATGAGAATTTATTCGACTCTTATCTTGACGATTTGACGACGGGCATTAATAATCTGTATATAATGAGCGACAGCGAGGTTATAGTCGGAGGTCCTGTTTCGAGGTATCTTGAGCCTTATATGCAGGATATAAGGAAAAGGCTTTCGCAGAAATATGCATTTGATACGGACGGTTCTTACTGTTCGCTTGCAAAATGCACGCCGTTACAGGCAGACAGCGGGGCGGCGCTGGAATTTCTTACGAATTATATAAGAAATGTATAACGTCGTATGTGCTGACAGGCATGTTGAGATTGAAAAAATATGGAATTGTTGAAAAACATATTAAAACAGAATCTTGGAGGAAATGTTATGAAAGCTTGGGAGAGTAATATAAGAAGAGTAGAACCGTATGTTCCGGGAGAGCAGCCAAAGGCAGCGGATGTAGTTAAGTTGAACACTAATGAAAATCCTTATCCGCCGTCGCCGAAGGTTGTAGAGGCAGCAAAAGAATTTGATTACGACAGGCTGAGGCTCTATCCGGACCCGGAGGCGGCTGTGCTGGCAGAAGCCATAGCCGAAAGATATGGTTTGAATAAGAATCAGATTTTTGTGGGAGTTGGCTCGGATGATGTAATAGCCATGTCATTTCTTACATTTTTTAACTCGGAAAAGCCTGTGCTTTTTCCTAACATTTCTTACTCATTTTACAGCGTATGGGCTGAGTTGTTTGGTATAAAGTATGAGAAGGTGGATGTTGACGAAAACTTCAATATAATTCCTGAAAGCTTTAAAAGAACTAATGGGGGAATTATATTTCCTAATCCTAACGCGCCTACATCAATTTATATGGAGCTTGAAAAGGTGGAGGATATAATACGCAGCAATCAGGAGTCGGTGGTTATAGTTGACGAGGCGTATATTGATTTTGGCGGACAGTCCGCTTATAAGCTTATTGATAAATATGACAATCTGCTGGTAGTCCAGACCTATTCAAAGTCACGTTCTATGGCAGGGATGAGAATTGGCTATGCTATGGGAAATGCCGAACTTATCAAGGCGTTAAATGATGTAAAATTTTCATATAATTCATACACCATGAACCAAACTTCGATTGTTTATGGTGTTGAGGCTATGAAGGACGAAGAATATTTCAGGGAGTGCGTGGATAAGATAATTAATACAAGGGAGCGTTCTGCAAAAAAACTGGCAGAGCTTGGATTTACATTTCCCGAGTCTAAAACTAATTTTATATTTGCAACACACATCAGGGTTCCGGCAAAGAAGATATTTGAGGAGCTTAGGAACAGAAAAATATTTGTCAGATATTTCAATCAGCCTATGATTGACGATTATCTCAGAATAACAATCGGAACTGACGAGCAGATGGATAAGCTGTTTGACGCTCTTGAAGAAATTGTTGCTGAGTGAGAAAGTTTGAAAGTAAACTTTCAAACTGCTTATTTAGGCAGTATCGCAAGCCTGGCTTGCGATATGCGGAGGTATAATAATGGCAGTTACATTTGATAAAAGAAATTTTCAAAAAGAATTAGAGCATAAACTTGAACAAATACAGGCCGCGGGTGAAGTTCCGCGGCTTTTGCTGCATAGCTGCTGCGCTCCATGCAGCAGTTACTGTATAGAATATTTGTCGCAATATTTTGAGATTACGGTATTTTACTTTAATCCCAATATATCTGTGGAGGAGGAGTACCGCAAGAGAGTCTCGGAGCAGCAGAGATTTATAAGGGAGTTTCCTGCAAAACACAAAGTGGATTTTATAGAGGGAGACTATGAGACGAAGCATTTCCTTGAAGCAGTAAAAGGATATGAAAAGTGTCCTGAGGGCGGGGAGAGGTGTTTTATTTGTTACAGGCTCCGGCTGGAGGAGACGGCGAAGCTGGCAAAGTCTCTTGGATATGATTACTTTACGACAACTCTTACCATAAGCCCTCTGAAAAACAGCGCAAAGCTTAACGAGATTGGGTGGGAGCTGGGTGAAATGTATGAGGTTCCTTATCTGTTGTCGGATTTTAAGAAAAGAGAGGGCTATAAGCGTTCAATAGAGCTGTCTAAAGAATATGAGTTGTATCGGCAAAATTATTGCGGATGTGTGTATTCGCATTGATTTAGTTGGATATTGTGTGATATAATAATATAAATGTATTTTACAAATGAACGAGATTATATGAAAGGGAGGTAATATTATGGCTAAAAAGGGTTGGTTAAAGGCAGTTGTTGGTATTGGCGCAGTTGCGGTTGCAGGAAAGGTGGCTTATGACAAGTTAAAGACTGTCAGAGAAGAATATTCTAAGGAAGAATCTGAGAGCGTAGATGCAGAAGTTAAGAAATACAATGCTGTAATGGATAAGAAGATTGTTGAAGTTGAGGACGAGGAGTTTACAGGCTGCGAGGTAAAAACTGTTCTTTCTAATACAGTTATTGACTTGGGGCTTGCTACCTTTGAGAAGGATGTATATATTAATTTGACAAGTAAGTTCAGCAATCTTACGATTATACTTCCGGAAGGCGTTAATGTGGCTATGGATGTCGAGGCGGCTATGAGCTGCGTAAACAGCAGAGTGGAGAATACAGACGAGGAAGGCATTAGCACTGTATATGTAATAGGCAAGGCGTTTATGAGCTGCGTAGAGGTGCTTCCTGTTAATTTTTATGTGGACGACGACGGAGATTTTGAAGATGTGATTGAGCCGTCTGATGATGTGACTGACGAGGTTGAAGCGGCGCAGACTGAGGCGGAGGTTGATAGTGAGAATGCTGACGACGGACAGGAAACGACTGCTGCAGATGATGTGAAGCCGGAAGCTGAGACGGTGAAAGAGACGGTTAAGGAGGCAGCAGACAAGGTGAGTGCTGATAAGGAGACTGAAAGCACAGTTGAAGTGAATTTGGAAGAAATTTAATTACTAAATTTAAGCTGCAGGTAAGGCAGGCGGACAACCCGGCTGTTAGATCTGTTTTGTAAGATAAGGGATATGAAATACAGAGATAAGATTATTAAGTATTTTGAAGAATTGCCGCAGGGAAGCGTGGTTTCTGCTAATCAGTTGTATGAAAAGGAATTTTCAAAAATGACTGAAGCAGCGTTTTTCAAGGCTATGGAAAGACTGGCGAAGGACGGAGTCCTTAAGCGGGTAGGCAAGGGGCTGTATGCAGCGGACGATATAGGCTGTAAGGCTTCAGATGCCGGAAATGCAGAGGTAATGCTTAATTACTTTTTTGGTGAGAATAATGACAATGGAATGTATATAGGGCAGAGACTGTATGTCAAGTATGGGCTTACGGATATTGCAAGCGATGAAATTATGCTTTATTCCAATATTATCACCAAAGATACCTGTAATGTCGGAAATATTCATGTTAAGCGGGTTGATGTTGAGCTTACCTATGAGAATACCAAAATTATTGAGGCGCTTGAGATTATGCAGAATTTCGACGGTATCGAAGGGCTGAATAAAGTGAGGTTTGCCAGATTTGCCAAGCAGTTTGGCAAGATATACAATGATGAAGCAGCAGTATATGTTATAACTCATATGAAATATAAGAAATCTACCATTGCGTTTATGAAAAAGGTGCTGGATATGTACAAGGTTCCCAATTCGCTGCAGCAGTTTTTAAGCTATTCTTCCAAGTACAAGGTGCCGCCGGTGCAAAGGGTTGCAAGATGATTGTGTGTACGGAAGAAGGACGCGGCCGTTTAGGCGGCTGTGCGAAATGTTGTGCATTGAATATGGTATGTACAATAAAAAGTACTTTACAAATGTTGCAATCGTATATATAATAGGTACAATTTGAATAGACAGGCAGAGTAGGATTTTGTGCGTTAAGTGCCGGGTGAACAGGGAGTTGTCACCCGGACGAAAAGTTTTCTTGCGGTACAAAGTTCGCATCCCGCTGCTACATATTGTACTTATAAAGGCGAAAGATATGCGATTATAAATACCTCTTATGTAGGGCAAGGGCTACTGCAAAGGAGATATTTTTTATGATTAAATTTTTTGAAAATTTTGGAGCGTCTGCGAGAGAGTTTAAGAGTTTGAAGTCGCTGGTAGCGGCGGCGCTGCTGGTGGCGGTACATACAGTACTGGCATTTTTTCTGTCAGTACAGGTGACGCCGTCCCTTAGAATTTCACTGTCATTTCTTGCAAATGTATTGATAGGCGCTATGTTTGGCCCTGTTATGGGCTTTGTGTGCGGCGGCGCAGGTGATTTGGTGCAGTTTATAATTAAGCCTTCGGGCGCATTTTTTCCGGGCTGGACTCTTAATGCGGCGCTTGCATGTATGATATACGGAATGTTTTTTTACAATAAATATCCTGTTAAGGCATTTGATTGGAAATTCTGGCTGCGTTGTATTATAGTGCTTACAGTGGACACGCTTTTTGTAAATGTGTTTTTGGGAACGCTGTGGTGTACAATTATGTACGGGAAGGGATTTTGGTTCTATTTTTCGTCAAGGTTTATAAAAAATATGGTTCAGCTTCCGATAAATATAATATTGACATATTACATTTTATGGTTTTTTAAAAAGCTAAAATTAAAGGAACATTTGAAATGATGAAAAAGATAATGATTGCGTCAGATATACACGGTTCTGCAGCTTATTGCAGACAACTGCTTGAAAGATATAAGGAGGAGCAGGCGGAGATGCTTATTCTGCTTGGCGATATTCTCTATCATGGACCGAGAAATGATTTGCCGAAGGAGTATGCGCCAAAGGAGGTTATTGCTATGCTTAATCCTATGCGCAACGAGATAATATGCGTCAGGGGAAACTGCGACACAGAAGTTGACCAGATGGTGCTTGATTTTAACGTGCTTTGCGAGCAGGCGTATGTATGCGTAAACGACAGGGAAATGGTACTGGTGCATGGTCATAAGCTCACAGAAAAGGAGACTCCGGCCATAAAGGAGGGCGAATATCTTTTATGCGGACATACACATATTCCAAAATGTGAGAAAAAAGACGGCTACACGCTGATTAATCCCGGTTCGGTATCTATTCCTAAGGAAAACAGCCCTCACAGCTATATTATGCTGACCGACCGTTTTTACTGGAAAGACCTTGATGGAAACGTATATATGACTGTTGAATAAATGCTGCCGTATTGCCGGCAGGCGGCCGCCGGATGACTGCCATAGGATAGCAGCGGAAGGCATAGATACATTTTGTTTAATATTATAATTCTTTATACATTTTTAATTGATTTTAAAAACAGGTGTGATAGAGTATTTATATATTAATGAAAGGTGATGGATATGTCTAAATTTCGGGAAAAAATAGCAAGATTTATGATGGGCAGATATGGAATGGATTACCTGTCGAGAATGTTGATATATGTTTCGTTATTTTTGTTAATAATAACTCTGTTTACGAATAATTCAATCCTATATGCTCTGGCAGTCATTCTTATGATATATGCATATTTCAGGACATTTTCAAAAAATGTATCAAAGCGGTATGCAGAAAATCAGGCATATCTGAAGGTAAGATATAGAATTATTGCAAGGTTTAACCAATTCAGGGCAAGGTTCAGGGACTCGAAAACCCATAAGATATTCAAATGTCCGGGCTGCGGTCAGAAAATAAGGGTTCCAAAGCATAAAGGAAAAATAAGCATCAAATGCCCAAAATGCAGAATAGAATTTGTGAAAAAAACCTGAACTAAAGCTGATTGTTGCAGTATATTAATTGATTAATCCTCCGTTCGGACAAAGATAGGCGTTCCGGCGGAGGATTTTTATGCGATAGCAGTTTGTCATTAAGCCGGGCCTTAAACCCTGACCTTGATTTACAACCGCATAAGATGTATAATGAAGATTAATTACAGGCATATTTAGACGGGCAGAGCCTGCGCTGATATGTGATATTGTTAGAGGAAATTTATGGAATACATAGATAACGAGCGTTTTTTGGCTGCAAGGGACAGGATTGTAGGTAAAAGCCATAATGCTATGGGGATAGGCACGTTGTCGGAAAAAAATGTGCATGGTATTCTTAAATACTATTTTGAACCGGATGACGACAATCATGAAGTGGCGCTGGACGGCTATTTTGCGGATATTTATAACGAAAAGGGAATTATAGAGATACAGACAAGAGGTTTTTACAGGCTGAGGGAAAAATTGGCGGTATTTTTAAACCATTATCCGGTGACGGTGGTTTATCCAATGGCATCTAACACATGGATTTCGCGGTTTGATGAAAAAAGCGGTGAGATTCTATCAAGAAGAAAATCTCCAAGACATTGCAGCGTTTACGACGCGTTTATTGAACTGTATAGGATTAAGCAGTATCTTAAATGCGAGGATTTAAGCATTATTCTTGTATTTATGGACGTGGAGGAGTACAGGTTAAGCTCAAGAAGCAGAAAGGTTGGCAGAAAAACTTCGGATAAGTACGACAAGGTTCCTATGGGGATTACTGAAATTGTGTCCATAGAAAGACCGGAAGACTATTTGCAGTTTGTGCCATATGAGTTGGAAAATGAATTTACGTCCTCACAGTTTGCAAAGGTCTGCGGCATTGGGAGGCAGCATGCTCAGCTGGTGCTGAATATATTGAATTATGTGGGTGCCGTTGAGAGGGTTGGAAAGCAGGAGAGAAACTATCTGTATAAGGCGAAGATGTAATATGGAAGCGCTTGATTTAAGGTGATATTTGTATGGTTATAAATATATAATAAATATAAAGCAGGAGGCGGAATATGTTTGGTTCAGGTAAAAAGAATGAGGTGGTAAAAAGCGGAAAAACGGCTTATCAGAGGATTAAAAACAGTTACATAGTTATTGCGGTTGCGTATGTGGTTTTTGGAATGAGCCTTTTGATTAAGCCTGAAATGTCGACGAGTATTATATGCTTTGCAGTGGGTGCGCTGTGCCTTATTTATTCCATTGCTACCCTTATAAAATATTTTATCGGGGACAAAAAGCGTTATTATGTAGAGCCGAATTTTATATTGCCAATACTTTTGCTGGTATTTGGAATGGTAATTATATTTAAGCCTGCAGTTATAATATCAATACTTCCTGTGACTGTGGGGATAGTTATGGTGGTCAGCGGAGTTATCAAGCTTCAGGACAGCTTCAATCTTAAAAAATATTCCTTTGCAAAATGGTGGACTGTGCTTATATTTGCATTTGTTTCGGTTATTCTTGGAATTGTAATTCTTATAAATCCATTTGGAACGGGGCTTTTATTTACCAGAATTGTGGGCTTGTTTTTTACCATTGACGGACTTTTAAATATTGTAAGCAGCATTATGATGGGGATAAGCCGCAGATATTAGGAATAAGTAAAAATGTATGTAATAAACGGTAATGTTTTAAAAATATCCATAAGAAATCTTGTGGAGTTTGTATGCCGAAGCGGAGACATTGAATCGGGAACAGGCAGGGATTCTATCAAGGCTATGCAGGAGGGTGCAAGGCTTCACAGGAAAATACAAAAAAGTATGGGCGCGCTGTATCATGCAGAGGTGTCCTTAAAAATTGACCTTGAAAATAATAATTACACAGTTCATCTTGAGGGCCGCGCCGACGGAATTATATGCGATTTAAGCGAGGACGGCGACGGAAACAGAGAGCCTTTGTCAGATGTAACTATTGATGAGATAAAGACTATTATGTGCGACGTGGAAAAAATGGAAAAGCCCATTTATGTACACGAGGCTCAGGCAAAATGCTACGCATATATATACGGACTGCAAAAAAATTTGGAAAATATAGCTGTCCAGCTTACATACTGCAACCCTGAGACTGAGGCGGTAAAGCGTTTCAAGACAGAATACAGTTTTGATGAGATTAAAAGCTGGTTTTTTAAGGTTATGGGAGAATTTTACCGCTGGTGCGATTTTATATTTGAGGCGAGGGCGGTCAGGCAGGAGTCCATAGCGGGGCTTGAATTTCCATTTGAGTATAGGAAGGGACAGAGAAATCTCGTTGTCAGCGTATACAAGTCCATAGAGCAGGGACGGGCGCTTTATATACAGGCTCCTACAGGTGTTGGAAAGACTTTGTCTACGGTGTTTCCATCTGTGGCGGCAATGGGGCAGGGTATGCTTGACAAAATATTTTATCTGACCTCTAAGACCATAACCAGAAAGGTGGCAGAGGATACATTTGAACTTTTAAGGAATAATGGGCTTAAATTCAGGGCTGTTACTCTTACAGCAAAGGATAAGCTGTGTCTTTGTGATGAGAGAAAATGTAATCCTGTGGATTGTCCTTACGCAAAAGGGCATTATGACAGGGTAAATGACGCTATATATGATGTTATTTCTAATAATTATGTTATAGACAGGGATTGTATTACGGAATATGCCGTAAAGCATGAGGTTTGTCCTTTTGAGATGGCGCTTGACATTTCTTACTGGTGCGACGGAATTATATGCGATTATAATTATGTGTTTGATCCGAATGTTTCTTTGAAACGCTATTTTTCAGACGGGGCAAAGGGAGATTATGTGTTTTTGGTGGACGAGGCGCACAATCTTGTGGACAGGGGCAGAGAAATGTACAGCGCAGTCCTTGTGAAAGAGGAGTTCTTAAAGGTAAAGAGACTGGTTAAGAATGTTGACAAGCGGCTTTCCGGCTGGCTTGATAAATGCAACAAGGAAATGCTTGGTATGAAAAGGCAGTGTGATACGGTGCGCATTTTAGACGACTGCGGCAGATTTCCTGTGACTTTGGAAAGGCTTGTGTCAGCTATGCAGATATTTTTTGAAAGACACAGGACTTTTTCTGATATGGAGGCGGTCTTGCAGCTTTTCTTTGATGTGAAGCATTTTCTTAATATGCATGATAATATGAAGGGCGGCTATGTTATATATACGGAACACAATCCGGATGGGGATTTTTGCATAAAGCTGTTTTGTGTAGACCCGTCGGACTGCCTTGCGGACAGATTTTCACAGGGCAGGGCTGCAATACTTTTTTCTGCCACGCTGCTGCCTGTAAATTATTATAAGGAAATGCTTACGGGAAACAGGGAGGATTATGCAGTGTATGCGGAATCGTCATTTGACCCGGACAAGCGGTGCGTTCTGGTGGGGCAGGATGTGAGCAGCCGTTACAGGCGGCGTAATGAGAATGAATATCGGAAAGTGTGCGGATATATTAAAGCTACGGTGGAGGCAAAGCCGGGAAAGTATATGGTATTTTTTCCGTCCTACAGCTATATGGAGGCGGTTTTTAAGTGCTTCTGCGACGAGACGGAGTGCGACAGTGTTGTGTCGCGTGAAGAAGAACTGACGCAGGAAATGCTGGCACAGCCGGGGATACACGTTGTTTTACAGAATACAAAAATGAGGGATGAGGATAAGGAGTGGTTTCTGGGACTGTTTGACAACTATGACTGCGGCGGGGCGCTGGTGGGCTTCTGCGTTATGGGCGGTGTGTTCTCGGAGGGGATTGATTTGAGAAATGACAGTCTTATAGGAGTGATTATTGTGGGAACAGGTCTGCCTATGATATGCAGGGAGAGGGACATTTTACGGGGATACTTTGACGAGTGCGGAAAGGACGGATTTTCCTATGCCTATGTGTATCCCGGAATGAATAAGGTGCAGCAGGCGGCAGGAAGAGTTATCAGAACTCACGAGGACGTGGGAGTGATAGAGCTGCTGGACGACAGATTTTTAAGGAGCGAGTACAGGGCGCTTTATCCGAGAGAGTGGACAAATGTAACCGCTGTTACTATGAAAAATATTGGACGGCAGGTGGAAGATTTCTGGAGAAAGGCGTAGGTGAAATTTTCATTCTAATTAAGTAAAATGAATTTGTATATTGCACGAGTTTATGCTAAAATAAAAGCTACTAATTAAATTAAATATCTAAATATAAGTTAATAATGCACAGATAATAGTTGTAGGAGGAAAGAAATGAGCTGCGTTAAACGAGTATTTGTTGAGAAGAAAAAGCCATTTGCAGTAAATGCAAAGGAATTGCGTGAAGAGATAACAGGATACCTCGGTATCAGTACTATTACTGATGTTAGGGTGCTTATTCGTTATGATATTGAGAATCTGTCGGAGAATACGTATAATAAGGCGCTTACCACTGTATTTTCGGAGCCGCCTGTAGATGATGTATATGAGATGAATTTTGAGTGCGGGAAAGATGATTTTGTATTTTCTGTAGAATATCTTCCGGGACAGTTTGACCAGAGAGCAGATTCAGCGGAGCAGTGCGTTAAGTTTTTTAACGAAAACGAGCTGCCTGTAATTAAGACTGCTACAACTTATATTATATCAGGTGCTTTGACTGACGAGCAGAAGTTAAAGATTAAGGAGCTTTGTATTAACCCTGTTGATTCAAGAGAGGCCGGAAGCGGGCTTCCTGAGACGCTTGTCACAAAGTATGATGTTCCTGCGGACGTTAAAATTCTGGACGGCTTTAAGGATATGCCGGAGGCAGAGCTTAAGGCGCTCTACGACTCGCTTGGTCTTGCTATGACATTTAAGGATTTTAAATTTATTCAGGAGCATTTTGCGGGCGTTGAAAACAGAGACCCGTCCATGACGGAGATTCGTGTTCTTGATACATACTGGTCAGACCACTGCCGTCACACTACATTTGCCACAGAGCTTAAAAATGTTGAGTTTAAGGACGGATATTACAGAGTTCCTATGGAGGCGACATATAAGAAATATCTTGCCGACAGGTCGGAGATTTATAAGGAACGCAAGGACAAGTTTGTATGTCTTATGGATTTGGCGCTTTTAGCTATGAAAAAGCTCAAGGCGGAGGGGAAGCTTGACGACCAGGAGGAGTCGGAGGAAATCAATGCATGCAGTATCGTTGTTCCTGTTGAAATAGACGGAAAAACTGAGGAGTGGCTTGTAAACTTTAAAAATGAGACCCACAACCATCCTACAGAGATTGAACCGTTTGGTGGAGCGGCCACATGTCTTGGCGGCGCCATAAGAGATCCGCTGTCAGGACGTACATATGTATATCAGGCTATGCGCATCACAGGTGCGGCAGACCCTACGGTGCCTATTTCAGAGACCTTGAAGGGCAAGCTCCCGCAGAAGAAGCTTGTTACAGGCGCAGCACATGGCTACAGCTCATATGGCAATCAGATAGGCCTGGCAACGGGCTATGTAAAGGAGATTTATCACCCTGATTATGTAGCTAAGAGAATGGAGATAGGCGCAGTTATTGCAGCTGCTCCAAGAAGTGCTGTTAAGCGGGAGACTTCTGATCCGGGAGATATTATCATATTGCTGGGCGGACGTACAGGTCGTGACGGCTGCGGCGGTGCGACAGGTTCTTCAAAGGTTCACACCACAGCTTCAATTGAGACCTGCGGCGCTGAGGTTCAGAAGGGTAATGCCCCTACAGAGCGTAAAATGCAGAGGCTTTTCAGACGTCCTGAGGTTACAAAGCTTATCAAGAAATGTAATGATTTTGGCGCGGGCGGCGTATCTGTTGCTATCGGCGAGCTTGCGGCAGGACTACGGGTTTCGCTTGATAAGGTGCCTAAGAAGTATGAAGGTCTTGATGGAACAGAGCTTGCTATTTCCGAGTCGCAGGAGAGAATGGCTGTAGTTATTGACCCTAAGGATGTCAAGGCATTTTTGGATTACGCTGCAGAGGAAAATCTTGAGGCTGTCGAGGTGGCTGTGGTTACTGAGGAGCCAAGACTTGTGCTTGAGTGGAGAGGCAAGGAAATAGTTAATATTTCAAGAGCGTTTCTCGATACAAACGGCGCTCATCAGGAGACATCAGTGCTTGTGGATATTCCGGAAAAGGGTGAGTGCGTCCTTAATGCGCCTGAGGTTACTGATGTTAAGGAAAAATGGTTAAAGACGCTTAATGATTTGAATGAGTGTTCGCAGAAGGGTCTCGTTGAGAGATTTGACGCATCAATCGGCGCCGGTTCAGTATATATGCCATATGGTGGTAAGTATCAGCTCACAGAGACGCAGGCTATGGTTGCGAAGCTGCCTGTGCTTAAGGGAAAATGCGATACAGTAACAATGATGTCATATGGCTTCGATCCATATCTTTCAAAGTGGAGTCCATATCACGGCGCTATGTATGCTGTTGTGGATTCAGTTGCTAAGATTGTGGCAGCAGGCGGTGACTTTAATAAGATTAGATTTACATTCCAGGAATATTTCAGAAGAATGACGGAGGACGCAAGCCGTTGGAGCCAGCCGTTTGCGGCGTTGCTTGGCGCATACGAGGCGCAGCTTGGCTTCGGGCTTCCTTCAATCGGAGGCAAGGACAGTATGTCGGGAACATTTGAGGATATTGATGTTCCGCCTACACTTTGCTCATTTGCAGTTGACGTGGCAAAGGAAGCTGATATTATTACCCCTGAGCTTAAGGAAGCAGGAAATGTTCTTGTAAGATTTGATATAGAGAAAAATGAGTATGATTTGCCTGTATTTGAGCAGATAAAGAAGCTCTACAATGCAGTTCACGAAATGACGGAGAACGGCACAATCGTGTCTGCATATGTGCTTGACAGATTTGGACTTGTTCCGGCTCTTTCAAAAATGGCATTTGGTAACAAAATGGGCTTTGAGATTAGCAGCGATATAAATGAAGCGGATTTGTTCGCACCTGCATACGGATGTATAGTTGCAGAGGTTTCGGCTGATAAAGCAGCGGACATAAGCTGCGCATATATAAAGGTTGGTGCTGTTAAGGCGGACGGAGCATTTACTTATAAGAATGTTACAATCACAGTTGACGAGGCTTTGAAGGCATGGACAGAGAAGTTGGAGAAGGTATTCCCTACAAAGGCTGTAAAGGAGACAACTCCTGTTGAGACAAGGCTGTATAATACAGACAAGGTATATGTGTGCAGAAATAAGGTTGCAAAGCCGACTGTATTCATTCCGGTATTCCCTGGCACAAATTGCGAGTATGACAGCACAAAGGCATTCGAGAGAGCAGGCGCAGACGTTATTGTTAAGGTATTTAAAAACCTCGACGCCGAGGGTATCAGAGCTTCTGTGGAGGAATTTACAAGGGCTGTCAATCAGGCGCAGATTATTATGTTCCCTGGCGGATTTTCAGCGGGCGATGAGCCGGATGGTTCGGCTAAGTTCTTCGCCACAGCATTCAGAAATGCCAAGATGAAAGAGGCGGTAGAGAAGTTACTTAATGAGAGAGACGGTCTTGCGCTGGGTATCTGTAACGGCTTTCAGGCTCTTATCAAGCTCGGTCTTGTTCCAAACGGGGCTATTACAGGACAGGACGCTAATTCTCCTACCCTTACATTTAACACAATCAACCGTCACATTTCAAAAATGGTATATACAAAGGTTGTTACAAACAAGAGTCCGTGGCTTGCAGGCGCAGAGCTTGGCAGCGTATATTGCAATCCTGCTTCACATGGCGAGGGCCGTTTCGTAGCTCCAAAGGAATGGCTTGACAAGCTCTTTGAGAATGGTCAGGTAGCAACGCAGTACTGCGATATCAACGGAAATATTTCTATGGATGAGGAGTGGAATGTCAACGGTTCTTATATGTCAATCGAAGGCATTACAAGCCCTGACGGAAGATGCTTAGGAAAAATGGCTCATTCAGAGAGACGCGGCGATTCTGTTGCGGTCAATATTTATGGTGAGCAGGATATGAAAATATTTGAGTCAGGCGTTAAGTATTTTAAGTAAGTTAAAGTTTATGGCGGCCACTTTGTGGTCGCCTGTGTTATAAGAGCTGCAGCGAATATTGGTCGCAGGCATAAAGATTTAAGTAAAAGGAGTTTCATAAAAGAAGCTGAATAAAATTGGGAGGCAAATTTGATATGGCAAAGAAGGTCAACGATTTATTGTGGCATGACAGAAAGAGATGGACGTTTTTTGGACTTCCGTTTACATTTACAAGATATTCTGTCAACAAAGAGAGGCTGTTTATCAGCAAGGGATTTTTAAATGTAAATGATGACGAGGTGCGTCTCTATCGGATAATGGACATTTCTCTTAAACGTACTTTTGGACAGAGAATATTCGGGCTTGGTACCATAAAGATATGTTCAGGCGACAAAACCATGAAGGATTTTGAGATTGTAAACATTAAGAAGCCTGTGGAGACTAAAGAGCTTATATCTGACCTTGTGGAGCGTCAGAGAGATGTGAAGAGAGTAGTCAACAGAGAAAATATGATTGACCACAGCCATTTCGCAGGACATGGCGTTGACGCTGATGATTTGTTTGATGAGCAGGATTCTCCGTTTGACAGGGAGGATGATTAGGTAATAATTATTTAAAAGTGTAGATAAGGCAAAAATACTACCTTGTGACTACGGTATTGCTGCAAGTCGCCGTTGCAGCAGTAATGAAGTATTTAGGCTTGTTTAGATAATATTAAAATTATTAATTCCGCAAAAGTGGTACACACCACACTTTTGCGGAATTGTTTTAATTTATTCTTCAAAATAAATCCTATGCCATAAAAGGAACATATAAACCGTCCAGATTTTGCCGGAATAGTCGGCTTTGTGGTTTTTGTGGTCGTCAAGATAGCGCATGAGTATGTTTGTCTTGAAGTATTTTTTTGAGGTTTCGCTGGTAAAAAGCGTTTTTATCTGGTTGTAATACTGTTCGTTTCTTATCCAAGCGCCAATAGGAGTGCTGCGTTTTGCGGGCTTAGGTCTTGCAACTGCTTCAGGCAGATATTGCTGCGCGGCAATTCGCAGGGCAAGCTTGTTGTTGACGGGGCTTACCTTGTACTCTGAAGGGAGAGTGGATGCAACCTTGTACACTTCATAGTCGAGATAAGGCATTCTGACTTCAAGGGAGTTTGCCATGCCAAGTTTGTCTGCTATCAGAAGATTGTTATTTACGAGACGGAAGTTTATGTCAATATACTGCATTTTTGTAACATCGTCTGTGGGCGGAAGATTGTTGTAGTAGTTTCTTGTTGCGCCATAAATGTTGTTGCAGTAGGAAGGTCTGACAAGAAGTTTTTCCAGTTCATCAGCAGTAAAACCTGAATTTGTGCCGGTGTAGCGCATTTGCAGAGGAAGCCTTCTGTATTTTGTATAGTCAGAGGAGGCTTTTTTTGAGGACAGAGATTTGGAATAGGATGAAATGACATTTTTTATAATGCTTTTAGCGTCCTTTCGGTTATCCTGCTTCATATTTTCGCCGTAAATGCTGCAGCCCCCGAAAAGTTCGTCAGCGCCTTCGCCGGAAAGAGTGACTGATACATATTGAGAGGCATTTTTATAGGCAAAGTACTGTGGAATTGCGGATGGGTCTCCCAAAGGTTCCTCAAGATAGGTTATAATATGAGGAATCGTATTCCAGCATTGTTCGGTTGTTATATGGCTTCTGTAGTTGTCAACCTTTAAAATGTCAGCGAGGGTGTTGGTGTAATCAACGTCGTCGCATTTGTCATAATCAAAACTTACTGAGAAACCTTTGCCTGCGTTGAGCAGTGCCGTAACATAGTTGGAATCAACTCCTGCTGCCAAAAATGAGCCTGTTTCGCAGTGTCTGCATTTATGAGCGGTAACGGAACCGCTGAGAGCGCTGTTGATTTCTGCGGCGTATTCCTCAATGGATTTGTCGGCAGAAGAAGCGGGGTTAAAGGTCGGCTTCCAATAGCATTTTGTCTCAAGCTGTCCTGATTTGAAGGTGAACGTATGCGCCGGCATTAGCTTGTATATTCCTTTGAAAAATGTCTCCTCAAGCACTGAACATTGAAATGAAAGATAGGTTTCAAGCGCTTTATCGTTAAATGTGGGAACATAGCCCGGATGCCTGAGAATAGCTTTGATTTCGGAGGAAAATATAAGGTTGTTTCCGACGGGCGCATAGTAAAAGGGTTTCATACCGAAAGGGTCTCTGGCGCCGAAAATACTTCCTTTGTCTAAGTCATATATAACTAAGGCAAACATGCCCTTTAATTTTTTTACAAATTCTTCTCCATAGCGGGAATAAAGCGCCGCAATAAGTTCTTCGCAGGGGATGTCAGTGTATTCGGCTGACATGGGGGTATTATAGGAATCGCCGGTACGTGCGGCGGTTGCTGCTGCATTATGAAGTCCTGTATCAGTATCTGAACCGCTATAAGCCTGAAGCTCAATCAGCAGCTCTTTTTTATTATATATTTCCCCGTCAAAAACCACTGCAAGATTGTTATGTACTATAGGGGAAGTGCTTTTTTGACCGTAAAAACTGCGTATTCCTGCACATATGCCGGGGCCTGCGTAGCGAAATTCAGACGACGGTCCGCGGTGTACTATTGTTTGCAGCATATCTTCAAGTATGGCGGCAGCATTGGTGCAGTCTGTAAATTCTGTTGTAAATCCTGCAAATCCACTCATAAGATTTCTGACCTCCCTAAAATAAAATAATGTTTTTATATTATATATTCTATGACTGGATTATATCAGATAGAGAAATTCTTTACAAGTTTCATTAATTTTCTTAAATAAGCTGCAAATGTTTGTAAAATTTAAAATGTGCCGCTACTGGTGTTTACAAAAAGTTTAAAATAAAGTATAATGGCAACGAATAATGACCAAAAGCGAGGAAAAGATTATGAGCAGGATAACAATGACAACTCCATTGGTTGAGATGGATGGAGACGAAATGACAAGAGTTCTTTGGAAGCTTATTAAAGAAGAACTCCTTATGCCATATATTGATTTAAAGACAGAGTATTATGATTTGGGGCTTGTTCACCGCAATGAGACTAATGACCAGGTAACTGTTGATTCTGCCGAGGCTGCTAAAAAGTATGGTGTGGCGGTTAAGTGTGCTACCATTACTCCTAACGCTGCCAGAATGACCGAGTACAATCTCAAGGAGATGTACAAGAGTCCAAACGGAACCATCAGGGCAATGCTTGACGGTACTGTGTTCAGAGCACCTATTATCGTTAAGGGAATTGAGCCATATGTTAAAAACTGGAAAAAGCCAATCACTATCGCCAGACATGCATATGGCGACGTGTATAAGGCTGCAGAGATGAAGGTTTCGGGAGCGGGTAAGGCAGAGCTTGTGTTTACAGACGGGAACGGAAATGAGACAAGAGAGCTTATCCATAATTTTAAGGGGGCAGGCGTGCTTCAGGGTATGCACAATCTTGAGGGTTCTATTGAGAGCTTTGCAAGAAGTTGCTTTAATTATGCGCTTGATACTAAGCAGGATTTGTGGTTTGCCACAAAGGATACAATTTCTAAGAAGTATGACCATACATTTAAGGACGTTTTTCAGGAGATTTATGATAAGGAGTATGCTGATAAGTTTAAGGCGGCAGGCATTGAATATTTCTACACACTCATAGATGATGCAGTTGCAAGAGTTGTTCGTTCTGAGGGAGGTTATATCTGGGCATGTAAGAACTATGACGGCGACGTTATGAGTGATATGGTTGCTACAGCATTTGGTTCTCTTTCAATGATGACATCTGTGCTTGTATCGCCTGACGGATATTATGAGTACGAGGCGGCGCATGGAACTGTTCAGAGACATTATTATAAGCATTTGAAGGGCGAGGAGACATCAACTAATCCGATTGCCACAATTTATGCATGGACAGGGGCGCTTAGAAAGAGAGGAGAGTTTGATGAGATTAAGGAGCTTTGCGATTTTGCGGATAAGCTTGAAGCAGCTTGTATAAAGACTATTGAAAACGGTGAGATGACAAAGGATCTCGCGCTTATTACAACTATGGAGAACCCTAAGACATTGAATACGCAGGATTTTATCAAGGCAGTTAGGGCAACTCTTGATAGTTTGATGTAATAGGTTTTGGCTAATTTATTCCAAAGATTTTATTCGTTTTAAAAAACGGAGGCATTTTGATGAAGTTTAAATTTGAAGTTGGCGATTTGTTTAAACTGCCAAATATTCTTTGCTATATAAGAATTGTTATGGTGCCGATTTTTTTGTATGTATATTTTACAGCTGATAAGCAGAGTGATTATTATATGGCGACATGTGTTGTGCTGGTATCGGGAATAACGGATTTTCTTGACGGACAGATTGCACGAAGATGTAATATGATTACCGATTTGGGAAGAATTATTGATCCTGTAGCGGACAAGCTTATGCAGCTTGCAATGGTTGTTGCACTGACTATGAAAATAAAATATATGTATATACTTGTAATTTATCTGGTACTCAAGGAAATAATTACTTCTGTGACAGGCTTTATTGTTATCAGAAAATACGAGAGAAGGCTTAACGGTGCAAAATGGTACGGCAAGGTGTGTACGGCACTGTTGTATGTAGTAATGCTGGTGCTTGTGGCATTTCCTGGAATTAACACATCAGTGCAGAATATTTTGCTTATAGTGTGTGCAGCAGGTCTTACATTGGCATTTGTTATGTATATGAGACTGTATGTTATTATGATTACGGACGCAAAGTATAATCGGAATGAAAAGGTATTATACTAATACGAGGGTATTGGAGGAAAAATGATTAATTATACTTTTCATGGAATGAATCTTGGACAGCTCGCCATGTGGTTTTTTATTTACAGCTTTTTCGGATGGGCTATGGAGTGTGTTGTTATAAGGATTCAGCTTGGCAGATGGGAAAACAGAGGCTTTGCAAAGCTTCCTTTCTGTGTAATTTATGGATTTGGTACATTTATTGCATTTAATATATTTGCACCAATACAGAATAATTATGTTGCTTTATATTTCGCAGGAGCAGTTTGTGCTACCATATTTGAATATCTGGTTGCACAGGCTATGCTGAAGCTGTTTGGTGAGGTATGGTGGAACTATGACCATCTTCCTTTTAATTATAAGGGAATACTTTGTCTGGAGAGTACCATAGGATGGGGATTTTTAGCATTATTTATATTTGGCTTCTTCAATAAATTGGTTGAGGCGTTTGTATTGTCGATTAATCCCACAATAGCTGCAGCCATCGGCGCTACGCTTTCAATTCTCTATATATTGGATTTTACCTATAATTTTGGCAGAAATCTTATTGCTAATTTTGACGGCAGAAATAGCGAGAGTTGTGAAGTTGGTGAGCAAGAAGGCTATTTTATTCAAATTATGACAAAGATAAGAAGAAAGTAGCTGTGAGCTATAGAAAATATAAGGCACGATTATTAGGAGCAATTCAGGCTTTTAGTGGTTGTGCCTTTGTTGTAAAATAATTGATTATATTTGGCGGCAGAAATGGAGGGAATATACGTGGCGCAGATATATGAAACAGAGGAAATGATTGAAAAAGTAATCTTGGTAGGAGTGCAGTTGGGGGATGAAAGGGAGGCTGAAAATTCTTTGGAGGAGCTAAAGGAGCTGGCAAGGACGGCGGGAGCCGTAACTGTTGGAAAAATGCTTCAGCCAAGAGAATATTTTCACCCTGCTACCTATATTGGCAAGGGCAAAATAGAAGAGCTGAAGATTTTGGCAGATGAACTTGAGGCTACGGGAATTGTATGTGACGACGAGCTTTCTCCGGCGCAGCTTCGCAATCTTGAGGACGCTCTCGCAATCAAAATTATGGACAGGACAATGGTCATTCTTGATATATTTGCAGCGAGGGCCGGAACCAGCGAGGGTAAGATACAGGTGGAGATGGCGCAGCTTAAATACAGAATGACAAGGCTTTCAGGACTTGGAACAACGCTTTCGAGACTTGGCGGAGGTATAGGTACAAGAGGTCCCGGAGAGAAAAAGCTGGAAACAGACAGACGAATTATAAGAGACAGAATTAAGAAGCTGCAAATAGAACTGGAGGAAGTAAGAAATCACAGAGATATCCAGAGGCAGAAACGCAGCGGCAATTCAACGCCTGTAGCAGCTATAGTCGGCTACACCAATGCAGGAAAATCTACGCTGTTAAATAAGCTTACGGATGCGGGAGTGCTGTCGGAGGATAAATTGTTTGCGACGCTTGATCCTACCACAAGGTCATTCAGGCTTCCAAACGGAGAAAAAATATTGCTGACGGATACGGTAGGATTTATAAGAAAACTGCCGCATAATCTTATTGAAGCATTTAAGAGTACTCTGGAGGAGGCAAAATATGCGGATATAATCATACATGTGGTGGACTGCGGTAATCCTGATATGGATATCAGGATGGCTACGGTTTATGAGACGCTGGAACAGCTTAAGGTTGGCGACAAGCCTATAATCACATTGTTTAATAAGTGCGATATGCTTGAGAAATCCCCGGCGGCAAAGGATTTGAAGGCAAGAAGCACCGTCAATATATCGGCAAAGACAGGTATGGGGCTTGAGGCATTTCAGGAAATTCTGCAAAATATAATACTTGAGAGCAGGATTCATATAAATAGGTGCTTTGGTTATAACGATGCAGGAAAAATACAGCTTATCAGGGAATTTGGACAGCTTATAAGCGAGGAATATACGGCGGAGGGCATTGAGGTTGAGGCGTTTGTTCCAAAAGAGGTTTACAGCAGGCTGGAGTGAAATTTAAGCCGGTAAAAATTGTTTGATTGTATGTATAGGAATTTGTTTGGAATGGAGATTACTTATGAAATTAATTGCAGCGGTTGACAATAATTGGGCGATTGGAAGAAATGGAAGGCTGCTTGTGAGTATTCCTGAGGATATGAAGTTTTTCAGGGAGGAGACCTATGGAAAGGTTGTGATAATGGGAAGAAAAACTTTAGAAAGCCTGAAGGACAGGTCGGGGCTTATGGGCAGAACCAATATTGTCATAACCTCTAATATGGATTATAAACCGAAGGACGCGGCGGTGTGCCACAGCATAGAGGAGGCGCTGGAGGAGGCTTCAAAATATGACAGTGATGATGTTTATGTTATAGGCGGAGGCACCATATATGAGCAGATGCTTGATTATTGTAATGAGGCGCATATAACAAAGGTGGATTACGAGTATGACGCAGATACATACTGTCCGAATCTCGACGAAAATCCACAGTGGAAAATTGCGGCGTCCAGCGACGAGAAAACTTATTTTGATATAGTATATGAATTTGTAAAATATGTGAAAGGTTGATTAGTTATGAAGAATAAAAGAGTAATTATAGCGACGGCGGCTGCGGTAGCAGCGGTAGCGGTTATTTCAGGTATTGCGTTGTTTCTTGCAGCGCCTCTTTTTGGCGGCGGAGGACAGCAGGGTAGTGAAAAAAGCGGAGCTGAAATTTTAAAAGCAGCAGGAAGTGATTTTAGAGGTAAATTTGGCGGTATTATGTCAATATCAACGTCAACTTCATTATCAGCAGAGGGCGTGTTGGAGCAAATGACTAAGTATGACGGCTGGATTGATATAGAGGAGGCTGTTATTAACGGAACGGATTATACAGAGGGCGGAGTATTGCATTATGAATTGTCCGACCTTTTGAATGACAGCAATGTTTCTGACAATGAAATTATCTCCGCAGCTGAAAAAGTTGATGAGGAAATGATTAAGCAGTATCAGAAAATTGGGGAGAAATTGTCAGGATATATGGTTAATGCTGTTGAGACAGTAGTGGACGCCGGCGCATATGAAAAGCAGCAGGGAATGGTGAAGCTGTCAATAGGGGATGAGACAATAGATGTGGAGGCGTATAAGGTCACAATCCCTGTGTCGGCTATTATCAGCAGTACAGAAAATGCTATAGATAATATATTTAACGATGCCGATATTGCACCATATATAACAATGCTTAAGGCGGTGGGAGTTAAGCTTGACAGGGATGAAATGAAAAAAGTGCTGAGAGAGCGGCTTAGTATGGAAAGCGTATATTTTACAATGTATGTAAAGGATGATACTCTGTGCGGCTTGTATATGGATGGAACGTGGTATGACAATGCTTCCGGAGATAAGGCGGAATATTTATTCTGGAATAATAAATTTGGATTTAATATTAAGGTGAATGATTATAAAGGAAATAGCTGCAGTTTTAAAGCAAACGGAAAAATAGAGCCAAATGCTTAAAAGTGAAAATAATAATTAAAGGGGTGAAAATAACCATAAAGACTCCGGGCGTTATAGTATGCGTCCGGAGTCTTGCATTGTGAATTTTTTGTAATCAGTCATACACAATATATGTGTTATAGCGGAAACGACGAAGTCTAAGCTCCATTTTTATGGCGTTGGTAAGAACCTGAAAAGCTCCGACCTGCACCTTGTAATAGCCGTCTTCCTGAATCATAAATGCCGGGAAGCCCTCAACTAAAAGTGAATTTAACAGGCGGTCGGCATTTTCTTTGTTTCTGTAGGCGCCAACCTGCACACGGTAGAGTTTATCGTCTGACATCTCGTTGCTGCGTTGCATATAATTGTTGTTTTGGCTGAAATTATTGCTGCGGTCAAAATCTCTGTTCATATTGAAATTGTTGTTGCGGTCAAAGTCATTGTCCTGGTTAAAGTTGTTGCTGCGATTAAAATCGTTGACCGGATTAAAATTATCATTTTGGTCAAAATCATTGCTTTGGTTGAAGCCGCTGTTTCTGTTCAGATTATCGTTTTGCTCGGCATTGTCATTGCGGTTTGCGCTGTTATTTCTGTTGAAATTATCGCTGTCGCCAAAATCATCGGTCATGTTATAATTGCTGCCGTTGTCAAAATTATTGCTTCGGTTATAGTTATCAGGCGCGATATAATCGCCGGGAGCCTCTACGTCTGTTTTGGTGGCTCCTGAGTATATGGTGTTTAAAATGCCGTCGGCGATAGCCTGCGCTATTTCATCAAATTTACTGTCAAAAAGCGCATTGTCTGCATCTGTATTGATAAAACCGGCTTCTACAAGGACGGCGGGCATGCGGGTGCGCCGTAAAACTACAAGATTAGGGCGCTCGGAAACCCCTATGTCAGTGAAGCCTACATTTGTCAGCTCTTTATTAATATTGTTGGCAAGGGTGTAGGCGGTTCCTGAATTTCTGAAGACAAGGGATTCAATGCCGCTGTACTGGTTAGGGTATTCTGATGAGTTGCGGTGAATAGATACAAAAAGATCTGCATTTGCATTATTAGCATCTGTTGCCTTTTTGAAAGGAGTTTCATATTCATCGTCCATGCGGACGTAAAATACGTTGACGCCATTATTTTCAAGAATGTTGCCAACCGCTTTAGTAAGGTTTAGTACGTCATCTTTTTCGAGTCTGTTACCATATCTGGCACCGGGGTCGCTTCCGCCGTGACCTGCATCGAGGGCAACTGTAACGTTGGACATAATGCCTCCTAAAAGGATGTTATCACCTTATTATATGCTGCTTTACTGCAAAATTTACAATATAATTCAGAATAGCGCAGAGCAGGCTGTCATATATTAGGTTAAGAGTTTTGAAATAAAACAGGAGACATATGAATAGAAGAGTATATGCAAACCAGACAGATAGCGGAAGGCTGAGGGTAAACGTCACTGACATAGTATCCTCAAGACCTATAAACGACGCCATTGTCAGAATTTCTTATACAGGAAATCCCGACAGTGTTATAGAGGAGCTTGTGACGGATTCAAGCGGGCAGACTGATATGATAGAACTGCCTGCGCCGCCTTTGGAGTACAGCATGGAACCGAGTATTAACCAGCCATACTCAGAATATACCATAACTGTAAATGCCAGAGATTATGAGCCGTTCTCTGTGTCCGGGTCGGAAATATTTTCAGGGGAAACCAGTATTCAGGGGACTGCGCTTATGGCTTCAGGGATAGATACCACACCGGATAACATAGTAATCCCTGCCAATACGTTATTTGGCGACTTTCCGTCGAAAATACCTGAAAATGAAATACAGCCGGTGCCGCAGCAGGGTGAGATTGTACTTAGCAGAGTGGTTGTGCCTGAGACGGTGGTTGTCCACGACGGCTCTCCTTCTGATTCTACCGCTAAGAATTACTATGTTCCATACAGGGATTATATAAAAAATGTTGCCAGCAGCGAGATATATTCTACATGGCCGAGGGCTACCATTGAGGCAAACGTATTGGCGATTATGTCATTTACTTTAAACAGAGTATATACAGAGTTTTATAGAAACAGGGGGTATGATTTTACAATTACCTCATCAACAGCCTACGACCACAAATGGATAAATCAGCGAAATATATTTACCAGCATAGCAAATGTTGTTGACAATATATTTGACAGGTATCTCTCAAGACCAAATGTAAAGCAGCCTATACTGACTCAGTATTGCGACGGCGTGCGTGTGACCTGCCCTAACTGGCTCAGCCAATGGGGAAGCAAAAATCTGGGAGATCAGAATTACAGTGCAATTCAGATATTAAGGTACTATTACGGAGATGATATGTACATTAATTCAGCAGAGGAAATAAGCGGCATACCTGCCTCATGGCCGGGAAGCAATCTTGATATAGGCTCCAGCGGGCAGAAGGTAAAGCAGATGCAGGAGCAGTTAAATCTCATAGGAGAATTTTATAATGCAATCCCTTACCTTGTGCCGGACGGCATATACGGAGAACGAACTGCACAGGCAGTAAGAACATTTCAGAGATTGTTTGACCTTCCGCAGACAGGCGTGGTTGATTTTCCGACATGGTATAAGATATCAGACTGGTATGTGAGACTTTCGGGAATTGCGGAGCTGCAGTAAATGAAGTACTGAAAGCGGAGAAATTGAAGCCGGAACACAAGAAGCAAAAAACGGAAAAAAGGGCGGGCCACATTTTTTGCGGCTTCGCCCGTTTTTTGTTTCATATACTAATCTGATGTATCCGCTTTATTGAAAATTCTGTAAAATCAGCAGAAGCTAAGGTCTTATCGGTTTTCTCCCATAAAGAAGAGTGCAACAGTTCCCGGACCTGAGTGTGCGCCTATTGTAGGACATATATAGTTGATTACAACATCCATTCCAAAGCGTTCCTTTACCTTGTCGGCAACGAATTGTGCGTCCTCAAGGCAGTCGCCATGTGATATGAATACTTTGTCAGTCTCATTTTTATAGCTGCCGATAATTTTTTCCATACGGTCTACAAGGTCTAAAAGGGATTTTTTACGTCCGCGTACCTTTCCGATGGCAATAAGCTTTCCTTCATTATCTACATGAAGAATTGGCTTTATGCTGGCGATGGAGCCGATAATGGCAGTCGCCTTTGAAACGCGTCCGCCTCTGTGAAGATGGAACAAATCATCGACAGTGAACAGGTGGACAAAGTTAAGGGCGTGGGCTTGTATGTACTCGGCGACATCTTCCATAGCCTTGCCCTCATTTTTTAACTGCACTGCCCGGTAAACCATAAGACCTTCACCCATAGAGGCGGCATAAGAATCAATAACGGTAATTTTCACGCCGGGATATTCTTCCATAACCTCTTTGGCGGCGATGCATACATTGTTGTAGCTGCTTGAAAGCCCTGATGAAAATGCAATATGAAGAATGTTAAGACCCTCTGCAGCGCGCTTTCTGAATACAGAAGCGGCATCCTCAGGATTGATTGCCATAGTTGTAGGCATCTCTCCGCTTCTCATTCTGCTATAAAATTCCTTTTCTGTCAGACTGTTTTCTGCATTATAAATTTCATCTCCAAATGCGTAAAAAAGCGTCAGTACGTCAATGTTATTAGCCTTAATATATTCCATAGGCAAATCGGCAGTGTTATCTGTTGAAATAATGTAATTTCTCATAAAAATCTCCATTTTTAAATTATATTTGCAAAAATTCTTTACAAATTATATTATACAACCATAAAGGTTTAATAGCAAATATACTTTATTAATTATTTGTTATAAATTTGTGTCGAATTTTGTATTTTTTTAGGAAAATAATTTTGAAAATTAATTCAAAAAATAATTTAAAAAATGTATTGACAAAGTATAATTGTAATGATATTATTCAATAGTTGCAAAACAAAGCAGAGCGTCCACTCTCACCTTAGCGTATCGGCGACTTGGGTTAATACTTTTTACAGGATATAGGTTTATCAGACTGTTTTTGCGCCTGTAGATGTATGAGTGTGGATAGCATATCTATCCACTTTTTTTGCGTTATCTGATTATGGAGGTGCACTACTATTAGCGAATTAATGATTAACGAGCAGATTAGGGATAAGGAGATCCGCGTTATCGGAGAGAACGGGGAACAGCTTGGCGTTATGTCGCCGAAGGATGCGATGAAGCTTGCAAGGGAAGCAGAGGTAGATTTAGTTAAGATAGCTCCTGCTGCGACACCACCTGTTTGTAAGCTTATTGATTACGGCAAGTATAAGTATGAACTAATCAGAAAAGAGAAAGAAGCAAAGAAAAAGCAGAAGACGGTTGAGGTTAAGGAAGTAAGACTTTCGCCGAATATTGATGTCAATGATCTCAATACCAAGTGTAACTCTGCAAGAAAATTCATCGAAAAAGGCAATAAGGTGAAGGTAACACTTCGCTTTAGGGGTCGTGAGATGGCACATGTTGATAGCAGCAAGCACATTTTGGCAGATTTTGCTGAGAAGTTAAGTGATATTGCAGTAATTGAGAAGGCTCCTAAGATGGAAGGCAGGAGTATGATGATGTTTTTAACTGAAAAACGTTAAAATAAATTACAATATTAACAAGAGGAATTTATTCAGGAGGTTATTTATGCATAAGGTTAAGACAAAGAAAGCCGCTGCAAAGCGTTTCAAGGCTACAGCTACAGGTAAGTTAAAGAGAATGAAGGCGTATAAGAGCCATATCCTTACTAAGAAGTCTACAAAGAGAAAGAGAAACTTAAGGCACGCAACTATGACAGATGCTACTAATGTAAAGACAATGAAGAAGATTATGCCATATCTCTAATACAGGGCATAGGGTATATTAAGGAGGAATATAAAAATGGCAAGAATTAAAGGCGGAATGAACGCAAAGAAGAAGCATAACAAAGTATTAAAGCTCGCTAAGGGTTATAGAGGCGCCAGATCAAAGCAGTACAGAGTTGCAAAGCAGTCTGTAATGAGGGCTCTTACAGAGTCTTATAAGGGAAGAAAGCAGAAGAAGAGACAATTCAGACAGTTATGGATTGCCAGAATTAACGCTGCTGCAAGAATCAACGGTTTATCATACAGCAAATTTATGTATGGTTTAAAGCTTGCTAATGTAGACCTTAACAGAAAGGTATTGTCAGAGATGGCAATTAATGATGCAGAAGGATTTGCAAAGCTTGCAGAGCTTGCAAAATCTAAGGTGGCTTAATAGATTGGTACATTTGAACATATATCGGTAAATCCGGTTAGTTTTGCCCTCGTATTAGATTGCGGGGGCAGTTTTACTTCCGTACAGTTTCCCCTGATACTGAAATATGTTTTTTGGTGAACCCTTTGGGACGACTGGTAAAAAGTTTGAAAATAATGTGAAAAAATGACGATAATACTATGAAAATTGTAATAAATGTGTTATAAATAATATGTTTGCTACAATTATGAAAGGCATGGATATTATGAAAAAGAATATTTTAAAAAAAGCCGGCGTATCAGTTCTTGCATTAGTTATGGTAACAGGACTGCTTGCCTGCAATACTAAGATAGAGGTTCAGTATGATTATGACGCCAGCCAGTATGTGAAGCTGGGACAGTATAAAGATATTGAGGTGTCTGTTGATATAGAGACCATAGAAAACGAGCTTATTCAGAACAGAGTATTGAGCGATCAGAAGGAGAATACATATTACACTGAGACTGCAAGAGAGGCGCAGGAAGGCGACCAGGTTACCATAGATTTTACAGGAAGCATCGGCGGTGTGGAGATAGATGGTTTCAGTAATGAAGATTACGCTATGATTCTCGGTACGGATACATTTGTTATTGATGGTTTTGTGGACGAACTTTATGGAATGAAGAGCGGCGATATAAAGATTGTTACCCTTACGGTTCCTACGGATTTTTCAAGCGCCTCTGAGTATGCGGGCCGAAAAATCGTGTACGAGATAAGCATGAAAACTGTTGAGCAGCCTAACGTACCTATGATTACTGACGGCTATGTAAAAGAAAAGTATAATTGCGATACAGTGGCTGATTATAAGGCTAAAATAAAAAGCGAGCTGCAGTCGGATATAGATTCTCAGATACTTTCGGAAAAGAAAGAGAAGGTTCTTGAGCTGATATACAAAAACTGTGAAATTTTAGGATATCCTGAGGAATATTTACAGGAAAAAACAGAAGAGTTAGAGAACTCGCTCAGCTTTTATTCAGTTTTGAAAGATATGACTAACGATGAATATTGTCAGGAATATTTTGGCGTAAGCTTCGACGAGTATGTAAAGAAAACAGTTGAGCAGGATGCGATTATGCAGCTTATTGTAAAGGAAGAAAATCTTTCGGTTACAGAGTACGAATATAAAGATAATCTTGCAGCTTTTGCGCTTGATATGGGCTACTCCAGCAAGGAAACATTTGTGGAGAAGTTCGGCAAGAATATGATTGTAAAAAATATGCTATACCAGAAGGCTCAGAATCTTGTAGTGGAGAGCGCAACAATTAAATAGTAATATATTATAAAATCATTGTAAAATATTTAAAAATCAGAAATATCCATAATCCGGCAAGGTGCGAAAACCTTGTGGTTTGTGGATATTTTTTTGCTTGGAAAAATTTGAACCGTGAAAAAATTTAACCTATAAATTATAAATTCTCCTTTGTATAATTATATGTCCTGAATCCGGCAGGGCGATGCTTTTGCTCGCACTCTATACCTAAAAGACCGCCGAGAATAAGGGCTAAGAGTATTCTAAGCGCTACGGACACAATATTAATTTCTTTCAGTAATGGGATTGTCTCCAGATACATAATGCCACCTCCGTAATTTTATTTAGTTCCTGTAGAACCGAAGCCTCCTTCTCCTCTTACGGAATCCACAAGACTATCGGTCTCCTCAAATGCCGCCGTTATATATGGGGTTAAAACAAGCTGTGCAATTCTGTCGCCGGGAGCCACTGTGAGAGCCTCCTTTGAGTGATTGTAAAGAGCCACAATAATTTCTCCTCTGTAGTCGGAATCTATAACGCCAACCTTATTTGCAGGGGCAACGCCCTTTTTGCAAGCCATTCCGCTTCTTGCGTACACAAGCCCCACAAGGCCGGCAGGGATTTCAAGGGCAATTCCCGTATGTATAAACTGTGTTTCGCCGGGATTGATTACTACGGCATCCTCCATTGCGGCGTAGAGGTCTGCTCCCGCTGCAAATTCAGTACCATAGGCAGGGATAACCGCGTTGTCTGTAAGTTTTTTTAATTTTACTGTCTGTGTCATGTATGTTTCCTCTTTCTTATATTTATATTTAATATCATCGGTTTTAACCGAATAGTATATTTTTTGCTGAATGGCCATGTTGGTATCTGCAAAGAAAATCTGATTGCGGCAGAATTATTTAAAATACCGGAGCCGCTTAAAAAAGTAACACTACTTCCCCTGATTTTAAAGATTCCTGAACCAATATGGTCCGCTGGTTTTCTGAGCCTTTAAACTTGAGCATAATATTTTTTAAATTTATGTCAAATTTGCCGTCCACAAGAACGTCTATATATGACAGCATTTCGTTGGTTTCCGGCCATTTTATGCACATTTCATCCAAAATCTGTTTGTCGAAAAGGTAACCGGTAAAGCACCAGATATCTTTCTTCGGATACTGTTCTTTTACCTTGCGAAGCAGCGGCAGAAGTCCTGTCTGGTTGCTGTGTTCAAAAGGCTCTCCGCCAAGCAGCGTCAGCCCTGTAATGTAATCGGGAGCGAGGGAACGCAGGATTTCGTCAATAGTTTCATTTGTAAATGGCTTGCCGTAATTAAAATCCCATGCAATCTCATTAAAACAGCCCTCGCAGTGATGGGTGCAGCCGCTCACAAAAAGAGATGTACGCACGCCGGGACCGTTGGCAATATCATTATATTTAATTTCAGCATAATTCATTGCAGATACCTCGCAAAAAATGTAGTATAATATCATTAAAAAGATACAATTTTATAATCCAATAATTATTAAATGCATTATATCAAAAATGAGTATTGTTTTAAAGTGCGCTTTTTCTGTACATTTTATGTCAGAGCGGTATGTTTCAGTGGAAAATACTTTTTTTTGTGCTATTATTTAAAAAGAAGGTACAATTAAAGACGACTTTTAATGCGATAGGAGAAAGTGCAATGATTAAAGTGTTTTTCGACAAGCTATACAGGTATCCAAGAATTGCAGAGCCTTGCAACGTTGCAGTTCCGTTTAAAAAGGGAGAGCTTCAGTCTTTGGACGGTATTGCGGTTATTCAGGACGGAAGGGCTTTGCCTATTCAGCCAAAGGTTACATCAAGGCATGAGGACGGTTCAATACGTTGGTTGTTTGTAAGATTTATGGCGGATTTGCCGGCAAATAAGAGCGCGGTGGTGGAGCTTGATACAGCTTCTGCACTTGTAAATGATGCGGCGGGAGTTGTTACAGAGCGCACTGAGGGCGGATATTTTGTCAATACCGGAGTTCTCCGATTTGGACTTAAAAATAACAGTGACAGCATATTTGATATGATTGACGATGGCAATAAAATATATACTTCAAAGAATTTTGTGGGACCGTTTCTTAAGGATGGCGGCGGAAATGCTTATGCATGTACTGTCGGCGAGTGGAATATAGTTGAGAGCGGTGCAGTATGTGCAATTCTTTCCGCAAAGGGAAGTAATGTATGCGCTTCCGCCGGCAGGAAAATTGACTTTGAACTTAGAATAACAGCATATGCAGGAAAGCCGTGGATAGAGGTTGCTTACAGAATTATCAACACAAGCAACAGCGAGTTAAAGATAGATTCCCTTGTATTTTATGAGAAAGCTGATGAGAACAGCGTAATTTCAGAAAAAATAGTTCCTATGAACATGGCGGCAGACACGGATTCTACAGGCTGCGGAGACGCTCCTACAGATATATCAGGCTGCGACGGACCGATATTCCATACAAGAGGAATTAACGAGCTTGAACTGCTGGAAAAGAAAGCTCCGGTTTCAGGAGTGAGAACGCTGGTTGGAAGCTCGAATTATAAAACAGATTTTTATGTGGGAAGGGACGGAGCAGAGGTAAATAAATGCATAGACGCGGAGTACCTTTTGAAGGAGGCTAACGAGCATTATGCGGAGGTGCTTTACGGAACGTTTATGGCAGACAGGACCGACAGCGACGGCGGAGTGTGCATTACTGTATTTCAGGCGCAGCAGAATTTCCCTAAGGCTGTGAAAGCTGATAAGAATGGTATCGCGGTTATGCTGGTGCCGCAGGGCATGGGAGACGTTATAATGCAGCCGGGTATGGCGAGAGAGCAGAAGTTCCTTATGCATTTCCACAGGGCAGAGGAGCCGATTCTGGAGCTTGACAACAGGAGCCTTATATATCAGATGCCTGACAGACCTTGTATATCTGCGGAGATATTTAAAAAGGCGAAGGTTATGCTTGATGTATTTCCAGAGAAATTAAATGACGACGTGGAAATATCTCTTATAGGCAGGGCGGACGGTCACTCAAGATGTTACGGTATGCTCAACTGGGGAGATTCGTGGGATCCGGGCTATACAAGGCAGGGAAGAGGCAACGGCAAGCCTGTATGGTGCAACAATGAGTATGATTACCCTCATTCATGTGCGCTGCAGTATGCAAGAACCGGAGTGAGAAGATTTCTTGATTACTTGTTTGTATCAGCGCAGCACTGGATGGATGTGGACGTTTGCCACTACAGTGATAATCCGTTAAGAATCGGCGGACAGTGGGAACACACGGCCGGACACAGCAAGAACGGTATTATGGTATGCTCTCATGAATGGGTTGAAGGCCTTTTGGACTATTATCATTTTTCGGGAGACGAGAGAGCCTATGAGACTGCTGTCGGTATTGGTGAAAATGTACTCAGGCTTCTTGACACGCCTGTGTACGCCCACGCAGGAGAGGCTAACGCAAGAGAGACAGGCTGGGCGCTTCGTACGCTTACAGCTCTCTACATAGAGACAAGGGATACTAAGTGGACTGCAAAATGCGAGTGGATTATTAACAGTTTCAAGGTGTGGGAGGAGGAATACGGTAACTGGCTGGCTCCTTACACCGATAATACGGCTATCAGAGTAGGATTTATGATATCTGTAGCTGTTGGAAGCGTTATGAGATATTACAGAGAATTTCCTAGACAGGATATAAAGGATATGATTATAAGGGCTGTAGACGACCTTATCGACAACTGCCTGCTTGACAACGGGCTGTTCTATTACAAAGAGCTTCCAAGCCTCCAGAGGCTTGGCAACAATACGCTTTTGTTAGAGTCGCTGGCTATCGCCTATGAGCTTACGGGCGACAGTAAATATCTTGAGCCGGGAAGAAAGACATTTGCAAGGGCGATAAGGGAGGCGGCACCGTTAACTAACGGAGCAAAAGAGCATATCGACGACGCAGTTATATGCGCAGGAGGAAGCAGCAAGGGATTTGCACAGAGCTTTATACCTCTTATTACGTATTACAAGGCGCTTTCTGAGTGCGATATGATTTAACCGTATGAAATATTTATTAAATGGACGAAAGCGGTCTGTAGGATGCAATATCCCCTTGATTTTAGGCGGTTAATTCCGTTATAATTAATTTAATAAAAACACAGACAAAGCGGATTATTAATATCCGCTTTGACTTTTTATTTGAATTTTATGAAATGCTGCGAAATGGCGGCGGATAGGAGACGTATATGAGAATTGGTATAAGAGCACATGATGTAAAATATGCCCCGTTGGAGGAGCTTATCCCCAACATTCACAATCAGGGCTTTCACTGTATGCACATTGCGTTAAGCAAGTCTATTAAAGAATTTAAGCCGGAAATCAGCACTATGACGCCGGGACTTGCCATGTATATGAAGGAACTGTGCGCCGAGAATAAGGTTGATGTGGCGGTGCTTGGCTGCTATCTTAATCTCTGCAATCCTAATCCGGAGCAGCATGCGAAGATTGTCGAAAAATATAAGGCGCATATAAGATTTGCAAGCATATTGGGCTGCGGCGTTGTAGGCACCGAGACAGGGGCGGTCAATGAGGAATACAAGTATGAGCCTGCCAACCATACGGAAGAGGCGCTCAATACATTTATTGAGAATTTAAGACCGATTGTAAAATATGCAGAGCAGTTTGGCGTTATATTTGCCATAGAGCCTGTGTGGAAGCATATAGTATGCACTGTAGAGAGGGCAAAGAAGGTGCTTGACGCCATTGATTCGCCTAATCTTCAGATTATATTTGACCCGGTAAATCTTCTCTGTGTGGAAAATCTTCCTCAGCAGGACGAAATTATCCAAAAGGCATTTGAACTGCTGGGTGACAATATTGCTGTTGTGCATTGCAAGGATTATGTTGTGGAGGGCAATGAATTAAAGTCAATAGCGGCGGGAACAGGAAGTCTTAACTATCCGCTCCTTTTGAAGCTGGTTAAGCAGTATAAGCCGTATGTTCACTGTACTCTTGAGAATACTGTTCCGGAAAATGCAGTTGCCACAAGGGAGTTTATGGAAAAGACATATGCAGAGGCATAAGACCGGCATACGCTTTTGAGTAGGATTGATACTGTATATGAGCTGAATAGTACTGAATACTTGCCTTTTTTATTGGAAAATACTATAATATAAGGTAATGTTTTACTAACTTTCTACACTTTGACGCGGAGGTAGGGTATGCCGGAAAAAAATGTACTTGAAAAGAATACCAATATAGTGACAGAAAAAATAGAAAAATCAGTGGATACGCCAGCAGATTTTACAAGTCCGGAGGAGCTTTATGACAAGCTTATAAAGGAGATTAAGAGTTATCATCCATCATCAGACCTTTCAGATATAGAAAAGGCGTATAAAATTGCAAAAAATGCACATGAGGGACAGAAGCGCAAGTCGGGCGAGCCGTACATTATTCACCCTTTATGCGTTGCAATTATTCTGGCAGAACTGGAGCTTGACAAGGAGACGATTATAGCGGGACTGCTCCATGATGTGGTGGAGGATACTGTGATGACGAGCGAGGACGTGACAAAGGAGTTCGGCTCTGAGGTTGCGCTTCTTGTGGACGGCGTTACGAAGCTTACTCAGTTAAATTATCAGCATGATAAAATCGAGGTTCAGGCTGAAAATTTAAGAAAAATGTTCCTTGCTATGGCAAAGGATATCCGCGTTATTATGATTAAGCTGGCGGACAGACTGCACAATATGCGTACCATGCAGTACCAGTCTCCGCCAAAGCAGGTTGAAAAGTCAAGAGAGACTATGGAAATTTATGCGCCTATTGCACACAGGCTTGGTATTTCTAAGATTAAAGTGGAGCTGGACGATTTGTCCATGCAGTACCTTATGCCTGAGGTATATAAAGACCTTGTGGAGCAGGTTAATATTAACAGACCGGGCAGAGAGGCATTTATCCAGAGCATAATTAAGGAGGTAGGAATGCACATAAGCAACGCCGGCATTGAGGCAGAGATAGACGGCAGGGTTAAGCATTTCTTCTCAATTTACAGAAAAATGGTGAACCAGAACAAAACTCTGGACCAGATTTATGATATATTTGCGGTGCGTATTAAGGTGGAGTCTGTAAAGGACTGCTATGCAGCTCTCGGAGTTATACACGAAATGTATAAGCCTATTCCGGGGCGTTTTAAGGACTATATAGCCATGCCTAAGCCTAATATGTACCAGTCGCTGCACACAACACTCATAGCTTCCAACGGACAGCCGTTTGAGATACAGATAAGAACCTATGAGATGCACAGAACTGCTGAATACGGTATTGCAGCCCACTGGAAATATAAAGAGGGCGTTGCGGGAAAGCCGGGCGGACAGGAGAGTGAGGAGGCAAAGTTAAGCTGGCTGCGCCAGATGCTTGAATGGCAGAAGGAAATGTCGGACAACAAGGAGTTTCTTTCGTCCATCAAGAATGATTTGGATTTGTTCTCCGACAGTATTTATTGCTTTACGCCTACAGGGGATGTCAAAAATCTTCCGGCAGGCTCATGTCCTGTAGATTTTGCCTATAGTATCCACAGCGCCGTCGGCAATAAAATGGTTGGCGCAAGGGTAAACGGCAAGCTTGTAAATATTGATTATAAGCTAAAGAGCGGCGACAGAGTTGAGATTATCACTTCTCAAAATTCTAAGGGACCAAGCCGGGACTGGCTTGGAATTGTAAAGAGTACTCAGGCTCGCAATAAGATTAACCAGTGGTTTAAGCAGGAGCTTAAGGAAGATAATATAATAAAGGGCAAGGAGCTTATCACGAATTACTGCAAGAGTAAGGGTTATGTTATCTCAGACCTTATGAAGCCGGAATATATGGAAAAGGCTCTTGCCAAGTACGGTTTTAAGGACTGGGATTCTATGCTGGCCTCAGTGGGGCATGGCGGTCTTAAGGAAGGTCAGATTGTAAATAAACTTTATGAGGAAAATGAAAAGCGCAAGAAGGCTGAAGTTACCGATAAGGCTGTGCTTGAGGGAATTTCCCAGACTGATAACAAGAATAAAGACAAGTACAAGAAGAACAAGGGCGGTATCACTGTAAAAGGTATCCATGATGTGGCGGTGCGTTTTTCAAAGTGCTGTAATCCTGTTCCGGGGGACGAGATTGTGGGCTTTGTCACAAGAGGCAGAGGGGTCACGATTCACCGGACAGATTGCATAAACGTAATTAATTTCCCTGAAAACGAGAGGGAAAGGCTTATAGACGCAGAGTGGGAGCAGACGGATACCTCCTCTGAGACATATATTGCGGAAATCAATATATTTGCCAATAACCGTACAGGGCTTATTGTAGATATTTCAAGAATATTTACAGAGGCAAATATTGACGTGAGATTTATGAACAGCCGCGTCAACAAGAAAGGTCAGGCTACAATAAATCTCGGCTTTGAGATTCATGGAAGAGATGAGCTTACAAAGCTTATTGAGAAACTAAGAGCGATAGACGGCGTAACTGATATTATCAGGGCTATGGGCTGATTTGGCGGTAGCAGGCTGCGAAGCTTGCCTGTGGCGACAGGTCTGCAATACGATTGCAGTATGATTGGAGAACAGGGAGGGCGTTCGCATATGAGCATTAAAATTTATCATGCCGTACTCGGCGAAATAGGGACAAATTGTTATGTCATAGTTAATGAAGCTGTAAAAAAGTGCATAATTGTGGATCCCGCAGACCAGCCGGAGGCTGTCAGCGCTATGATTGACAAGTGCGGCTGTGTGCCGGAGGCAGTTTTTCTTACGCATGGACATTACGACCATATGACTGCGGCGGATGATATAAGGGCTAAATATAATATTAATATATATGCGGGAGAGCATGAAAAAGATGTTTTGCAGCAGCCGGACAAAAATTTGTCGGGCATTATGGGAAGACGTCAGGTGTCTGTTAAGGCTGATGTGTGGCTTAAGGACGGTGAGGAGCTGGAAATGGCAGGCATTAAGATAAAGGTGCTGCACACTCCGGGACATACGGAGGGCGGCGTGTGTTACTATATAGAGGAGGCTTCAGCACTGTTTTCGGGGGATACTCTGTTTGCCGAATCGGTGGGAAGGACAGATTTTCCTACAGGAAGTATGGGAAAGCTTATAAATGGAATTAAGAGTAAAATCTTGCCGCTGCCTGGGGATACCGCTGTTTATCCGGGACATGGCGACGCCACAACCATAGCTTATGAGAAGCAGTATAATCCATACTGCCAATGATTGGAGCCTAAATATATGATATATATAGATATTTACAATCAGGATTATTATGATGACGCTGCAGTTTTGATAAAATCATTTTATCCAAGAACAGATGTAATGCTAAAAAGGCCAAGCATTGTTCTTAAGGAAGAAGATATCGTTATAACTATAGATATAGACACGTTTGAAATTGTCGGATTGGAAAAGAAGGAAGCTCACGACTGTTTTAAGAAAAAGCTTTATCTTAAGCTGTGCGAAAGAACAGGAAAAACGCTTCCGTGGGGGTATCTTACAGGGGTAAGGCCAAGTAAGATTGCCTATGCCATGCTTGAAGATGGAATTGACGACAGTGCGATTTCAAAGCGTTTTACGAAAGAATATCTGGCAAAGGAATCTAAGGCAGCCCTTGCCATAAGAGTAGCAAAAACAGAGAAGTCGATATTGGAGGACATGGATTACAAGCAGGGGTACAGCCTGTATATAGGCATACCGTTTTGTCCGACAACCTGTCTTTACTGTTCGTTTACATCATATTCGCTGGAGGCGTATGGGTCAAAGGTGGACGTATATCTTGATGCGCTTATTAAGGAAATGGCGTATGTGGCAGAGGCTATGTCAGGACAGCGCCTTGATACGGTATATTTTGGCGGAGGAACGCCTACTACATTAAGTCCGGCACAGCTTGACAGGTTACTGACAGAGCTTGAGCAAAGATTTGATATGAGCGCAGTAAGAGAGCTTACGGTGGAAGCAGGAAGACCTGACAGCATAACAATGGAAAAGCTTCAGGTTTTAAAGAGACATAATGTAGACAGAATATCAATCAACCCTCAGTCCATGAACGACAGCACGCTGGAGATTATCGGAAGAAAACATACGGTGGCGCAGGTTGTTGAAGCCTTTAAAACGGCAAGAGCAGCGGGCTTTGACAATATTAATATGGATATTATTCTCGGACTTCCAGGCGAAAATGCCAATATGGTTGAAAATACATTAAAGCAGATTAGCGAATTAAAGCCGGAAAGTCTTACGGTTCATTCCCTTGCCATAAAAAGGGCGGCGGCGCTTAATATATGGCGTGAAAAATACAGCAGTATGAAGATTGAAAATTCAGATGACACTGTGCAGATGGCAGCGGATTATGCCGCGGCTATGGGGCTTGAACCATATTATATGTACAGGCAGAAGAATATGGCGGGCAACCTTGAAAATGTGGGATATGCAAAGCCGGGAACAGAATGTATATACAACATTCTTATTATGGAGGAGAAGCAGACAATAGTGGCGCTTGGGGCAGGAAGCAGCACCAAAAGGGTGTACCCGTACGGGCGGATTGAACGGTGTGAGAATGTGAAGGATGTTGCGGTGTATATGGACAGAATCGGGGAAATGATAGAAAGAAAGCGTATATTATTAGAAGATTAACAATTCAAAATTTGGACTAAAAATGAGAGTATGATGCGGATTTTGGGTACAACAAAAATACCAAAAGT
>CAYZZP010000015.1:0-56929 GCA_964482965.1 uncultured Lachnospira sp.
TACACGGTGCTAATGTTATTAATTTTTTGAGACATTTTCAAAAATGCTTGACATATTTTATGCACAAAAGGCTGCCTATTGCAATTTACGCAAAAGGCTGCCGCACCAAGCAAAAACAAACAGGATATCGTGGTTCAAATTCAACAAATCCACAATATCCTGCTCATAAAATACTTAGCGCAACAGCCCATTATATAACACTATTGAGTATTCCTTTTATTCATTTACATTTACAAGCTCGTCAGCAAGGCTCTCAAGCTTCTGCTCGTCCTCAGCCTTCATAACTGAACGGATTGTAACGGCATTTTCAATAATTTTTACATTTTTCATAGCCTCAAGCATAGTTTTCATCTGCTTTGCCGCTGTAGGCGCCCACGAACCGTTCTCGATAACCGCAACAGTCCTGTTCTGGTATGCCTTACTCTGCAAATGAAGCAGAAAATCCTGCATAACCGGTGCGATTCCCGCGTCATATGTAGGAGCTGCAACGACCATTCTGTCATATCTGAAAGCATCCTCTACAGCCTCTGACATATCGCTTCTTGCAAGATCGCATACAACAACATTTTCTTCGCCCTTTGCCTTCAAAAGCTCTGCAAGCTTTTCCGCAGCCGCGGCAGTATTTCCGTGGAATGAAGCATATGCAACCAGCACGCCTCTATCTTCAGCCTTATAGCTGCTCCAAGTATCATATATACCTATATAATAGCCAATATTATCCTTAAGCACCGGTCCATGCAGAGGACATATACACTGAATATCAAGAGCTGCTGTTTTCTTTAACAGTGTCTGAACCGGAATGCCGTACTTTCCTACAATATTAAAATAATATCTTCTTGCCTCGCAAGCCCAGTCGTCCTCATTTTCTGTAAGAGACAATGCACCAAATTTTCCAAAGCCGTCCGCAGAAAATAGTATTTTCTCAGTACTCTCATAAGTAACCATAACCTCCGGCCAGTGTACCATAGGCGCCATAATAAATGTCAGCTTGTGACGTCCTAAAGAAAGACTTTCTCCCTCTTTGACAGTAATGCTCTTTCCCTCAACCGGAATATCAAAAAACTGTGAAAACATAGCAAATGTCTTGGCATTTCCCACCAATGTCACATCAGGATAAAGCTCCATAAGCCTTGCAATGCTTCCGGCATGATCAGGCTCCATATGCTGTATAACCAGATAATCCACCTTGCGTCCGTCAAGGGCAGTCACAAGATTATTTTCCCAAGCTTCTATGCCCCGCTTGTCTACAGTATCCATAACTGCAACCTTCTCGTCCAAAATAACATAAGAATTGTACGAAACTCCTTCCGGCACCGCATACTGATCTTCAAATAAGTCTATAGTTGTGTCGTCAACGCCGATATACTTTATAGTGTCTGTAACTTTAATGTTCATAGTTTTTCTCCTTTCAACGATTAACTCTTACTATCACTTAATGTTCTTTAATACTTAATGGTTTCTGACAAACTCCATAAATGAATCCCTGTTCTCCATAGCCGATTCAGCCGGTCTGCACAAATCAGCTCTCGAATCCAAAGATACCATTATCTCATACATTGCAGGTCCCTTAACATCATTAAGCTCCAATGCCATAGATTTCAGCTCTTCCGGAGTTTTAATCCGTCTGGCAGTCTTATAACCCGCAGTCCTTGCCAGCTCTGAAATATTAATATGCTGACATCCCGTAGGCATTGAACCCACAGATTCATGCGCCTGATTGTTAATCACTATATGCACAAAATTTTCCTGAGCATTTTCTGCTATAAACGGAATTGCTCCCATATGCATAATAACCGCACCGTCGCCGTCCACGCAATACACCCTTTTGCCTGTGTCATTTTGAGCAATACCAAATGCTATCATAGACGCATGCCCCATACCGCCTACAGTCATAAACAAAGCGTCGTGATTGCCTCTTATATCATTGCTCTGCTGATATAGCTCACGAGATATTTTACCTGTTGTTGACACTATTCTTGCGTCCTTCGGCAGCATTTTTATTATTTCACCCAAAACCCACTCTCTGTTCATTGGATTTCCGTTATCCCACTTAAACTTATCCGCACTCTCAAAAGTTCCCTTTTTCACAATAAGCGCATACTGGCAATCCTGCTTAAAGCAATCCCTTGCCTTGTCAAGAATCGTCTCCATCTCGTCCCATGTGGTATTGTCGTCAATAATACTATAAGGAACAGACATAACGTCAAAAAGCTCTTTCGTAACCTTGCCCTGATACTTGTGCTGCGGCTCATCCTTCAGGCCCGGCTCGCCTCTCCAGCCTATAATAAAAAGCATCGGAATACCATAAACATCTTTGTTGGCCAGTGACGCAAGCGGATTGATAATATTTCCCTGACCTGAGTTCTGCATATACACACAGGCAGGCTTGCCTGACGCCAGATATGTTCCAACTGCCAATCCCACAGCAGCGCCTTCATTCGCAGTTGTATAATGCTTTAGCTTCCCTTTATACATCTGCAATCCGTCGCAAAACTGCTTTAGGGTAGAATCAGGAACACCTGCCACAACTTCAATTCCCATATTTTCTATTTTATTTAACAAATCCTGCGCCTTCATTAACTCTGTTCAACTCCTCCACTGTATCAATCTCAACTAACTGGCCTTCTTCCACAGGCTCAACCTTTAAATTAAGCCTGTCCAGATTTTGGTTTACCACGTCATCCCAAAAGTACTGGCTGTTTTCCTCTGCTGCAAAGGCCTCCTCTATAGCATCTGCCAAAAACGAAGCGTCATCACTGGTAAAATATGCCACTCCAACCATATTATAAGCGTCATTTCCAATTTTGCCAACCCTAATTATTCTTCCGTCCTTTATGTCAAAAACCCAGTCGTCTGAGCAGCCTTCTCTCAGGCAGCCATAATAGCAGGATTGTTCTAATTTCTTTGCAAATATTGAAGCGTCCGCCACATAGAGGTCTGACTCGCATATAAAGCAATCTCCCTGCCTCAGAACATCCCTTGCCGCATATATTGACGAAATATTGTTCTTAACTTCATAATATGGATTATTTATCAAATGAACATTATTATACTTTTTTTTGAGATAATTAAATTGTTCGCCAAGATACCCTGTTATCACATATATTTCATCCACCAGCCCCTCAGATATGAGGCCGTCAATTACGGTCTCTATCATAGGCCTGCCATGTACTGCCACCAGCGGCTTTGGCATGGTATCGGTAATCGGTCTCATTCTTGTTCCCATACCCGCCGCCATAAGTATTGCCAGCTTTTTCATAACCTAAGTTCCATCCTTCGCACATATTTTATAAAATAAAATCACCTGAAAAACTTCCGACAACGCTGTTAAATCTCATCAATAAGCCGAATAATATCCTTAAACGGCATAAGTTTTGAATCAGCTTCCATTGCGCGGTGATTTTTCAATATGCTCTTAGCAGTCTCCTGCATTGCAGGAAATGCGCTTCTTGTAAGCTGATTTGCATATATAACAATATTTACTCCTGCCGCTGCCAACTCCTCCTCAGTTATGCTATTAAAAGATGTCGGAACAACAACTATAGGTGTTTTTGAATCCTTCGCCCTGAATTTACTGCAAAATTCAAGAATTTCGTCAGGACTCTTCTTCCTCGAATGAATCATTATACCGTCCGCACCGGCGGCTACATATGCAAATGCCCTGTTTAATGCGTCCTCCATCCCTCTTTCAAGAATAAGGCTCTCTATTCTTGCTATAATCATAAACTCATCTGTCCTAAGCGCCTGCTTTCCTGCGCTTATCTTTGCACAGAAATTTTCGATGGTATCCTGAGTCTGCTCTACTTCTGTTCCAAACAGTGAATTTTTCTTAAGCCCTGTCTTATCCTCAATAATAACTGCGGAAACGCCCATTCTCTCCAAAGTTCTTACATTGTACACAAAATGCTCTATAAGTCCGCCTGTATCGCCGTCAAGGATAATCGGCTTTGTAGTTACATCCATGACATCATCAATAGTCCTAAGTCTTGATGACATATCTACAAGCTCTATGTCAGGCTTTCCCTTTGCTGTAGAATCGCACAGACTTGAAACCCACATAGCGTCGAACTGGTCTAACTGTCCGTCTCTTTCAACAATGGTCTTTTCAGCAATAAGTCCTGTAAGCCCCGAATGTACCTCGATAGTCTTAACTATAGGACACAAATCAATAAGCTGACGCAGTCTCTTTCTTCTATACTCAGGCATCGCCAGCTTTTCTTTTATGTTATCATCTATCTTTTTAACTTTTTCATTGTATGTATAAGGAACTTCTATAAGCTCTCCGCCAAACTTTTTAAGGCATGCTATAACATTTTCCCTGATAGCGTTTTCCGGTCCCTCCGACCAGTTATCACCATGTATTACATAATCAGGTCTAACCTGCTCGATAACGGCATCATACATTATATCGTTCTGGACAATAACCTCGTCCGCAAGACCCGTCGCCTTTACCTGCTCTATTCTTTCCCACAGCGATACAGTTGGGAAACGGTTATAACGCACCATAGCTGCATCCGCCAAAACGCCAACTACAACCTTTCCGTATTTTTTAGCGTTGTTTAAAATGTTTAAATGTCCGTCATGTATTACATCTGTACAAAAACATGCATATACCTTTTTCATAATTACACCTTACTATTCCCGCCTGAATTTTCTCAGGCAGGAATTTTTACCTCTCTTAATATTTTACAGGAACTGACACATTACTCTTACTCATAGCTTCTTTAAACACAACAAAAAAGTCTTCTATATCTTTCTCGTCGATTGCACCCAGTGCGCAAAGCCTAAACATACCCTTCTTCTCTACTTTTCCCGGATATATTGTGAACCCTCTTTCATAACAGTAATCGTGAATTTTTTCAAAGCTCCAGTTTTCATCATTTGGATACACAGCCGCCGCCACAAGACCTGACGACAACTCATCCGGTATATAGATTTCAAAGCCAAGCTCTGTAAGTCCTTTTCTTATAGCTCTATATACTCTCTGATGTCTCTCCCATTTTGCCTGCTCTCCCTCTTCAAAATATTCCTTTAACGCCTGACGTGTTGCATATATAACCTGAACAGGCGGCGTAAAATGCATCTCTCCATGCTCTTTAAAATATTCATACTGAAGATACAAATTACAATAGTATGAACGCTTTGGATAATCGGCAGACGCCTCAATAATAGATTTTCTTCCAATAATAAATGACAGACCTGTCATAGCCATAACACCCTTCTGGGCTGAAGCCATACAAAAATCAACATTATCCTTATGTACGTCTATCGGGCGCATAGCATATGTAGAAGTAGTATCCGCAACAAATACGCCGTTGTACTTGTGAACAAGCGCGCCTATCTCTCTGATTGGATTTAATAGGCCTGTTCCGGTTTCATGATGCGTTGTATATACCAGCGCTATATCCTCATTTTCTTTAAGAGTCTGCTCTATTTTCTCCAAATCCGCAGGCTGGTCTATTGGAAGCCTTAAATTAATATGCTCCATTCCATAATGCTCACATATCTCAACAGCTCTGCTGCTGTAAGCACCGTTATTAATTACAAGAATTTTCTTTCCGGCCGGAAGAAGCGAATTAAGACAAATATCCATATTAATTGTGCCTGAACCGCAGAACAATACTGCAGTATATTCATCAGGATTGCCATGCACAATTTTAACAAGACCTTCCTCAAGCTCGCTCATAATGCCTACAAATTCTTTTTCTCTCGGACATATATCAGGAACTACCTGCGCCATTTTAACAGTGTCTGTTGTAGTTGCCGGTCCCGGATTTAACAATACGTTTCTTTTTATCATATCCTTACCTCTTTTCGCAGTTATTTCTATTGCCTTTCTACTAATTTCTGTATTATATACTTAGCTCCAACAATGCCGCTGTTTCCGACATTATATATGTATTTATCCCTAAGCTCGCTAATTGCCTCCTTAGAAAACTGATTGTCATATAAAAGCGTATCCACAGCACTGCTTACTCCGTCAAGCTTGTCCGTATCAAGCGAAATACCCACCTTGTCACGCAGAACTAAATCCACAGGCATTGTGTCAAGCTCTTTGTAATCAGGATTAACAATCTTCATAGGCGTATTTATAAAAAGTACGGGTTTTAGTGTAGAAAATGCGTACTCAAAGGCTATACTTGACCAGTCTGTAACAAGCACGTCCGCTGTATATACAGTTTTGTTAGAAGAGAAATCCTTCTGTATCTCAATGCCTTCCCGGGCATATTTACTGATAAGCTTATCAATCCTGCCCTCAAAATGCCTAACATACTGAGGATGAGGCCTTACAATAATCTTGTAATCACCACCCTTTAAGCTGTTGAGAATTTCTTCTATGCACAAATCCATAATGTTGTCTTTCTGCCATGACGGAGCTATAAGCACTATCTTCTTTTCATTTTCGGCTATGCCCATTTCCTCGTATGACTTTGTCATATTATCAATAACACTTGAACCCCACTCCACAATATTCTTTTTAGGCAGTCCGAATTTTTCTTCTCTTTCCTGTATCTCAAGCTTATTCTGAACGCCTGACGCGAAAATCGTATCAAAATGGTCAAGGGCTTCCTTATGAAATGTCAAATTAGAACTGTTTACATCATGAGGCACATATATGTATTCAATATCCTTTTTGACGTATGAGCGCTTAATATGATAATTTTCCAAATCCGGAGTAGTCATAACCATTATATCTGTCTCCAGCTTCATCATAAGCACAATCAGCCTGTTCTCGCTTATATAATAAGGCACAAACTGTTCGCTCTCTAAGCCAAACACCTCATCCTCCGGGTCATTCGTAATATAATGCACAACTATGTTCGTCCGTTTTATAATTTCCTCAATTATATTTTTATAATACTTATAAAATCCATTTTTCTCGGAATAAAATACTATTCTCTTGCGCGGCCCTGACATAAAACGCCTGTAATCAGCCTTCTCCTTATTCTTATATGGATTATGGCGGCTCTCCTTCTTCTTTGAGGACATAAATGCTTTCGCCTGCTTTAACTCCTCTTTACTAGCTTCCAGCGCCTCATAATCTATATAATCCTTAGGATTAATCCATACGTTGAGCAGCACAAGCTGCAATGTTGACAGCAAGTTGCTGCAGGTCCAATAAAAACCTACTCCTATGGACACAAAAAATCCCAAATATAATGATAAAGCTACGGAAAAAATCATAGTGCCGTATTTGTTCAGCTTGCCCTGCTCTGACTGCAGTACATTAATCTTATTTTGAACATAACACATAACAAACGCCGAAATTGCTGCAATCGCAGGAATTACCAAAGTTATTCCCATATCCTTTACCGGTATCGCCGTAAGGTTGGTCCCCTTTTTAACAGCCTCCACAACTCCCATCAAAAGCGCAAGCTGTACAAATAACGGTATAAGGTCAGCAAAAGAATTGTAATGCTCTTTTTTGAACAGCTTGTATTGTTCCTCAGAAATAAGCTCCGTATTACCACAGTACTCAGCCTTAATATGATTGAGCTGAGGCTGCATTCTTACCACCTTGATAGAGTTTTTTTGTATCCATACCGAAAGAGGCAGTAAAATAATCTTTGTAAGCAATGTAAATATAAGAATTGCAATCCAATAGTTACTGCATACCGCATAGCATATATTAATAAGCCATACCAATCCGTCTATAATTGCGTTAAATATAGTATCCACTTTGATTACTCCACATCCTTAAACTCAATTTTGCTTTCCTGTTCATTATCCTTCTTCTTGCCGCGCAAAAATTTAAAAATCTTATGACGGAAAACAGCAAAAGCTGCGCCCAGCGCAATAACAACACCTGCAACACCCTGGATGATATATGTCACCGCTGATGGATCAATATACGCTGCCACCTGCGTATTAACTACTGCTGACAATAAACAGCCCAAACCTAAAAACATCTCTCTCATAAAACTTCTCCTTTTTATAAATTTATAATTTTTTATCAGACGCTGATATGCGCCTAATAATTTTTGTATAATAATTTAGGCATTCTTAAAAAAATGCCTAGAATTAACAAAAAATTAACAAAATTTTAATTTTCTTAATTTTTATTGTGAAAAAACCTCTTTTAATGCTGTTATAAGAGTATTATTATCCTCCGTATTTCTCACTGCAATACGCACATACCGCTTTCTGTCCCGATTAATCTTTGAAGACAAATCCTTAATAAGGATATTGTACTTCTTCAGCAATTCAATGGTAAGCGCTTTTGATGTAATTCCTCCTGTTATCTCAGCCATAAAATAATTTGCCTCAGACGGTATAACCCTTATGCCCGAAATGCTGTTAAGTTCTGATTCAAAGCGCTTTCTTTCCCGCCTGAACTTTTCAAGTCCCGAAGCATATGCTTTTTTATACTTCTCCGCAATCTGCATATAAAACTCGGCAAAGGAATTAATGTTCCAGATTGCCACATCCTTTTTCATTCTTGCAATAACTTCCTCATTGCCTGACGCAAGCACTCCGAGACGCAATCCCGGAACTCCATAGGACTTCGATATGCTCTTCATAACATATAAATGAGGATTATCTTTTAATATGCTCTGCAAAATAAGAGTATTATCCGGCTCATCTGCAAAATCCGCAAAAGACTCGTCAATAACTATATTAACGCCCTTTCCCTTAGCCCAGTCCACAAGCCTTAACAAATCCTTTTTAGGAATGTAGCTTCCCGAAGGATTGTCAGGATTAACAAGCACAAAATTGTCAATATCCTTGTCATCAAAATATTTAATTATATCGTCCGCACTGTAGCTGTAATCCTCATTTTCCGGTATCATAGAAACAGATTTATCCGCATCATACCGATTAGGATACTCCTCAAAGGTAGGACGCACAAATCCCGTCTTTCCCTTAAGGTTTTCCATAAGACTTTTTATAAGCTCTGCCGCACCGTTTCCCACAATAATATTTTCCTGATGAGTGCCGAAATTCTTGGCAGCCAGCAGTGAATTAACCTTCATTCCTGAAGGATACTGTGTAAGCAGCACATCAAAGCTCGCTTTCATTTCCTCCACCAGCTTTGCAGGCGGAAAATACGGATTTACAAGATAACAGAAATCCAGCATTTTAGGATAACGCCAATATCCGCCGTATCTTTGCTGCAAAAGCTTTGTTCTCTGCTCATCATTCTCCGCAAAAAGTGATGTGGCAATATCAAGATCCTGCTCGTCGTCTATTTCATACCAGAGCTGCCCGTCAAGTCTCTTTCCCTTGATAACCGGGTCGTCCAGCATAGTAATTACGCGAAGTACCTGCTCGTAATACTCATTTTCTCCAAGCGCCTTGCAGTATGCGTCAAGAAACGGCACATAGTGCGACTGTGAAAAATGTCTGCTAAACTTGTATACATTGACAGTCTTATAATACTCGTCTTTCTGACTATAATCAAATCTGCTGCCCGAAACAAATTCCTTTATGCTGTCGTCCTCTGCCAGCTTTACACAGGTTCCGTCCATCCAGCGCTCGTATTTATCCACTAATGCAAGCGTATCTCTTTGGTCATTTACAATAGCGTCAATAGTCTCATCAGCAAAAATCAAATCCGACTCAAAGAGCAGCGTATCCTCCTCACACAGCTGTTTCTTTGCCAATGCAAGAGAGTATATATTATTGGTCTTATCATATATTGGATTATTTACATATTCAATAGGTGTCTTTATACCCAATGTGGCAATATAATCCACCAGCTTCTGACCTTCATAGCCTATTACAATAACTATTCTGGACAAATTATATTTTTCCAGTTGGTGCAGCAGTCTTTCAATCAATGATACGCCGTTTACCTTAACCATACATTTTGTATTATTTTGAGTAAGCTCCTTCAGGCGTTTTCCCATTCCTGCCGCTAAAATCATTCCCTGCATTGCAAATCCTCCAAATTTAATCGTCATTCTAGAGATTATAACACATAATAAATAAACTTTACACTATATCTTGCAAAATTTAATATTTCGTTAAAAAATTATTCTTACACTGTCAGTTCTCCTGCTTTCTTGTCGATGTAACTCCTGTCACTATCCTTGCGCCGTAAGCTCTGCCGCCCTCTCAAGCGCAGCGTCAATATTAGTGCAGAAATTTTCTACTCCGACCTCTGACACAAAGCCCGCCTTTGCCATCATAGCCCTCGGCTGCTCCTGAACATGCGAAAGCAGAAGTGTTATATTTTTCTTTTTACAGGTCTCGCTTATTTTTCTTAAGGAGCGCAGCGCTGTGACGTCCATAGCAGGAACGCCTCTCATACGTATTATAAGCACCTTTATATCCGCTTCCAGCGAAATTTCCATAAACTTGTCAGCAGCCGCAAAAAACATCGGTCCAATAATTTCATACACAAGTGTGTTCTTAGGCACAACCTTTAATCTGATACTCTCAGGGTCTTCATTTTCATTTATATCCTCGCCGACATATTTCCAGCCCTTTACCTCTGTAACCGCTGACATTCTCATAAGGAAAAGCAGCGCCGCCATAACAATGCCTGCCTCAATAGCAACAACCAAATCAAATACTACAGTAAGCACAAATGTAGTGATAAGCACCAGCACATCGCTCTTCGGCGAAGTCTTTATAAGCGAAACAAATTCTCTCCAGCCGCTCATATTATAAGCAACCATAAACAAAATTGCTGCAATGGTCGGCATAGGAATCCATGCCGCATATGGCATAAGCACCAGCAATATAAGAAGTAATGTGACAGAGTGTACCATGCCCGCTATAGGAGTACGTCCGCCATTCTTGATATTAGCCGCTGTTCTGGCAATGGCTCCTGTTGCCGGAATACCGCCGAACATAGCCGACACTACGTTTCCTGCTCCCTGAGCCACAAGTTCCATATTAGGCTTATGCCTTGTTCCAACCATACCGTCTGCCACAACGCATGACAGAAGGGATTCAATTCCTGCCAGCACCGCAATGGTAAGTGCGTCAGGGAAAAGATTTTTTATCATATCAAAACTTACATTTGGTATTGTAACCTTTGGAAGACTGCTTGATATTGTATAGAGGTCGCCTATGGTCTTAACATTCATTCCGATTGCCTTAACCATAACTATAGTCACTATTACAGCTATAAGCGACGGCGGTATTTTTTCCGTCAGCTTCGGAAATAGTATAAGAATTGCCAGCGCCACAAGCCCCACTACCAGCGCCTGCCAGTTAAATGTTCCAATGCTCTCTACGCACGCCTCTGCTTTTTCCAGAGTTTCCACCGGAGAGCCTGTAAATGTAAGTCCAAGAAAATCCTTAACCTGACCTATCACTATAGTAACCGCAATACCTATTGTAAATCCTGCAGTTATTGTATAAGGAATAAATCTGATAAGATTACCGAATTTTAAAAATCCCATTATAATAAGAATAATACCCGCCATAATGGTGGCAGCAATAAGACCGTCCATACCGTTCTTAGCCACAATTCCTGCAACTATGGTTGCGAACGCTGCTGTTGGTCCCGCAATCTGGACATTGCTTCCGCCCAAAAACGAGATGACAAAGCCCGCAAAAATGGCCGTATAAATACCCTGCTCAGGCCCCACTCCCGATGCCAGCGCCAGCGCTACAGACAGCGGCAGCGCAATAATAGCAACGATTATACCTGAAATTACATCCTTCAAAAACTGCTGCCTGCCGTACCCCTTCATACAGTCAAACAACTTTGGTACAAATTGATTCATAGTTTGTTTTTCTCCTCTTTTACTTATAACTCTGGTTATGTAACGCCTAAAACAACAAAAAAATTAGCGCCCATTACAGCCGACGCCATAACAAGCACTAATTATATCACTTTTATAAGTTAATTCAATTATTAATTTGAAGTTTCTGCCTCTGTTCCCGATTCCGACTCTGCCTCTGTTGATACCTCAACCTCAACTGCGCTTTCGTTGATAATATCCTTTACCTTCTCAGTAATAACGCCGTAACCAAGCTCTGCATTAAACAGCTTGCCATACTCTTCAACTATAGCATCATAACTGTCATACTGATAATACTCTGCGTATTCGTTGCCCAAAGATGTTATATCATCAGCAGAAACGGTAATCTTGTTATCATAAGCAATCAATGTTATAATCATCTTCTCAAGCAGATATTTCTTAGCTTCCTCCTCTGCCTCAGCGTCAAATGCCGCGTCGTCCTCGCAGCCATACACACTGCTCTTATATTCTGCCAAATCATCAATTCCATAGGCGCTGTAATATGTGCTGTAGTTATTGTACTCTGCCTCCACATTATTCTTCCATGTAGTCTTTAAAGTATCTAATTCCTTCTTAGGATATTCCTTAATCTCAATGCTTTCCATAAGCTTATCAAGAACAGACTCAAATTTTGTGGTAGTGTATTCTGCCTCAGCAGAAGCCTCAAGATATTCTCTTCCAATTTTCCTTAAGCCTTCTACAGTTGTCTCTGTAGTGCCAAGAGACTCTGCATTTGCTGCAACCCACTCGTCTGTAAGCTCAGGAACTACTGTCTTATTAATATAGCTTACTGTTACCTCAAATATAACAGCCTTTCCTTTGAGGTCATCATTGTCATAGTTCTCCGGAAATGTACATGGAATCTCATAGTTCTTTCCTACTGAAAGACCAACCAGTCCCTTATCAAGGTCAGATATAAAACCTCCTGAACCGATTGTATATGAGACGTCTGTAGCTGTTCCTCCGGAAAATGCCACGCCGTCAAGCTTTCCGCTGTAATCAAGCACAATGCTGTCGCCTACGGCAGTAACGCCTTCGGTAACCTTCTCTGTAGTTGCATAACTCTGCACAATACTGTTAATATAATCATCTACATCTTCATCAGTAATCTCAAGCACAGACTTGTCAACATCAACCTCAATACCTGTGTATACGGGAAGTTTTATATACTTCTGATAAACCTTTGCTGTTGTCTCATATAACTCATTATATTCTTCCGGCGTAACCTCTTTATTAGATGTGTCTGTATTCTTATTAATACAGCCAACTAAAGAAAATATCATGGTCACAACAAGTACAACGCTCCATAATCTCTTTTTCATAAATACAAATCCTTTCGTCTCTATCTTTACTCTGCGCTGTAAAATAATAGCGCAAAGCATGCGACTTTTTATTTATATCATAAATAATTATAAATTAAAAGCCATTTCACATTTTTTTCATTATTTGATATAATACTTCTTATAGTATTTTCAAAATGGAGATTAATATGAGTCCAAAAATTTTAAAAAGCAGGCGGCGGCTGAATTTACGGATTATTCCAATATTTCTTACGCTGACAATGCTTATAAATATATCCGCTTTGACCTCAGGTTGTTTCGCTCCAATTAACTTTCCGGTGTCCGTCACAGGCTACAAGCTAAACACTTATGTTACGCTCAGCGCCTACACCGCCGGAAAACACAGTGCGGACGAATTAAACAGCATACTCAATGAAGCCCTTGCTCTATGCGACACTTACGAGCTGCTTTTTTCCCGAACCGACAGCCGCAGTTTACTATACAAGGTTAATAACGGCGAATGTACCAACATTCCAAAAGAGCTTGCAGAGCTTATTAACACAGGAATTGAATACGGAAAAATATCACATGGCGCGTTTGACATAAGTATAGGCAGCGTAAGTTCCCTCTGGGATTTTACTGCCGACAGCCCGGCAATTCCCGATGAAGCAGCAGTCAAAAATGCGCTGCAGTATGTAGATTACACTAAAATCAAGGTTTCCGCCAAAACGGACGAAACCTTCGATATTGATATGCCTGACGGAATGATACTCGACTTAGGCGCCATCGCAAAGGGCTATATTGCCGACCGCATCAAGGATTTTCTTTTAGAAAACGGCATTGACCAGGCAATCATAAATCTTGGCGGCAATGTTTTATGTATTGGTTCAAAAGATGAAAACACAGATTTTACTATAGGCATTAAAAAGCCGTTCGCAAAGGACAGCACAACACTTGTAAACCTGTCTATTTCTGACAAATCCGCTGTTTCCTCCGGAACCTATGAGCGTTATTTTAAGGATGGCGACAAACTTTACCACCATATACTTAACCCTGCTACCGGCTATCCCTACGACAATGAGCTGTGTGCCGTTACTATTGTATCGGAGCTTTCCATAACCGGAGACTGCTTAAGCACAACCTGCTTTGCACTGGGACTGGACAAAGGAATGGAGCTTATTGAGGCCACAGAAAACGTGGAGGCTGTATTTGTTACAAATGATGGCCATACCCACTATTCAAGCGGTTTTGAAAAATATATTAAAAAATGACATAAAATGCCATAATCCGACAAACCTTATTCATATGCCTATGAATAAATTTAAAATATTTAACCTAGTCGTTTGCGAAACTCACTGGATTTTGTTGAAATTGCACAAATTGTATAAACAACACAGACACACTTGCGCTCCGTTTCCGGCGTAACGGACACTAGACTCGCCAGAACCTCGCCAAGTGCCGACGCCTTCAAAGGTTCTGCTTATGTTTATACAATTTGCGCAATTAGCGCAATGTTTTGATAAGTTTCGCAATTACCTAAAAATATTTAACCTACTGAAAGGATTATAAACTATATGCAGATTTTACACTCTACTCCGGCTGCTGACGGTTTTCGTATGCCGGCAGAATATGAGCCTCACTACGGCTGCATACTAATATGGCCTGAACGCTCCGACTCATGGCAGTTCGGAGGCTACGCCGCAAGAAAAGCATTTGTTCAAATTGCCTCTGCCATCGCAAAATCAGAAAATGTAACAGTATGCGCAAGCTACGGCCAGTATAACAACGCAAGGCAGGCACTCCCGCCCCACATACGGGTTGTTGAAATGTCCAGCGACGACGCATGGGCAAGGGACGTGGCTCCAACCTTTGTGACGGATAATAACCGCAGACTTCGGGGAATTAACTGGTATTTTAACGCTTGGGGCGGGCTTGTGGACGGGCTTTATTTTCCCTGGGACAAGGATAATGCTATAGCAAACAAACTCTGCGATCTTTACAACGCCGACGCTTACGACGCGCAGGATTTTGTTCTGGAGGGCGGTTCCATACATGTTGACGGCGAAGGCACTGCTCTGGTGACTGCCAACTGCCTGTTAAGCGAGGGACGAAATCCCCATATGAGCAAGGACGAAATTACCGGCAGGCTCAAGGCTTATCTTAACGTGTCAAAGGTAATATGGCTTGAATGTGGAATATATAACGACGAAACCAACGAACATGTGGATAATATCTGTGCATTTATAAAGCCCGGCGAAGTGGTGCTGGCATGGACCGACGATAAGAACGACCCGCAATATGCCATGTCCAAAAGCTGTTTTGACATTTTGTCAAATGAAACGGACGCTGCCGGACGGCATATTACTATTCATAAGTTACCAATACCAAAACCTGTGTGCATAACAAAGGAAGAATGTGATGGTCTTGACAATATGAATTTTGAGCCGACAAGAACGCCTGGAGAGCGGCTGGCAGCCTCATATGTAAATTTCTACATCTCCAACGGCGCCATAGTTATGCCGGGCTTTGCAAAACCTGAAGCCTCCGACCCGCTCAATTCGTCATACCGCCAGTCCGATGAGACTGCAAAAAATATACTTACCGGGCTGTTTCCCGAGCGGGAAATTATTCAGATATACGCAAGAGATATACTGATAGGCGGCGGCAACATTCACTGCATAACCCAGCAGATACCGGACTTTAAGTAATAAAATCTGTACAAGGAGGAAACAACTATGAGAAATATTAAAGTTGCAGCAGTGCAGATGACCTGTCTTGGCACTGTTTCAGACAATATAGAAAAGGCGGCGGGTTTTGTCAAAGCCGCCGCGAAAAAAGGAGCCAATATCATACTTCTGTCGGAATTATTTGAGACAAAATATTTCTGTCAGGAACGAAATTACAACTATTACAATTTGGCGACTGCCATTGATGATAACTCGGCAGTCACATATTTTAAAGATATATGTAAACAACTCCAAGTTGTTATGCCCGTAAGCTTTTTTGAGCGCAGCGGAAACACTACATTTAACACTGTGGCAGTTATTAACGCCGACGGAAGTATTCTTGGAACATACAGAAAAACCCACATACCTGACGACCATTTTTATCAGGAAAAGTTTTATTTTTCACCGGGAGATACGGGCTTTAAAGTATGGGATACCGCTTATGGCAGACTTGGCGTGGGAATCTGCTGGGACCAGTGGTTTCCTGAGGCAGCAAGATGTATGGCTCTTATGGGTGCCGAGATTCTTATGTACCCAACCGCTATCGGCTCAGAGCCTATCCTTGAGTGCGACAGTATGCCTCACTGGAGACGTACTATGCAGGGACACTCCGCAGCCAACATTATCCCTCTTGTGGCTGCCAACCGCATTGGAACTGAGATTGTGACTGCCAGCAATGACAACGGCGGACAAAATTCCAGCCTTACTTTTTACGGTTCATCCTTTATTACTGACGCCACAGGTGATATAATTGAGGAAATGGACAGAATCAGCGAGGGATATATTACATCAGAGTTTGATTTGGATGAAATTGCAAAAATGCGGGCTGAATGGGGCGTTTTCAGAGACCGCCGCCCGGAGCATTATAAACCAATATTGGGAATGTAGGATTTTTTAAATTACAAAATTCTTTAACCGCAAAACATCTCAACCGCAAGAAAGGAATACACTATGATTAGACTTATATTTGCCGTTTTATTTTTAATATTTTACTGCATTTTAAGCATTATACTTCTGCCAATGGAATGGGTCATTGGCAAATTTAATAAAAGAGCTAAAGACATAAGTTCTCTGCGGCTTATTCAGTGGTTTTTCAAGGGCATTTTGTTTATATCCGGCGTAAAAACCACCGTTATAGGATATGAGAACATACCAAAGGATGAGCCGGTTCTTTTTATCGGCAACCATAGAGGAATTTTTGATACACTTATAAGCTACTCCCGCATGCCTGACCTTACAGGCTTTGTAGCTAAAAAAGAAACGCAAAAGCTTCCTGTTATCAGCATTTGGATGAGACTTCTCTACTGTCTTTTCTTAGACCGGGACAATGTAAAAGAAGGGCTTAAAACTATCCTTAAGGGTATCGAACAGATTAACAACGGAATTTCTATTGTTATATTTCCTGAGGGAACCAGAAATAAGGGAGATGGTATTCAGCCCTTCCACGCCGGAAGCTTTAAACTCGCCGACAAAACCAACTGTAAGATTATACCTATGGTTCAGACCAATACAGAATATATAATTGAAAAGCAATTTCCAAGAATTAAGTCAACCCATACTACTCTGGAATTCGGCAAGCCTATTGATATATCTGCATTTTCCAAGGAAGAAAGACGCAACATTGCCGAATACACAAGAAGTGTTATGCTGGAAATGTACGAAAAAAATTCTGCTGCAAAATAGGCTCTGTTTCAGCCTGCAACAACAATTTGACAGCATTTTATAATTACGCTTAATATTAATATTTATGCTTGTGTATAAATTCCGGCTGTGTTATAATTTCCGTTAAGTTAGTTTTAAATTACTTATATATCTAATATAGGAGGAACACAAATGCCAACTTGGTTGATTGTAGTACTTATTATTGTAGTTGTACTTATAGCGGTACTGGTTGCATTAATGTTTTTGGGAAACAAACTTCGTAAAAAGCAGGCTGAGCAGCAGGCTCAGATTGACGCTGCAAAGCAGACTATGTCTATGCTAATCATAGATAAAAAGATTATGAAGCTAAAAGATGCCAACCTTCCAAAAATAGTTCTTGACCAGACTCCTAAATATCTGCGCGGCCGTAAAATGCCTATGGTAAAGGCAAAAATCGGACCTAAGATTATGACGCTTATTGCCGAGCCTAAGGTTTATGAGCAGATTCCTGTTAAAGCCGAGATTAAAGCAGAAATAAGCGGCATCTACATCACAGGAATTAAGTCTGTACGAGGCGGCAAGATTGTCGTTGAAGAAAAGAAGAAAAAAGGCTTAAGGGGCTTATTTTCTAAGAAGAAATAATACTTACAACTTATATTATTAAGGACTGTCCAAGTATACCTACAGGGTACATTCTGCGGCAGTCTCTTTTTTAAAGATGGGAGGCACATTATGCGTAATTTAACACTCTTAACAGACCTTTACGAACTCACTATGATGCAGGGATATTTTAAGACCGGCAACAATAGAACCGTAATATTTGACGCATTTCACCGCAAGAATCCTTGCGATGGGGCTTATGCTATTTCATGCGGTCTTGACCAGGTTATCGACTACATCAAAAATCTGCATTTTTCAGTAGACGACATTTGCTACCTTGAAGGCTTAGGAATATTTGACGACGATTTTCTGGATTATCTCAGAGGTTTTCATTTTACAGGCGACCTTTATGCTATTCCTGAGGGAACAGTTATCTTTCCTCGTGAGCCAATCGTTAAGGTTATCGCTCCAATTATGGAGGCACAGCTTGTTGAGACTGCAATTCTCAACATTATCAACCACCAGAGCCTTATTGCCACAAAGGCGGCAAGAGTATGCTATGCAGCTCAAGGCGACGGAATTATGGAGTTCGGACTTCGTCGTGCGCAGGGGCCTGACGCCGGTATTTATGGCGCCCGCGCTGCTGTTATTGCAGGCTGTGTTGGCACAAGCAATGTCCTTACAGGTCAGATGTTTGATGTTCCTGTAAAGGGTACCCACGCTCATAGCTGGATTATGAGTTTTCCTGACGAGTACACTGCATTTAAGACCTATGCTGACCTTTATCCAAACGCATGTATTCTTCTCGTGGATACCTATGATACTCTCAGAAGCGGTGTTCCTAACGCCATCCGCGTATTTACTGAGATGCGAGAGGCCGGAATCAGTCTTAAGGGCTATGGCATAAGGCTTGATTCAGGCGACTTAGCTTACCTTTCAAAGAAAGCAAGAAAAATGTTAGACGAGGCAGGATTTACAGACGCTGTTATTTCTGCTTCCAGCGACCTTGACGAATATCTTATTGATTCTCTGAAAACTCAGGGTGCTGCCATAACTTCATGGGGCGTAGGCACAAATCTTATCACAGCTAAGGATAACCCTGCATTTGGCGGCGTTTATAAGCTGGCCGCAGTTATGGGCGACGACGGTAAATTTGTTCCGAAAATCAAGCTCTCTGAAAATTCCGAGAAAATTACTAATCCGGGCAACAAGACAGTTTACAGAGTATATGACACAGCCGGTATGATTAAGGCAGATTTAATTACCCTCACAGACGAGGTTTACAGCGAAACTGAACCGCTTCTTCTCTTCGACCCTGTTGAGACTTGGAAAAAGACTCTTCTTCATCCGGGCGAATACACTCTTCGCGAGATTATGGTTCCTGTATTCAAGAAGGGCGAATGTGTATATGAATCTCCTGCAGTTATGGATATTCAAAAATATTGCAGGGAAGAAATGGCAACTCTGTGGGATGAGTCAAAGCGGCTTGTAAATCCACATCAGGTATATGTAGACCTTTCTAAGAAGCTCTATGACGTAAAGCAGGAATTGTTAAATAATTATAGTACTGAAAAGCAATAATAAACGAGCCTGCCTGGGCATATACAAGAGGCCCCAATAGTCTGAAATTTTAAAAGTTCAATATAAAAACAGTCAGGGCAGCCGAAACAAATTTCCGACTGCCCTGACTGTTAAAATATCCGGATTATTTTCCCGTAAAAATACTTAACAATCCCCTTCTCTTTCTTTGACCTCTGCGCTTTAATTCGTATTCCTTGCGCAGTTTTTCGTCCTCTATGGACATATCAGCATTATCATAAATAGTACTGATATTTGATACGACTGCACCCGTATCAGCTGAAACATATTCTCCCATCGGCATGCGCTCATCCCCTTTCCCAATGCCTCGGTGCGTGTATACGTTGAAACCTGTTAAAGTTTAATATCCCTGTTGGAGGTTATCTCCATCTCGACCTTACAATCAGAAACATGCTCATAATTCAGTTCCAGCGCATAATCAATAGTTATATTTATTCTGCCCTCACTGCGAAGAATATCAAGCTCCCTTGTAAATATTCCAAGATAAATATTACCAAACGGGGTGTCATAGCATGTCATAGTTTTCTCTCCCTCAACAAATGACAAATGTGCTGTAATTGCTCCGCGCTTCGTAATCTCCACAGAATTTCCGGCAATCTTAATGAGATTGGAACATTTCTCGTTCTCTCCCTCAACTAATTCATCATACCTCACGTACTCCTTGTCTTCAATTACATTATAACTCCCTATGTTAATAATTTCAATAGGTTCTTCACTATCTTCTTCATGAATCCGGTTCACCATCTGGAGACCTTTTATTTTCACTAATACTTTTTCTTTCATATTCACATTTCCTAGTACATTTCAATATTAATCTGCTTTGTCATTGTTATATCAAAAGGCAGTATGTAGTTGGCAAACGCCTTAAACTTCTCCGCCGCATCGCTCACATAAAAACGATACATGGATGAAGGGCTGTCAACCTCCTGAACATTAGCAAGATTTTCCTGATTCAGCACATTTCTAAGTTCTATCGCCGTCTCATATGCCGGATTTACAAGATTTACACCATCGCCCATAACCCTTCCTATGGTTGACCGCAGCAGCGGATAGTGGGTACAACCCATAATAAGCGTATCAATTTCCTTGTCTTTCAGCTCAGAAAGATAACGCTCAGCCACCATATCGGTCACCTCGTCGTGAAGCATACATTCCTCCACCAGCGGCACAAACAGCGGACAGGCCTTGCTTACAATCTCCACCTCCGGCTTAAATGTCTTAATATACCGCGAATACTCTCCGCTTTGGATTGTACCCTCCGTACCTATGAGACCAATTTTGCCGTTCTTTGTGGTATTTGCCGCCACTTTTGCCCCCGGTTTTAATACGCCTATAATCGGTATGTCAAATTCCTCCTGCATATCATCAATGGCAAATGCGCTGGCAGTATTACATGCAATGACAATCGCCTTTACATTTTCTGTCAACAGAAATCTTATAATCTGTCTTGAAAACTTTGTAACAGTATCTTTGGATTTGCTTCCATAAGGCACTCTGGCTGTGTCGCCAAAATATACAATTCTTTCATTGGGAATCTGCCTCATAATTTCTCTGGCAACCGTAAGTCCTCCTACACCAGAATCAAACACTCCAATGGACGCTCTTTTATCCATTATTTCCTCCATATATGTATCCATACGTCTTAATCTTCAAACAAAAAATTCAAAAATGTAAGATACTTAAATCTGTATTTACACTGAGTCTTTGTTATAGCATTATATTCATCATCTGTCAAAATATTCTCTAAGGTTTCTTTTGAATCCTCCGGCAGCACTCCGTATGTGGCGTCCACAAAACACAGGGGCGGATACAGCACGCACCACCAGTTCTTGCCGCAGCTCTCTCCTATATCTATTCTGAAAGCCTCATATTCTCCCGGCGGAAATGTAACGTCCCCATAAGACTTCATGGGAAAATAGCACCGTTCAAAATATACGTTTGTTGTCTGCCCGCTTCCAAGCTCCTTCAGAGTACTGTCAGCCAGCTCCTTTATATCCTGCCGGTGATTCTCCAATATCTGCCTTGACTCAGCAATACTCTCTGATTCAGCAAGAAGCGGTTTAAGATATGTAATAACCTTATTCTTTACCTCCAGCTTCAACTGCTGGTCGCTGTCGCTGTCACTGTTGGCGCGGACATGAAATCTTATAATACTATCCGCAATTCCTTTTTGTATATCGCTGCCTTCCATAAGGCTTTCACTGCGGTATCTGACAATCGCCGTGCTTGCAACTGCCACTAATATAAAAAATGCTAATAGTCTGTGTCTTTTTTTCATACTGATATCCTCCATATACAAGTCCTTAACCATTAAGTACTTGGCAATTAAGCCTTTAACTAAATAATTTTCACGCTCGTTAAAGTCTCAATCCCGCCTTGTATTGGATATTATTACCAAAAAAACACAGACTATACTGATTTACTCAAATAATTATTTATTGAGAAGTCTTACAATGCCCTTCTCCTGATTGTTTATATGCTGGCGAACCACACTCTTGGCAGCCTCAACATTTTTTTGCCTAAGCTGTTCAATTATATCATTATGCTCGCTGATAAGGATAGAATGGGTTCTTGCATCCTTCACATACTCCAGCCTGTAGCGGTACATCTGCTCTCTTAATTTATTAATAATCTGTATAAGCCTTGCATTATCTGTCATGGCATATATAATATCGTGAAACTGCACATCTGCGTCTACGATATTAACCACATCCTTTGATATTATAGCAGCCTCAAATACCTTGTTGGCAGCCCTAAGCTCCGCAACTCTCTCATCTGTAACATTCTTACATGCAAGGGTAACCGCCAGCTCCTCAAGGGTACATCTCACCTCAAGGACATCCCGCATATCCTTCTCTGTTATGTGTGCAACCTCAGCTCCCTTTCTTGGAATCATAACTACAAGCCCTTCAAGCTCAAGCTTTCTGATTGCCTCTCTAATCGGAGTCCTGCTGACGCCAAGCTTCTGAGCAAGCTGAATTTCCATAAGCCTCTCACCCGGCTCCATTTCACCGCGCAAAATAGCCTGTCGTAATGTATTAAATACAACATCTCTAAGAGGGAGATATTCATTGACATCCATCTTAAGTTCACCTTTCATATAGCATTAATCCTCCGTTATTATAATTAATTAAAAAACCTAAAAACATATCTCAATTAAATGTCTCTGTTATATATGCCCGTCTTGCATCGCCCTTTGCCTTCAGATACGCCTGACATTTAAGAGCAGTCTCCTCATCAGGAAATATGCCGAACACAGTAGGCCCGCTGCCGCTCATCATAGAATTTAAAGCACCATGCTCAAGCATGTCCTTCTTGATAGTATCTATAACAGGATACAGCGGAATAGTAACCTGCTCCAGCACATTGCCGAGCTTTGCGGCAATACCCTGAACATCCTGAGCCTCAATCGCTCTGATAATGCCGTCAATATCAGGATGCTCCACGACCTGGCTCATATCCAGATTTTCATACACCAGCTTGGTAGATACATTTACAGGCGGCTTCGCCACAAGCAGCCAGCAATGCGGCATAGGCTTAAGCCTTGTAAGCTTCTCTCCTATTCCCTCTGCCAGCGCAGTTCCTCTCATAACACAGTAAGGAACATCCGCTCCCAGCCTAAGTCCAAGTTCCATCATTTTGCGCTGCGACATACCAAGCTCCCACAATTTGTTGATTCCAAACAATGTCGAGGCCGCATCCGTACTGCCGCCAGCCATACCTGCTGCCACCGGAATAAATTTATTGAGGTCAATCTCAACGCCGCCCTCGTAACTATATTCTTCCTTCATCAGCTTTGCCGCCTTATATATAAGGTTGTTCTCGTTCAGCGGAAGAAATGCCAAATTGGACCTGATACGAATTTCATCCTCAGGGATACGGGTCATAATAAGCCTGTCGTATATACCCACAGTCTGCATAACCATACGCACCTCGTGGTAACCGTCCTGTCTCTTTCCTAAAACATCCAAGCCAAGATTTATCTTTGCCCGTGCCTTTAATCTTATGCTATCCATATGTCACCCCGCATAAAAATACTGTATGCAAAATAATTATACAGAATACATTGTACAAATGCAAGTACAATACTGCACTTTATATATTTTCATGCATTTTTGCTTTCATTTTTAATTATTCTTTGGATTGTGCCAAATTATTCTTTAAAATATTAAATTGCTTCCTTATTTTTTCTGTATTTATTAGGCGAAACGCCCTTTACATGTCTGAAGGCGTCTCCAAAATAATTGCTGTCGTTAAAACCGCACTCAAATGCTATATCCGTAATTGACTTGTTTGTTTCAAGCAGCAGCGTGCATGCATTTTTTATCCTCACATTTATAAGATACTCCTTAAACCCAAAGCCCGTAATTGTCTTAAATTTCTTAGAAAGGTAAGAACGGCTTATATGGAACTTTCTTGACATATCGTCAAGGCTTATCTTTTTGTCATAATTATCATATATATATGTGGCAATCTCCTGCATCAGCCGGTTGTCAACGTCTATCTCCTTAACTACATTTTCCTCATAACGCTGGCAGCGTATAATAAATAGAAGCATCTCTATAAGCCCGGTTCTTATAAACGCCGGAGAAAGTATATCCTGTCCGTCGCTTTCAAAAAGCATTTTGTACATAAGGGACTCCACATAATCTCTTCGTTTATCAGGTATAGAGATTACTCCCATCTTTAAGGACTGCTTCACAATCTCATCCCCAAGTATCTCGTTAATCCATTCTAAATTATTTTCCCTGAAAGAGACTACAAATCTTTCGCTGTAGCCCGTTTCCGGATAGGTGCTTTTGTGAATTGCCCCTGCCGGAACAATGACTAAATCGCCTCTGTTAAGTTTATAAATATTATGGTCTATAAAAAATGTACAATCGCCGTTAATCAGATAAAATATCTCGTAATATGGGTGTATGTGCGAGGTCTGCTTCGTATATGTACTGTCTCTTTTTACCTTTGAAATTTTAAAATCATTTGGCATATCGCTCATTTTCATTTCAGCTTACCTCCGCACTCTTTTTCTGTAATTTTTTGCTTTTTAGGCTATATTTTTGTAGTAATCACTGTTTTTTATGCTAATATTAACTTATATAAATAATCAACATTTGTCAAGTAGTTTTATATATGTTCTGAGAGGTTATCAATTATGTCAAAACCAATTAGCGCTGATAAGCGTAAAACAATTCTTGAAGGAAATTTAATACACGCAATTCTGATGCTGGCAATTCCTGTAATGATTAACAGCTTTATTCAGTCCATGTACAATCTTACAGATACTTTCTGGCTGGGTAAAATCGGTACGGATTCCCAAGCTGCCATCACTCTGGTTTCACCCGTACAAAACATTCTTATCAATTTTGGTACAGGTATTACCACAGCAGGCTCAATCCTTATCTCCCAGTATCTGGGTGCAAAACAGGATAAGCAGGCAAATATCATGGCAAACCATATATGCGTATGCTCCGTAATCTTCGCCATTATATGTGCAGGAATATGCTGGCTCGCCACTCCTTCAATAGTAAATTGGCTGGGTGCTGAAGGCGATATCAACGCTTTCGGCGTATCGTACCTTAGAATTGTTGTGCTGGATTTACCATTTTTATTTATGATTAATATGTTTACCGCAGTCAAACAGTCGCAAGGCGATACAGTAAAGCCTATGCTTTTGAATGTGCTTGGTGTAACTATCAATCTTATACTGGACCCTCTGTTCCTTATGTATTTTAAATGGGGAATATCCGGTGCAGCCCTTGCAACATTTCTTGCAAAGATTCCTTGCGCCGTTGTAGCTGTCATAGCTCTTAAAGGAAAGAAACAGCTTGTGCGTATTAATCTTAAGAACTTTAAATTTGAGAAGAGCAAAATGGCAGCCATTATAAAAGTGGGACTTCCTACTGCTATCGGCGGAAGCACTATGCAGTTTGGTTTCCTGCTTATGACTAAAAACGTCAATGCCTACGGAACTATTGCAACTACCGCCTACGGTATCGGAAATAAAATTAACAGTATTATAACTATGCCCGCCAACGGTATAGGTTCTGCAACCTCCACCATCGTAGGTCAGAATTTTGGCGCAGACAACGTAAAACGAGCTGACAAGGCTTACCATATAGCCCTCCGTATAGGCGCTGTATTCCTGTTTGTATGCGGTATGATTTTATCGAGACCATTTATCGCAGAGCCTATTGTAAGATTTTTCACATCAGACGAAGCTGTCGTTCCTCTTGCCACTGACTTTTTGTCAATTATGGCAATATGCTGCTGGAACAACGCATTTTACAATGTAACTCAGGGACTCTTTCAGGGTTCAGGCCACACCTTAATAACGATGGCAGTGGACGCAACCCGAATATGGATATTCCGTTTTCTCACCCTGTGGGTATGCTCATCAATACTACATATGGGTGTCGAGAGCGTATGGTACGCTGTTGTTGTAAGTAACGCAACCTCTGCCATTATATTGTATATACTCTACTGGACAGGAATATGGAAACGCCGCACCATTAAAATTGATAAGGATGCCAAAGATACAGACAGCGATAAATCTGCCAATGAATTATCCGCAAGTTGATTTTAATAAGTTATCTTATATAATTCGTCTTTATCTTAGCCTCCGGATCCGGCATTGGAACGCCTGCCGCCTTTCCTGCTTCAATACATTTTAACATCCAAGCCATATTGCGTCCGAGAACACGCATAGTCTGTATGCCTTCCTCGTCCTGCAAAACCTCCTCCGGCATATTGCCATGAACCATATTCCAATAGTTGCTTGAAACTATCGGCATTTGCGCTATTGTAAAATACTTATTAAGCTGGTCAAACGCAGCCGAAGCCCCGCCTCTCCTGCAGCTTACTACTGCCGCCGCCGGCTTGTAGGTCATATATGAGGAACCTGCGTAAAACATTCTGTCCATAAATGCTGTAATATCTCCTGACGCTGCCGCATAATGCACAGGCGAACCCACAACTATGCCATCAGCCTCATTTGCCTTAAGAATTGCCTCATTTACAGTGTCGTCAGTCACAACACACTGCTTTGAACCTGTTCTTGCACAGGTACCGCAGCCCATGCATCCCTTAATTGCCTTTGCGCCAACATGGAATATCTCCGTCTCAATACCGTTATTTTCAAGCTCCTCCGCTACTGTTTTTAACGCTGTATATGTACAGCCTTCCTTTTTCGGACTTCCGTTAATTAATAAAACCTTCATCTTTACTTACTCCTTTTTTTGATATACAATATAATTATGGGTTAGGAACATTTTAACAGCTATCGCAAAATTTATCCACAAAATTTTAAAATGGGGTTAAGTTTTTACACAGACTTTCCGATAATATTTTTACAGATATACCATGGAGGGTATTTCTATTAATCTGCCGCATAGCGGTCAACAAGGAGGTTATAATATGGATTTAAATGGGATCAATTCTTACACAGCAGCTACATATTCATCTACATCTGCTGAGAGTTCCAAGACAAGTTATGTGACTGACAAGTCTGGAAAGACTTCTGCAACAACAACTTCTTCTGCTTATTCAGAGACTGCTGCTACTTATGAATCATCTGTTAGCGTTTCCAATGCCAGTTCAAAATCAAATCGTTCTGCAGTTATTGCGCAGCTCAAAGCTGACAGCCAGAATCGCATTAATCAGATGCAGTCATTGGTTACAAAGATGTTCCAGAAACAGGGTATTACTATCGGAACAGCAGATGATATGTGGAAGACTCTTGCCAGCGGTAATTTTACAGCCGACGCTAATACTATTGCACAGGCTAAAGCCGATATTGCAGAGGATGGATACTGGGGCGTAAGCCAGACATCAGAGAGAATTTTCTCATTTGCCCTTGCCCTTTCAGGCGGGGACGCTGAAAAAATGGAGGAAATGGTCAAGGCTGTAGAAAAAGGCTTCGGAGAAGCTACTAAGGCTTGGGGCAAAGAAATGCCAAGCATTACCAATGATACACATACAGCCATTATGGATAAGTTTGACAAATGGTTTGAGGACAATGGCTCTACTGCAAGAACCGAAGACCTCTTAAAATAATCATTTGTACTACCATTTCCATGAATACCAGATGGTTTCCAAGCGTATGTATGCCGGAAGATTTCCGGTGTGCATACGCTTTATCTATTTTTATTAACTTATTATCAGTAAAAAGAAAAATATAACGGCATATGAAAATACCTGCATTTCCATATGCCGCCCACAAATCCCGGTCAAAAATAATTTTTATCTTCCCGCTTTTACAAGCAAAAGCTTTTCACCTTTTTTTAGTCTGGCGTCGTCCGAAGCTCTGTCGGCCAGAATACTATTGCTGTTTCTTATGGATTCTGTTGTTGTGTGATAACGCTTTGCCACATCCCAGACAGTGTCCTCGCCGTTTGCTATATATCCTATTATTCCAGGAAATTTCAAAAATTCGCTCTCGTCATATTCCTCAATAGCGCAGTCTTCCACAATCTCCTCAGTGTACTGCTCAAATACCACCGCCTCAAGGGCTATGCAACCTTTAATCTCTATCTCATCGCTTCCCGTCATAGCAGCAGTAAGCTGGTCTATGCACACATCCAGCGTATATTCCACCTCGTCTCCCATATCAAGCTGTATTTTGTTAGAGAACGGAACTGCTGCCCGTATGCTCCCCATAGGAGTATTATCGTCCGCCGTTATATAAAATACGTTTGCAATAATGGCGCCGTCTACCTGAAGTCCGTCCTCCTCCACAGTCACATCATCAATCTGCGCAGTTCCCGTACAGTTGCATATCTGCAGCATATGCACATAATCCGGAACCTTCACCCTCTCTGATGTTCTGCATTTTGAATTGTTGCGCATAAGCAACTTTTTAAAAGAGCATGGCTGCGTGATTAGTCTTACATTTTTTATAGGAGAATACATATCTGCAATAATATTTTTCCGGCACTCCTCATAAGCCTTCACGGACAAATCCAGTACCAGCTCCACGGAAACCTCCCTGTTTTCGCCGTCAAAATCAGGCTTTATCTCGATATTTTTTCTCACAACGCTGTAGCTTACGCAGCTTATCATATCACCGTTACAACCGTTGATATCAAGCTTTCCCTCAAATGCGGCTGCAGTCTCATACCACTGCGGCATTGCCTCCTCATCCTTTGACACATACATAATAAATACACCAAGCTCCCCTGTAATTGTAATGCCTTCGTCCGTAAGCCTGCTGCTTAGATTCCTTACCTCCGTATCGTCCCAGAGTATCTCTGCAATCTCAGGCTTGCTAGACGGCATGGCGATATTCTGACGGATTCTTAAATTATCATGCAGATTTACTGTAAGCTGCGTATAATTAATATTTTTATTGAGTACCCTTATCTGCTGCGAATTGTCATCATCATCCACCTCGCAGCCCACAGACGCATCGCTAATTTCTTCGCACACCACGGTTATGGATATAATCGCCTTCACGCTGATTTTTCGTGAATTAATGGTCTTGATTGTCAAATCCTCAATTTTTGCCTGACAGCTCACATACGCGCTGTCAGAATCCTCTGTAAGATTAACGCTCTCGTTAAAATTCATAGAACCCGACATATTGACAGGTATAGCTCTGCTGCGTTCCTTTGAATTGTTGCTTCCAGTGCCTATGTAAAGAAGCGAGAAGTCCATACAGCCTGACACGTCGGCTCTGTCGCCGCTTGCTTTCACGCTGTCAACCCGCACATTTCCCCACTCTTTCACAATATTTTCTATGTCGTCCTTATAATCCGGCACGTTAAAATCATCATCTAATGTAATCTGCATAGTGTTTTTGCATCTTATAGTAGTACTATGAATATTTTCCTTGCTGATTCTCACAAATATGCCCCTTTCTATTATCATATCCTGAATATTACTGTCTCATCTCTCTTTTCTATCTTTAGAACTATGTACGGCATAGTTTTAGTCTCTGAAACTGTCTCGTCTGCCGCCGGCCCCATAAGCGAAACATCCACATAAACAGCATTTTTTCCGAGATACAAATCGTTTACCTTAATGCTATAACCACTGGTTTCCTGGGTTCCATACCCTACCACTATATATGTATAATCCTTGGTGGTATAAGTCATTCTTAGCGTATTTTCTTTTTTGCTGTCTATAAGCTTCTTAAGCTCAACAGGCAGGTCCTTATCCTCCACCACTGTAAAATCCAGTTCCGACACCTTGTCGCTGTTAATGTCCGTAATTTTACAGCCCATAACAAGGACACTTGTCATCAAAACCGCCACCGACAGAAACAGTATCGTAATCCTTCTTTTTTTCATAAAAAATCCCTGTAATCAGACTTAGTAAAATCTTATTACAGGGATGTATAAATTATTCTTAATTATTCAATTATTTCGCCAAAACCTGTTATCAGCCTTTCTCACAATTTCGGTTAATATCCTAATATTAATTGCAAATCTATCCAACGGCGTAGCCCTTAGCCTTTATCACCTTTATAACAGCATCAACATACTTCTCGCATGTTTCAAGGCTTCCTGCCTCCACCATCACTCTCACAAGCGGCTCTGTACCGCTTTCTCTCACAAGTATCCTTCCATCGCTTCCAAGAGCTGCCGCCGCCTTCTCTACCGCAGCCTTAACATCAGGGTCGTTCTGAGCCTGGGTTTTGTCAGTCACACGAATATTTTTAAGCACCTGCGGATAAATTGTAATCGGATATGCAAGCTGGCTTAAGGTCTTTTTCTTTGCCAGCATAACTTCCATCATCTTGAGAGCGGTTATAATTCCGTCGCCCGTTGTGGCATATTTGCTGAAAATAATATGTCCTGACTGCTCTCCTCCCAATCTGTATCCGTTATTAGACATACATTCGTACACATATTTATCTCCTACCGCTGTCTTTTCATACTCAATGCCAACTGCGTCGAGCGCCTTATATAAGCCGAAATTAGACATAACTGTTGTGACAACCTTATTGTCCACCAGCTTTCCTCTCTCCTTCATATAGCAGCCGTATATGTAGATAATATGGTCGCCGTTAATTACATTTCCATTTTCATCAACGCACAAACATCTGTCTGCATCTCCGTCAAATGCAAAGCCCACGTCCAAATGCTCCCTTTTTACAAGATTCTGCAAGCCCTCGATATGCGTGGAACCGCAGTTATTATTAATATTGGTTCCGTCCGGCTCAGCATTTATCACATAGGTCCTTGCTCCCAGCGCGTCAAATATGCTTTTTGCCAGCGTCCATGCGCTTCCGTTGGCTGCGTCGATACCCACTCTGATACCCTTAAACGAATAAATGGCAAGGCTCATAAGATAACCCATATATCTGTTTCTTCCAGCGGTATAATCCACTGTACAGCCGATTTTTTCTTTCGTGGCATACGGAATTTCTCCAAGCTCGCCGTCAAGATATTTCTCAATTTCATCAATGACATCCTCGCGCATTTTTTCGCCCTTGTCATTAATAAGCTTAATTCCGTTATCGTAAAATGGATTATGGCTTGCGGATATCATTATTCCGCAGTCAAAATCTTCAGTCCTTGCCACATAGGACACGCTCGGAGTTGTGGTAACGTGCAGAAGATACACGTCAGCACCTGAAGAAGTAAGTCCCGCAACAAGGGAATACTCAAACATATAACTGCTTCTTCTCGTATCCTTGCCTATTACAACCTTTGCCTTTCCGCTGCCATGATTTTTTCCATAATACCAGCCAAGAAAACGCCCTACCTTAAATGCGTGGTCAACCGTAAGATTGACATTTGCCTCTCCTCTAAAACCGTCTGTTCCAAAATACTTTCCCATATCTCCTCTTTCCGCACAAAGCCTTTCCCATAAATCTCTTTTGTGTCAATGTGCATTATGAATAAATTTATTAAATATATAATGTTTTCTTATATCACACCGCTTTTTTCTGCAAACCTCCAATCTGCCCCTTATCTTAAATAAATTTTCGGTCTAATATCCGTCGGGGTTGCTGCTCTGCCACCTCCATGAATCCTCGCACATTTTATAGAGGTCCCTCTTAGCTGTCCAGCCAAGCTCTTCTTTAGCTTTTGAGGCATCGCAGTAATTAACCGGAATATCTCCCATTCGACGCGGCTTAAATTCATATTTTATCTGAACTCCCGACGCTTTCATAAATGTATTGACTACATCAAGCACCGACGAACCTACTCCCGTTCCAAGATTATATATCTTAAGCCCCGGATTTTCCTTAAGCTTTTCTACAGATTTAATGTGTCCCATGGCCAAATCCACCACATGAATGTAATCCCTTATGCATGTTCCGTCCGGCGTATCATAATCGTTTCCAAATACTCCGAGACATTCTCTTTTTCCTACTGCCACCTGTGTAATATATGGCATAAGATTGTTTGGTATTCCATTAGGATTTTCACCTATTCTTCCGCTCTCATGCGCCCCAATAGGATTAAAATATCTAAGCAGAATTATATTCCATTCATTGTCGGCATTATGTATGTCAGTCAATATCTGCTCCAGCATACTCTTTGTCTGACCGTACGGGTTAGTTATTTTGCCCTTCGGACATTCCTCCGTAATCGGCACAAATGCAGGTTCTCCATAGACAGTTGCAGATGATGAAAATATAATATTTTTTACGTTATTTTTTCTCATAACATCAAAAAGCACCAGCGAGCCGGAAATATTGTTGCTATAATACTCCAACGGCTTTTGCACTGACTCGCCCACTGCTTTAAGCCCTGCAAAATGTATGCAGCTCTCGATATTTTCATGCTCAAATATTTTTTCAAGGGCAGCTCTGTCTCCTATATCACCCTTATAAAATTTAAGTTTCTTTCCTGTTATTTCCATAACTCTCTTAAGAGATTCCTCACTGGAATTGGAAAAATTATCAATAACCACCACATCATATCCGGCATTTAACAGTTCTAACGACGTATGGCTGCCGATATAACCGGCGCCGCCTGTAACAAGTATCGACATTAGCGTTCTCCTATCTACTACAATTTATTTGTGTTTAATATCCCTTACATCTCATAAGGAATTGTCCATTCATATCATACACAATATCTTTGCGGCTGTCTACTGCTTTGCAAGTCTGCCAAGCTGCACCTTTCCCACGATTGCCACAACCAGTATTTTTATAACATTTACTATAACCAGCGCCCAAGCCATTCCCCACAACTGCCATATATAGGTCATTGGAATTGCCAGTGCCACAAATACCGCCAAATATATAAGATTAATGTAAAGCTGATATTTCTCATCTGTAAATCTTAAAAGCACCACCGTAAGCGTATTTGACACAAAGTAAAATACCTGTCCTAAATTGGCAAGCCAGAAATACGGCTTTACCATCTCAAATATATCCGCATACATAATTCCAACAAACACATATGAAACGCCCACGCACAAAACATTTATCACCAGCGACAAAAGAACGCTTCCACCGCAGAGCTTGACAAATGTGGAAGCCTTAAGTTTTCCGTCATACCTCGCCAAATGTCCTATAACTACACCGTTTAGAGGCATTGATACTAAAGATACCATCTTTCCTATAAGCGTCGCCGCATAAAACACTGTAACCGCCGTACCTCCGGCAAATGCCTGAAGCATAATTCTGTCAGCATTTAGTATAAGAGTTGCTATCAGCTCCGTTCCCGAAAGCAGTGCAAATGACACAAAATTAGCCTTAAAATATTCAGACGGCTTTATGAGCGGCTTTCTGAATATGCTTCCGGTAACTATAACATAACCCACAGCCAGCATTTCCCCCGCCAGCATAGCCAAAATCCATGACCCGGTAAATGTAAAGCAGGCTATGCCTGCAAGGTATCCTGCTGATATAAGAAGATAATAAGCCAAAAAACGCTTATAATTTACATTAAGCCTGAACTCCACGTCACCGTAATATCTTATAACTGTTACCACCATAAGCAGATAATAGCCTATAAAATATACCACGCTTCTGTTTCCAAGCCATAACATTCCGAAAATTGATACTACAACAGACGCAGCGGCAATTATCAGCAAAAATATATTATAATCGCCATTGGAATCCGTTCCTTTAGTCCTGCTCACCATTCTCGAATAATTAGCCGCTGTTCCAAATGTTGAACCCATAATGGCAACCAGCGAAATCATTGTAAGCACATTTCCAAATTCCTCCGCTCCCAACCTGCTGTTAAAAAACGGATACAATACAAGCTGTATCACGCCGTTCATAGCTATAAGCCCCAGCATACTGTATATAAGGTCGCCTGTAATTCCTTTTATTTTTTCTAACATTTTCATCAATTCTTCTCCTCAGACTCCATAATTACATGCTGCGGAGTTCTCGACGCCTCAGGAGGAAGCTGCATATAATCCCCGTACTGGGCTGTAAGCGCCGCATGATACCCGACAGGCGCATCAAAATAATCCTCATCCACCTGAACAGGCACAGTGCTTGAATACCATTTCTTTTCAAGCAGTATCCCAATCAAATGTATTGGATAATTGCTATAATATAAATGGTTTGTATTTTTCTTAACAGACTGGCTCACCCTGTCATACCGGGCGCGAATTTTATCAAGAGAATGTATTTTGCCGATTTTCGACAAAATAAATATAACAATTTTCTGGGCAGCGCCATACTCCGAATAATCAATAAACGGTCTGTGTCCCATAGCCTGACCGTATATGGCTGTCAGCCTTAAGGTCAAAAGTTTCTGTCTGACATGGCTGTCATAGGCATTGTCCATAATAAAGCAGTCAACGCCAACCTTATTGAGATATTTTTCTACACATTTTCCGCCCGCTTTCTCATAACTTTTTAGCGGCACTGATTCTTTAAGATAGACAAGCCTTGTGACAAAATCAAGAAATCCATCCGGCACAAGCTCCCTGCCTGAAATCAGCTCAAAATCTTCTCCCCATTCTTCTTTCGGAACCGCCAGCAGCTTATTAAATTCTTCCCTTGCAAACGCCACATCAATGTCGTCGTCCCAGGGAATAAATGATTTATGCCGCACAGCCCCTATAAGAGAACCTGAATCGTAAAAATAAGTTATATTATATTTTTTACAGACGCTATGAAGCTTTTTCATTATGCGCCTGTTTAGTTCCTGAGCTTTTTTTAGATTATCCATTCGTATTCGTAAGCCTTCCTTTCTTATCTCCCGCATCTCATTGGTAGCAAAAACCGACTGCCGGCAGCCGGTTGGTCTGCTTTACAAGCTGACTTCCCGGTACTGTGATTGCACGCTCGCCTACATTATACCAAGCTGTTTTATTTTATGCAATTTTTATTGACTTCATAAGCGGAAATATATTATAGTAGTTAGAATAATTCTATCAGAGGTTTCGCTGTCATGAAAAAGTTATTAGAACAGATTATTAAATTTGGTATCGTTGGGGCGCTTGCATTTGTTATTGACTATGCCGTTTTATTCGTGCTGGCACATTTTTGCCATATTAATCCTATTGTTGCTAATACTATTTCATTTACTGTCTCGGTTATTTTTAATTATCTGGCAAGTATGAAATATGTGTTTGTGGGAAGGAAAGATCAGTCAAAACGCAAACAGTTTATTATATTTGTAATTTTGAGCGTCATCGGACTTGGAATTAATAATGTCACTATGTGGCTCATAAATATGATTCTCGAGCCATTTATTCCTGAATTCTACTATATGATATCAAAAATATTCGCAACAGGCATTGTTATGGTTTGGAATTTTGTAACAAGAAAGATATTTCTTGAGGAAAAGCCCGACAAGGCTGACGACAAATAATAAAATTTAATTCAGGCGTCGTATTATTTTTAGATTCTGCCTTTATTTTTGTTGCCGGTCAGCCTTTGCGCAGCAGCTTTCAAATCTTCTATTCAAAATAATACAGATATACGTCCTCCAAATCTATATTGTCGTTGACTTTTACCGCCTCCTTTGGCAGTTCATCACCTACAATACGAAGGGCAAGACCATTTTTTCTCTGCCGGATATTTCCGACCTTATACTTTTCCTGAAGACTGCTTACGTCGTCAAGACTACAGGTTATCTCTGCAACCTTTCCCTGCATTTGCTCAATCAGCTCAACCGGAGTACCGTCTGCAATTATTTCGCCTTTTTTCAGCAGCATTACCCTGTCAGCTATACACTCAATATCGCTCACAACGTGGGTTGCAAATAAAATAATTTTGTCCTTTGAAAGCTCCGCTATGTAATTGCGGATTCCTATTCGCTCCTTCGGGTCAAGCCCCGCTGTCGGCTCGTCGAGTATCAGTATCTTCGGATTTCCTAACAGTGCCTGAGCAAGAAGCACTCTCTGCTTCATACCTCCCGAAAATCCGCCGATTTTTTTATACGCTACATTTGTGAGATTAACCACCTCCAACAGCTCGTCAATCTGCTGGTTTACAGTCTGTCCCTTGTCATTTTTTCCGCGCACGCCCTTGATTTCAGCCATGTATTTAAGAAATGCTTTCGGCGAAAAATCCTCATAAAATCCCTGCTGCTGCGGCATATACCCCACCAGCGCCCTGAATTTTTTTCCGAGCTTTAGTATGTCCACTCCGTCAAACAGGATTTTTCCTCCGTTTCCACCGCTGTCTCTGCTTACATTGTCGGTAATAAGATTAATCATAGTGCTTTTTCCGGCTCCATTTGCTCCAAGAATTCCGTACACGCCCGGCTCAAATGTGTATGATACGCCTTTAAGCGCCTGTACTGTTCCGTAAGTTTTTGATAAGTTTTCAAGTAATAATTCCATAACTGCACTCCCTTTCTGCGAATTACGCTAATATATTTATTTTGATGAACTTAAAATTTTTAACTGTTTGATTATAATGTTTTTCCATTTAATTTTTGTACTGTCTGAACCGGATGTCACCAGTCTTGCCACAATATACGATATAACCGACACTGCAACAGCAATTACCAATTTTATGGCTATTATTAATATTATCCACATTTAAAATTATATAATCCCCATGTATCATAAGCCTCAATCGTAACTCCCATATCACGGGTAACATTGATTCTCATACCTGCTGCTTAATACTCTTACAATAATTTTGCTGAACAGCCGCTTGAATTCACTAAGCGTTTATCCCCTCGTTTTTCTTAATATACTAATATATGCTGCGCTCCCCGCCGCCAATAAAAAGACCAATACTGCCACAAATACTTTTATATACACGCCTCCTGCATTAAAACATGGAAAAAATGCAATATATTTTCCGATTGAAAAATTGTCAAATATACTAAAGCCCATCATACTCAAAAGCTGTGGAAATACAATAACCAGCCCTGCAATAAGGCAATACAGATACGCTATATATTTAGATAAAACGCTTACTATACCTGCTATACCTAAAAGCATTATCAATTTTGTAATTGCGTCTATAACAATAACCCATGCTACAGGCGCATTTATCGGATACCTGCTAAACATAGGAAGGCTTTTTATATGCGCCGAAAAACTTGCAACCTTGCAAACAGAAAATAATTTATAATAATAAATCCCATATGAAACACAAAAGAATACCACTATCAAAAATGTATTTGCAAAAATCTTTCTAACAAGCCATTTACGTCTTTCAGAGCAGGACACTGCCATCCGATATATCTTGCTTTTTCTTTCATAGGAGAGATACCCCGCAGTAATTGCAATCACCGCAATTACGTTTATCAGTGCCATAAGACCCTGGCTGCTCTCCTGCCCGCTTCCGAAAGCCTCTGTGTATTCGTAGGGCTTGATAACCTGCGCCGATATGCCTTTTTCATTTAATTCCTTAACATAATCTATATTTTCACGAATTTTGGCTAATAAGGACTTTCTTAATTGCATCTTGCCCAAATCCGCGCTATCGTTCTCGTCCAAATCCGATATAAAGTCCTCATAATCCAGTTCGTATTGGTGATAAATTTCTTCTAACTGCGCAGAATACTCCATACCCGACGCCTTGTTATAATATCCGGCAAGATACGACATTTCAGCATCATACATTATGCCGCTGCCAACATCTGTTTTTATTACAAAATACATCAGCACCGCAAGTACAAAAATCACTTTTTGAGATATGAGTGTCTTATAAACTTCTTTTAAAAATTGAGGAGCATGTACCAATATTCCCATAAATTTGGACATAATGCGCTCAATTAATCTTTCAACAACATTTGCTCTGCCTGTAAAATATTTTTTTTCATTTATAGCAAGATTTACTGACAAAAAAATTACAGACAGCACCAGCGTAAAAATCAGCATTGAAACCATAAGGGTCGTAACGCCAAAAGAATATCCCCAGTTATGATAAACTATCAATTTGTGCGGATAAAACCAGTAGTACAGATTCAAATAATGCGCAAACCTCATTGGACTTTTGGTAGAAACAATCAGATGGATAAGCATAAATATGACACATACTACAATATAAACGCACATTCCTATATTGATATTGCTAAACAGCGATAATACAACCCAAAGCATCAACGATAAAGCAATAGACGTAAATGCAGAAACAAGCATAAATATAACAGCCATTTCTGCCCTTGTGTAAGAATCTCCGACAATGAAAAACGTCTCGCTGCTTGAAGCTAAATCATTTATAGAATTTATTCCCCCATATATATTAAGCAATATAAGCGCTGATTCTATGTACAACACTATATTTACTATTAAAGCCTCTGCCGATATAATAACAAATCTTTTAAAAAATAATTTTACGCGTCCGTTTCGACCTGTATGTACAATGTAATACAATCCTGTCTTGCGCTCCAAAAAAAAGCCATATACTGTTATGGCAAGAAGTATCATTGAAAAAATCTGAATATATGAATAGTTATACAAAACGTCCAGCCAGCGCCCGTTACTCAGCGTAACACTGACATCTTTAACTTTATTCATGTCATATCTTGTCTTTAATATGTTTATATTTTCAAAACTGTTTCTTTTGTAAATCCCCGCTTTTATTAGTTTTGTAGAGGTTTCAATTTTTTGTTTTACCGCCTCTTTATATCCGTCCACATAATCCGCCTCTGCCATCAGAAGCGTTCTTGCCTCTTTTAAGGTATCAGGAATATTTTCCGAAGTTATACCGTTTTCCAGCTTGTACTGATTATATGCCATTACTGCTGTTTCGCGGTTTGTCACATCATCACTCTTATACTCTTCTGCCAGCGACACTAATCTGTCATATACTTTAGAAACATCCTTCTGCCCATAGTTATCCCTTATCAGAAACAATGCGTTAGCAAACAGAAGCGCTGCCGAAATCAATATAAACCGCAAATTGATTAACCTTTTTACCTCTTGCATAATCCTTCTCCCTGTTTCATAGACATTCCCTATTGCAGACAGCGGACATCGTCTGACTCACAAATGATATCTGCTGCCTGCCGCAAACTAATTATCCCAATATTTATATATCTGCTTTATTTCACAATCCTTTCCGCTTAGGAAATCTGATTTATTTATTAAACCCACGCCTAATATTGGCCAATTCTTCGGCGTTTTCATATAATTCCCGGAAGATAGTCCTTCAAGACCATCCATTGTGTTTGTAAGCAAAATGTATCTGTCATCAACACATTTTATTCCCACCTCGACAGTTGTTGGTGAATTAATATCTTTACCAGGATTACGTTCTTTAAATATTTGAATATATTCACTGTCATAATTAAATTCTTTAGCCGCAATCTCAGTTCCTTCTGTATCAATTACCGTAATTCTTGCTGTCTTATCAGTGCTTTTGTCTTCCAAAAAATATATATATTTTCCATCGCATACCAGTGAAGATATATGATTATAAGACGAATTATAAATAACCTTTGAATATCCTGTTAAAAAATTGACCTTTAAAATCCCCTCCTCGTCACCATTTTCAGTTTTTAAATATATATTATTTTCTGTATCCATACATATTCTTCCTTCAATAGACGACACAATCCCCGTATCCTTACCCCACGCATCCTCAGCCGTTTCAGATGTATATGAGAATAACATATTATATTCATCCGTCTTAGTCTTATACATTGCCACCCTATACTGGACATTATTACTTTTTCCATACCATCTGTAGGTTGCGCCGGCTAAAAAGAAGACATTATCACCGGACACAGCGACCTTAGTAGAGTATCCACCCCAATAATCATAATCTGTCCCGTATTCAAACTGTCCTAATATTTCCGGTTCAGCCCCCTTCTCCAGCTTAACTCTGCAACAGGATACCGTCCCCATATAATCTTTATCTGCATGATTTTCATCAGCATTAATTACTGCATAATAATACATATAACCATCATGCATCGCAAACGAATGTCCCTCTCCGTATGTTCCCAAAAAATTCAATCTCCCTGAAGTAAGTGTAAGCAATTTTTCTTTATTATTGAAATTTGTATCATACTGGATAATATAATTTTCATAACCGCTTCTCTCAATCATATATATATGATTGTTGTAATAAAATATCGCATTTCCCACACAGTTAGCGTCCTTGTTATCACTTGTGGTGTCCGACGCATATACATATGCATCGCAGCCCGATGAATTATGGCTGCATTCCGTTCTTGAGCAAAGGGGCGTATTAATATCATTATCAATATCATAATAATATAAAATGTTATTAACTATATAATAATAGCCTGTTGGACCTATCGTTAAACGATTGCGGTATTCTACAAGACTTTGCACACGCTCCTGATCATATTGATAATCTGAAAACAGCGATTCCTTTGATTCCTCTTCTTCATATGAGCCGGCATTGCTGCAGCCGGAGCATAGCATACATAAAACACAAACTAAACATATAATTTGTTTTTTCATTTACTCTCGTATAATCCAATCATATTAGAAAGTGATTGGATTTTCTCCTTTCTCCCAGATTCTGCTTGGTAATTCACCTCCTGCCATAAGCTTGCTGTAAAACTTACATTTCCCCATTCATCACAACATACAGACAATCTTAAGTACCAATTTGAGCTATTAATTCTAAAATCCTGATATTTATAAGTTGAAGGCTGTGAAGCGTTCTCCACTCTGGTTAAATTCACTGTCTGTCCATCAGATGAAGCTGTCGGAGTAAAGAAAAATGCTTCTGATACATAACCATAATTCCCTTCAGACCAAACTGCCAACACATCACATTTAGCACTTACCAATATAGTACGACGTATATCCATATCATCACGATAAGTCACATTAAAGTTATCCGATAACGTACCTTCCCATGTCCAATCGCTCAACGTCATAATCTCATCCTCCGCCGAGCCGCTGCCTGCCGCAAATGCACTAACCGGAAATGTCACAACCAATACTGCAACTAAAATTGCTAAACTTAAAAAATTTTTTCTACCCACCGCAAATTCCTCCTTATGTTCGCCTAATTAATTATTTTTTAGGTCTTTTCATATATTGTCATTGTAACATATTTAAAATTATTTTTGTTGATTCTTGTAGAAACTGGTCGGTTTGTTGTAATAATTTGCATTTTTAATATTAATCGAATATATTGTATATCGACTAAATGTAGCCCCAAACGGTGATTTTGCAAAAAAAATCCAAGCCACAGCCACATTGCGCTTACCACGCTCCGGCATAGGTTTGGATTTTTCAAACTTATTATATATTATTTTTCACTGCCCGCCTGTCAGATATTTACTCTTGAAGCATTCTCTCCTCCGTCCATCTGACAACCGTATAATTGTTAGACTTGTTATATCTCTTTCTCAAGTTCTTGAGCTGTTTTAAATATTCCAGCGTAACCTTGCCGGAAAGCTTTGATTCGCCCTCCACTCTCTGCTGGAACCTGTAAGGAAGCTCAACAACCTTGCTGTATGTACCCATAGCAATGACCTCAACCATAATCTTCCAGCCGATAGGCTGCAAATCCGCATTGTCTATGACTTCCCTGCGAAACATAAAAAGACCGCTGGTTGGGTCTGATATTTTTCTAAGACATGGCAGCATCCACTGACCTATCTTTCTTGCCGTACCTGATACAAATTTTCTGTACCAGTTGAGACCACCGTCATCACCTCCCGGAATCAAACGGCTTGGAATACAGAAATCCGCCCCGCTCTCAAGCGCCTTATACATATATTTAAGCACTACAGGCGGATGCTGAAGGTCTGCGTCCATGCATGCCAAATACTCTCCATTTGCAATCTCAAAACCACGAAGCACTGCTGTGGCAAGACCTGTTCCATTAGTTCTGTGTTCCATTCTGACTGCCGGAAAATCCTTTGCCACCTCCATAATAATCTCTGGAGTATTATCTTTACTATCGTCAACAAACACTATCTCGTAAGCAATTCCTTTAAGGGCGTCATCTATCTGTGTCACAAGATTTCTTATGTTCTTTCCTTCATTAAATGTTGGAACTACAACTGATAACATTTCAATTCTCCTTAATGTATATATTCTTTTCAGTGCATGGTCTGCCAATGCACATTTTCCCAATGTATATATTCCGGCATTTCTGCCGTTATGCTGTTTATTATAATATTTATTTGTGAAAACGACAAGTATAAAATATTAAAGTACAATAAAGTGTATAATAAAGATTTTATAAAAGCCATGAACTTGACATATACCACATAAATAAAAGTATCACTGAACCAGCCAACAGCAGACCGTATACTGCCGGTCTGACCCATTTGCTTTTTTGTCCAAAATGGTGAAGCATATCTGAGGCACCCACCAGAAATACATATGTTCCAAGCGTAAATCTGCATGTACTCATTACATGCGAAGTAAGCGGTATCAGCAGCGTTATAAGTCCAAACACACCCATTGCATACCGTTTTTTCCATATCATATATATGTAAGTACCTATGAAAAAAATACAGAGCCAGCCCATATAAGTATATCTCGGCTCCATCTGTCCTGTGCATGCCTTCCACAAAACTCCAACTATCGGAAAATAATTCTCATCTCTCCAAGCAATTTGAACGCTCTTAAATGCCCATGCGTCCCCGCAAAAGAAATACAAAAATGTCATATAGGAGAATATTCCCAAAGGACACACCAAAATTGACAATATTTTCTTTGGCATTTTTAACAGCTCATATATATATTTTTTTATTCCCGCCAAACTCAGTCTGCCCGGGCAAATGTCCTGATACATCTCAATAACCAGCGCAAATACAAGAATACATCCCACGATTCGCGTAGCGCTGGCACATGCAGACATAATTCCTGCCTGCATATATCTTTTATTCCTGCAGAAATAGAAAAACAGCACTATAAACATGGCAAACATAGCCTCTGTCATCATACCCGCCATATAAAATGAATATGGTCCTGCCAGCATAAACAGAGACGGAAACCAATCGTCCCAGCCGGCTTTTCTGCTTTCCGCACAGCCTGTACTGCCGCTTCCGCTGACTCCACAGCCAGCCTCATAATTTACCAGCTTAAGCGAAAAAAACGAAGCAATTATCACGCAGACGTTAGATACAAACATTCCGACGTAATAAGTATCAAGCAAACCAAATGTAACTGCCTTAAGCGCCATACACACCAGCGAATACATAGGAAAAAACGCCCAGTTTGCCTGAGGGTCCGCATCGTCAGGAAATGTATAGCCATGCTCAACAATATAATTGTATCTCTTGCAGTCCCACTGGTTTACCAGCTCGGTAAATGTAGCATTTGTCCCGTTTACAACATTAAATATTGCCGCCGCCAGCAAAAAAAGCACTCTGGAACACAGCCATATCAACATTACATTAACTGCCAGCCTAAAGTTTTCATTTTTTCTATACTTTTTAACTAAGGTCTGTCCCACTTCGCCTTGCCGCCTTTCTTACTTTCATATACTTATATAACAAACCGGTTTATATTCGTTTTTCTATATAATAAACTTTGTCACAAAATAATATATCCCATACGGAATTGATACAATAACCGGAACAATAATCATAAATACCGCAAGAACTGCACAGATAGCTGTATATATAACCATTGCTGTTTTCTTTAATACTGCCGGCGCCTCTATCGGTTTCAGCCTGCCAATGACAAGACCTGCCAGACATATTACAAGAAATGCTATTGTAACAAGCAATCCTAAATTCTTTCCCTTTGGAACAAATGTCATAACAATCTCATTTGCGCCCTCAGAAAGCTCCACGCCTGTAAAAAGTCCTGCCAGCGATTTTCCCTCTACAGATTTTCCGTTTACTGTGATTTTAAAATTGTCGCTGTAAACTATCGGCACAATCGCCATATTTTCAGTTCTTGTACCATTTATTCTGATGGTGATGGAATCATTAGTGTAGCTTGTTTCACACTTCTTTGTACTGTACTGCTCCACAAGCTCGTCCATTTTTTCCATACTAAGCTGCGCAAGAATAAAATTGCTCTGATTTATAAGCTCTCTGCTCTTATACTCAACTCTTACAGTTATTGTCTCGTCCTCAAAACAGCCAAGATACAACAAGTTATTATTGTAATCATGCGGATACTTGGTGTTTTTCAAGTCGCCAAAGGTCGGAGCATACACCTCTTTGCCGTTAATATATACCCTGATAGATTCAAAAAGCTTCGACACATTTGCTGAATTACCCCAGTCGTCCTTATCCTCGATAACCGCATAAACGGCTTGCTTTTCTGAAATGTACGCGCTGTAGGAAACAGCCTCATAGCCCTTAGTAACCGCCTCTGCATCCTCTTTATTTACGCCGGCCTGCGTCATCAGCTTGCCGTTATCCGGCATTAAGGCACTGTAAAAAATGTTGTGCTGGCTTATAAAATTACCGCTAAAGTCCTGCTCTGCCAGCGATGAATTAACAGCCATCGCAAATGGAAGCTGGTATTTAGATTCATAATATTTGTACCCGCCTGAAGTATCCTTCAGGGAATATAACTCCGGATCCAGCTCATTTACACTTATGGCATTTGTTACATGAAACATTGACTCAGTAAATACTGTTCCGCCGGAATCAAGCAGCCACCAAAAAAATTTTGAATATCCGAAGCTGTACGCCCAGTCCTGCGTATCCGCCTGCAAAGCCGCTGTAAAGCTCGACAGTGCGCCCCTCTTCATAATCAGAGGATAGTTTGCATTAAGGCTTATGTCAGGATTAGTAAGCCTGTCCGTGGCAGACGGCTCTATATCAAATTCCTCATAAAGTTTGTTTGCCTCCTGCACATAATCACCGTACTGAAACGGATAATACACATAGAACTTAGGCGGTCCCACAAGTGCATACGCCCCGATAAATACCTCCACGGCAACTACTATAAGAATATTTCTGTAGTTAAACCGCTGCCTCTTTTTCATAATCAGCAGCGCATAAACGACAGTCATAATGCCTACCAATGACAACCCGATAATTGTTGCTGCCAGCTCAGGTATCTGCGTAATACTGTTATACAGCGCTATAAATCCGCCACAAACTGCCAGTCCGCATACCGCCTCTATAATCAAAATCTTCTTATTCGCCTTTTTCTCGTCAAGCATTTTTTCAGCATATCCGGCGCCTGTCACAATCAGAGAAAATGCTATAAGAAAACCGTTTCTCAATGTGTATCCGCAGTAGGAGCCGAAATGCCACATAAGATTTACCGCCTCAACTGCCATTAAAGCAGCCATAAGCCCCATAACTATAAGATTATAATTTCTCTCTTTTTTGTCGCCCCAGTATTTTCTAAGTCCGGCTATAATAAGCGCTATGGCAAACGACATGCCAAGCAGCATAAGCCATCTTTGCGCCGCACTCATAGCTCCGTCATTTACTACAGAGGATTTAAGCCATCCGATATACTGCCAAATAATTCCGCTGCCTCCGGAATTTCCGCGCTGTGAGCCTGAAAGCTGTATAAATACAGGAAGCAGCACGAAGGCTGACAAGCCCAATCCGCACACAGTTCCTATACCAAGATTCCAGACCTTATTTTTCCGCTCCTTAGCCTCACACTTTGTAAACAGATGCGCCGCACTGATAAACAATATATAAATCAATGCCATTGCGCTGACATAATAGTTAATAATAAATATAAGCGCCAGCATGACTATATACAGAGCCTTTTTCCCTCTTTCCAGCATTATGTCGCAGCCCATCATTAAAAGCGGGAAAAATGCCACGATGTCCATCCAGCATGTAAAGCACGAACCGTACAGAAGCACATATGCGCCAAAAGCATACATAAGCGCAAAGGCAGTTTTTAAAGTGTAAGAAAGTCTTGGGAATTTTCCGGCTATATACGCATACATAGCCACCGCCATAAATACCATTTTTATAATAGTATATATGGACATACTCTCAAGAATAAGATTTCTTGGCACTATCAAAAGCAGCAAATTAAAAGGGCTTAACATGGAAAATGCTGATACACTCATAGACACATTTGTTCCGAGTCCGGTGTACCAGTCAAACCACAATGAAGCCTCCCCGTGAAGCACATCCCAAAGATGTGAATACAGCGGAGCTACCTGCTGCATATTATCATAATAATCTATTCTGTTCGCCCCAAAAGGCCATATGCCTTTGAATATAAGTACAATACACATTACAACAAGTGTTATAGCCCCCGGCAACACATATCCGCCCAGCTTTCGCAGCATGTTATTATTTCTTTTCGTTATACTCACTTTCATGTAAAACTCTCCTTTAGCCAAGACACGCTTTCCACAATCTGAAACGGCTCTCTCCCGCTTCAAACCTTATGATAAGCATTTCGTCTGCCGTAACCTTTGGCACTGTCAGCTCAAATTTTCCTTCTCCGTCAAATTCGCCTATCAATTCATCATTGGCATAGACCTTTACAGCCTCGTTTCCCTCAAAGCTGTTTATCTCAAAAGCAAAGGCTGTATTTTCTTTGTCTGATATTGGAAGATAATATATTGAGGCCGTATCTCCCGCATTACGGCTTCCCTCATTCTGGTATTTCTCCCAGCCCCGGCCTTTTCTTTTACATACGTTATGTGTGTATTTATTGCCGTCCTTGTCCCAGTAGCCTGTACAATACTCAACTGTTCCCAGCTCATAAGGCAGCTTGCCATAGCCCGGCCAGTCGGACAGCTCATTTGTAAGATAATACATTCTGTATTCCAGACACACATCAGGATTAAACCCAAGCCACAGAACAGCCAGATAAAATATCACAAGAGCGGCACAGATTATATACAATATTATATTTTTAATATAAAAGCCTGTACCTTTGGCACTTTTTGTTTCCATAAAAACTCCATTCCTCATTCCATACCTTAGCGCATTCACGTCGTTTTGCATACAGAAGCCATCTCCATATCTGCATTATTTCTTTTATACAGTTATACATATGCAAAAGGGCTTCAATTTTATATATTTATACATGCGTCACAATAAATGCTCCTCTGCCCTTAACAATAACGCTTCTCTTTCCTGCTCTCACAAAAAAGCTCTCGCCGGCTTTAAAATGCAGTATCTTTTCGCTGTCATCACACTGTATGGTTCCCTCTCCCTCGATAAATAATACCGATATAAATGAGGATTCGTCCACAGGTATTTTAACCTCGTCACTCATATCATACTTAAAGCACTCAAAATATTTGCACTGAACCAGTCTCTGCAGCTTGTAATGCTCATTTTCCTCAATGAGAACCTCGCTGCTATTGTCTTTCACATACATATGTGTGTCAACCACATCCATAGCTTTAGCAACATGCAGCTCTCTTGGATTTCCGAACTTGTCGCGCCTGTCATAATCGTACATACGATATGTGCTGTTGGAATTTTGCTGTATTTCACAGATAATAATTCCGGCACCTATGGCATGAATTGTTCCGGCTTTCACCATCACAACATTTCCTTTTTTTACATCAATCCTGTTGAGTACTTCTGTAATGGTATTATTAGCGATTCTCTCTTCCAGCTCTTCTTTTGAGACATCTCTTGAAAGCCCGCAGTATAAATATGCTCCCGGCTCGCAATCCACCACATACCACATCTCATTTTTTCCATACTCGCCTTCATTTTCCAAAGCGTACTCGTCATCCGGATGTATCTGAATAGACAAGGCCTGCTTTGCGTCTATAAATTTTATAAGTATAGGGAATCTGTCCTGAGCCTGACATTTCCAGCCAAGCGCCTCCTTACCGATAATTGACAGATAGTCGTTAAATAACATTCCCTTGTAGCTGCCCTCGGCTATAATACTCTGTCCGTCAGGATGGGCTGAAAGCTCCCAGCTCTCAGCTATAATATCATAATCGCACTGTTTTCCAAATACAGTTCTAAGCTTGGTTCCGCCCCAAAGATTATCCTTAAACGCAGGATCAAGCTTAACTATAGGATTGTCCGCAGTAACAACATAGTTGTTTTCGCTCGCCTCATCCTGATATATTTTTACAATATCCGACTCAGATACAATCTCACCTATTCCGACCTCAATAATTACAACATTTTTGTCAGTTCTGTTAGCAACCTTGTGCTTCATTCCTATTGGCACAAATACGCTCTCATACTTATGGTAATCCCTTGTCTCCGTTCCAAGCGTAATTGTAGCTGTACCCTCAACAATAGCCCAATGCTCGCTTCTCATTTCATGCTGATGAAGGTTCATGCTCATTCCCGGAAATACTGTAACCTTCTTTACCTTATAACCTTCTGAATAGTTCAGAAGCTCATGGATACCCCACACTCTGTATGAAAGCCTGTTATAGTCAAAATATGTCTCGTATTTATCCTTATTATTCTTAATTATCTCCTTTACATCATCTACCTTTTCCTTAGACGATATATACACTGCGTCCTCTGTATTCACTACCACAAGGTCTTTTAAATTGTTGGTAACTACAAGTTTTCTGTTAGCTGTGTTAAATACAGATACGTCCTCACAATTATTTTTAATTACATAATCCTCTGAAATGGCGTTGCTCATATGCTCAAGATCGCATACGGTACCGACATCCTGCCAATGTACGTCAGCCTGTACAACCTTTACCCCGCCCACACGACGGAATATAAGCTTCTCTATGCTGCCGGACGGAATGTCCTTCATAACATTCTCACTGAAACGGATTGCTCTCCTTATTGCAGGGACCTTTCTTTTTGCAGCCCTGCAGGCATTATAAAGCTCAGGGGCATATATTTTTGCCATATTAATCAAATCTCCTACGCGGTAAATGAACATACCGCTGTTCCAGAGATAATCGTCTGCCATTCCATTTTCAATATCCTCGGCTACCTTTTCCCTGAAGACAAAACGTGCAGCCGTGTCGCCTTCTCCGCACAGACAATCATAGCGGTCTATAGCGCCCTCCGGCTTAATTCCCAGCGCAACAATGCTGCCGTCTTTAGCCAGCTCCTTGCCTCTAATTATGGCGTCCTTATAATCCGAACCCTCTATAATATTGTCTGCAGTAACCACAAACATAAGCTCTGACTGGTTGCCAAACATACTTCCCAGCAGCACCGCAGCAGCAGTTCCCTTTGGAGCACCCTCAAGTATTACTCTGTATTTCAAACTTTGAAATACTTTCATCTGTCCATTAACTATATTTCGATAACTCTCCTTAGTAACTACAATAAACTCATCACAGAAGGGCATATTTCTTACGACCGTCTCCTGTAACAGGGAGCGGCCCTCTTTAATATTCATAAACTGTTTTGGATAATTTTTTCTCGATAACGGCCAGAGACTGTCTCCGCTGCCTCCGGCAAGTATCACACATTTCATAATTAATCTCCATTCTCAGTGTCAAAATTAATTCTTTCCTCTTCCACAACAAGCGGTCTGTTCATAAGCCTTTTATTCATGCTGAGTATATACTCACCCATAAGTCCTATGAAAAATAATTGTAACGAACCAAGAAAACTTACAAGCAGAATCAGCGGAATCATGCCGGCTGAAAATCTGTCCCAATATATTAACTTCAGCACCAGATACACTATAGCTACAATAATACTTATAATTCCGCAAATTACTCCGACCAATGTCGCAAGCCTCAATCCTATAGTAGTATAGGACGTAAAACTAAGCATAGCCGCATCGTACAGGGTATAGAAATTATTATGCGTCTTTCCGGCTCGCCTCTGCTCCTGCATGTACTCAATCTCTGTCCTCTTAAAGCCCAGTTCTCCTACTATTCCCCTTATAAACGGGGTGGGGTCCTTCAAATCCCTAAGAACCTTTACAAAAGATTTGTCGTAAAGTCCAAAACCTGTAAACTGCTCTATCTGGTCTACTGATGACATCCTTTTTATAAGCTTATAATAGCATGAGCGCAAGAAATACATTATAGGATTTTCCTTGCTCCTTGTCTTCACCGCACACACAATTTTGTAGCCCTTTTCCCATTCTGCCACAAGCTTCGGAATCACATCAATAGGGTCCTGAAAATCTGCGCATACGGGAATTGTGCAGTCCCCGTCAGTATGGATAATCCCGTAATAAGGAGAATTAAACTGACCGAAATTCCTAGCGTTAAATATTGCTTTAATTTTAGGATTACCCTCGCAAAGCGCCCTAATCTTAACTCTTGTAGTGTCCGTCGAATCATTGTCGATAAAAAGTATGTCGTAGTCATACTGCGGCAAATCCTTTTTTAACATATTGATAAGAGCCTCGCTCAAAGGCACAACATTTTCCTCTTCATTATAGCATGGAACCATAATACTGATTTTTTTCATAATTCTTATACCTTTCGCAGTCAAAGAGAAACTCCGACAACATATGAATATACGAAATATTTTCTCTTTTAGTCCGACCTTTTATATTTTTATCTGAATTTTTCACTTATAATCCTGTTCCAGTCAACAGTTTCCTTAATGCCCTGCTCAAATGTATAATCCGGAACAAAACCCGTATCTTCTTTCAACGCCTCGATGTCCGCACACAGGTACATTACCTGCCTGTCCGAATAAGGCACTGCTCCGTAGTCAACTTTTGCGCCGGGATTGACCGCCGTTATTATACAATCTATATAATCCCTCAATGGCACTGCGTTTCCGCTTCCTATGCAGTAGGTTCTGCCGTTTACTCCCTTAAGCCCAAGCAGGTACATTGCCTTCGCTGCGTCCCTTGAATAGAGATAATCCCACATCTGCTCCCCTTTGGTACATGCGGGAGTCTCTCCTGCAAGCAGTTTTCTTATGGTACTTGTTACCATAGTATTATCCCCATCATAGGGTCCATAAATACTAAGTATCCTTGTCCAAATGTGTTCTATTCCCTTTTGCTGCGCCCAAACTTTAGTCATCTGTCCTGCACACAACTTTGCTATGCCGTATCCGTTTTCAGGAAATGCAGGTACTTTATCGTTTAGCTTTCCCTCAAATCTGCCGTATTCAGCCTGTGAACCTGCCCCGATAAATCTCTTACAGCCCAGCGCCGCCGCTGCTTCCACTGCGTCCAGCGCATATTTCACATTCTTATTCTGCATATACATATCGTTACGGCTGTCGCCAAAGGTACCCTCCCATGCAAAATGGTAAAATATGTCTGATTCTCCTTCTATAAGCTTTGGAAGCTCACTTAAATCTGAAAGGTCACATTCTACTTTTTTTACAAGACGGCTCTCCTTTATTCTGTCCGCCCTTTTTGAACCGGGGCGTACCACCGCCATAACCTCCACATTCCGACCTTCAAGATACTCAATCAACGCAGTACCTATAGCTCCCGTAGGGCCTGTTATAACTGCTCTTTTCACTCATCTAATCCTTTCATTTAAGAAATAGGCTCAATTATCATATTACTGTAAAATTCATCCCTGTCAAGGAACGGACTTAAATCCTCCAATGGCGGAGAAAACAGGCTTCCGTCTTCCATTTTTCTAGTAGCTGATTTAGGTTCAAAATTCTGCTCCTTAGATACAAATATCTCGCAGATTACAGGCGCTTTAACTGAAAGCACCTTGTCGAGAAGCTCCGGCAGCTTGTCGTTGCCGTCGCAGCTATAATAAGGATACCCATAGGCACAGGCTATCTTAGACAAGTCAGGGAAGCTCAAATCGCCGCTCTGAGGTCCTATACCCACAAACTGCTTATTAAACAGATTTGTCTGTGTCTGCCTGATTGAATGGTATCCCTCATTATTGATAACAAATATTTTTATAGGCATCTTATGGTGTATAATTGTCTGAAGCTCCTGAATATTCATCTGCAAGCTTCCGTCTCCGGTTACCAGAATTATATCCTTAAGCTCCTTTGTCCCAGCATTTCCGAAAAGCGCATCATTGCCGTACTCCGCAACCGCTGCGCCTATAGCTGCCGGCAAATCATACCCCATAGAAGCTATAGCTGAATTAATAATAAATCTCGAATCCTTTTTTATAACATAGCCGTGGCTTCCAACAACGCAGGCAGAACCGTTGCCCACAACGGTCACCTGTCCATCACAAAGACGGCTGCTTAATTCTTTAATAAATGCATAGACATTTGTATGATTAGTGTCGTCATAGTGCTTCTTCATAACTACAGGATAGTTCTTCTTCCAGCCCTGGCAGCGCTCTATCCATTCATGACCTTTAAATAAAGGCTCAATGTTTTCAAGTCTGCCATTAGCAGATTCATTCTCCAGCTTTTTGCGAAGAATTGAAAGAAGTTCCTTAGCGTCGCCCCAGACAGGCATATCAACATGGAGCGTAGGTTTTTTCATTTCGTCCTCGTCCACATCATTCATAATAACGTACGCCTCTCTTGCCCATGTAGTCCAGTTATAGCCTACCTGACGTATGCTCAGCCTGTTTCCTATGGCAAACACAAGGTCTGCATTTTGTACGGCAAAATTTCCTGCCCTGTCGCCCATTATGCCGCCCCTGCCCACATAGAGGGGATGCTCGTCATATATGGCGTCAATACTGTCCCAGCAGGTGACAACAGGTATTCCAAGCAACTCCACTACCCTCTTAAAATCCTCGTAGCCTCCTGAAATTCTTATGCCGTTTCCCGCATATAAAACAGGCCTTTTTGCTTCCTTAATCTTATCTATTATTGCGTTTGCCTGAGCCTCTGTAATGTGAGGTGCCATCTGCTCCTCATATTCCTGCGGCTCAAATCCGTAAAGCTCCTCCGTATCCACATATGTCCCCTGAACATTAAGAGGAATGTCCAGCCAGCAAGGTCCCGGTCTTCCCACTGTGGCAATATACAGCGCCTTCTCAAGACAGTATCTAATCTTATTCGGCTCTATAACCATTTCGCAGTATTTCGTCATAGACTCCACCGCTTTAGTAATATCAAATTCCTGGTCGCCCATAGCCCTTATATTAAGTCCTGTGCTTCTTGCAGCAGTGTCATAACGCACCTGTCCGGATAATACCAGCATAGGAATAGAATCAAGATATCCGCCAACCACGCCGGTTATAGCGTTAGTTCCTCCCGGACCTGTTGTAACGCAGAGCGCCGCAATCTTATTATGTATTCTTGCATAGCTTTCCGCAGCAATGGCGCACGCCTGCTCGTGATGGTTATAAATACATGTCAGCCCCTCCTGATGTCCAAGGCTGTCATTAAGGTGCATTGCGCCCCCTCCTGTTACGGTAAATGCATGTGTTATTCCATTATCCACCAAAAATTGTGATACATACGACGAAACCTTTACCTTCATAGTCACCTCTCCTTTTTTTGCTGTTTATAAGCCCAGAACTTATTAATTATAAAATTCAGCGGAATTGTAACCGCCATATTTAAAAACGGAGCAATATATCCTGCAAATCTCTCTGCCTCAATAACAATTCCCCTAGTTGCCAGCCATTCGGTAACGCTTACGCAAAATCTTGCAATATCAATAATATCAAGCCATAGCATAAGCATAACATTATTTACTACCAGTCCTGTAAATGCATAAGCAATGTAGGTCTTCATAAGCACTTTCCACCAGACTCTTTTTTCTGCGGAAGCATCCTGCTTAAACACAAATATGTTCTGCCACAGATAGGCATTTATTACGCTTATAAACCAGCCTACAGCATTTGCCGCATAATAATTGTCACATATCATGTAAGTAATCGCATATATGATATAGTAAACAAGCGTGTTAGACGCTCCTACAATTCCGAATTTGACAAATTGTATAAATAACTTTTTCATATTTACTGATTTACTGCTTCCCTTATGGTCTTTGCCATATAGTCAATCATCTCGTCTGTCATTCCCGGATATACTCCTACCCAGAAAGTATCTCTCATAATTCTGTCTGTGTTCTCAAGCCCTCCGACAATTCTATAACCCTCTCCTGTTGCTCTCATCTCGTCAAAGCATGGGTGCTTTGTCAGGTTGCCGGCAAAAAGATTTCTTGTCTGAACACCATGTCCTTCAACATATTCCACAACCTTGTTTCTGTCAATACCCTCTCTTACTGTGATAAGGAAGCCGAACCAGCTTGGCTTAGAATTTGGACACGCCTCAGGAAGAATAACCTTGTCTTCTATATCCGCAAGCGCCGCCTTAAGCCTGTCAAAATTATGGATTCTTCTCTCCACAAATGACGGGAATTTTTCAAGCTGCGCACAGCCCACGGCAGCCTGCATATCTGTAGCCTTTAAATTGTAGCCGAAATGCGAATATACATATTTGTGATCATAGCCCAGCGGCAGCTCGCCGTACTGCTTGTCAAATCTGTGTCCGCAGACATTGTCCCTTCCTGACGGGCATACGCAGTCACGTCCCCAGTCCCTGAAGGAACGAATTATCTTGTTAAGGAGCGGATTATTTGTATATACAGCTCCGCCCTCGCCCATTGTCATATGATGCGGAGGATAAAAACTGCTTGTACCAATATCTCCCACAGTTCCCGTAAATGTCTCCTCGCCCTTGTAAATATATTTTGAGCCGAGAGCGTCACAGTTATCTTCAACAAGCCACAAATTATGTCTGTCGCAAAATTCCTTTACTGCTGTCAAATCAAATGGATTGCCGAGGGTATGAGCTATCATAACAGCCTTAGTTTTCTCGGAGTATGCCGCCTCCAGCTTTTCCGCGTCAATATTATACTGAGGAATTGTAACATCCACAAATACAGGCACAGCGCCGTACTGAATCGCAGGAGTTACAGTTGTAGGAAATCCCGCTGCAACTGTAATAACCTCGTCCCCTCTCTTAATTCTTCTCTCGCCAAGAAGGTTAGAAGTCAGTGCCATAAATGCATTGAGGTTAGCAGAAGAACCTGAGTTTACTACAGATACATACTTAACCTTCAAATACTCTGCAAATTTTTTCTCAAACTCTTCAGTATAATGTCCTGATGTAAGCCAGAACTCCAAAGAGCTGTTTACAAGATTTTTCATCTCAGCGCTGTCATACACGCGGCTGGCATAAGGGATTCTGTCGCCCTCCCTGTATTCCTTCTTTCCATGATATTTTTTGCAATACTCCTCCACAATGGAAAGAATTTCTTCCCTTGCTTCCAATTCACTCTTATTCTCAAACATTTTACAATTCCTTTCCAAAAAATTCCTTTATCTGTGTCTATATCTGCTGCCCAAAAAACTCCTCGATTTGTTCATTCATGCAGGCTATAACATCGCCGCCCGCCGCATATACCTTAGACCAATGCACAGATTTTTCTATCGCCTTATCAAAATTCCACTGCGGCTTCCAGCCAAATACCGCCTTTATCTTAGAGCAGTCCAGCTTTAAGAAATTAGCTTCGTGAGGTCCGCCGTCATACTTGTCCACCCAGCTTACGCCCTCGCCCCATTTCTCGCAAAATGTATCAACAAGCTGTCCCGTAGTCACGCAGTCGCTCTCGTCAGGACCAACATTGTAAAAGCCCGCATATTTTTTATCCTCATATTGCTTCATGGCAATCATAAGATAAGCTGCCAGCGGCTCCAGCACATGCTGGTATGGTCTTGTGGAGTAAGGATTGCGGACTACAATCTGCTCTCCTGCAATAGCCGCCCTCACACAGTCCGGCACAATTCTGTCGTTGGCAAAATCTCCGCCGCCGATAACATTTCCTGCTCTGGCAGTTGATACAGCCACATCCATATTGCTGAAAAATGAATTTATATAGCTGTGAGTGACAAGCTCTGAACAGGACTTGCTGTTTGAATATGGGTCAAATCCGTCCAACGGCTCATTTTCCCTGTATCCCCAGCTCCATTCCCTGTTTTCATACACCTTGTCCGTCGTAACATTTAAAAATGACTTGACGCAAGGCTTTAAACGAACGCACTCGCATATATTTACAGTTCCCATAACATTTGTCTCATAGGTGTACACTGGAGCCTTGTAGGAATCCCTCACTATTGGTTGAGCTGCAAGGTGAATCACTATCTCGGGCGAAACGTCCTCAAACACATTTTTCAAATGTTTCAAATCCCTGATATCGCCAATAACTGAATTGATATTACTCTCTACACCCGCCATAGAAAATAAATTAGGCTCGGTGGGCGCCGGAAGCGAATAACCGGTCACGCAGGCTCCCGCATTAACCAGAATACGGCAAAGCCATGTTCCCTTAAACCCGGTATGCCCTGTAATCAGAACTTTTTTCCCTTTATAAAAATTCAAATTCATTATATCCTCCATTTTGGGAATTTATTTAGTCCCAAGACTTCCACGGAGCCTTGCCTGACTGCCAGAGCGCCTCCAGCTTTTCCATTTCTCTCTTGGTATCCATACATTGCCAATAACCGTTATGATTATACGCCTTAAGCTCTCCGAGCTTTGCACACTGCTCAAGAGGAGTTTTTTCAAATACAGTGTCGTCTCCCTCGATAAAGTCAAATATCTTTGGCTCAAGAACCATATATCCTGCGTTAATTCTGCTTCCGTCAGCGCCGTCCTTCTCCCTGAAGGAATTGATTGTGCCGTCCTTATCAATCTCAAGCACGCCAAATCTCTGTCCAACGCTTACCGCAGTCATAGTAGCAATTTTTCCATGAGATTTGTGATATTCCACCAAATCATTGATATTTACATCGCACACGCCGTCGCCGTAGGTAAGCATAAATGTCCCGTCTCCCACATATGGCTTAATGCGCCTTACTCTTCCGCCTGTCATGGTATTAAGCCCCGTATCCACAAGGGTAACCTTCCAGGGTTCACTGAAATTGCTGTGGACTGTCATTTTTCCGCCCTGTGTAAAATCAAATGTCACATCTGAATTATGCAGCGCATAATCTGCAAACCACTCTTTTATAACGTACTGCTTATAACCGCAGCATATTATAAAATCATTATACCCGTAATGTGAATACTCCTTCATAATATGCCACAATATAGGCTTTCCGCCTATTTCAATCATGGGCTTTGGTTTGAGATGGCTCTCCTCGCTTATTCTCGTACCAAAACCTCCTGCCAAAATTACAACCTTCATAGTTTTTATCCTTCCTGTCCTGCTTCGTTTTCAGGCTGAACCTCTCCTTCCGGCTCTGTTTCGCTCTGTTCTTCTGATGAGCTTTCTTCCTCTGATGAACTCTCCTCCTCTGACGGGTTTTCTTCCTCCGATGAACTCTCCTCCTCTGACGGGTTTTCTTCCTCCGATGAACTCTCCTCCTCTGACGAGC
>CAYZZP010000015.1:57029-59647 GCA_964482965.1 uncultured Lachnospira sp.
TTTCTTCCTCCGATGAACTCTCCTCCTCTGACGAGCCTTCTTCCTCTGGCGAACTTGACTCCTCCGGTTTATCACCGCCTGTTTCCTCTGTGTTGCCGCCATTTGACGTGTCAGGACTAACAGGATTTGTTGGACTTACCGATGTTCCCGGATTCGTGGAAGTTGTCGGTCCCTGAGTTGTGTTTGGTTCTGTCTGCTGCTGCGAATTGTTCCCGCCGTTTGTGCCTGACTCATTTTCAGATGATGTCTGTGCTTCACTAGAAGATGAATTTTCCTGCGTCTGGTTAGTGATGCCCTTTGTCGGATTATTATTATTGCTGTTAGTATTCTGACTATTTTTATTTTTGCCGCCAAACAGTAGTATTATCAATATAACAATCAAAATTATGGCAGCTATAATCAAAGCTCCCAGCTTAAACATTTTTTCGGAACCAACTCCGAATATTCCGGTCTTTTCATTTCTCTCTCCTGCCGATGCCCCTCTGTTTCCATAATACGCCGCTGCATATTGTCCATCGTCTTCCTCGGCTTCGTACTCCTGACCTTCGCTGTCATAACCTGAGCCTTCCTCCTTCACTGAAACTGAAGCAAGAGCCGCGTTCCTGCCAGCCGAACCAGCTATATATGATGAAATATGTTCGTCTGCCCCATCTGCTTCATTATACTCATAGTCCTCATCTGTACCGCTCACTCCGCCATATTCAGCCGCGTCATTGGCGTCGTCAGTATCTTCTGCCTGCTCCCAGCCCGACTCAAAAATATCTGTATGTAACGCCTTCTTAATATCAGCCAGCTCGCTTAATATGTATATACTGTCTACGTCTATAAGCTCCTCAATTTCATCAACTGTACAGCCCGCATAACAGAACAACTCATAAAGAATTACCTGCGGCTTTGAAAGATTGCCAAATGAACTGCTGCTCTTATCAATAGTGCCGTTAGTTATCTCCTCATTATACAGCGCAGCATATTCCGCAAGTTCTTCATCATCCTCTACATAATTTATATCATAGCCTGAATTTTGCTCCTTATAATTGAAAACGTCCGTTTTCTGGGTGCTATACACTGAATAAATGGTAGTTACTGCAAATACGCACACCCACCTGTGGATATCGTCTATGTCAGGATTAAACTCATCAAGCCTGGTTCTCATCTTATTAAATATATGATTAACCAGTTTCTTTCTGTTTTCCTCTTTGTCATACACTAAGGCAACCATCTTATACACTTCGTCAAACAGCAAAGTACAAAGATACTCGTAGTAATCCTTTGAACCCTTTTTTGCCTTTTCATACACCTTCATTAATTGCTCTTCTTTTCCCATATTAATCTCCATTCTGAGACATCCGAGGTATCCTGTTTATTCACAGCAAATGTCCCGCCTGCTCTAAAACTCTCTCATATACGCACAGCTACGCCAGTTCGCTTTCGCACATATCCAACGCAGCCGCTATTACCTTGTCCATATCATAATACTTATATCCGCCAAGTCTTCCTCCGAATATAACCTTATCATCCTTCTTTGCAAGTTCTTTATACTGCTCATAAAGCGCATTGTTTTTCTCATTATTTACAGGATAATAAGGTTCATCGCCCTTCTTCCACTCGCTTGAATATTCTCTTGAAATAATTGTGACAGGCTGTTTTCCAAACTCAAAATGCTTATGTTCAATAATTCTTGTATATGGCACCTCTCTGTCCGTATAATTAACAACCGCATTTCCTTGATAATTTTCAATATCAAGCTTTTCAGTCTCAAATCTTACCGAACGATATTCCAAAACCCCCAGGCTATAATCATAGAACTGATCAATCATACCTGTATATACAATCTTATGAGCCAGACTGTCATATTCATTCCTGTGTTCCAGATAATCAGTCCCAAGCCTTACTTCCGTTCCCTCAAGAAGCTTCTCAACTATTTTTGTGTAGCCTCCTGCCGGTATTCCCTGATATCTGTCGTTAAAATAATTGTTGTCGTATGTAAATCTCAAAGGCAGCCTTTTTATAATAAATGCAGGAAGTTCCTTGCAGTCTCTTCCCCACTGCTTCTCTGTATAGCCCTTTACCAGCTTTTCATACACATCCCTGCCAACAAGGGATAACGCCTGCTCCTCAAGGTTCTTTGGCTCTGTTATATTCAAATCAGCAATCTGTGCAGCGATAATATCCTTCGCCTCCTGCGGAGTTACTATATTCCACATCTTGCTGAAAGTATTCATATTAAACGGCAGATTATACAACTCATCTTTGTATCTTGCCACCGGAGAATTTATATAATTATTAAATTCTGCAAAATTATTCACATAGTCCCATATCTTCTTGTCTGAGGTATGGAATATATGCGCCCCATAACGATGTACATTAATCTCTTCTATCTCCTCGCAATACACGTTGCCTGCAATATGATTACGCTTCTCTATAACAAGACATTTCTTGCCCTTCTTCTTTGCTTCACAGGCAAAAACCGCACCGTAAAGTCCTGCGCCCACTATCAAATAATCATACATATATTAATCTCCAATCCTGTCATCATAACTCATAATAATTACTCAATAAATATACTCTTTTTATTATACCAATTTTTACTACATATATCAAGTTTGATAACCTTAAGT
>CAYZZP010000016.1:0-57509 GCA_964482965.1 uncultured Lachnospira sp.
AACCCGCCTTTCCAGCTTGGGAAGCTAGCGTTCTACCGATGAACCATATCTGCACAAGAAACCAACAGTGGCTGCTCGTAAGAATTACGCTCTATGCGAGCAGCCAACATCCATATATCAAACAAATATATTGTAGCATAAAAATAATAATATGGCAATAGCAGGAGAGCTTGAGTTTCCGCAGTTTTATCCGCAGAAGCCCTGATTTACTGTTTTCGTAATCAACAACTTTATAAAAATACCCAAAATATAAGGAATCTTCTTCCTTTTTGATGTAAAATAAAGTCACCACAACAATAATCCTACTAAACAAAAAAGAAAGGGATTCCTTATGGCAAATTTTACATCAAATACTTACACTTTGAAACGAAAAATTTAATCTTTTTCAAATAAAATTCCAAGAAACCTTTCAAAACCTGAAAGGAAGTTCACGGCTGACATTACTTATGGCATGTTAGCTTCAGGCAGCTGCCCGTTCTGCTTATCTGCAGCAGGTTAAAAAATGGGTGCCTGCTGAACCTGTGCTTGCCACCAATAAAGAAATCAAATCCAAAGCCGCCATCTTCCGGTTTTTTTATTAAATCTCTTTGCTTCATATCTTCTCCTCCTGTCAATTATATTATACACACTTAATACACAAAAACCAAAAAATTGTGTAAAGTTACACAAAAATAAATTCGAGTAGTTGTTTTTATGTTTCTTATTTGATAATATAACAATATATAGTTGTGATTTTCTATATGAGTTTCTGCCTATTATATATGTATCTCTTAATGAAGTATGGTGGTCCTGACGGCGAGCTTGGAGCGTCTATGAGATATCTTTCACAGCGGTATTCGGTTCCTTACAGAGAGGTCGCAGGATTACTTACTGACATTGGCACTGAAGAGCTGGGTCATCTTGAGATGGTAAGTACCATTGTTCACCAGCTTACACGCAATCTTACGGTTGACCAGATTAAGGGAACAGCGTTTGAACCTTATTATGTTGACCATACTGCCGGAGTATGGCCGCAGGCAGCAAGCGGAGCTCCGTTTAGTGCGGCTACATTCCAGTCAACGGGAGACGTAATAACAGATTTGACAGAGGATTTGGCTGCTGAACAGAAGGCAAGAACAACATATGACAATCTTATCAGGCTGTGTGACGATCCGGATGTGCTTGAACCGCTGAAGTTCCTGAGAGAAAGAGAGATAGTTCATTTCCAGAGATTTGGCGAGGGATTAGAGCTTGTTAAAGACAGGTTGGATTCAAAGAATTTTTATGCGTTTAATCCGTCTTTTGACAAATGTTTTAAAAAGTCATAGAAACAGTTAAATTTGACAGACCGTTTAGAAATTAATAAATGCTTTGATTTTTAATATCTGATGAGCATCATTTTAGCAGTACCATAAAAATAAATAACGAGAGGAACAGAAATATGGCGGATAAAATATATACAATTCCCGTAAATGACGCATTTGATAAAGACTGTGAGTGTCCTATATGCGCCATGTACAAGGAGCTTGAGGACAATGCTGTGGAGTACGCAATGGGACCAAGTTATATGGAGGATGATATAAGGGCGAAAACTAATGAGCTTGGATTTTGTCAGAAGCATATTAAGCAGGTGTATGATATAGAGAACAGGCTTGGTTTTGCGCTGGTTATGAAGACTCATATGGATAAGGTGATTGCTGATATGAAGCGGATTTCGGCAGCTTCTGTCAAGGGAAAGACACTGTTTGGAAAGGCTCAGCCTGCCGGCGTGTCTGAGTATGCCAGAAAACTAAAGTGTTCGTGTTTTGTGTGCGAGCGGATTGATAACACATTTAACCGTTATATGGATACGGTGATTGTCTTATATAAAAATGATAAGGTGTTCAGGGAAAAATATAAAACCTGCAAGGGGTTTTGCACAGAGCATTATGGGATGCTTATAGATGCGGCAGCGGCGAAGCTTGGCGGTAATATTTTTCAGGAGTTTGTGGATGTGACTAACTCGCTTTATATAAGCAATATGGAGCGTGTGCGTGATGATGTGGAGTGGTTTATTAACAAATTTGACCACACATATGCTGATGAACCCTGGAAAAATGCAAAAGATTCTTTGCAGAGGGCTATGGTTAAAACTAATTCGCTGCTGTCTGATGAGGGGAAAAGAAAAAGTAAAAGCTGATACAAACTAAAAAGCTCTCCGCTTAATTATGGTGATGAAGCAAAAAGCAGAAATATTCTGCAATGCGGCTGCCATAGTGTGGAGAGCTTTTCATTTTTATATTTATGATTGGGGTTAATTCTGTCAATTAATAATATGTACAGGTTATAGTATGAAATTGCCTGTCATTCCGGTCAACGGAATTAATTATGTATGAACATGGAACCGCAGCTGAATTAATGGCGGTTTTTATATCAAGTTCATTTTTGCTTATAAATTCTATGCGGTTGTCGTGGTTACGCAGCGCCTTGACGATAAGACTGTTAAGGGTTGACTGGTCGTAGATAACAGGCACGCACTCATAGTTGGTATATATATATCTGCTTCCGGAAACGTAATCTTTCGGAAGAGCAGAGGTTATGGTGTGATTTATGGCCATATCCTGCTCGGAAGCGTTAAAATAGGTATATAAGCGTACATTATCCAGAGCAGATTCAGCGTCCAAGTCGTTCCAGGTTACATCAACCTGATACCACTCGTTGTCGAGACGGACGGCATTCCACATATGATTTTCGCCGTTGGCGGTTCCGCTGATAGTAATACATTTTATGCCTTGAAGTTCCATAAGAGTTCTAAAACATTCGGCATATCCGGCACAGACAGCACGTCCCTCAGTGAGAGCCTCATAGGCGTTGAAATAAGTTGTAACACTGGAATCGTATGTTATGTTGTCAATGAGATAGTCGTGTACAGCCATTTCATTTTCATAGTCGTTTTTAGTTGGGTCTGCGCAGGTGTTAAGAATACTGATATATTTATCGTACATAATCTTTTGGCGTTCTGTGAGGAATGATGAATCAGAATTTTTGTATGCGTAGATAATAGCGTCGCTGTCCCAGTATTCTATATCAAGGCTTATCTTTTTGCTGAAAAGCGACTGATAAACCTCGTATTTCAGGGATTTCAGACCACAGACATTGTTCATAATGTTGTCTATATTGATAACGTCTTTTGTATCAATCCCCTTATATACGAAAGAACAGTTTGTCTCGTTGCGTGCCATACAGTCTCTTATGGCATCATAAAGTTCTTCCGAGGTTTTGACCTGAGTGGAAGCTTCAGTGTAAGTGTTCTTGCATCCTGCCATACCCATAATAGCAGTGACGCAAAAAATTGCAATAATAAGTGATAGTAATTTTTTTTTCATAACCTCTCCATTATATTATTTTTCGGTAGTATGCTCATTAATCTTGATTGAGACATACTGCCTGTTGGCATCGTTTCCGATAGATGCAAAATCAGCAGTGTCAAGAAAATCCTCCTCGTTCTTTGGAGTAAAGTCAGTATTCTCATCTGTCTGAGAAGGTTTAGACTTATGGATTATAAATTTGGCAGCTACTGCAGCAGCAGCTGTCACTGCAGCGCCTAAAACCGCTGCCTTAGCGATAAATTTCTTTTTATCAGCAGCCATAATATTTCTCCATTTCTGTATATATTTTCTTAATTAGATTAGGGTGTCAAAAGGGTGCTTCGCACCAATCGAACACAATATATGGTATTGCAAGCCAACTTGCAAACACATATATTTGTGTCGATTGCGCCCCAGAGGGGCTTTTGACACCTTAATCCTAATTATAAATTAATAACCACATTTTTACAATAGCCTAAATTACAAAAATACTATTGATTTTTATTCCTATACTACATTAGAATATAGAAAAATATTGAGAATTGCATAGGAGATACATATGAAGGTTATAAACAAAGCAAATGATATTGTAATAACGGGACTTAATGATTTTGATTTGGGGCAGACTATGGAGTGCGGACAATGCTTTCATTTTGTAAAGGTGGGGAAAAATGAGTATGGAATTGTGGCATATGGTAAATTTCTTCATGCAAAGCAGACTGAGGACGAATTTATATTGTATGATACCTCAGAGGATGAATTTGAAAATTTATGGCGAGTATATTTTGATTTGGACAGAGATTATGGAAATATTAAAAATATGCTGCTTGCAAAGGATGAGAAGCTTAAAGAGGCAGTGGAAACCATGAGCGGCGTCAGAATACTCAATCAGGAATTTTTCGAGACGCTTATTTCATTTATTATATCACAGAATAAGAAGATTCCCCATATAAAGCAGATTGTGGCTTCTATTTCAAGACAGTACGGCACAATGCTGGGAAAAATAGGCGACGAGGAATTTTACAGCTTTCCTGATGCAGCGGCAATGCTGGAGGTAAGCGAGGAAGCATTAAGAGAGTGCAAGACGGGTTTCAGGGCGCCTTACATAAGAAATGCAGTTGAGCTGGTAAATGCAGGAGCGTTGGCAGAGAGCATACTTAAGGCTGAGGAAGTTGATATATGCAGGCAGCAGCTTATGACCATAAAGGGTGTGGGAGCTAAGGTGGCTAATTGTACAATGCTTTTCGGACTTGGCCGTAGGGAGGCGTTTCCGGTAGATGTATGGATAAAGCGCATAATGGAATACTTGTATTTTGAGGGAAAGGATACGCCGAAGGAGCAGATTGAGGCATTTGCGGTGGAGCAGTACGGTGAGTACGGAGGATATGCACAGCAGTATTTGTTCTATTATGGAAAGAGTGTGCAGATAGGAGCGGCTTCAAAGAGAGGAGCCAAGAAAGCCAAAGCAGGGCTGGCACTTGAAAAATAATATTTTGACAATAATTTAAACAAACTGTAAAAAATATAATTAAAATCTAAAAAATATAATATATTTGAAATAGCTGTTGACAAACAAAATGCAGAGTGATATTTTAGTTGTATTGAAATTAGCACTCGAATTAAATGAGTGCTAATAAGAAAAATACATTATATACTATTGTGTATGAATATGATTGAAGCAGAATGGAGGAAGGTTATTATGAAGTTAGTACCATTAGGCGACAGAGTCGTAATTAAGGCATTGGTTGCAGAAGAGACAACAAAGTCCGGAATTGTATTACCGGGTCAGGCTAAGGAAAAGCCGCAGCAGGCTGAGGTTGTAGCAGTAGGACCGGGTGGAGTGGTAGACGGCAAGGAAGTTACCATGCAGGTTAAAGCAGGCGATAAGATTATATATTCTAAGTACGCAGGAACAGAGGTTAAACTTGAGGACGAGGAATTTATCGTGGTTAAGCAGTCAGACATTCTTGCAATTATTGAATAAAAACAATAAAGTAAGGGATAAGAAAATTTTAGGAGGCAATTAAAATGGCAAAAGAAATTAAATATGGCATTGATGCCAGAAAAGCATTGGAATCCGGAGTTAATCAGTTGGCTGATACAGTAAGGGTAACACTTGGACCTAAGGGAAGAAATGTTGTTCTTGATAAGTCGTTTGGCACACCGCTTATCACTAATGACGGCGTTACAATCGCTAAGGAAATTGAGCTTGAGGATAAGTTTGAAAATATGGGCGCACAGCTTGTCAAGGAGGTTGCAACTAAGACTAATGATGTTGCGGGCGACGGTACAACAACAGCTACTGTTCTTGCACAGGCTATGGTTAATGCTGGTATGAAGAATCTGGCAGCAGGCGCTAACCCTATTATTTTAAGAAGAGGTATGAAGAAGGCTACTGACTGTGCAGTTGATGCTATTGCTAAGATGAGCCAGAAAGTAAACGGTAAGGATCAGATTGCAAAGGTTGCAGCTATCTCGGCAGGAGACGCAGAGGTTGGCGAGCTTGTTGCAGACGCTATGGAGAAGGTTTCTAACGATGGTGTTATCACAATCGAAGAATCTAAGACCATGAAGACTGAGCTTGATCTTGTGGAAGGTATGCAGTTTGACAGAGGCTATATATCAGCATATATGGCAACTGATATGGATAAGATGGAAGCTAATCTTGACAATCCATATATCCTTATCACAGATAAAAAGATTTCTAATATTCAGGAAATTCTTCCGATTCTGGAGCAGATTGTACAGAGCGGCGCAAAGCTTGTTATTGTAGCTGAGGATATTGAAGGCGAGGCGCTTACAACACTTATCGTTAATAAGCTTAGAGGTACATTTACAGTAGTAGGAGTTAAGGCTCCGGGTTACGGTGACAGACGTAAGGAAATGCTTAAGGATATCGCAATTCTTACAGGCGGTCAGGTTATTTCTGAGGAGCTTGGACTTGAGCTTAAGGATACAACTATTGATATGCTTGGACGCGCTAAGTCAGTTAAGGTACAGAAGGAGAACACTGTTATCGTTGACGGCGAGGGTGATAAGGAAGAAATTCAGGCAAGAATTGCTCAGATTAAGGCTCAGATTGAGGAGACAACATCTGATTTCGACAGAGAGAAGCTTCAGGAAAGACTGGCTAAGCTTGCAGGCGGCGTAGCGGTTATCAAAGTAGGCGCTGCAACAGAGACAGAGATGAAGGAAAGCAAGTTAAGAATGGAGGATGCCCTTGCAGCTACAAAGGCAGCAGTTGAGGAGGGCGTTGTATCAGGCGGCGGCTCTGCTTACATTCACGCTTCAAAGGAGGTTGCAAAGCTTGCAGCAGACCTTACAGGTGATGAGAAGACAGGCGCAGAGATTATATTGAAAGCGCTTGAGGCTCCATTGTATCACATTGTAGCCAATGCAGGTCTTGAAGGCGCAGTTATTATCAACAAGGTAAGGGAGTCTGAGGTAGGAACAGGCTTTGATGCCCTCAACGAAGTATATGTCAATATGATTGACGCAGGTATTCTTGATCCTGCAAAGGTTACAAGAAGCGCACTGCAGAATGCCACAAGCGTTGCTTCAACACTTCTTACAACAGAATCAGTTGTTGCTACTATTAAGGAAGATGTTCCGGCAATGCCGGCAGGCGGCGGTGGAATGGGAATGATGTAATGCAGGCCGTAGCTTGTTTATGGTAAGCAGCCAATGTCGTTCACAAGCTGTGTTTGTGATAGAATAAAAAGGTACAGTTACAGGCTGTACCTTTTTGCTTTTATTAAGGAAATGAGTCGGTAAACGGCTTGCACATTTGTGCAGTTATGTGAGAAGAGAATGCCTCGGATAACTGCTATTTTTTAAAAATGCGTTCTCAGACTGGAGAGATAAAATGTACAACGTATCAGTAGAGCAGATTATTAAGACTAAGCCGCCGAAAATAGCGCTGTTATATAAAATAGTTATGGTTGTGGTCTGTATTATTGCGCTGACAACCATTCCGTCAACTTATGCCTTGGGACTTATGCTTTTTGTTGTATTTGTGGCGTGTACGGTTCTTCTGTTTAAATATTATGACGCTGAATATGAATATTCACTTACAGACGGAGAACTTACAGTGGACAAGATTATGGCGCGTACCATGAGAAGAAGGTGCGGAGTGTACAACATAAACAGAGCGGTGCTTGCGGCGGCGCCGGGTTCGCAGGACGCTTTGAGAATGGAGTACAAGCAGCTCAGAACATTGGATTATACAGCTAACGACGGTGGTGAAGGCATGATAGTTTTATACACATACGACACAAGCAACGAAATGGTGAGAATATTTATACAACCTGATGAAAAAATGTTAAATGCCATAAGTGAGGCAATGCCTAAGGAAGCGTTTAAGGTTGAAATATCTGAACAGGAACAGAATAATGAATAAAACACTGCATTTTATGAATAAAAAATCATATTGACAATTAATAAGGTTTTTGTTATATTGTCAGATAATATTTACCGCATGTTTAGAATAAATGTATTTTACAACAACGGGATAATGCTACCAAATTAATAAAAGAAAGAGAGGACACAGTTAAAATGGGTAAGATTATTGGCGAAGGCATTACATTTGATGATGTGTTACTGGTTCCGCAGTATTCTGAAGTAACACCTAATATGGTAGACTTAACAACACAGCTTACAAAAAATATTAAGTTAAATATTCCGCTTATGAGTGCAGGAATGGATACTGTTACAGAGCATAGAATGGCTATTGCTATGGCAAGACAGGGTGGTATTGGTATTATTCACAAGAATATGTCAATCGAGGCTCAGGCAGATGAAGTTGATAAGGTTAAGCGTTCAGAAAATGGTGTCATCACAGATCCATTTTATCTTCATCCTGACAATACATTGGAGGATGCTAACGAGCTTATGGGCAAGTTCAGAATCTCAGGTGTGCCAATCACTGATGAGACAGGAAAGCTTGTTGGTATCATTACTAACAGAGATTTAAAGTTTGAGGAGAATTTTAAAAGACCTATCAGCGAGTGTATGACAAGTGAGAATCTTATTACTGCTCCTGTAGGTATTACTCTTGACGAGGCTAAGAAGATTCTTGCAAAGGCAAGAAAAGAGAAACTTCCTATTGTTGATGATGAGTTTAAGCTCAGAGGTCTTATCACAATCAAGGATATTGAGAAGCAGATTAAGTATCCGGCATCTGCCCACGATTCACAGGGAAGACTCCTTGCGGGTGCGGCAGTCGGCATTACAACAAATGTTATGGACAGAGTTGAGGCTTTAGTAAATGCTAAAGTTGATTGTATTGTAATCGATTCGGCTCACGGTCATTCAAAAAATATTATTACAACATTAAAGAATATTAAGGCTGCATATCCTGACCTTCAGGTAATTGCAGGTAATGTGGCAACAGGAGCGGCGGCAAAGGCTCTTTGCGAGGCCGGAGTTGACGCTGTTAAGGTTGGTATTGGCCCTGGTTCTATCTGTACAACAAGAGTTGTGGCAGGCATCGGCGTACCACAGGTAACGGCTGTTATGAGCGCGTATGAGGAAGCTAAAAAATTTGGCGTGCCTATTATCGCGGACGGCGGTATTAAGTATTCAGGCGATATTGTTAAGGCTATTGCTGCCGGCGGTAACGTATGTATGCTGGGAAGCCTTCTTGCAGGCTGTGACGAGGCGCCGGGTACATTTGAATTGTTCCAGGGCAGAAAATACAAGGTATATAGAGGAATGGGTTCTATTGCTGCTATGGAGAACGGCAGTAAGGACAGATATTTCCAGACAGACGCTAAGAAACTTGTTCCGGAAGGCGTTGAGGGACGTGTGGCATACAAGGGACTTGTTGAGGATACAATCTTCCAGCTTATGGGCGGTCTCCGCTCAGGTATGGGCTACTGCGGAGCGCCTACAATTCCGGTGCTTCAGGAGACAGGTCAGTTTATCAGGATGTCTTCAGCAGCATTAAGAGAAAGCCATCCGCACGATATTCATATCACAAAGGAAGCCCCTAACTATAGTGTTGAGGATAAATAATAGGCAGAGGATAATAACAGAAATATATAGCGCAATAAATATATATACTATAATTGGTATAATATAATAAGAAACCATGGATAGGTGATTAGTATGAAGAAATACAAATATCGTATGACAATGATGCTAATTGCAGTATCAATATTATCCGGCTGCGCAAAACCAGAGCGGGCTTCAGAGAACATATCAACCGACAATTCATCTTCGGTTTCTGCAGATGAAATTGTTGATTTGAATCAGGAAACAAGAGAAGTTATATGGTACAATATATCACCAATTAATTCGGTAAAACTTAATTCTGTTAAAAGCACGCATGAAGAAGTTGATTATAATTATTCAAAATCAATATACGAGAGTGATGGAATAAAATTTGAGATTGTTCATAAAAATGATGATATATCATTTGCCGTTAATAATCAAACCGTTGATAATGTCGATATTACAAGCTTGCTGGGAGTAGAAGTGATATTTTATGATGTCAATAGTGACGGAAAAAAAGATATTATTATTAAAGCGCATCCGGTTAGAAAATACCAGACAACCATATTATTGTCAAAAGAAAGCGGATATGTTGATATGGTTATTTCTATATGTGACGTTTTTAAAGCGGAATTGTTAGAGGATAATGTGTATGACAGCAATGGAAAAATACTTAAGGAATATGATATGAGCGGGAGCTATTGGATAAATGATGTTCTTGAGTATTATGAAGTCGACGGAAAGCTGGTAATGGTTAATAAAGAAAATCTTATAAATATGTATTACAGTACAGGCTGTTCGGTTGTCTGCCGGTATATTGTGGAGGATGAAAAATACAAGTTTCAAGACATAAAATTTGTCGAAGAAAATTATGACGCATGGTAAAAACATTTACCCAATTTGCCAATCTACCGGTCAATTATGCCGCCAATGTCATATATGTGACATTTACGGCGTGATTGACCGTTTTTTGTATGCTCATTCAGTTACAGCAATAAAAGAAAAGGAGGCACAATTAAATAACTGTTGGGAAAGGAAAACGGCTGTGGTATATTTTCTTGCCAATACCCGCAGGTTGGAGTATAATCTAAACAATAGTATGGTTTTTGTGCTGTACCGTTATGAAATCGCAAGAAGGTATAAAGGCGTATGTATAATTATAGAATATTAATACAGTATGATGGCGGGAGATACGACGGCTGGCAGAGAATGGGCAAGGACGATAACGCCAATACTGTAGAATATAAAATTGCAGAAATATTAAAAAAGATGACAGGCGTGGAAGTTGAGCTTTTCTGCGGCTGCAGGACTGAGAGGGGTGTTCACGCATACGGTCAGGTGGCAAATTTTAAGCTGGAGGAAAAGCGGGATTGTCTGGAGATTAACAATTATTTAAACAGATATCTTCCGAGGGATATAGCAGTCCTGAAGACTGAGGCTGTGGATGAAAGGTTTCACAGCCAGCTAAACGCAAAAAGCAAGACTTATGTGTATCGAATAAATACTGCCAATATTGCAAATGTATTTGAAAGAAGATACAGCTATCATACATTTGATAAGCCGGATTTGTCGGATATGAGAAGGGCTGCACAATATTTTGTGGGAGAGCATGATTTTAAAGCTTTTACGACGGCAAAGAAAAGCAAGTCTACAGTCAGAAATATTAAATCAATTAATATTGAGACGGAAGGCGATATTGCCATAATCGAGATTACTGCTAATGATTTTTTGCATAATATGGCAAGGTTTATGGCGGGTATGTTGCTTGACGTAGGAAACGGGCTTAAAAAGCCGGAAGCAGTGAGGGACATACTCGCAGGTATGGATGTGCAGATGTCGCTGCCTGCAGAAGCATACGGATTGTTTCTAAAGTCGGTGAGCTATGAATGATATATAGCTGATGCAAAGCTGCTATAAGGCCTGTTGGAGGCTGATGTGAAGCTGCCCTGAAGCAGATTGCAGCAGAGGCGCGGCTGATTAGGGAGACTGACAAGCGTAATATTGGTTTATAGATATTGATTGACAGACATAGTGGAGGAAGATAACATGAAAACGATTATAGAAAATATTACTGATATCATCAGCAAAGCATTTTCAGAGTGCGGGTATGATGAAAAATATGCAAAGGTAACGGTATCCAACAGACCGGATTTGTGTGAATATCAGTGCAACGGGGCTATGGCGGCGGCAAAGGCTTATGGCAAGGCGCCTTTTATGATTGCTGACGAGGTTGTTGCAAAGCTTGCAGACAATGGGGCGTTTGAGAAGATAGAGAGCGTAAAACCTGGATTTATCAATATTATTGTGGCAAAAGATTATCTTGCAGATTATGTCAATGAGATGGCCGTGGCTGATAAATTTGGTTATACTCCTAAAAATACAGGAAAAACTGTTATTGTGGATTACGGTGGAGCCAATGCTGCAAAGCCTCTGCATGTAGGTCATTTGCGTTCTGCAGTCATAGGTGAAAGTGTTAAGAGAATACAAAAATTTGCAGGGAATAATGTTATCGGCGATGTACATCTTGGAGACTGGGGGCTTCAAATGGGACTTATCATTGAGGAGTTAAGAAACAGAAAGCCTGAACTTCCGTATTTTGACGAAAGTTTTAGCGGGGAGTATCCAAAGGAGCCGCCATTTACCATATCGGAACTTGAGGAAATATATCCGGCTGCCAGCGCCAAGTCAAAGGAGGACGAGGCGTTTAAGGAGAGGGCGCACAATTCAACACTTAAGCTGCAAAGCGGCGACAGAGCTTGTACAGCCATATGGAAGCATATTATGAATGTGTCAAAGGCTGATTTAAAGAAAAATTATGATAATCTCGGCGTTACATTTGACTTATGGAAGGGCGAGAGCGATGCGCAGCCCTATATTCCTGATATGGTGCAGTCTATGATTGATTCAGGGCTTGCCTATGAAAGTCAGGGGGCAACAGTTGTGGATATACAGGAGGAGACCGACACTAAGGAGCTTCCGCCTTGTATTATAAGAAAGTCTGATGGCGCAGCGCTTTACGCAACGTCAGATTTGGCTACGCTTGTGGAGAGAGAGAAGGATTATCATCCTGACGCTTACATTTATCTTGCAGATAAGAGACAAGAACTGCATTTTACGCAGGTGTTCAGGGTAGCGAAGAAGGCAGGAATTGTAAAAACTGATGCAGATATGACATTTTTGGGCTTCGGAACCATGAACGGCAAAGACGGAAAACCGTTTAAGACACGTTCAGGCGGCGTTATGAGGCTTGAACATCTTATTGCGGACATCAATGAAGCATGCTATGGTAAAATTGTTGAAAACCGCACTATGGAGGAGGCAGAAGCAAGACAGACAGCAGAAATTGTTGGGCTTGCGGCGCTTAAATACGGAGATTTGTCGAATCAGGCATCTAAGGATTATGTATTTGACGTGGAGAGATTTACGTCCTTTGAGGGGAATACAGGACCTTACATTCTTTACACTATTGTGCGTATTAAGTCTATCCTTGCAAAATATACTGCCGAGGGCGGGAATATTGACAATCTGAAGATTATGTCTGCGGGTTTGGGGAGCGAAAAGTCACTTTTGCTGTCAATAGTTAAATTTACTGAGGTGATGGAAAGCGCTTATGAGGAGAAAGCGCCTCATAAAATTTGTCAGTATATATATGAAGTATCAAATTGTTTTAACGCATTTTATCATGATACAAAGATTCTTTCAGAGCAGGATGAGCAGCGCAAAAAGGGATATATAGCGCTTATCAGCCTGACTAAAAATATCTTAGGGCAGTGTATTGAACTGCTTGGAATCGGATGTCCTGAGAGAATGTAGGGAGTGTAGTAAAATAGCCCGAGGCGGGGCGGAATAAAAGGAGGTTGCGAGTAATCGCAGTAATTAGTATGAAATTAATATCATTTGCAATTCCTTGTTACAACTCGGCTGCTTATATGGAGAAGTGTATTAAATCAATTCTTCCGGGCGGTGAGGATGTAGAAATTATTATTGTCGATGATGGTTCGGCCAAAGACAATACGGCGGAAATGGCTGACAGGTACGCCGAGGATTATCCAACCATAGTCAAGGCGGTACATCAGGAGAACGGCGGACATGGTCAGGCTGTAAATACAGGGCTTGCCAATGCCACAGGCAAATTTTTTAAGGTTGTGGACAGCGACGACTGGGTTGATGTGAGAAGCTTAAAGAAGGTTATCAGCACACTTAAAGGCTTTGTTGAGGGTGAGGAGCCGGATATGGTGGTTGCTAATTATGTGTATGAGAAGGTTGGGGCTAAGCGTAAGAAGGTTATTCGCTATGAGAACGTATTTCCGATAGAACAGATGTTCGGGTGGGATGATATCGGCAAATTTAAGATTGACCAGTATATCCTTATGCACTCTGTAATATACAGAACACAGCTTTTGAGAGACTGCGGTATAAAGCTGCCGATGCATACATTTTATGTTGACAATATATTTGTATTTGAGCCGCTGCCTTATGTCAACAAAATATATTATCTGAACACCAATTTTTACAGATATTTTATCGGAAGAGAGGACCAGTCTGTAAACGAGTCTGTTATGATTACAAGAATAGACCAGCAGATTGCGGTTACAAAAAGAATGATAGATTTCTTCCTCGACAATCAGGTGGAAAATAAAAAATGCCGTATGTATATGTGCAATTATTTGAGAATTATGATGGAGGTATCTTCTATATTCCTGATTATATCAGGTACTGAGGAGCATCTTGAAAAGAAAAAAGAACTTTGGAATTATGTTAAGGAAAAGGACAAAGAGCTTTATAAAATGTTGAGATACAGCATCTTAGGATATACTGTAAATCTGCCTGGCAAGCTGGGCAGACAGATTTCTAAGACCGGATATAAGGTGATGAATAGGCTGATTGGATTTAATTAAAAGGGTTATAAAAATGTCATAGAGTATCTTTTTTTGATACTGCTATGACATTTTTATGTTTTGCCATGACTTAAAATTGATATAAGATTGATGAAGATACAAGCGTGTGTGCTGCCTATATCAAGAATCTGATTACACTGGGTATCGTAAAAAAAGAAACACCTTACGGTGAAAAATCAAGCCGAAAGACGATTTATTCCATCGAGGACAATATGTTTCGTTTTTTGTATCGCTTTGTGCCGGAAAACACGACGAATCACACATGACTAATAATGCATAATCACATTGTCAAAAGTGAACGGCTATAAAATTATTATTGAAAATATACAACAAAATCAAAACAATACTCTGCACTTGTTCATATCAATATGTTCTTTGATGTAGCCGGATATGGCGTCCTGCTGCTTGCGGCTCATATCAGCTTTTCTTAACATAACCTCCATAGCAGAGCCGTTAAACATCATATAATATCCGTATTTGAAATAAATAGTAGTAAAATCATCCCAGTTGTAGGAGTGTGAAGTCTCGTGTTCCGGAATTTCAGCCAGTATGCAGGATTCCATAACTGTCATTGTGCATGGAGCGCTCTCTGCGGGGTCTCTGTGTTTTAAGTGATAGCTCACATTGTTGTTGAACTGAAAAACAAATATATATATAGGATAGCAGAAGGCTGCCGTATAAAAAAGTGCAAAGTATGTGTTAAAAAATTGCATACATATAAGCACTATTGATATAACCGCAGGAGTAAGAGTTAGTATCAGTTCAAGAGGATTTCTTAAGAATCGGTTCCAAAAGACAATTTTTTTATATTCACTGCCGCTTGCTTTTAAAGTAGTTTCGTATTTTATAAATTCCATAATAACCTGACACTCCGCATATATAGACCTTTTGCAAATATAATAGCACGATATGTCCATGAAAACAATTAAAATTTAATAATTGTTTGCAAACAGTGGCAAATAAGGTATAATGTTGTTAGGTTGAATATTATGTCAAATGAAGCGGGAAACGGAGAATAATATGAAAGATGAAGTTATGACAAGGATTGTCAGGCTGTTGGATGATGACAGAGCATTTAAGGAAATTTTATTTGATGTGCTTTTGAATTTGGAAGAATGTTTAAAGACGTCCAATGCCTGCATTATGCAGATAAGCCCTGATAATATGACAATCAGCACGCTTGTTGATTATGTTGCGCCGGATGGCTTGGTGCTTCCCGTAAACAAAATGCCAAGAAGTAAATATATTCTGGGAGGAGATTCTATAAAATGTGTTACGCTGGATAACTGCAGCGATTCTGAGCGCGAGGTTCTGAATTTGCTAAGGATAAAGACAAGCGTGACAGCGCCTGTATATATCAATGACGTTTACGCTATGTATGTGGCTGTGTATGATGCCGACAGGTGCATTGAGTATGACGCTGAGACTATTCGGTTTATAAGCGATGTTGTTACTATTGTCCAGAGCATTGCTCAGAAAAAGGTGACAAAACATTCGCTTTTATCGTCATACGAAGTGCTTAGGGAGATTCTTGGAAGCATAGGCACAGGAATTATGGTGCTTGGCAGAAACGACGGTTCCATTTTCTTTGAAAATGATGTGGCGCAGAATGCGGATGAGGTAAGGCGTACAATAAGAGAGTGCGTTCAGGAACAAATCAGGATTAACGGACAGGGCAATATAGATAAGAAGCCTATGGAGCATTACGACGCAGAGTCGGGGCTTTGGTTTGAGATTAAATTTTCAAATCTTACATGGATTGACGGAAGCGACGTTGTGGTATGTACTGCGGTGGATATAACCCAGAAGAAAAAGAACCAGCAGAAAATAGAGTATCAGGCGAATAACGATTTTCTGACAGGTCTTTACAATCGTATGAAGTGCGAGAGCGATTTGAGAGTTGTCATAAAGGATGCGGTAAACAACGGTGAAAAGGGCGCGGTAATGTTTATTGACCTCGATGATTTTAAGCATATCAACGATGGTCTGGGACATCAGTACGGAGATGTGCTTTTACAGCAGATTGCGGCGGGACTGCAGAGTATTCCGGGACTGCGGGGACATTGTTACCGCATGGGCGGAGATGAGTTTGTGGTAATTATAAAGCCTGAGCTTTATGCGGATATTCAAAGAATTATTAAAAATGTTTTGGCTATGTTTAATAAGCCCTGGTATCTTATGGGAACAGAATATTTCTGCACTATGAGTATGGGCGTTGCTGTATTTCCGGACAACAGCACAGATGTTCATGAGATTGTAAAAATGGCTGATATGGCCATGTACGATTCCAAGAAGTCGGGCAAGAACAGAAGCGGATTTTATGACGGAAGCAAAAACCGAAACTCCGTAAAAAGGCTTGATATTGAGAATAATATGCGTCAGGCAATAGCCTCAGAGATAAAAGAATTTGTGGTATTTTTTCAGCCTGTGGTTGATGTTGTGACAAAGGAATGTACATCTTGTGAGGCGCTGGTAAGATGGAACAGCAAGGCGCTTGGCTTTATGGGACCGGGAGATTTTATTCCTTTGGCGGAATATCTTGGCCTTATTACGGATATTGGCGATTATGTGCTGGAGGAAGCTTGCAAGCAATGCAGAATGTGGAACGAGAACGGTTATCCTGATTTTCATGTCAATGTCAATCTTTCAGTTGTACAACTTCTGCAGAAGAATGTCATTGAGAATATTGGAAGGATATTAAGTAAGACAAAGGTTGATCCTCATAATATAGTTCTTGAGATTACGGAGTCCTTTGCTATTAATGATATGGACAGGGTCCTTAAGATTATAGAAGGCCTTAAGGCTTTAGGACCGCGTATTGCGCTGGACGATTTCGGAACAGGTTACTCATCATTGAATTATATAAAGCAGCTGCCTCTCAATATTATAAAGGTTGATAAGACATTTATCGACGATATTGTGGAGGATGAATATGCACAGGCTTTTGTAAAGCTGATAGTTGACCTTTCAAAAAATATAGGCACGCAGATAGTGGTTGAAGGCGTAGAATATGAAGAACAGTATGAGGTACTTAAGGATATAGGCGTTAATTATATTCAGGGCTTTTTATTTGGAAGACCTGTAAGCGCTGAGGAATTTGAACAAATCCATTTAAGAAGGGAGAAATGAGCATGAAGACGATTATAAAAGGAGGAAGAGTATTAGATCCTGCAAGCGGTACAGACGCGGTTAAGGACGTTTTATTTGAGGACGGCGTTATTGTCAGGGTTGAGGAAAATATATCCGATGAGGCAGAAAATGTTATTGATGCTGATGGAATGTATGTAATGCCGGGACTTATTGATTTGCATGTGCATTTTAGAGAGCCGGGCTTTGAGCATAAGGAGACAATACGGACAGGTGCAAGGGCTGCTGCAAGAGGCGGATTTACAACGGTTTGCGTAATGCCTAACACAAAGCCTGTAATGGACAGCGTGGAGATGGTTCAGTATGTTATAAACAGGGCAAAGGAAGTGACGGATATTAACGTACTTCCGATTGCAGCGATTACAGCGGGGCAGGACGGCGAATTTATAACTGATTTTGAAAAATTATACGCAAACGGTGCTGTTGCCGTAAGTGAGGACGGAAAGTCTGTTATGAACGCCAGAGTTGCAAGGCAGGCAATGAGGCTTGCAGCTGAGGTTGGTATTCCTGTGTTTGCTCACTGCGAGGATAAAAATCTTGTGGCAAGAGGCGTTATAAATGCAGGAAATAAGGCGAAAGAGTTTGGGCTTTACGGAATTATGAATGCCGTGGAGGACGTTATTGTGGCAAGAGATATTATTCTTGCAAAGAACACAGGCGCACAGCTTCATTTGTGCCACTGTTCTACAAGGGACAGTGTAACTATGGTGGAGCAGGCTAAGAAAGACGGAATAAATGTTACAGCAGAGGTTACTCCCCATCATTTTACGCTGACGGAGGATGCGATTACAAGCGACGACGCAAACTTTAAAATGAATCCTCCTTTAAGAAAGCGTGAGGATGTGGATATGCTGGTTGAAGGTCTTAGAACGGGAGTTATGGATGTTATATCTACAGACCATGCACCGCACCATAAGACTGAGAAGGAGCGTTCGTTTTCAGATGCGCCGTTTGGAATAACAGGTCTGGAGACATCAGTTTGTCTTACAATTACAGAGCTTGTTGAGAAAGGCGTACTCACGCCGCTTCAGATGGCTGAGAGAATGAGCTACAAGCCTGCGCAGATTATAAAGAGCGACAGAGGAACGCTTTTACCGGGCAGAACAGCAGATATAACCATTATTGACCCGAACGACGAGTATGAGATTGACAGTTCTAAATTTGCTTCTCTTGGCAAAAATACTCCGTTTAACGGAAAGAGAGTTAAGGGAAGGGTAAGATACACCATTGCAGGAGGAAAGACCGTGTACTCATACCGTAAAGGAAGCGAGGTAATTGTGGATAAGGATGTTCCAAAACTATAATATAACTGATTCGGAGGATTGACAGATGATTAACAAGTTAGTAGAGAAGATTAAGAAGCAGAATGCGCCTGTTGTTGTAGGACTTGACCCAATGATGAAATTTGTTCCGAAGCATTTGCAGGAGGCTGCGTTTAAGGAGTGCGGAGAGACCCTTGAGGGAGCGGCAGAGGCTATCTGGCAGTTTAATAAGGCTATTATTGACAACATATATGACATCGTGCCTGCTGTTAAGCCGCAGGTGGCTATGTATGAGCAGTTCGGTATTCCGGGAATGATTGCTTTTAAGAAAACTATTGATTACTGCCATTCAAAGGATATGGTTGTAATAGGCGACGTTAAGAGAGGAGATATCGGCTCCACATCGGAGGCGTATGCAGTTGCGCATCTTGGCAGGGTAAAGGTTGGTTCTAACAGTATTGCGGCATTTGACGAAGATTTTGCAACAGTTAATCCATATCTTGGCTCTGACGGAATCAATCCGTTTTTGAAGGTTTGTCAGGAGGAGAATAAAGGTATATTTATTCTTGTAAAAACTTCTAATCCTTCAAGCGGCGAGTTTCAGGATAAGCTCATTGACGGAAAGGCTCTCTACGAGCTTGTGGGAGAGAAGGTTAATGAATGGGCTTCACAATGTATGGGCAACGATTACAGTTATGTGGGCGCGGTTGTGGGAGCAACTTACCCTGAGCAGGGCAAAATATTAAGAAAGGTTATGCCTAAGTCATTTATTCTTGTACCCGGCTACGGCGCACAGGGAGGAAAGGGCGCAGACCTTGTGCATTTCTTCAATGAGGATGGGCTCGGTGCTATTGTAAACAGCTCAAGAGGAATTATTGCGGCTTACACCAACGAGGCATATGCAAAGTTTGGAGAGGAGAATTTTGCGGACGCTTCGAGACAGGCGGCGCTGGATATGATTGCAGATATAAGTCAGGCTATTGCAAAGTAAGGAGTTTGAAAAAATGGCATTTAGGGAAAGAGTAGTTATCACACAGACAGCCTGCATAGGAACAGGCATATATGAAATGTGGTTTAAGAGCAAAAATATGGCTGAGGCTGCAAAGCCGGGACAATTTGTGTCAGTATATTCCAACGACGGTTCAAGACTGCTTCCAAGACCTATAAGTATATGCGGGATTGAAAATGACGAACTTAGGATAGTTTACAGAGTAGTTGGAAAGGGAACTGATGAATTTTCTAAGATGTCTGCCGGAGAGGAGCTTGACGTTCAGGGACCGCTTGGAAACGGCTATGATATACATGCGCCGTATGCTTCAAGGAAGGCTATAATTTTCGGCGGCGGTATTGGTATTCCTCCGATGCTGGAACTGGCAAAGCAGTTAAAATGCGAGAAGGATATAGTGCTGGGCTACAGGGATGAACTTTTTCTTAATAAAGAATTTGAACAGTACGGCAGGGTTACGATTGCCACTGAGGACGGAAGCTGCGGCACAAAGGGAAATGTTCTTGACGCAGTAAAGGCTGACGGCATAAAGGGCGACGTTATATACGCATGCGGACCTGCGCCTATGCTTCGGGCAATCAAAGATTATGCTTTTGAAAATGATATTGAGTGCTATATTTCCCTTGAGGAAAAAATGGCATGCGGTATCGGGGCATGTCTTGCCTGCGTATGCAAGACGAAGGAGAAAGACGAACACTCGCAGGTAAACAATACACGTATCTGCAAGGAAGGACCTGTATTTAATGCGAAGGAGGTAGAAATTTAATGAAATCTGCATTTAATATGTCAGTAAATATTGCCGGCGTCACTTTGAAAAATCCGGTTACTGTTGCCTCCGGAACATTTGGCTCAGGTATGGAATACAGCGAGTATGTTGACCTTAACAGGCTTGGTGCGGTTACAACCAAAGGTGTTGCAAACGTACCCTGGGCGGGAAACGCAACTCCGAGAATTGCCGAGACCTACGGTGGTATGATTAATGCTATTGGTTTGCAGAATCCGGGATTGGATACATTTTTATCAAGGGATATTCCGTTTTTAAAGCAGTACGACACTAAGATTATTGTAAATGTGTGCGGAAAAACTACTGAGGACTATGTGGACGCAGTGGAAAAGCTGGGAGAGGCACCTGTTGATTTACTGGAAATTAATATATCATGCCCTAATGTAAAGGAGGGCGGAATTGCGTTTGGACAAAATCCTAAAATGGCGGAGAATATAACTAAGGCTGTGAAAGCGGTAGCAAAGCAGCCTGTGATTATGAAACTCAGTCCAAATGTTACGGATATTACAGAAATGGCCCGTGCGGTGGAGGCGGGTGGCGCAGACGCAGTATCCCTTATCAATACGATTACAGGTATGAAGATAGATATTAACAGGAGGACATTTGCGGTTGCCAACAGGACGGGAGGGCTTTCCGGACCTGCAATTAAGCCTGTTGCTGTGCGTATGGTGTATCAGGTTGCAAATGCAGTTAAACTTCCGGTTATCGGTATGGGAGGAATTGCAAGCGCCGAGGACGCACTGGAATTTATTATGGCGGGAGCTGCGGCGGTTGCTGTGGGTACGGCTAATTTTCACGACCCCCTTGCTGCAATAAAAGTTATTGACGGAATACAGGCGTTTATGGAGAAAAACAATGTTAGCGACATACAAGAGCTTATTGGATGTGTTAGGTGATTTAATTTTAGTGTTGCGAAGGTAATGAGTATGATTAGTGAATATGTGGGGAGCAACAGAAAGTATCGTTTAAGGACGTGGGTGAAATGTGTTGCTGTAGGTTTATGCGCAGTACTTGCGGCGGGATTGTTTAATACTAAACTTACTCCTAAGGGTTCGGATGTGGCTCAGGCTGACGCAGGTTAGAAATGTAAATCTTGGAACGGTTAGGATTAATAATCCGGATGAGCCGGCCGACCAAAATCCAAAATGGTCAGGAAGCTATGTATATTTTGGAGTTTATGACGGAAAGCCTGTTAAGTTTAGAGTGCTGGATACAATGACGCAGGAGTATAATGCCGATGGTGACAATAGTACATATACAATGCTTTTAGATTGCGACAATGTTTTTGAAGAACGTATATACACCAATGACATTGGCTGGGAAACTTCTGATTTAATGCTATCTTAACAGCGGGAATATGGTATATGACGGCAATCTGACAGATTATACGGACACAGGATTTTTGACAAATGCATTTACGTTGATAGAAAGAAATGCCATTGCGAAAAGTACAAAGGCTGAGGCGGACCACAAACATTATTTGACATATCAGCCTCTTACCGGAGAAAAAATATTTGTTTTAGATGCGACAGAGGTTGAAAGATATTTTATTATCTGGAAAAAACTTCTTTCTATAAAAAAGTGTTTTTTATTGACAGAAAATCAAAATTTTTATAAAATGTCGTTGGGTTAGCTAGTACTAACCTGACGGCATTTTTATTTACGCGAAGGCATAAGGCAAGCGGAAATGCTTGCATTTCAATTTGCCGCCTCACACGAACCCGCAAAACTCGCAGAGCGTGTTTTGACTGGTTTTTGAAAATTTATAAAATAATAATCAAATAAAGGAAGATACGAACAATGATGATTAATAAAAGACTTATCAATATGGTAGGTGACAGTAAAAAGTATGTGGCGGGAAACGTAGCTGTGCAATGGTGCGGGCTTGTTGCAAATATAGTTCTTATGGGACAGGTAGCCGGACTGCTTCAAAAATTGTATGAAAGACAGGCGGCAAAAAGTGACTACATAGCAACAGCAGCAGTCTTTGCAGCGGTTATGCTGGTTCGTTTTATATGCGAGAAGGGTGCTGCGAAAATGGGCTATCTGGCGTCACGAACCGTAAAAAAGACCTTGCGTGAAACCATCTACAAAAAACTGTTAAAGCTTGGCGCTTCCTACAATCAAAAGGTAAGCTCCTCAGAGGTGGTCCAGGTGGCTGTAGAGGGCGTAGACCAGCTTGAAACCTACTTCGGCGCATATCTGCCGCAGTTCTTTTACAGTATGATAGCGCCGCTTACGCTGTTTATTGTGCTTAGTACCGTAAATATACTTTCAGCTGTAGTGCTGCTCATTTGCGTGCCGCTGATTCCTATAACAATCGCTGTAATTCAGACGTGGGCAAAAAAATTGCTCTCAAAATACTGGGGACAATACACGGCGCTCGGAGATACATTTCTTGAAAATCTTCAGGGGCTTACAACCTTGAAAATTTACCAGACAGACGAAATGAAACATCACGAAATGAACGAGCAGTCTGAGAAATTTCGTAAGATAACCATGAAAGTTCTCACAATGCAGTTAAATTCTATAACGATTATGGATTTGGTGACCTACGGGGGAACTGCGCTTGGTATGATACTGGCTGTATTACAGTTTCAGGCTGAAAAGGTTTCGCTTTCAGGATGTCTGATGATTATTCTTTTGTCGGCGGATTATTTTATACCTATGCGCCGTCTGGGCAGCTATTTCCACATTGCTATGAATGGAATGGCTGCATGCGACAAGATTTTTAAACTGCTGGATTTGCCGGAAAATTCAGATAAAGACAAAGTGATTAGCGAAAATGATAGTAAAACGATTTGCATAGAAAATCTTACATACGCTTACGATTACAGAAAAGATAACGAACAGGATAAGCAGGACAGAGAAGTGCTTCACGGCATTCAAATGAGGCTGGAGCAGGGAAAGCTGACTGCCATAGTAGGGGAGAGCGGCTGCGGAAAATCAACTATTGCGGGAATTATAGCCGGAAAAAATGCCGGTTATAGCGGCAAAGTTACAATAGGAGGAATTGAACTTAAAAATATAAAAGAGGAAAGTCTTATGGAAAACATTACGCTGGTAAGCCATAACAGCTATCTGTTCAAAGGAACTGTGCGTGATAATCTTCTTATGGGAAAACCTGACGCATCTGAGGGCCAGTGTATTGAAGCACTGAAAAAGGTGAAGCTCTACGATTTTCTTATGGAGGAAAATGGGCTGGATACAGAACTTATGGAAAAAGCGTCGAACCTGTCAGGAGGACAGTGTCAGAGACTTGCTTTGGCAAGAGCGCTGCTGCATGATACGCCTGTTTACATTTTTGACGAGGCGTCGTCAAATGTGGATGTTGAGAGCGAAGAGGATATTATGGAGCAGATTTACGAGCTGGCTAAAGAAAAGACAGTTATCCTGATATCTCACAGGCTGGCAAACGTAGTGAACGCTGACAAGATTATCGTAATGGAAAGTGGAAATATTAATTCTTTCGGAACCCACCAGAAATTAATGTCAGAGCAGGGCTTGTACGCCAAAATGTTTGATACTCAAATGGAATTAGAAAGCTATGGAAAGGTGGGAAGATAATAAATGAAAGAACAGGAAAATAATATACAGTTTCAAAATAACAAGAAAAGAAGCAATTTAAAAATCATGCTGAAACTGGCAGGCTTGGTAAAACCTTTGTCCGGATATATGATTTTAGCTATCCTTATGGGACTTATAGGCAACCTGTGCGCCACATTTATTGCTGTACTTGGCGGATATGCAATTTTGGATGTAATCAGTGAGGGAGCAGCCGGAACGTACGCACATATAGGAATTGTTGCAGCTTTCGTGCTGGCTGCAATTCTGGCCGCGCTGAGAGGGGTGCTTAGATATGGAGAGCAGGCGTGCAATCATTTTATTGCCTTTAAGCTGCTCGCACTTATAAGAGATAAAGTATTCGGGGCGCTGCGAAAATTGTGTCCTGCAAAGCTGGACGGCAGAGACAAGGGCGACTTGATTTCGGTTATAACATCTGACATAGAGCTTTTGGAGGTGTTTTATGCACACACCATTTCGCCATGTGCCATTGCGCTGCTGTTTTCGGTGGTAATGTGCGTTTATCTGGCTGGATTTCATATAATATATAGTTTTATTGCACTTGTGGCTTATCTGGTGGTTGGCGTTATAATACCTGTTATTGTTTCAAGGGTAAGCGGAAGTGATGGAATCGCTTTTCGCAGCGGCTCCGGAGCTTTGAGTAGTTTTGTTCTTGACAGTCTGCGCGGTCTGAGAGAAATTATCCAGTACGGTGTCGGCGGCAGCCGCCTTGAGGAAATGAACCGTAGGACAAAGGAGCTTTCTAAGGTTGAAAAGGCCATGAAAGATAAAACGGGAACAAATATGGCTGTTACAAATGTAGTGATATGGATTTTTGACTTTTTACTGCTTATTGTTGCGGCACATTTTTACAATATGGAAGAGGTTGGATTCGATGGTGTGCTGTTGCCGGTGCTTGCCTTTATGGGTTCGTTTGGTCCGGTGGTGGCTCTGGCAAATCTGGGAAGCACGCTTGGCAATACATTTGCTGCCGGAAACCGCGTTCTTGACATTCTTGAGGAAAGTCCGGTGGTTGGAGAAATTACAGGAAAGCCGGAGATTGAATTTAATGGAATCAGGGCAGAAAATGTGGAATTTTCCTATAGCAGTTCAATGAAGCCCCAAAATGCAGCTTCAGGCAGCGCTAAGAACTGCGATGATAGAGTTTCAAGCGGGGGCGCAATTGTGAATACAAAATTATCAAATAATAATGCCAAAATTCTTGACAACTTTAGCGTGGAAATTCCAAAATCAAAAGTTGTCGGAATTACAGGAAAGAGCGGAAGCGGAAAATCCACATTTCTTAAGCTGCTTATGCGCTTCTGGGAGGCTGACAAGGGCAGCATAAAAATTTCAGACAGAAATATTAACGAGATTAATACAGTAGATTTAAGAAATATAGAAAGTTTTGTAACTCAGGAAACCCATCTGTTTAGCGACAGCATTTTCAACAATCTGCGGGTGGCTAAGGAAAATGCCACATTGGAGGAGGTGCAGTCTGCATGCAAAAAGGCGTCTATCCATGATGTGATTATGAGCTTTCCAAAGGGCTATGACACTCCTGTAGGGGAGCTTGGCGACACATTGTCAGGAGGAGAAAAGCAGAGAATTGGTCTTGCAAGGGCATTTTTGCACGATTCGGATTTGATGTTGCTTGACGAGCCTACCAGCAATCTTGACAGCTTAAATGAAGGCGTGATTTTGAGGGCGCTGAAGGAAGAGTGTTCTGGCAAAACCGTAATTCTGGTATCTCACAGAAAATCTACTATGGGAATTGCGGATGTGGCATATTCAGTTGAAAACGGCAGAATGAGCTAGATTTCAGCAAAATACAGAATGAGGTGAGATTGCTAAAATTGTATGTATGAAGTAATAGAATGACAGGTTTACCGAAATATAAAACCGGAGCAGATTACAATGATATAGGCAGCAGGCAAAATGTGAAAATATAATAAAAGGAGATTGTTGATGGAAAATTACACAATAAAGGATACAAAAAGTTGTGCAGAAGAACATAAATTAAATCAGAAGGAAAGAACTAAAAGGAATCATAACAAAATGAGTGGAAAATTAAAAAGAGGCATATATATAGTGCTTGGCTGCATAGGCGTGGGGCTTGGAGCGTTAGGCGCTGCTCTGCCGCTTCTGCCGGCGTTTCCGTTTTTGCTGATGGCGGCGGTATGCTTTGGAAAAAGCTCAGAGCGGCTGCATAACTGGTTTATCGGTACAAAACTTTACAAAAATAATCTGGAGAGCTATGTTCAGGGACGTGGTATGACATGGAAAACCAAAATAAGAATTATGATTATTGTAACTCTTACCATGTCAGTTGGATTTATAATGATGAGCCGGGTTCCGGTGGGCAGAATAATTCTTGCATGCGTGTGGGTATTTCATATTTTCTATTTCTGCTTTGGAATTAAGACATTATCTGAAAAATCTGTCGTTGACGAGACGGAAGGTAACGTGCCGGAAAATGAAATAAAGGTGAAGGCGGCCGGAAAGAATAATACTCCGGAGGAGGTAGCATAATGGAAGCGGCGGAACGAAGGGAAAAGGAAAAGCAGGTAGTTTTGTTGATGATAAAGCTGTACTGCAATAAAAAGCACCACACGAAAAAAGAACTGTGTGATGAGTGCAGTCAGCTTGCAGAGTATGCTGCAATGAGAAGCGACAAATGCCCCTTTATGGAGACAAAAACCTTCTGCTCAAATTGCAAAGTACACTGCTATAAACCGGATATGCGAGAAAAAATAAGAGAGGTTATGCGCTTTTCAGGACCGAGAATGATATTTTATCATCCTGTAATGGCAGTCAGCCATCTTATAGAAAGCCGGAAAGAAAAAAAACGGTTAAACCTGAAAAAATAATTATGTACAGGTTCGCTATGGACAAGCTTGATTTGGAACTTGAACTTATGAAAAATAAGACAGGGGAATATATTAAGGGTATGGTTACGGGATAATAAATAGTGTAATTTTTTATTATATTTTAAACATTTTGCAAATCTTTCAAAAACATCAGGGGCATATAATGCAATTACAATAAGCGAGAACTTTAGCTGCACCTACTCTGCAAAGGAGCAGGAGAAACTGAAAAAAATACGCCAGAAGTACGTTCCAAAGGAGGAAAATAAAATGGAGCAGCTCCGCCGTCTTGACCAGAGCGTAACCCGGAAGGGAACAATGACATCTATTATAATAGGAGTAATCGGAGCTTTGATTTTAGGAGCAGGTATGTGCTGCGTTATGGTATGGGAGGGAATATGGTTTGTTCCCGGAATTGTTATCGGCTTGATTGGCATGGGAATTATGGGCGCTGCATATCCCGCGTATAATTATGCCACTAAAAAAGAGAGGCAGAAGATTGCGCCGGAAATTATCAGACTTACGGATGAATTGATAAAGTAAAATTCCGACTTTAATACAAAGAAAAATTCCTGTGTAAAGATAAAGTGAAACTGATTGAATATGTAGATTGAATGTGATAAAATGGAAAAAATATTTAATAGGAGAAATGTGAAGATGGAAAGCTACAAGCAGGAATTTATCGAATTTATGGTGGATTGCAATGTGTTGAGATTTGGTGAATTTACGTTGAAGAGCGGAAGAAAATCGCCGTTTTTTATGAATGCTGGACTGTATGTGACAGGCTCACAGCTTGAAAAGTTAGGCGAGTACTATGCAAAGGCTATTCATGACAATTATGGGGATGATTTTGATGTGTTGTTTGGACCGGCATACAAGGGTATTCCATTGAGCGTGGCTACAACTATGGCGTACAGCAGGCTGTATGGCAGGGAGATTCGCTACTGTTCTAACCGTAAAGAGGCAAAGGACCATGGCGATGCAGGAATCCTTCTGGGAAGCCCGATTAAAGACGGCGACAGAGTTGTGATTATTGAGGATGTTACAACTTCAGGCAAGTCTATAGAGGAGACATTTCCTATTATTCAGGCTCAGGGCGATGTTCAGATCAAGGGACTTATGGTTTCTCTTAACAGAATGGAGCGGGGCAAAGGGGAGAAGAGCGCCCTTGAAGAGATTAAGGAGAAGTACGGCTTTGATGCAAATGCTATCGTATCTATGGCTGATGTGGTTGAACACCTTTATAATAAGCCATGCAAGGGCAAAATTGTCATCAATGATGAAATTAAAGCAGCCATTGATGCATATTATGAAGAGTATGGCGCAAAGTAATAATTGTTTAGAAGGAGAGTTAGCATATGGACGAGAAGTTATTTAAGAAAATGAAGGGCGCGGGGGCGCTTAATGTTGTGTTTGGCGTTATTACGCTTGTGTTTGGAATTACAACGGGAGTTATGCTGGTTGTGAGCGGGGCAAGGCTGCTTGCTCATAAGTCGGATACTATATTTTAATTTTTGGTAAAGGCGTATGGCAGGTGGAATGAATAAGCAAAAGCTTCATCATATAATTAAATATATATTGTTATTTGCATATATAGTGCTTTTGGTATATGTGACATTTTTTGCTGAAATGTTTGGAAGAACCTGCGTCTCATCCCATTACCGTTATAATCTTGTGCCGTTTAAGGAGATTATGAGGTTTACAACACATTTTTCGCAGCTTGGTATTGAGGCAGTGCTGATTAATATTGTTGGAAATGTAGTTGCATTTATGCCGTTGGGATTTCTTCTTCCGCTTATTGCGGATAAAAAGTCGAAATTTTTTCCGGTGACATTGATATCGTTCGGGCTTAGCCTTGGCATTGAGCTTACACAGCTTATTACAAGAGTTGGAAGCTGCGACGTAGATGATTTGATACTTAATACGCTTGGCGGTATGATGGGCTATGGTTGCTATGTAATATTCAGAAAAACAAGGAAAAAAGCATGAAAATTTTTAATAAATATAAGTTTTCAGACAAGAGCCAGACGCTTGGGGGAACACTTTCCGCATTGATGGGAGTGGGCTCCCTTGTCTGCCTTTTATATGGAATATATGTGTCCTTTGCTGCGGATGGCAACGGAGGTGTTATAGTTGGCGCACTTGGAATACTTGCGTTTATATTGTCGCTGACGGGTATGATTGTAGGGCTTATGAGTTTTAAGGAGCAGGATAAGTTTTATATGCTGTCAAAGGTGGGGTCACTTTTGTGCGGTGTTATATTTATAGTAATGCTTGCAATATTTTTGATGGGAACAGGTATTTAATATGTTTGGTGATAATTTATCAGAAAGATGGGAATTGGCGGTTACAAGACTTGACGGGATAATTGACGGCAATGAGATAAAGTGTGCGGGACTTGAGAATTTTATCGACTATTTTTCAAGGACCGCTTTATTTGTTAAACAGATGGTGGAGCTTGCAGAAAGTGTGCAGGCCGGCGCATTTTCAGAATATTCGTTGGAGAAGCTTAAAGAGCATAACAAATCTCTTTATGAGGATATAACAGGAGAAAACTATGAGACAAGCTATGCCAATCCCACATATGCCTGCGAAAGGCTTGGGGGCGGATACGGAAGAATGTTGTCGTTTTTGTATGTGGAGCTTAGAAGTATGATTGTGCTTGCCTATGAGGAAAGGCTGGCGCATTTTGTGGTTCTTATGGAGCTTTTCATAGAAATATACTGCATGTTTGCAGAGAGGCTTCCCACAGAAAATAGCGTGAGGGATGTGCTGTACTGGTATGTGAGCGATTACAGCGATGAAATGATAGAACACAGAGTGAGGGAACAGCTTGACATCAATGAGCATTTTGCAATGGATATTATTATGAACTCAGACCTGTCGGACGTTAAGTATCTCTACAGCTATGGTGAGTATATAACGGAAAATGAGATAAAGACGGCGGAGTATCTTGCAGGTCTTTCCCGGGAGCAGATTGAGGCTATGACTCATACGTTTACGGAAGGCTATAGAAAGGGTTTTGAGCTTGGAAATAAGGATATTTCTAAGAAGAAGCTGGTAAATATCAGGTATTGTCTGGGCTTTGAGCGGCTTGTACGGGAGGAGGTCAGGCAGTTTAAGGAGCTTGGTCTTGAGACTACGGTTTACAGAGCGGCAGTAAACAGCATTAACAAAAAAATGCATTTGAAAACAGGCTATTACGGAACAAGTCCTAACAGGCAGATGGACTATGACCACAGATTTGACAATGCGCTTTATATGGATTCGGCATTTGTTGAAAGAAAGCTTGGCGCCCTTAAACTGGCGTACGAGAAAAATAAAATATTGGCTTCTGTATTTGGAGGACCGGCGGTTATGGAGGTATTCGGAGAGGAGCCGTTTGAGCCTGTAGACAAGCCGGAATGTTACCATTTGGATGCGAGGCAGCAGAAGTTGTCCGTAAAATATGACAACGAGTCCTCGGCGATTGTAAACAATTATATTAAGGGCGATGAGAGAAGTTTTACAATTATAGCGTATCCGCTGCCTGAGATTGGCGACGATTACGAGAAAATATTTGACGAGACGGTTAAGATTAACACGCTGGATTACGAGTTATATAAAGGCATACAACAGAGTATCATTGACGTGCTTGACAGAGCAAGATATGTGGAGGTCAAGGGAACCAACGGAAATGTTACGGATATGAGAGTGAGCCTTATGGAGATTAAGGAGCCTGATAAGCAGACTATATTTGAAAATTGTGTCGCTGATGTAAATATTCCGCTGGGCGAGGTATTCACGTCCCCTGTGCTTAAGGGTACGGACGGAGTGCTTAACGTCAGCAGCGTTTATCTCAATGACCTGAAATTTAAAAATCTTTTAGTGCATTTTAAGGATGGAATGGTTGCGGATTATTCCTGCGACAATTTTGAGGACGCAGATAAGGGCAAAGCATTTTTTAAGGAAAATGTGCTTTACAACCACGAAAGCCTGCCGATAGGCGAATTTGCCATAGGAACGAACACTACGGCGTATGTTATGGCTAACAAATATGATATTGTGTATAAGCTGCCGATTCTGATTGTTGAGAAAATGGGGCCTCATTTTGCAGTGGGAGACACATGCTATTCAAGAAGCGAGGACGTGGCAGTGTTTAATCCTGATGGCAAGGAGATTATTTCTAGGGATAACGAGGTGTCGGTTCTTAGAAAAGCTGACCCGGTGAAGGCTTATTTTAACTGCCATACGGATATTACAATTCCTTATGATGAGATTGGAAGTATTACGGCAGTGGCGGCAGACGGCACAAGAAGGGATATTATTGTAAACGGAAGGTTTGTGCTGGAGGGCTGCGAGGAGCTTAACAGGGCGTTTGAGGGTTGATTTTGACAGGAGAGATTAATGAGAAAAATACTATGCTATATTTATAATGAAATGGCTGATTTTGAGATAAGTCTGCTGCTTCATCGATTAAAAAACACTGGAAAAATGGAGATTGTGACAGTATCAGAAAGTATAGAACCATTATATGCACAATCCGGTCTGTGCTATGTTCCACAGATGGCAATTAAGGATATTGCAGAGCTGGATAGTTTTGATGCGGTCATTATTCCGGGCGGACCTATTAATAATTCTCAAAATGCCATTTGTCCGGTTATCACCAAGATGGCTGAGAATGGTAAGCTGGTAGCAGCAATATGTTTTGCACCTCAGTTTTTGGGAAGAGCCGGAATATTAAGGGACTATCGGTTTACCACTTCATGTACTGAGGAAAAAATCAAACAGTTGGGCTTAGATGATCCTTTTTACAGACCTAATTATGTGGAAGCAAGAACTGTGACCGACAGGAATATAATAACTGCTAAGGGATATGCTTTTGTGGATTTTGCTGCCGACGTATGTGATTATCTTCATATTTTTGAGAGTCCGCAGCAAAGATATGAGCAGTTAGGACGTATAAAAGAATAGCAGGCTTTAAAGCATTTTTATTTCATAGGATTAGTTGACGTAAAATGTAAAACAAAGTAAAATAAGAGAGATATAATTTTTATTACAAGTGCGCGGATATAGATAGTGCAAAGCGCAGAAATGGAGGAATTTATGGCAAAAGTGGGTATTGTCATGGGCAGCGATTCAGATATGCCTGTTATGGCTAAGGCGGCAGATATTTTGGAGGAGCTTGGCATTTCTTATGAGATGACGATTATATCGGCGCACAGAGAGCCGGATGTATTCTTTGAATATGCTAAGACAGCAGAGGAGAAAGGCTTTAAAGTTATTATTGCAGGTGCAGGTATGGCAGCTCATTTGCCGGGCATGTGCGCGGCTATTTTTCCAATGCCTGTTATTGGTATTCCAATGCATACTACATCGCTTGGCGGAAGAGATTCTCTCTATTCTATAGTACAGATGCCTTCAGGTATTCCTGTGGCTACAGTTGCAATAAACGGAGGCGCAAATGCAGGACTTCTGGCAGCTAAGATTCTTGCCACATCTGACGCACAGCTTTTGGAAAAGCTGAAGAAGTACAGCAAGGGACTTAAGGAGAGTGTTCAGAAAAAGGACGCACGCCTTCAGGAAGTTGGATATAAGAATTACAGTAAATAAAATATATTGTGAATTAAGGAGAAAAAAGATGGATTACAAAAAAGCCGGAGTTGATATTGAAGCAGGTTATAGGTCTGTTGAGCTTATGAAGGAGTATGTTAAGGAAACTATGAGACCGGAAGTGCTTGGCGGACTTGGCGGATTTTCAGGCGCATTTTCATTGGCTGGCATCAAAGAGATGGAAGAACCTGTACTTTTGTCGGGAACTGACGGATGCGGTACTAAGGTTAAGCTGGCTATTATTATGGACAAGCACGATACAATCGGTATAGATGCGGTTGCTATGTGCGTTAATGACGTTGCATGTGCAGGCGGAGAGCCTTTGTTCTTCCTTGATTATATTGCCTGCGGTAAGAATTATCCGGAGAAGATTGCAACAATCGTTAAGGGTGTTGCAGAAGGGTGCAAGCAGTCTGAGTGCGCTTTGATTGGAGGCGAGACAGCGGAGCATCCGGGACTTATGCCGGAGGAAGATTACGATTTGGCAGGCTTTTCTGTAGGTGTTGTTGACAAGAAGGATATCATTACAGGTGAGAACATTAAGCCGGGTAATACTCTTATCGGTATTGCGTCTACGGGCGTTCACAGCAACGGTTTTTCTCTTGTAAGAAAGGTATTTGAAAATGAGCTTACAGAGGAGGGACTTAATACATATTATGACGAGTTGGGAAAGACTCTTGGCGAGGCTTTGTTAGCTCCTACAAGAATTTATGTAAAGGCGCTCAAGGCAATAAAAAATGCAGGCGTAAGAATTAACGGCTGCAGTCATATTACAGGCGGCGGTTTCTACGAGAATATTCCAAGAATGTTGCCGGATGGCATCCGTGCTGTTGTTAAGAAGGACAGCTATGAGGTTCCTGCGATATTTAAGCTGCTTGCGGCTAAGGGCGGTATTGCTGAACATATGATGTACAATACATTTAATATGGGTATCGGTATGGTTCTTGCCATTGAACCGGCTGATACGGACAAGGTGCTTGAGGCTGTTAAGTCAACAGGCGACACAGGTTATGTTATAGGTTTTGTTGAGGCTGGCGAGAAGGGAGTTACGGTATGCTAAGAGTTGCGGTGCTGGTGTCAGGCGGAGGAACTAATCTTCAGGCTATTATTGACGGAGTTAAGGACGGAACAATTACAAATACTGAGATTGTGGCTGTTATCAGTAACAATGCCGGAGCTTATGCGTTAAAGAGAGCTGAGGAGAACGGTATTAAGGCTATGTGCATTTCTCCAAAGGATTATGAGAGCAGAGAAGTATTTAATGCGGCACTGTTAGAGGAGATTAATAGGTTAAAGGTTGACCTTATAGTTCTTGCGGGATATCTTGTAAGAATACCTGAGGCGATGGTGCATGAGTACTCTCACAGGATTATTAATATTCATCCTGCCCTTATTCCTTCATTTTGCGGAGTGGGCTATTATGGATTAAGGGTTCATGAGGCGGCGCTTGAAAAGGGAGTAAAGGTCACAGGAGCAACAGTTCACTATGTTGACGAAGGCATGGATACGGGAGAGATTATTTTTCAGAAGGCTGTGGAAGTTCTTGAGGGCGACACACCGGAGACCTTGCAGAGACGTGTTATGGAGCAGGCGGAGTGGAAGCTACTTCCTATGGCTATCAACAAGATAGCTAATTCGCAGCAGAGCTGACGTCGGTAAGACTGATTTACGGAATAGCTGGATGACTGGTTAATGGCATAAGCAATATAAGAAAGGCAGGATAGATAAATGAAGGTACTTGTTGTAGGAAGCGGCGGACGCGAGCATGTAATATGCTGGAAAATCGCACAGAGCAAGAAGGTTGATAAAATATACTGCGCACCGGGCAACGCAGGAATTGCAAGCGTGGCAGAGTGTGTAGATATCAAGGCTATGGAGTTTGACAGGCTGGTGGCATTTGCTAAGGAAAATTCTATAGACCTTACAGTGATTGGCATGGATGATCCGCTTGTAGGCGGAATTGTAGACGCATTTGAAGCGGAGGGCTTGAGAGTGTTTGGCCCTAGAAAAAATGCTGCTATTCTTGAGGGCTCAAAGGCATTTTCTAAGGATTTAATGAAGAAATACAATATTCCTACGGCAGCTTACGAGACATTTACATCTGCTGATGATGCAAAGGCATATCTTGAAAATTCAGAATATCCGATAGTTTTGAAGGCGGACGGGCTTGCGCTTGGCAAAGGCGTTCTTATATGCTCCACAAAGGAGCAGGCTCTTGCAGGCGTTGACGAGCTGATGCTTGATAAGAAGTTCGGCGACGCAGGAAATACTATCGTTATTGAGGAATTTATGACAGGCCGCGAGGTTTCAGTGCTTTCTTTTGTTGACGGAAATACTGTCAAAATTATGTCTTCTGCTCAGGATCACAAGAGAGCAAATGACGGTGACCAGGGACTTAACACAGGCGGAATGGGTAACTTTTCACCAAGTCCATTTTACACACAAGAGGTTGATGAGTTTTGTAAGAAATATATTTATCAGGCTACAGTTGACGCTATGAAGGCTGAGGGAAGACCGTTTAAGGGAGTTATTTTCTTCGGGCTTATGCTTACGCCAAAGGGACCAAGAGTGCTTGAATATAATGCAAGATTCGGAGACCCTGAGGCACAGGTAGTTCTGCCTAGAATGAAAAATGATATAGTTGATGTGTTTGAGGCTTGTATTGACGGAACTCTTGATAAGATTGACCTGCAGTTTGAGGATAACGCATGTGTATGTGTAATTCTTGCGTCAGACGGATATCCTCTTGAATATGAGAAGGGCTATGAAATTAAAGGGCTTGAGAGCTTTGAAGGAGTGGATGGCTATTATGTATTCCATGCGGGAACTAAATTTAACGGCGAGGGCAAGATTGTAACCAATGGCGGAAGAGTGCTTGGCGTTACAGCTCTCGGAAAGGATTTGGTTGAGGCTCGTCTCAATGCCTACAAAGCCACAGAGGCTATCGACTATGTCAACAAATATATGCGACACGATATTGGAAAGTCTATAGACGAGGCAAATATTTGATGTGGAAAAGACAGGTACAGGGGCAGCGGCTGGAATGAGCTGCTTATATATGTGGAAAGGAAATTTTAGGATTTATGAAAATAACATCTGTTAAGGGAACTAATGATTATCTTCCTAATGAGGTTGAAATCAGAGATTATCTTCAGAATAAAATACTTGGCGTATATAAGGCAAATGGATTTGAGCATATTATTACACCGGCCATTGAAGATATCGGGAACCTTGATAAAAGTGATGGCGGCGAGAACTTAAATCTCATATTTAAGATTTTAAAAAGAGGAGATAAGTTGGAAAAGGCGTTGGCAGCAGGGGTTGCGGCTGACAATGAAAACGAGCTGTCCGATATGGGCTTAAGGTACGACCTTACATTGCCTTTGAGCCGTTATTATGCCAATAACAAAGATAAGCTCACGCTTCCTATGAAATGTATCCAGATTGACAGGGTATATCGTGCGGAGAGACCTCAGAAGGGCAGACTTAGAGAGTTTATACAGTGTGATATTGATATAATAGGTTCAGAGTCAACAGATTCAGAGATTGAGCTTATTCTTACAACAACGAAGGCGCTGGACGCTATCGGCCTGAAGAATTACAAGGTTAAGGTAAACGACAGAAGGCTTCTTAGGGAGGTGCTTAGATTTTTTGGCTTTGCTGAGAGCGAGCTTGACAGCGTATGTATCACCTTTGACAAAATGGACAAGGTTGGGTTTGATGGCGTAAAAGCGGAGCTTGAGGAAAAGAACTTTGCCAAATCCGCCATTGACGGATTTGTAAGCTTCCTTGAAAAGCAGGATTTCAGTCTGTCATCCGTTAAAGATATGCTGGAAGACAAAACTCCGGCAGAGAGCCTTGAAAATATCATTAATGCGGTAAAAGAGCTGTCATCAGGCGCTTACGACATAGTGTTTGATTTATCATTAGTCAGAGGTCAAGGCTACTATACAGGAACTGTATTTGAGGTAGAAAGCATTGATTTTAAGGGCGCTGTTGCAGGCGGCGGACGTTACGATAACCTTATCGGCAAGTTTCTGAATGAAAAAATTCCGGCTGTCGGTTTCTCAATCGGCTTTGAAAGAATTTTTTCAATCCTTATGCAAAATGGCGTCGAAATTGCAGAAAGAGAGAAAAAAGTTGCTGTTATGTACGATGAAGGCCAGCTTAAAGAAGCAGTGGCAGAGGCTGAGAAGCTAAGGGCGGAAGGCTATGTTGCTTCATTGTACATCAAGCCTAAGAAGCTCGGAAAATTCTTAGGAAAACTGGAAGAACGCGGCTACGATGGATTTATCAATGTAGGACAGGGAGAACTGAGCCTGTTCTCAAAATAGATTCAAGTGAATTTAAAAATGTGTCCAAAACCTAAGCCTGATTAAAGGCAGAGGTTCAGGACACATTTTAATTTTATTATATTCATTACCCTGTATTTGCCGTTTGCCGGCCGAAATCTATAAATTATTTTTACATGGCTGAAGCCTGATTGGTAACATTTTCACTGTACAGTACATTTATCTAAGGCATTTTGTATTGCATTTAAAAGCATAGTTGCTGTATATTTATTGTCAGAGCTGTAAGTAATGTTTTGGGTAGAGCCGGTTTCCATAACTGCTTTTGATATTTCCTCAAAGTTAGTCTCAAGAAGAGGATACATGGTAGTTACTGCGTCCGAAACCTGAATAAGGTCAATACTGTTAATATTATTTTTGTCGACGGTGACTTGAATATCCACAGGGTTTCCGTTAAGGGTTATAGAGGCTGAATAGACTCCGGGGGTATATGTATGGGTTATATTATCGGAGGCAGTTGTTTTGGAAGGACTGCTTCCATTGGAATTATTTCGGTTGGTTTTTGAATTATTGCTGCCGGAGCTTCCTGCAGAAGCTATAATAAATAATACAAGTCCTATTATCATGGCAATTAATATAATGCCGCCGATTAACAGCCATTTCATACGAATAACGATAATTTTTGTTTTAGAATTCATATATTTACACTTCCATATTTGTTATTATAATTGTATGCGGTAGACAATTTATATATTACGGTATTGTAATTTTTTTAATATAAAAGGGAGGAATATTATGGCGCTACAAATTATAGCCGGCGGCTCAGGTTCGGGAAAGTCGGATTATATATATAAGGATATAATAAATAAGTCCCGGGAAAACAATCAGATGAACTATATAATAGTGGTTCCTGAGCAGTACACTATGGCGACGCAGAAACGCATAGTTAATATGCATCCAAATAAAGGTATTCATAATATAGATGTTGTGAGCTTTGAAAGGCTTGCGTACAAGGTGTTTGAGGAGGTGGGCGGTCAGAACAGACCTGTGCTTGACGATACGGGAAAAAATCTGATTGTGCGCAAGGTGCTTGGCGAAAGAAAAAAAGAGCTGGGATACTTTGGCAGCAATATCAACAAGACAGGTTTTGTTGCTGAGATTAAATCCGTTATATCGGAGCTTTTGCAATATGATATTGATGTGGAAAAGCTGGAAAAAATAAGAGGTCAGGTGGACAATCGGCAGCTTGCGGCAAAGCTTAATGACATAGGTCTGGTGTACGAGGGCTTTAAAAATTATCTCAAGGACAATTACATAACCTCAGAAGAAATACTGGACGTGTTGTGCAGGGTTATAGAAAAGTCGAAAATTATCAGCAGCAGTGAAATAATATTGGATGGGTTTACTGGATTTACGCCTATACAATATAAGTTATTAAATTTACTTTTAATAATTTGCAAAAATGTTTATATCACAGTGACTATCGACGCAAGAGAAAAAATTAATGCAAGGGACGGGATGCACAACCTGTTTTTTATGAGCAGGGAAATGTATTACAGGCTTATGAAGCTGTGTGATGAAAATCATGTTAAAATTAACGATATCATATATTTGCAGGATGATATTAATTATAGATTTAAGATTAACGGTGCAAATGAAGAGCTTTCATTTCTTGAAAAGAACATTTTTAGATACACAGGGAAAGTGTATGAGAAAAATACTGAAAATATAAAAATATATGCTGCCTCGACAGCGAAGGACGAGATTAACTATGTTGTGGGGGAAATTATAAGACTTACACGCTTCGAGGGCTATCATTACAGAGACATAGCCATAGTCACAGGAGATATGTCTTCCTACGGCAAATTGGCAGGAAATATTTGCGAGCAGAATAATATCCCTTGCTTTGTGGACCACAAAAAATCTGTTACAGATAATCCGGCAGTGGAGCTTATAAGAAGCGCGCTTGAAATGATAGAGAAAAATTATTCCTACGACAGCGTTATGCGTTATCTGAAAACAGGCATTGCAGGCGTATCGCGGGAAAATGTGGACGTTATAGATAATTATTGTGCTGCAGTAGGTATCAGAGGCGCAAAGGCTTGGCACAATGCGTGGACTAAAAGGGGCAGAGGCAGAAACGCGTTTTTGCTGGAGCAGCTTAATATGTTAAGAGAACAGATAATTGCGCCTTTTATTGCGTTGGAGCAGGTTTTAAAGGATAAAGAGTCGGATGTGCAGACTTGTGTAAATGCGCTTTACAATTTTATAGTTGAATTAGAGCTGTCAAAAAATATCGACAGACTGGCTATGAGAAAGGATACTGGAAACGAGTACGACCAGCTTTACAAAAAGATAATAGAGCTGTTTGATGAAATGGTGGAACTGCTGGGAAAAGAGAGGGTTGGTCTTAAAGAATTCAACCGTATAATAGATGCAGGTTTTGAGGAAATAAAGGTCGGTCTTATTCCTCCAACCTCTGATTGTGTTGTTATCGGAGATATCGAAAGGACAAGGCTTGACAACATAAGAGTACTTTTCTTTGCGGGCGTCAACGATGGAATTATACCTAAAAAAAGTGATAATAAAGGAGTGCTTTCGGAGACGGAGAGAGACAGCCTTGAAAAAATAGATGTCACCCTTTCGCCGTCTGCAAGAGAAAAAGCCTTTGTGCAGAAATTTTATCTGTATCTGCTGCTTACAAAGGCTTCCGACAAACTTTATATAACATATAGTACCAGGAGCAGCGAAGGAGCGCAGCTTCTTCCGTCATATCTTATAAGAAATATACGCTGCAGCTTTCCAAATGTAACCATAGTACAGCCGGAGGATGCAGCCTGTCAGAAGAAATATATAAAGGTTCCAAAATCAGAAATTGTATGGAGCCGGGATAATTATATAAAAGCGCTGGCGCAGAATATGGCAATAGAATTATACAACGGAAATATTCATGGAAGCGTGTCGGCATTTGAGACATTTTCAGCATGCAAATTTGCGTATTTCTTAAAATATGGACTTGGTTTGGAGGAAAAAGAGGAATACAGCTTTGAGGTAAACGATTTCGGTACCATAATGCACAGCGTTCTGGAGCAGGCTTCAAAGGAATTGAGAAAGAACGGGCAGTCCTTAAGCACCCTTGAGCCGGAAGAGCGAACGGCGCTGGTTAAGGAGTGCGTTGAAAATACGGCGGAAGACTATAAAGACACAATACTAAAGGATAACAGCCGCAATGAATATATGATAAAGCGAATCACTGAGCTGGCAGACAGAACTTTGTCTACCATTGGAAACCAGCTTTCAAGCGGTCTGTTTACGCCGGATGCCTATGAGATTAACTTCCTTATGGACGAGCAGGAGGTGCCTCTTGACGGCGCAAAGGCTGTAATGTCGATAAATGGTAAAATAGACCGTATCGACGTGTGCGAGGACGATGAAAATGTCTATGTTAGGGTCATAGACTACAAAACGGGAAAGTCCGATTTTGACCTGATAAAGACCTATTATGGCTTAAAAATGCAGCTTGTAACGTATATGCGTGCGGCTATGAATATCGAGGCAAAACGACATCCTGGCAAAAATATTATTCCCGCGGGAATTTTATACTACAACATAGACAATCCTATTTTAGAGACCGACAATGCAGGCGGCGGGGACACAGAGACGATGCTTATGGAAGCCCTTAGAATGAAGGGGTTAGTCAGCGATAATAAAAATATTATTGACAAAATGGATGCCGGTCTTTTAGGAAAATCTAAGGTTATTCCTGTTACAATGAAAAAGGATGGCAGCGTAGATTACGGAAAAAGCAGCGTGTTAAACAAGGAAGGCTTTGAGATAATGGACGAGTACGTTGCAAAAAAATATACCGACATAGGCAAAAATATTTTAGGCGGCGCTATAGATGTGAATCCATATGAAAGCGGCAGCTACAATGCCTGCACCTGTTGCATTTACAGCGCGGTATGCGGATTTATGCAGGATTTGCCGGGCAACAAATACAGGAAGCTAAAAAAATTTTCAAGTGAAACTATATTTAAAAATATGAGAGAAGGAGTTGACGAAGATGGCAGGAAACTGGACTGATATGCAAAAAGCAGCCATAGAAGCAAACGGACATAATACTCTTGTAGCAGCAGCGGCAGGTTCAGGAAAAACTGCCGTTTTGGTTGAGCGTATCATACGAAAGATTACGGATAAAGAGCATCCCATAGACATTGACAGAATGGTGGTCGTTACATTTACAAAGGCGGCGGCGGCGGAAATGAAACAAAGAATACGCAATGCCTTAGACGATATGGCGCTTAAAAATCCGGCGGACGAGCGCCTGCAGACTCAGCTCACGCTCCTTAACAACGCCAGGATTACAACTATCGACAGCTTTTGTCTTGGAATTGTGCGCAATTATTTCAGCGATATTGACTTAGATCCGGGCTTTAGGACTGCCGACGACGGCGAGGTGGAGCTTTTGGAAAATGACATAATGGACGATATGCTGGAGGACTATTACAGCAGAGGGGACGGGGAATTTTTCAGCCTTGTAGACGCATATGGAACAGGAAGAGACGACAGCAAGCTTATAGAGCTGATATTAAAAATCTACCGTTTTGCAAGAAGCTACGCATGGGAGGATGAGTGGTACGGTCTCTGTACGGGGATGTACGATATAGACAATTTGGAAGAACTTGATAATAATGATGCAGTCAGATACATAATGAATGACATAAAGAGCAGCCTTGCAGATTATTCAAGAATATATGATGAGCTTGAAAATATATGTCAGGAGCCGGACGGTCCTAAAATGTATCTGGCGGCCATACAGTCAGACCACTCGGCTATCAATATGATGCTTAGGGCAGAAAATTTCAGGGACATTTCAAGGCTTATAGCAATGCTGTCCTTTGATACCTTAGGCAGAGGAGGGAAAAAAGAGATTTCAGAGGTGAAAAAGGAGTATGTAAAGTCTGCCAGAGAGGACTACAAAAATTATGTCAATAAAGTTTTGAAAAAACGGTACATTTATGAGAATATCTGCCAGTGCGTGGAGGATATAAGGCACAACAGACCTGATATTAATATGCTTATAAATCTTGCAAAGGATTTTTCGGAGAGGATGCGCATTGAAAAACGCAGCCGTAATATTGTTGACTTTAATGATATGGAACATTTTGCTTTGCAGATACTTATTAAGAGAGAAAACGGAATCAGTACATACACGCCTGTTGCTGACGCTTTGAGCGAGTTTTATGAGGAGGTTCTGGTGGACGAATATCAGGACAGCAATATGCTTCAGGAAGTCATTTTGAGTTCCATAACAAGAGGGCGTGGGAGCCATTCCTACGGCAATATGTATATGGTCGGTGATGTGAAGCAGAGTATATACAAATTCAGGCTCGCCTGCCCGGAATTATTTATTGATAAATATGACAGATATGCGGAATATCAGCAGGAGCCGTATGAATCTGTACATGAGACGGGAGAAAATTCTTTAAAGACGATTTCTGAAAATACCGAATCTTTTGGCGGCGTTAAAATCGAGCTTCAAACAAATTTCAGAAGCAGGGAAAATGTTCTCGAATGTACTAATGATGTATTTCGCAGAATTATGAATCCGGCTGTGTGCAAAATGCATTATGATGAGAAGGTACGTTTAAATCCGGGACTGAAATTTCAAAAATGCGTAAATCAGGTGCTGAAAAACGGTGCCGCCTGCAAAACTATGGATTTTGAGAGAGATTCCGCCACAGAAGTACACCTTGTAGACGTTGATGAAATTTCTGCCGGAGCTGATAATGCAGAGGAGGACGGAAAAACTACAGAGGCAAATGTCATAGCAGATACTATAGAACGTCTTGTAAACGGAATCCTGCCGGATGGAAGTGACTGCGTGTATATGGTAAGTGATAAAAATTCCGCCGGGGGTTACAGACCCATAAGCTATAGCGATATAGTTGTTCTTAGCCGTTCCCTTACAGGCTGGGCTGACGAGCTTACAAATGTTTTGCTTGGCAGGGGAATACCTGCATATTCGGAAGCCTCATCAGGCTATTTTGTGGTTAGGGAAATACAGCTTGTATTAAGCTATCTTAAGGTTATAGACAATCCGCTTGACGATATAAGCCTTGCAGCCGTATTAATGTCATTTTTTGGAAATATGACATCTGTGGAGCTTGCCATAATAAGGTCAGGCGATAAAAAAGAAAAATTATACTACCAGCTTACAAAAAATACCGATAAATACATAGAATATCCAGGACTGTCAGAAAAAGTCGAAAAATTTGTAAAAAAACTTGACGAATTCAGGGAAAAGGCAGAAATTATGTCTGTCAGAGACTTGTTATGGCTGGTTTTGTACGACACAGGATACTATAATTATGTGGAAACAATGCCTGCCGGTATAAGAAGGCAGGGAAATCTGGATATTTTGCTTGAGAGAGCGGCTGCATTTGAGAAAACCAGCTATAGAGGTTTGTTTAATTTTCTAAGGTATGTCGAGCGTATGAAAAAAATTGACGCGGATTTTGGAGAAGCGTCTGCGGCAGGAGACAAGTCGGACGTGGTGCGGATTATGACAATACATAAGAGCAAGGGACTTGAATTTCCTGTGGTAATTCTTTCGGGAATGGGAAGGAAACTTAATAAGCTGGATGCATCAGGGGAAATTGTTATGGACAGGGAGCTGGGAATAGGTACAGACTCGGTGTATCTTGAGCAGCGTATCAAGAGACCAACCATAATAAAATCAGCCATTTCCCGCAAAATCATAACAGACGGTATCAGCGAGGAAATGAGAGTGCTGTATGTGGCTATGACGAGAGCAAAAGAAAAACTTTATATAACAGGAAATGTCAGATACCTAAAAAGCTCAATGGAAAAATGGCAGAATAAGGCGGACAGAATGGCTGGAAACAGTATGTACTCTTATGTGGACATTACAGGTATCAATACATACTGCGATATGGTTATGCCTGTTGTTCTTATGGAAAAAGAACGAAATAAGGGTGATTTCAAACTGACTGTTAACACAGGGGAAAGGGAAAATGTGTCAGCGGCAGCGCCGGAGAATATTAGGCAGACCCAGCCGGCAGCATTTCCGGCGCCGGACACAGTATCGAAGTTACCGGAGGATACTGCTTTGGGATTGAATATCCCTGATTATCCATATGAGATAAGCACAGCAAAAAAAGCAAAGGTAACAGTATCGGAGCTTAAACAAATGCAACACGACGCCGACTTTGACAATGCGCTGTTTCAGGCGGAATGTGCAGCGGAGCCTGAGGAAAAAGAGCCGATAATTCCTGTATTTATAAAAGGCAGGGAACAGAAGCTGAAAGGGAACGACAGAGGTACGGCGTATCACAGAGCTATGGAATGTCTCGATTATTTGGACTTTGACGTTAGCCCGGAAAGCATTGGCAGCACAGAGCAACTCTTAGAAAATATAAAATCCCAGCTTACTCAAATGGTTGAAACTGAGAAAATGACAGCGCTGCAGGAAAAATCGGTGGAGCCGGAGGATATTCTTGCATTTTGCGTCTCAGCAGTGGGGAAACGTGTATATAAGGCGGCAAAATTGGAAAAACTTAGGAGAGAACAGCCATTTGTCTATATTGACGAGGCAAGGGATAACGAGCAGCTTATTCAGGGCATTATCGACCTTTATTTTGAGGAGGACGGCGAGCTGGTTATTGTTGATTACAAAACCGACAGAGTAAAAAGAGGAAAGGCAGGAGCCGAGGAGCTTGTGTCAAGGTATGCGGTGCAGCTTGACTACTATGCGAAAGCGTTGAGCCAGATAACAGGAAAGACCGTCAAAGAAAAAATAATCTATTCATTTACGCTGGGAAAAGCCTTGACATGGGAAAAGCCTTGACATGCTAAAAGCCTTGACATGCTAAATTAAAATACTAAATCCGTAAATGGTAAAAATTAGTTTGCGAAAAACGGTGAAAAATTAATAAAAATGTTGAAGTGAGGCGTTTATTGCGTTATAATACTATGCGAAGAGTTATGAAAAGTTATGAAACAAAGATTTAGTCGGAGGAAAAAATCATGATTAGAACTTATAGCGTAAAGTTTAAGAGTAAGTCAAAGATACCGTCGACAGCCGAGGCTATTGCTGAGCTGGAGAACACCATTGTAGAGGAGTCAGGCGCTAAGTCTGCCGCTGTTAAGGAAAATGGACAAATAGTCAGCATTGAGGCTGACGAGGAGCAGTTCACAGCAGTGATGAACAAGGTTGTTAACGTATTCAAGAAAATAGACGACAAATCAGAGGTTTCCTATAAATTTGGTCTGAATAGATAAGATTTGAATAAATATTGTTGGAACTAAAGCAATGGCTTTAAGGGAGAGTGAGCCTGTGGTGCTGATGCATCATAGGCTCAAGCTATCTATGCTGCACACGCCGATGCAGACGTAATACGCCGCTGTAGCGGCGTATTACGTCTGCATCGGCGGCACATGGGCAGTGGAGAGAAACGCCATGCCTGTGTTCAATATTATTGAGGAGAGAAGGTTGAATAAATTGTCTGATATAAGAAAAGAGATAGAAAAGAGAAGGACATTCGCGATTATATCGCACCCTGACGCAGGAAAAACAACGCTCACAGAAAAGTTTCTGCTTTACGGAGGAGCCATTAACCTTGCGGGTTCGGTAAAGGGGAAGAAAACCGCCAAGCATGCGGTTTCGGACTGGATGGAGATTGAAAAGGAGAGAGGTATCTCGGTTACATCGTCAGTGCTGCAGTTTAATTATGGCGGCTACTGCATTAACATTTTGGATACCCCGGGACATGAAGATTTTTCAGAGGATACATACCGTACCCTTATGGCGGCGGACTCCGCAGTTATGGTTATAGATGCGTCCAAAGGTGTCGAGAAGCAGACAATTAAACTGTTTAAGGTTTGCGTAATGAGGCATATTCCTATTTTTACATTTATCAACAAGATGGACAGGGAAGCCAACAATCCATTTGAACTGCTTGATGATATTGAAAATGTGCTTGGAATAAGCACATGCCCTATGAACTGGCCTATAGGCTGCGGAAAGGAATTTAAAGGCGTTTATGACCGCAACGAGAAGGAGGTTTCTCTGTTTAAAGCAGCCATGAACGGACAAAAGGAGGTTGATACTAAAAATATATCCATAGAAGATGCGGCTTTGGAAAATGAAATAGGACAGGGCTTTTTTGAGAAACTCAATGAGGATATAGAGCTTTTAGACGGTGCCAGCGCAGAATTTGACATTGAGAGAGTTCAGGCCGGAGAGCTTACACCTGTATTTTTTGGTTCGGCCCTGACCAATTTTGGTGTAGAGACATTTTTACAGCATTTTTTAAGTATGACAACAGCGCCGTTGCCAAGAAATTCGTCTAAGGGTGAAATAGATCCTGTTAATGAAGATTTTTCAGCCTTTGTGTTTAAAATTCAGGCAAATATGAATAAAGCTCACAGGGACAGAATTGCGTTTATGCGTATATGTTCAGGAAAATTTGAGGCAGGCATGGAGGCAAACCACGTTCAGGGAGGAAAGAAGATAAGGCTTTCGCAGCCTCAGCAGATGATGGCGCAGGAAAGGCATATTGTGGAAGAAGCATATGCGGGAGATATTATCGGCGTATTTGATCCGGGAATATTTTCAATAGGCGATACCATTTGTATATCAAATGATAAGTTTGCATTTGAGGGGATTCCTACATTTGCGCCGGAACATTTTGCAAGAGTGCGTCAGATGGATACCATGAAGCGCAAGCAGTTTGTAAAGGGAATAAGCCAGATTGCGCAGGAGGGAGCTATTCAGATATTTCAGGAATTTAATACAGGCATGGAAGAAATTATAGTGGGAGTTGTGGGAGTACTCCAGTTTGAAGTACTTGAGTACAGGCTTAAAAACGAGTATAATGTAGATATTAAGCTGGAGCCGCTTCCATATGAGCATATCAGATGGATTGAGAATCCTGAGGAAGTACAGATGAATAGGATAGTCGGAACATCAGATATGAAAAAGATTAAAGATTTGAAGGATAATCCGCTCCTTTTATTTATCAATAGCTGGAGCGTTAATATGGTACTTGAGAGAAATGAGGGACTAAAGCTCTCGGAGTTTGGAAGAAATAATTAGAAAACGGTTATATTTAATGAAAGTTAAGAAATGGGACAGGGTGGTTGAATGAAGAAGAACAGTTCATACAAAAGACATACCAGTTATATGGGTGCAGCATTTGCGCTTATGATGATTGTAGTATTCGGTTCTGCCATAGGCAGCGCTGTAAGAATTGTGGATATTCATGCAGAGGAAACAAGCAAAAGTACACAGGAAACAGACAGCGAGTCAAAGGCGTCTGCTCAGACAGGAACGGTAAAGCCGGGAACCACAAAGGTAAGAATACGGACGTCAACAGATACCAGCAATACCAGCAATGTCATAACTATGGTTGACGGAGGTTTCGAACTTGAAATTCTTGATACTGTTAAGACGAGTGATACATATGTATGGTATAAGGTGGCATTTTATCTGAACGGCGTGCGCACAGAAGGATACATAAGCGGAGAATATGTTGTGCTGGATGAAGATACGGGCTATGACGAGGATATGGATTTTGAGGAATATCTTGATTCGCAGAATTTTCCGGAGAGTTACAGGGAGGCTTTAAGAGAGCTTCACGCAAAATATCCTAAATGGGTATTTGTGGCGGATCATGTAAGCAATGACTGGAATGAAGTGGTTAAGAATGAAAATGTGTCAGGACGAAGTCTTATAAGCAAAAATTCAATCAGTTCGTGGAAATCTACAGAGACGGCAATTAACAGCGACGGAAGCTACAGCAGCAGTTATTATAACTGGGAGAACAGCAGCTGGTACACATTGGACGGCGGCAGCTGGGTACAGGCGTCTGTGGAGCTGTTGGAATATACGCTGGATCCAAGAAATTTCTTAAATGAGACTAATATATTTATGTTTGAAAAATTGTCATATGACAGCGGGCTTCATAACAGAGCAGGAGTTGTGAATGTAATAGGCAATTCATTTATGAAAAATTCGAGCCACGACCTTACATATAACGGCGTAAAATATGAGTATCCTGATGCGATTATGTATGCTGCCCAGGTATCAGGGGTAAGTCCATATCATCTTGTCAGCAGAATCATACAGGAGCAGGGTACAAACGGCGAAGGACGAAGCATATCAGGTACTGTGCCGGGCTATGAAGGCTATTACAATTACTTTAATATGTGGGCAAGTGCAGGCAGTACAGGAGACCCGGTTGTAAACGGACTTATTGAGGCAAGTAAAAGCGGCTCGTATATGCGCCCGTGGGATTCGAGAATGAAGTCGATTATCGGCGGTGCGATTAGACTTGGAGAAAGTTACATAAGCAAGGGACAGGATACGATTTATTATGAAAAGTTTGATTTGGTAGGATATTGGCACCAGTATATGACACATGTTCTGGCTCCAAGAAGCGAGTCTGTCAAATCGTCACAGGCGTACAGTGCAGAGATTAAGGCTGATACAGGGTTGGTATTTTATATTCCGGTATATAAAAATATGCCGGAGGAGGTATGCAAGGAGCCAACTAAGGACGGAAGCCCAAACAATACTCTTAATAGTCTCTCAGTTGATGGATATGACATTACACCGAGCTTTGAACGGTTTGCTGCATCCTTTGACCTGATTGTGGAAAATGATGTGTCTCAGATTAAAGTAAACGCCTCAAAGGCTGACAGTAAGGCTTCTGTTTCAGGCGACGGAAATATAGCTTTGAATGTGGGAAACAACGAGGTTAAAGTAGTTGTTACAGCAGAAAATGGAGATGTTCGTACATATACAATTCATGTCGTAAGAAAAGAGGGAACAACTCCTGAGGAGCCTACAGAGCCGGAAGAACCAACCGAGCCTGTATATGAATACAGTGTAGATAATTTTGTCACGGATGGATTAAAGGGAACTATAGCAGGCTTTACAGTTGGAAGTACCATTGATGATATATTGAAAAATGTTTCCATGTCGAATGGAGTTACTGCAAAGCTTCTCAATTCAAACGGCACGGTTAATACAGGTAATGTGGCAACCGGAAACAGGCTTGTATTTTATAAGCCGGACGGAAGCGAGCTGGGTTCTCATACTGTAGTAATTTATGGCGATGCAAATGGGGATGGCAGCATAGATATATTTGATGTTGTAAGAATTAAACGTATTTTGTTTGGCACAATCGATGCTCCGGAGGTTAATAGGATTGCTGCGGACTGCAACGGCAAGGAAGAATTGGATATATTTGATATAGTAGCTATAAAAAGACATATGTCGGGAACAAAATATATAACGCAAAAGTGAGGTTTCATCAGGTATGAAAATTAAAAGAAAAATAAAAAGATGGCTGGCAGCAGCGGCGGCGTTGTTGCTGCTTGCAGCAGGGCTGGCAGTACCAAAAGCTGAAAGTGTATATGCGGCGGATTCAGTCAGCGCCAAAGTTACATCACATACTGTAAAGATAGGGGAGACGGTAACCGTAACCGTAACCTTAAGTTCTAACTCTGAAATGGGAGCGCAAGATATATTTGTTTTATATGACCCGCAGGTGTTGGAGCTGTCCACAGGCGAAGACATATCGGGCGGTGGGGGAAGAGCTCGATGGATTGGAACTGATACAAAAAAATCTGTCAGCTTTACACTTGAATTTAAAACTTTGAAGGTAGGAAAGAGTACAATAAGTATTGATACAAGCGCTTCCATAATCTCAGATATGGAAGAGGAGAGAATGAATATAAACGCTACTGCCGGTTCAGTAACCGTAAACGCCCCTGTGTCATATTCGGCGGACAATACTCTTAAGTCATTGTCAATAAGCCCGGGAGCGCTTACACCTGCCTTTGCGTCAAGCATATACGACTATACAGTGTCTGTCGGCGAAAACGACACCAAGCTGACTGTAAGCGCAGTGGCAAATCATTCAAATGCTAAGGTTTCCATTACAGGAAATACAGACTTAAAGCCGGGAAGCAACACAGTAACAATTATGGTAACGGCAGAAAATGGAGAAAAACGTAATTACACCATAAAGGTTAATAAGCCGGTGCCTGAGACAAAGCCGACAGAACCTACAGTCAATAAGACAGCGACGGTAGACGGAGTCAATTATGAAATTATAGAAGATTATTCATCAATACATCTTCCGGACAATTTTGCGTCTACAGAGTGCGATTATAACGGACAGACAGTTTTGGCCGGAAAACATTCGGGAAACGGGATTACAATTATGTATCTTCAGGCAGTTGACGATAAGGGAAAGAGCGGCTTCTATGTATATGATACAGTCAGCAAGACATTTTCACCATATATCGTGCTTGGAGCGTCACAGATTAATTATGTGGTACTTTCTGTATCCGACAGTATGGAAAAGCCGGATGGTTACAGGATAGTTGATATGACTATCAATGATATGGCAGTAAAGGTTCTTAAGAACGGTAATGACGATTTTTATCTTTTCTATGGTATGAACTCAGAAGGCAGCACAGGCTGGTATTCCTATGATACCAAAGAAAATACGGTACAAAGATATGTTGAAGCGTCTATGACAGACGATAACGGCGAGACGCAGGCGTCAAATGAAAGCAGTTCAGATAAGCTGGTGTCAGACGCAGGAATTTGGAAGATTTTAGCCGTTATTATGACAGGTATAGCTGTAGCTATGGTTATAATAACAGCAAGCGTTATAGCAAAGAATAAAAAGCTTTTGGCAGCTAATGCAAGGGTAAACAGCCAGTTTGACGATGATAATGCAGTCAATGGCGCCGCAGAAGCAAAGGTGTCAGGAGATGCTATGGCGTCAGGAGACGGCACATCGGAAAATGCGTCAGAAAATACGTCGAAAAATAAAGAAGACGAGTCTGAAGATAAAGATATTCTGTTTGACGATGATATTTTAGAAGTGTCAGAGGTGTCAGAGGTATCTGAGAGTCCGGACAACTCAGAGGATATAGGACTTTCGGATATATCAGAAAAATTAGAAACACTAGAAGAAGCACCAGAAGAAGCAAATCCCTTAGAGGCTTCAGAGGATACGCAGGAGTTAGAGGTAGTGGAGCTTTCGGATGTACAGGAGATTTCATTGGAGACTTCGGAAAAGGAAGAAATATCGTTGGAGGAAGTAGACTCAGATAATTCAGAGTCAGAAGTAATAGAGTTTGATGACGTACGGAAATAGTACTGTTTATTTACAGTAATGAAAAAGTATCGGAAAGACTGTCAAAGAAAGTTTTTCCGATACTTTTTGTATATTTTTGTATAAAAAATTGCCGTAATACATAACACGGGCGTCCTGTTAAGGAACGCCCGTGTTACGCTATTTAGAGGGGGATTTATATCAAACGTGAATCATATTTTGTCTTATAACCTTGGGGGGATTAATAGGTAAACAAAATATTAAACATCACGCTGATAACAAATTATTATTACCGTACTGTTTCTTGATGCCGCGGATTACAAAAAAAGCAACAATGCAAGATAGCATAGCGGTAAGTATGTTGCTGGCACCCATTACGATACCAACGCTTTCACTGCCAAGAGCAGTGAAATTTTGTAAAGCCCAAAGGATTGGTATTCTGAAAACAAATACACGACAGAAGTTACACAATAATGTGAGCTTTGTCTTACCAAATCCAAAAAGCAGTGCCATAACAGCAGCATTAATTCCTAAAGGAACACAACTACCAAATGAATCATAACGGAAAACGTGTATGATTGTCAACTGGAAATTTTCATTAAATCCTTCTGTGCTGTTAGCAAACAAATAAGTAATAGGCTCAATAAATACATTTAATAATATGTATCCTGCGAGACCTATGGATGCCTGTATTATAACAAGTCTCCAAAATGTACCAAGAGCGCGTTTTATGTTACCGGCTCCGAGGTTCTGGCTGATAATAGAAGCACCGCCATCCTGAAAACCATTCTGTAACTGAGTTACAACTCCGTTGATGTTATTGGATATACCAAGAGCGCCAACAGTAGTGGAACCATAATTCTTGCTCATAGAATTTATAACAGTCTTTCCCATAGCAAATGCGACTTTCTCTACAATCACCGGGAATGACAGGTTAAGCATAGGTTGTACAACATTCTTCTTAAATGCAATAGAGCGAATACTGAAAGTAAAAGCATCATTACCGATACAAAGATTCCTGACAGCCATTATCAACAGAAAAAGCTGCGATATAACAGTGGCTACAGCAATCATAGTAATGTCAGCATTCAAACCATATATGAAAAATGCTGTAATGGAAAGTTTTAATACTATTACAAAAAGATTAAGCCGGAGAATCCGCTTGGAATTACCTCTTGAGCGCTCAATCGCTATGTAAACATTGTTAAAAAAACTTAATACAGTAGCAAACAGAGTTATTATAAAATAACGTGTGCCAACATTGATAAAATCATCGGGAGTACCAAACAACCTCAATAAATGAGGTGCAAATGGCAGCATTAAAAGGACTAAAACCGATAATCCCGTACATATTGTCAGCAAAGTGCTGAGACGCTTCTTAACCAGTGTGTAATCACCAGCACCATATGCCTCGCTTATCTTTAAGGAACTACCTACAGCTAATCCTGTACCGATGGCACTTATCATATTCTGAAGCTGCGACAGATAAGCAACTGCCGAAACAGCAACAGCACTAACGTGTGACGCCATCATTGTATCAAGTATATTGAACAGATGGTTAATCAACTGAAATGCTGATAAAGGAACACATACATAAAATATAACCAGCCAGAGGTTGCCGTTCAATGCAAATTCTCTAAACTTACGATCCTTTTCAGACAGATTTGAGTTATCATTATTAGCCATAAAACTCCATCCATCAAGTAGATTATATAATTTATTTATTAATAAGTCTATAGCGAAGTTTATGTAAAATCTAGCGAAAAAATGGCTCAATATATTTGATAATACAGAAAAAATGTTTTTTGTGAGGAAATTTAATTTTTCTCAGAAAATTCCATGATTATAGAATCAATATTGGTGCGAAGCGACTTCGATAATTTTCTATACATTTTTATATGTCTTATTTCACTGTTGGTAAGAGGTTCAATGGTTTGAAGCCTGTTTTCATCAACGTGACCAACGAGGTAGTCTACAGATGTACAGAAATAATCTGCCATATTGATGAGCATACTAATATCAGGTTCAGCGAGACCATTTTCATACTTATAAACAGATTGTTGTGAAATACCAAAATGTTCAGCAAGTTTTTGCTGGCTCAGGCCATGCTCCTCTCTTAATTTTCGCAGATTTTTAACCATTATTTATAACCTCCAATATATCTACTATCTATAATATTAACAGTAGATTGAATTAATTACTAAAAATATTATGTTGTGCGCAAAACAACCGAAAGTGGTTTTAAAAATAAATTCACAGTAAAAATAAGGTTTGCAATAATTATTAATAATTTTATAAAAAATCTTGCTGATAAAAGGTATTTGTGATAACTTGGTGTTGTAAAGAATACGCTTCTGAGTTGTTTTTAAATACAACTTTTTATAATATTTATACTATTGAGAGGGTGGTTAAAATATGAATATTAGGTACAACTATGGGTATCTTAGAGGTTCAATTATATTATCGACAGTTTCATTTGTGTCGGCGCTATATTATTATTTTTTTGAAAATGGCTATATTACCGGGGCTTACAATGCAGGAAAAATTGCGTCAGCTTCTTTTTATATAAGCGGAACTATATCCATTGTTATGTTATGGATAGTTAATTTCAGAAGGGAGTTTATAGAGAAAGAGTTAGAACTTCAAAAGAAAAATAATTTCTTTTTTAGTGGATTTTTTAGCAAGGGAATATTAAGATTTTGCAGTAATCGGTATGCTATTGCCGTTGACATATCGCTTTTAGTGCTTATTGCAAATTTCATAATTATCTATGCTCTGGAAATAAAGTCCATATGGTATAAAGATGTTCTTAAAATAATGATTGTATGGTTTATTTATATTCACAGCATATTAAATGGCAGAAATTATATATTTTTCAAGAAATTATATGAATTAAAGTCGGGAGAGGGTAATAAATAATAAGATTAATATTTCTGCCATTATCCATTATGTCACATAGTATATACTATGTGACATTTTTTGCGGGGTAAAGCTATGGAAAAGCAAGAGGATTTGCTGGTGATAAGTCTTGGTATTACAGATGAAGAACGCAGAAAATCTCCGGAGCTGCAGGCGGGCTTCAGCGACGACGGGCAGAGAGTGGAGCTTATTGTAAGGTATGTGGGAAGTATTCAGCAGCTTATTGAAAAATATCCGGGAACAGAGGTTACAGAGCTTCTCGGCGGTTATGGAATTATAGTAACTGCAAGACGTTTTGTAAATGACATTTCAGCAGAAGAAAATATAGAATATGTGGAGAAACCTAAACTGCTATACCCTGATATTGCAGTGGCTAAGGCTGCGTCCTGCATAACGCAGGTGCAGCAGGGCTTTAACAATCCATATAATCTTACCGGCGCCGGAACTATAGTAGCGGTTATAGATTCGGGAATAAATCTTAAGTCATCTGAATTTAATGGGGCTGACGGCAGAACCCGCATAATTGACATATGGGATCAGACCACCAATGAAAAAGTTTCGGGGGATGAAGTTGAAGATTATATATTGCGGCAAGGAGTCCAGAGCATAGCAGTAGATACTATAGGACATGGCAATAATGTGACAAGGATTGCCTGTGGAAATAACGGCGTTGCGCCGGGAGCAGAGATTATAGTCGTAAAAATGGGCTTCTCTGTAAATTCTTCATTTCCAAGAACAACTCAGCTTATGGAGGCTGTTGATTTTTGTATAAGAAAGGGAATTGAATATAACAGACCGGTTTCTATTAATATAAGCTACGGCAATAATTACGGCGATCATACAGGCACATCCCTTCTTGAAACTTATATTAATTCAATAATTTCTATGTGGAAATGCGCTGTATGTGTGGGAAGCGGCAATGAGGGAGGTACTGCGACACATATGTCAGGACAGCTTACAACCGGCGTGGAACAGTTAGTTGAGCTTGCGGTGGGCGCCTATGAGTCCACTATAAATATACAGATATGGAAAGATTATGCAGATGATTTTGATATAGAGATAATAACGCCGTCGGGGGAGAGTTTGGGGCGCATCGGAAAATACAATAAAATTAACAGGGTGACAACAAGAAGCACAGAAATTATAACCTATTATGGAACGCCGTCGCCATATAGCATAAGGCAGGAAATATATATAGATATGGTGCCGACGGACAGTTATATTCAGTACGGGATATGGACCTTCAGAATAATACCGGAAAAAATCGTCTCGGGAAGGTTTGATATGTGGCTTCCTGCGTCAGCCTCCCTTAATACGGGAACAGGATTTACATTTCCAAAAGAAACCATGACAATTACAATTCCATCAACAGCCCAAAGCGTCATAACAGTGGGCGCCTATGACGCAAGAAATTTCAACGTGGCGTCATTTTCGGGGGCGGGGTATGTGGTGAGACTGGGACCTGCCGTAACATCAAAGCCCGACATTGCAGCTCCGGGTGTAGGCATCAGGCTTGACGAGATTACACAGGTGACAGGAACTTCCTTTGCCACGCCATTTGTTACGGGAAGCGCAGCACTTCTAATGGAATGGGGTATTGTAAGAGGAAACGACCCTTACCTTTATGGTGAAAAACTGAAAGCGTATCTGATAAAAGGGGCAAAGCGTTCCGACGCATATGCGTTGTACCCTAATGAATATGTGGGGGCTAATGGTATAATAGTGTCAAGTTAGTAAGGAACCAATAAATTCAAGGGTTTCCGCTGATTTAGTCCTAAGAAAAAACTGCTGTGCAAACAGCAAAAAACGATTAGGATGAGCTCATTTTTAATCTTGAAACTGAAAATCAAGCAACTTGACACTAAATTACCATCAAGTATTTTGGTGGTGTATGTGAGGAATATGGGCTGTCTGCCATTGAAATCTCCGAGGACAGGGCAAGACCTTCCGAGAATTATAAGGAATGGAACGACTTTCGTGACGGCAAATTTGTCTGGTCGGATATGATAAAACGTGATATAGATGCGTGTATCCTGCAGGCGGCAACCTATGAATCATTCTTGTCCATGATGTCCGAAATGGGCTATGAAATCAAAATGCTTACCGAAATATCCTGCAATCAAACCGATGGGGATAAGCAGGTTTAGGCGTTGTAAGAGTTAAAAAAAAATCACAGCGAGGAACGAATCCGGGAACGGATAGAAACGGAGAGCCTTTCATCTTACCGAAAGACAGCAAAGGAGCAGAAGCCAAAAAATGTGCGGTGCAGGGTAAAAAACGGTATAGAAAAGCGAAGCTCTCCGGAGTACAGAAGAAATATTTTGCACGACTTTACCGCTTGGGACTGTTAAAGAAACGCCCTTACAGTCAGGTGTGGAAATACGCAGATTTTTCAGGAGCTTTACTATCAGGCAGATTTTAACTGCAGCGGCAGACTTCCGATTCATGTGACCTTTATGCTTGATGAGTTTGCAAATGGAACACAGTTTTATAGATGACAATGTTGAATAAGGGTAGTTCAAGGAAGAATGTAATAATTCAGAATGCGGTGCTTTTGCTGTATTTGGGACTCTGCCCCAAATACCGTTTACCGTAAACAAAGGCAACCTTGCTTTTTTGTTTATAGGCGATAATCAAACGATTTAACTGCCTTCTGGTGATACTTAATGTTATGGCAGACCTATCCTTATTGCCCTGCGAATCATTTGATGCATTTTCTCTTGTGGTTTATTAAGACATTATCATAAATGACTTATATAATTGATACAAAATACAAATAAATGTGTTGACAATTAAAATAAATGGAGTAATAATTTTACTAGTGCGACGAATAAAACATTAATTCATATAGGAATAGTATAAATTAAGTCGGATAGGAAACTGGTATAGCGTTCGACAATTAACTCGACCATGACGAGTTCGCGGAACATCATTACGTTTGCATAGATGAGACGTTTCTTGAAACAATGCACAAGGAAAGGCGCATCGAACGTATGATTGCGGACGCAATGGATTATGATCGCGTGGAGGTCTTTTACCAGCCAATCTACTCGACGATTTCGGCACCGGATATTCCAACCTCAGCTATATTATTGATATGCCAGTTAACATCGTTAAATTCGATCACATGATGACTCAGGCATATTTTGAGGATGGCAAGGCGCACTACGTCATGGATGGCGTGGTGGATATGATTCATGGGATGGGACTTTCGATTGTTTCGGAGGGCGTCGAGACAAAGGAGCAGTATGAGGAGATGGAGCGTTTGGGCATCAGATGCATACAAGGCTATTATTTTTCTAAACCGCTGCCTGCGGACGAGTTTATTGAATTTTTGAAAAAAGAGAATTGTTAGGATTGCAAAACAAAAAAACGGACGGCAACGGTAACGCTGTGTGGATAAGTTGGAGCGTGGAAAGAATATACAGTTGAGTGATAATGCAAAAAGGAGAAATGTGTATAAATGGGAAAATGTTATTTTTTTGGAAGTATAAAGGGCAGGATTATAACTTATGTGACAATCAGTATCCTTTTAATTATTGTGGTAACTGCCGGGGTTAACAGCATTGTGCTGAATGATGCATTGAAAACAAGTGAACATAATGTGTTGATTGCAGAAGCAGAAGGAACCAGCGATAGTATTGATGAATGGCTTATAAGGCAGGCAAATATTGTAGAAACAATGAAAAGTGCATTAGA
>CAYZZP010000017.1:0-56710 GCA_964482965.1 uncultured Lachnospira sp.
AACCAAAGAGGGAACTTATATTGTCGGACGTGCCGCAAAGAAGATGCTGCATACGGGAGCGGCGGCTACGGTTGGTTCATTTAAGCGGTTTATATAGAATTGCTTACAAAAATGTGAATTGTAAAATTATTATATATTTTGTTGTAAAATGTCGAAATTCAATGTACAATAAATATAATTAACGAATATATTTAATTATGGGAGGTTAAAAGTATGTTAGAGGTATTGGAGTTTGTTCAAGAGTATTGGAGCATTATTCTCGGCGCTGTGGCAGTATTGATTGTTATTTTTCTGTTCATGTCCGGATATGAGAAGGCGCCGTCCGATACGGTATTTATTATTTCAGGTATCAGAAAGAAGCCAAAAATACTCATAGGTAAGGCGGGAATAAGGCTTCCGTTTTTCGAGAGAAAGGATGTTCTTATTGCAAAGCAGATAAGCGTGGATATTAAGACTAACGGTTATATTCCTACTTTGGATTTTATTGGTGTGGATGTTGACGCTATAGCAAAAATTGCTTTGGATATTGAAAGTCCTGAGGGAATCGCTCTTGCCCAGAAGAACTTTCTTAATATGAATGAAATGCAGATACGCGAAGCGCTTACCGATTCTTTGCAGGGTAATATGCGAGAGATTATCGGTACTATCAATCTTAAGGAAATCTGCAATAACAGACAGAAGTTCGGCGATCAGGTTCAGGAGAAGGCTCAGAGAGATATGAATGCTCTCGGTGTTAAGATTATTTCCTGCAACATCCAGAGAGTTATTGATGAAAATGAATTGATTAATGCCCTCGGTCAGGATAATATGTCTAAAATCCAGAAAGAGGCTTCTATTGCAAAGGCTGAGGCTGAGAGAGATATTGCAATCGCTCAGGCGGAGGCTAAGAAGCTGGCAAACGACGCTGAGGTTAATGCGAAGACAGAGATTGCCATTAAGCAGAATGAGCTGAGTATTAAGCAGTCGGAGCTGCTCAAAATTTCTGACGCAAAGAAGGCTGAGGCAGCGGCAGCTTATAGGATTCAGGAAGAGGAACAGCGTAAGGTTTTGGAGATTACAACAACTAACGCCGATATTGCAAAGCAGGAGCGCGAGGTTGAGCTGAAAGCTAAGGAAGCTGAGGTTAAGGAGCAGGAACTTACTGCTTCTATTAAGAAACAGGCTGAGGCAGAGAAGTATAGGATTGAGCAGAATGCCCAGGCAGAGCTGTTCAAGAGACAGAAAGAGGCTGAGGCTAAGAAGTATGAGGAAACTCAGAAAGCCGAGGCGGAGAAGGTTAAGGCTGAGGCGTTAAAATACACTAAAGAGCAGGAGGCTGCCGGTATCGCAGCTATTGGTAGAGCGGAAGCAGAGGCAATCAGAGAAAAGGGTATTGCGGAGGCTGAAGCGCTCGAAAAGAAGGCTGATGCTATGGCTAAATACGGCAGAGCTGCCATTCTTGAAATGGTTGTCAACAAGCTGCCTGAAATGGCAGGCGCTATCGCTAAACCGCTGGAGTCTATTGACAAGGTTACAATTATTGACGGTAACGGCTCAAGGTCGGGCGTTGATTCTATGGGAGGATATGTGCCTTCGGTTCTTGCCAAAACTATTGAGTCTGTGAAGGAGACTACAGGAATTGATATTAACGAGATAATTAAGGCGGATACATATGACGCTAAGGTTAATAAGAATTTGAATGTTACGGGGCTTGACGGTGAGGCAGGCGCAGTAAAAGAAGCGGTGGAAAAGGCAGTTTCTGAGAAAGCGGCTTCGGAAAAAGCGTATGCAGATAGAGAAGTTGTTGAAAAAGAGATAGCTGCAACAACGGAGAGGTAAAATTGGGGGAAAGTTGTTTATAAACAGCGGAAGCATTTCTATGCTTCCGCTGTTTTGTTGAGGTGTTTCTAAAAGTTTGAAATTTTTATTTTAAGTTGGTTGAAAATATTATATGTTAGTGATAAAATAATTTTAATAAATGATTTATTTTGTGAAAAATAGCATAATATTTGTAAAAATGCCTAAAATAGATGTGAGGTGACAAATATGTTAGTACAGTATGCAGTTGAAAATTATAAGTCAATTAGAGATAAAGTGGTTATTAATTTTAGAGCAGACAGTAAAAGAGAAAAAAATAGCTGGATGACCGAATTTTGTGATAAGGTGTCTCCATTTTATAAATGTATAGGATTATTTGGACCAAATGCGTCAGGGAAATCTAATATTATAGAGTCCTTCAGTTTTGCTGTAAGATTTATAAATAATACTATTTCAAGAAAGGATAGTGCAAGAATACAAGTATTACCCTTTGCGTTTTCTGAACAATATAAAAAGCAGCCTACATGTTTTGAGTTTATATTCTATCATGAAGGAATAAAATATGTTTATGGGTTTTCTGTAAATAGCGTGGAGATAGAGGAAGAATATTTGATAGGATATTATTCAAGCAAGCCGAAAACTATTTTTGAGAGAGAAAAGGGCAACCAGTTTAACTTTAAAGGTAATGATGTTAAATTACAAGAAGAAATATCAAAAAAAACCAATTCTAACAGATTGTATATGCCGGTTGCAGCAGAATGGGGATATATGAGGTTAAAACCTGTTATGGAGTGGTTTGATATGTTGGATAAGCAATATAAAGAATTTTTTGCTACAGAAAGAATAATTGCAGAAATATGTAAGGATGAACATAGAAAAAAAGTATTTATAGATGAACTTCAAAAAGCTGACTTTAATATTGTAGACATTTATGTTGAAAAAAAGCGTTTTGAGAAAAAGATGCATGAAGTGTGGGAAAAGCTTATATCAGTAGTAAGCGAATCTGTTAATGAATATATGAATGTACCGGAGGAGGATTATGAAGTAAGAGTCATACACAAGAATAAGAAGGGTGAACGTATGAATATATTACTTTCTAATGAATCTTCAGGAACTATTTCGATTATAAGAAATGCTGCTGAGATGATGTATATAGGACAGTATGGCGGATTAATGCTTGAGGATGAATTGGGAAAAGAGTATCATACTCTGCTTACGGAATATTTTCTGAAAATGCTTCAATCCAAAGATATTAATAATAATGACGCGCAGCTTTTCTTTTCTTCTCACGATGTAAGAATATTGGATTTGCTTGATTTACAACAGGTTTATCTGGTAGATAAGGATGATGATGGCGCTACATTTGTTAAATTGTTGGACGACTATGATATCAGAACGTCAAATGTTGCATTAGGGTATCTTAAGGGCAGATACGGAGGGATACCTTATGTGAGGAGGTGAGGAAAGGAATGATTTCTAAGCATTTGCGTGGAAAAGAGAAAAAGGGGAAAGCTACGAAGGAAAAGCCCAAAAGTGTTATTTATGTTTTTTGTGAAGGGAATACAGAAGAAATTTACTTGAGACATTTTTCTAATCGTACATATAATGTTTCAGTTATACCTATTGGCACAGAGCATACGGATGCAGTGGGGATTGTTCGTTTTGCAAAAGAATATATTAAGACACATCCGCTTAAGTTGGAATTTGGGGATAGAGGATACTGCGTGTTTGATTCGGACCCGGCTTCTAATCCCAATATTAGCGAGGCGTTTGATTTGATAAAGGGTGCTGAACATAAGGGATTGGAATGTATTTTTTCTAATCCGAGTTTTGAGGTATGGTTTGTTTTGCATTACACTAATGTACCGGCAGGTAAAAGTGCACAACAAATGAAAAGTTATTTTAAAAAACTAATTAAAAGCGAATGCCCTGAATATTGTGAGACAACTGATATTTTTGAATTGTTGTTGCTAAAACAGCAGGAAGCATTAAAAAGAGCAAAACTGCTTTCAGTTGGACAGGCTAAAGCATATAAAAATGTGCATTCCCATGAATGTAATCCATACACAGATATGCACTTATTTTTATCTTATATGGATACAATTAAAGAAAAAAGTCACTAATAGCAATATGTGGCAAACACGCAAAAACGGCAAATGTACGCTTGCGTGTTTGCCATTTTTTTAGTATTATTAACATAAGTTATGTTCTTAAGTTTATTTTATAAGCAAAAATCTTATTAAAATGCAAAATTTTGCCAATAATACTTTTATATTTTAATTATTTGGCGTAATTGTTTAAGGTTTTAGGACATGGACTATATACGAAAAGGAGTATTGAGACTATGAATGAAAACAAAGAATTTAAGCCTTATATTCCGGCAGAGAAGGTGACCCCTGAAATTACAGTGGCATCGGTTGTAATGGGTGTTTTTCTTGCTGTCGTATTTGGCGCTGCTAACGCATACCTGGGACTTAGAGTAGGTATGACGGTATCTGCATCGATTCCGGCTGCAGTTATCGCTATGGGTGTAATTCGTGTCATTATGAAGAAAAACTCAATTCTTGAGAGCAATATTGTGCAGACAATAGGGTCTGCTGGTGAATCACTGGCTGCGGGCGCTATTTTTACATTGCCTGCATTGTTTTTATGGGCGGCTGAAGGAAAAATGGATAAGCCGAGCATTATTGAAATTACGCTTATAGCTTTGCTTGGCGGCCTGCTCGGAGTATTTTTTATGGTTCCTCTTAGGAATGCTTTGATTGTAAGAGAACATGGAACGCTGCCGTATCCTGAGGGCACAGCCTGCGCAGAGGTTCTTCTTGCAGGAGAGGAAGGGGGAGCTAACGCGTCTACGGTATTTGCAGGTATGGGCTTTGCTGCTGCGTTTAAATTTATTATTGACGGCCTTAAGGCAGTTCCAAGCGAAGTGTCATTGAAGTTTAAGGGATATGCAGGAGAGATTGGAACACAGATATATCCTGCCGTATTCAGTGTCGGTTATATATGCGGTCCTCGTATTTCATCATATATGTTTGCGGGCGGTCTGCTGAGCTGGATGGTAATTATACCAATTATTGTTTTATTTGGAGAAAGTTTGATTCTCTATCCGGGAGAAATTCCGATAGGTGAGATATTCGCTAAAAGCGGCGCAAGTGGAATATGGAGCTCATATATACGTTACATCGGCGCAGGTGCGCTTGCAGCAGGCGGTATTATAAGTCTTATTAAATCACTGCCGCTTATTATAAGAACCTTTAAAGATGCAATCAAGTCGATGAAGGTTTCAGGAAATGCAGGTACAGAGCGTACGGCAAGAGACCTTAAGATGAGTGTTGTACTTGTATGTATAGCGATTTGTACTTTGGCTGTATGGATTGTTCCGGCAATTCCGGTAACACTGGTGGGCGCAATTATTGTGGTTATATTCGGTTTCTTTTTTGCCACTGTATCATCAAGGATGGTAGGACTTGTAGGAAGCAGTAATAATCCTGTATCGGGTATGGCTATTGCAACGCTTCTTTTCACAACTATTATTTTGAAGTTTACAGGTGACGGTGGTATTCATGGAATGCAGGGAGCTATTGCAATCGGTTCGATTATATGTATTGTTGCGGCCATTGCAGGTGATACATCACAGGATTTAAAGACAGGTTATCTTCTCGGGGCGACACCGAGAAAGCAGCAGATTGGTGAGGTTATAGGCGTAATTGCTTCGGCACTTGCCATTGGCGGAACATTATATATTCTTGATTCTGCATGGGGCTTTGGCTCAGAGGAGTTGGGCGCACCTCAGGCAACATTGATGAAAATGATTATTGAGGGAGTTATGGACAATAATCTTCCGTGGGGACTTGTATTTATCGGTGCCTGCATAGCAGTTATTGTGGAGATTATAGGTATTCCGGTGCTTCCGTTTGCCATAGGTATATATCTTCCTGTACAGCTCAATGCATGTATTATGGTTGGTGGTCTTGTAAGACTTGTGCTTGACAAGATGAAACGCAAGGAGGAAGAAAAGAAGCAGATTATAAGCGATGGTATTTTGTTCTGTTCAGGTATGATTGCAGGAGAAGGACTTGTGGGTATCTTACTTGCCGTACTTGCTGTTGTAGGAGTTGGAGAAGTGCTTGATATTTCAGGACTGCTTAATATTCCGACATTGGCAGCAAACATAGGAAGCCTGGTTGTCTTTGCATTAATTATTCTTTCAGTACTAAAATTCTCCGTGTGGAGAAAGAGAAAAACAGCCAAGTAGATAGAATTTTGACAAAAACACGTTTAGTGTGAGAGGCCACAGGCAAAAAGATATTATAAAAAATACATCATAAAAGATATTATAAGAAATATATCATAAGGAAGCTGCTATGAGAAAAAAGGATAAAAAAATATCAGCTAACTATCTGGAAAGAATTCCGGTAAAGCCGGAGCATATCCAGTGGTCTGCAGAAGAAAATGGGCTTGTAACCCTTGACATAGAAAACAAGGGTGCATTTAACAGAATAGCGCAAAGGTTATTTAAGAAGCCGAAGATAAGCCATATTCATCTGGATGAAATTGGCAGCTTTGTGTGGCCTTTTATTGACGGCAAGCAGAATATACTTTCGCTGGGAAAGCTTGTGGATAAAAAATTCGGGGAAAAAGCAGCGCCTCTGTATGAGAGACTTGCAAAATATTTTCAGATATTAGACAGCTATGGGTTTGTCAACTGGAAGGAATAATAAATACTAAAATAGTATAATACAAGAATAATAACTACAAAAAAGTAGTATTAAAAGCCAGAACCGATGAAATGTATAAAGTGGTTTCATCGGTTCTTTCGTTATATTTACTAAAAAATGTGCTGTATATTGTCATAAATGTAAAAAAATGTAATATTATTGAACAAAATGTAGTACATAGTGGCATAAATATGTTAAAATATTAAGAAGTATTATTATAATTGCTTATTTTTTAAAGCATAGGCGTTTGCGAAACTCACTAGATTTTGTTGAAATTGTACAAATTGTATAAACAACACAGACACGCTTGCGCTCCGTTTCCGGCGTAACGGACACTAGACCCGGCAGAACCTCGCCAAGTGCCGACGCCTTCAAAGGGCCTGATTATGTTTATACAATTTGTGCAATTAGCGCAATGTTTTGATGAGTTTCGCAATTACCTATTTTTAAAGCAATGTGAAAGGAGCTGCATAAAGTGGAAGAAATAAAGATTATGTTAGGCAATGAAGCTATTGCCAGAGGTGCTTATGAGGCCGGCGTTAAGGTGTCAGCGGCATATCCGGGAACGCCGAGTACTGAGATAAGCGAAAACCTTGTAAAATATAAAGATGAATTGTACTGCGAATGGTCGCCTAATGAGAAGGTTGCTATGGAGGTTGCTATAGGTGCGTCCATCAGCGGCGTGCGTGCTATGGCTTCAATGAAGCATGTAGGAGTAAATGTTGCAAGCGATCCTTTATACACAGTTTCATACATTGGAGTAAACGGCGGACTTGTAATGGTTGCAGCAGATGATCCGGGACTTTACAGCTCACAGAATGAGCAGGATTCAAGATGTGTGGCAAGAGCTGCGCTGGTGCCGGTTATTGAGCCGTCAGACAGCCAGGAGGCTAAGGATTTTATGAAATATGCCTTTGAACTGAGCGAGCAGTATGACACGCCTGTTATATTGAGAACCACAACAAGGCTTTCACATTCTCAGGGACCGGTTACTCTCTGTGAGAGACAGAACATTTGTGATAAAGAGTACACAAGAAATCCTGCAAAAAATGTTATGATGCCGGGAAATGCAATTAAGCGTCATCTGCATGTAGAGGATAGAATGAACAGAATGGAGGAAGACGGTTACAGCTTCCCTATTAATAAAGCAGAGTATAATGATACAAGCATTGGTTTTATCACCAGCGGTATCCCATATCAATATGTAAAAGAGGTATTTCCTGAGGCTTCAGTCTTAAAGCTTGGAGTTGTATATCCGCTTCCAAAGAGGCTTATTCAGGAATTTGCTTCAAAGGTTGATAAACTGTACATATTTGAGGAGCTGGAGCCTGTTATTGAGGAGCAGGTTAAAGCGATGGGCATACCTTGTATAGGCAAGGAAATATTTACAAGACAGGGAGAATACAGCGCAAATCTTCTTCGCAAGGCAGTGCTTAAGCAGGAGCTTAATCTTGAAGAAGCTGTACAGGTGCCGGCAAGACCGCCTATATTATGTCCGGGCTGTCCGCACAGAAGCGTATTCTCAGTGCTTAACAAGTTAAAGCTTCATGCGGCAGGAGATATCGGATGCTATACATTAGGAGCAGTTGCGCCTCTTAATGTTATTGATACAACAGTCTGTATGGGCGCAAGTATTTCTACACTTCATGGTATGGAGAAGGCAAAGGGGAAGGAATACATAAAGGACTGGGTTGCAGTTATCGGCGATTCCACATTTATGCATACAGGAATTAACTCCCTTGTAAATATGGTATATAACCAGGGGACAGGTACGGTTATGATTCTTGACAATTCAACCACGGGTATGACAGGACATCAGGATCATGCAGCTACGGGTAAGACTTTGCAGGGTGATGTAGTTCCTGCAATTAACATATATAATCTTTGCCGTTCGCTTGGCATAGAGCATGTGTATGAGGTCAGCGCATTTGACAATGCAGGACTGGAGCAGCTTTTGAAGGACGCAAGAGACAGAGAGTCTGTTACGGTAATTATTACAAAAGCCCCGTGTGTGTTGTTAAAGGGAAATGTATTTCCGAATAAATGTGTTCCGGTATCTGAAAAATGTAAGAAATGCGGTGCATGCTTAAGACCTGGATGTCCGGCGCTTACAAGGAATGTTGACGGAACAATATCAATAGATGAAACTATGTGTAACGCATGCGGACTCTGTAAGACTCTTTGTAAGTTTGACGCAATAGAGACGGTTTCAAAGTAGCAGTTAATATAAAATGCTGTTTATGGCAGCAGAATAGGAATAGAGGTTAATTATGGAAACTAAAAATATAATGATAGTAGGCGTAGGCGGACAGGGAACTCTCCTTACAAGCCGTATTTTGGGAGGTATTACCACAGACGCAGGATATGATGTAAAGCTTTCTGAGGTGCATGGTATGGCACAGCGGGGAGGAAGCGTTGTAACATTTGTAAGATATGGCGATAAGGTTGCAGAGCCAATAGTTGAGGAAGGTCAGGCTGATGTGCTTATTGCATTTGAAAGGCTTGAGGCTTTGAGATATTCTCATTTCCTAAAAAAGGACGGAGTAATAATTGTAAATGACTGGAGAATTGAACCTATCACAGTGGTTACGGGCGTAGCGCAGTATCCTGAAAATATTATTGAAAACCTTAAAGAAAAATATAAGGTGTATTCGGTAGACGCTATGGGTGAGGCTAAAAAACTCGGCAATTCTAAAACATTTAACGTAATAGTGCTTGGAATTGCAGCACAGCATATGGATTTTCCAAAGGAAAGCTGGTTGTCGGTCATCGAGAGGACAGTTCCGCAAAAGACTGTAGAGCTTAATAAAAAGGCGTTCCTTATCGGATATGAGATGATATAAAAGGTATGTAGATATTGCGGGGGGTTAATTAAAACTCAATTTATTAGCAGGGAGGTTCCAATTATGATTTGGAATGAGGCAAAAGAATGTATGAGCAGGGATGAGATTATTAACCTGCAAAGCAAAAGGCTTGTGAAGGAAGTAAGCTATGTTTATCACAATGTAGAGTATTACAGAAAAAAGATGCAGCATGCAGGTCTCGAACCGGGAGATATCAGGGGTATTGAGGATGTTACCAAGCTTCCATATAAAAAGTGGAAAGACTTATACAGAAAGGCAGCAGTAAAATGGTAATAGACTTTCATACCCATACGTTTCCGGATAAAATTGCGGCGAAAACCATTGAAAAGTTATCATCAGTTTCTAATATAACCCCATTTTCTGACGGAACAGTAAAGGGGCTTTGTGAAGTAATGGGAAAATCAGGCGTTGATTTATCAGTCGTGCTTCCGGTGACAACCAGACCGGAGCAGTTTAAAACTATAAATGAAACGGCGAGGGCAGTAAACATAGAGTACGGGAGAAAAATTATATCCTTTGGCGGAATACACCCTGCTTCCTCAGATTACAGAAGAGAGCTTGAGGAAATTAAGCAAATGGGACTTGCGGGAATTAAACTTCATCCTGATTATCAAAAGGTATATATAGACGACGAGAGATATATGAAAATAGTGGATTATGCATCGCAGCTTGACTTGATAACAGTGGTACATGCAGGAGTAGACGTGGGGTATCCGGAACCTGTTCACTGTACGCCGAAGCGTTCAAGGAAGCTTATAGAAGCGGTTCATCCTAAAAAATTTGTGCTTGCCCATATGGGTGGTTTTGATATGTGGAATGATGTGGAAGAATATCTTGTCGGACAGGACATATATTTAGATACTGCATATACGTTTGATAAGATGGGCGAAGAACGTTTCCTTAGGTTGGTGCATTTGCATGGCGCGGAAAAAATATTATTTGCCACAGACAGTCCGTGGTGCGGGCAGAAAGAAGCTGTGGAATGGATTAAGTCGTCAGGGCTTACGCAGGAAGAACAGCACATGATTTTTGAAGAAAATGCGAAGAGGCTTCTTAATCTGTAAAAGCAGGATAAATAATTTGATTAATGGAGTGTACAATACATATGTTAATAAAAATAATTTTACTTATTGTGTTTTTTGGCACAATGGTTGGTGTAGGAATATATTCAAGAAAGCATACCAGGAGTGTTAATGATTTTGTGCTTGGAGGACGGGGCGTAGGCCCGTGGCTTACGGCGTTCGCCTATGGTACATCATATTTTTCTGCGGTAGTATTTGTGGGGTATGCGGGACAGTTTGGCTACAAATACGGTATATCTGCAACATGGATTGGACTAGGAAATGCAATTATAGGTTCGCTGCTTGCATGGGTGATTCTTGGAAGAAGAACACGAATTATGAGCAAGTATTTTGAATCAAAGACTATGCCGGATTATTTTGGAAAAAGATATGACAGCAATGCCCTTAGAATAGCAGCTTCTCTCATATCGTTTATATTTCTTATACCTTATACGGCGTCGGTATATAATGGACTTTCAAGACTGTTTGGAATGGCGTTTGACGTGCCTTATGAGCAGCGGGTTGTAGTTGAGCAGAAAGCGGCGCTTCCGTCTGAGGATGAGGAGTAGATTTTTTAGATTCTGCTTGATACTGATTTGCTGAATTATTTGAAAATGTGGATAGAAATGGAGTTTAGTAATGTATAACGAACTTACAAAGAATGATATTAAGAAAATGCAGGAAGAAATAGAATACCGTACGCTAGTGGTTCGCAAGGAAGCATTGGAGGATGTCAAAACGGCGAGGGCGCATGGGGATTTGAGCGAAAATTTTGAGTACCATGCCGCTAAAAAGGTTAAAAATCAGAATGAGAGCCGTATCCGCTATCTGCAAAGAATGATTAAGACGGCTACAATCATATCCGACGATTCCGCTGAAGATGAGGCAGGCGTCAATAATACTGTCGAGGTGGAATACGAGGATGATAAATCCACAGAAGTTATAAAGCTTGTAACCACAGTCAGAGGAGATTCTCTCGAAGGCTATATAAGCATTGAATCGCCTTTAGGCAAGGCGATACTTGGTCACAAGGTAGGAGACAGGGTGTTGGTGGAAGTAAATGACAGGGTGAAGTATTATGTAATTATAAAATCTATCGAGAAGACTGACGACAGCGGGGATACGATACAGTCGTATTAATTTTGACTATTAAGTATATTGACTTTTTTATATATAGTGATAATATATAAATATGAAAAATATTTAAAGATTTCTTATGATATTTATATAGGACTTTTATAATGAATTGTTAATAGTATAACCACCTGATAATTCATATTAAAGGGCTGTAAGAATGTGACACAAGGAGGAAGCTATGACGCTTGACGAGGCTCAGCAGGCAGCAGTTAGTCATCATAACGGACCGGCAATGATACTGGCAGGTCCGGGTTCCGGCAAGACGACGGTTATCACCAGCAGGGTAAAGAAGCTTATCGAAGAACATGGGGTGTCTCCCGATAAAATATTAGTCATTACATTTACAAAGAAAGCGGCGCTGGAGATGAAAAGCAGATATTTAAGGCTTGCAGGGAAAAGAGAAACAGCGGTAACCTTTGGCACATTTCATGCAGTGTTTTTTATGATACTTAAGAATGTCATAGGCTATAGGGCTGAGGATATTGTAAAGACATCAGAACAGCGGGATTTTGTGAGTATGTATCTCAAGGCAAAGGGCGTTACCGTAAGGGACTGGCAGGCGTTTATAGGCGACATTATTTCAGAGCTTGCAAAGGTTAAATCCTGTATGATGACAGAGGCATGCTTGGACAATTATAAGCCTTCAAGCTGCGAAGCTGAATTGTTTAATGAACTCTATAAGGAATATGAAAATATGCTTAAGCTGGAGCATAAGGTTGATTTTGAAGATATGCTTATTGCGGCTTACAAAATTTTAAATGAGAGAGCTGATGTACTTAAAATGTGGCAGAGAAAGTATCAATATGTGCTTATTGACGAGTTTCAGGATTCTTCCGAGGTACAGTTTGATATAGTAAAAATGCTGTGTGCCGCTCATAATAACATATTTGTTGTGGGAGACGACGACCAGAGTATATACGGTTTCAGAGGCGCTTTTCCGTCGGTTATGAAGAATTTTAAAGAATTTTACAATGATGCGGCAGTTTACAGGCTGGACATTAATTATCGTTCTGCTGGCGCTATAGTAAAAGCGGCTGCTGCTGTTATCAATAAGAACAGCCAAAGATTTTTTAAAGATTTGAGGGCTTATAATAAAGTAGGAGAGGAAATAGAGGTTATTGAATTTAAAGATATTAAAGAACAGCAGATTTATATAACTGAGGCAATAGAAAAGATGTTACTGTTGCAGCAGGCAGATATTGCAGTTCTTACAAGGACTAGTTCAGGCGGGGCAGGAATTGCCAAAAGGCTTATAAAGCGTGATGTGGAGGTTGATTACAGGGAGAAGAAATGCGGAGTGTTCGGACACTGGATAGCTGAGGACATAAAAGCATTTTTAAGACTTGCCCTCGGAGAAAATAACAGAATTGACTATATAAGAATTATTAATAAGCCGCCTAGAGGAATAAGCAGAATGTTTTTTACTGACGAAAGGGTGGACTGCAGAAAGGTTGCAGACAATATGAAGCGGGCGGGGCAGGAGACTCTGGCAAGGGAATTTTGTCTGCTGGCGGAGGATTTGCAGTATGCGGCTGGGCTTAATGCTTACGGTGCATTTACATATATAAGAAAGAAGGTAGGATATGAGCAGTATCTTAAGCAATATGCCATAAGTAACAATATTGATGTGCTTAAATTGCTTAAGGTGCTTGATGAACTGCAGACGACGACAATACATTGCAAATGTATAAGACAATGGCTTGAGTTGGCAGAGAGCAGATGTATAGAAGCTGCCGGTAATGCAGAAAATTCTCTTGCACAGAATAACAGGAAGCGGACATCAGTTACATTTCTTACTATGCACAGCGCAAAAGGCCTGGAGTTTGATACGGTATTTATACCTGATGTAAATGAAGGGATTGTGCCTTATGATAAGGCGGTGTCGGAAGAAGCCATAGAGGAGGAATGCAGATTATTTTATGTGGCAATGACAAGAGCGAAAAAGAAGCTGATAATCTGTTATACGAAGGAACATTATAACAGATATGTGCAGCCCTCAAGATTTCTTAAGGAGCTGCACAACTGTAAAAATGTTAGATTTTATTCTTATTCCTCATCTTCCTCCGAATAAAGCTCCTCATACTCCATAGCGTCCAGTTCTTCGTCAAAGGCATCTGCCACAGTTTCGTATTCTTCGTCCGTATCAATATTTTCAAGGACAGGCTCTCCGTCGTCGGTTTGAGTATAGCGGTACAGATAGACTTCGTCGTTGTCCGACGCAGGACCTTCAAGAGGAAGCAGAGCTATATAATTATTTTCTCCGGCAGGAAATATTCTTACAATGGCACATTCACATTCGGTGCCGTCGTCAAGTGAAAGAGTAACTGTAGAGTATTCTTCATTGTTAGGATTAGTCATAATATTCTCCAATCTGCCGCAAGAAGCGGCGCAGTATCATCTTAAATATATTAGCACAAAGAAACTTTACCAGAATAAGTAATAAAAAGCAATATGGATAATTAAATTAAGAAAACGATAAAAAAACTTTAATTTTGTAATAAAAAACACTTGCAACCTTAAACAAATTGGTGTATTATCTTAATAAGATAATAAATATGATGTCAATGGGGACAATTTGTATGTGGGCGACGCTCACATGTAAGTTGTCCCCTATTTTAATTCCAAAGAAGGTTGGTGTATTATGGATAAGATTGATAAGAAGATTATTACTTTGTTACAGCAAAATGCGAGAATGCCGCTTAAAGCCTTAGCAGAAAAGGTGTTTTTATCCTCTCCTGCAGTGTCTGCGAGAATTGAGCGTCTTGAGAAGGAACAGATTATAGAAGGCTATGAAGTCAGAATTAATCAGATGAAATTGGGATATCATATAACGGCGTTTATTAATCTTGAGGTTGCGCCTGTTCAGAAAAAGGATTTTTATCCATTTGTAAAATCATGTCCTAATGTGGTTGAATGTAACTGTGTAACAGGTAATTACTCTATGCTTCTTAAAGTTGTATTTCCAAGTACGATGGAGCTTGACACATTTATTGGACAGCTTCAGAAATTTGGAAGGACAAGCACTCAGATTGTTTTTTCTACTCCGGTGGAGCCAAGAGGTATTGATGTGAATGTGGATGTGCCGCCTCTTGATTAATGTACGGTTAAATATGTGAAAAAAATGTAAATAATCACTGTTGTGTTGCGGCAGCAGTGATTTTTTGTTATAATTAAAATATTAAATAAGGTATAAATGGCATATTTGGCAAGGTATGCCATAAAGAGTTTTGAGTATTAATTGTAAATGGCAAAGAATGGAGCAGCAGTATGAGTGAAGTTAAAATGGATTATCAAAATAAGGCGGGAGTTCTAAAGGAAAATATAGGCAGGGTAATTGTAGGAAAGGCAGAGGTTACGGATTTTGTGCTTACAGCATTGCTGGCAGGCGGACATGTTCTGCTTGAAGATGTTCCGGGTACAGGTAAGACTATGCTTGCTAAGACATTTGCAAAATCAGTGGCGGCAGAATTTTCAAGAATTCAATTTACACCGGATTTGTTGCCTTCCGATGTGACAGGTATCAATTATTATAATCAGAAAGCGGGTGAGTTTGTATTTAGAAAGGGACCTGTATTTGCCAACATTATTTTGGCGGACGAAATTAACAGGGCAACGCCCAGAACACAGTCGGCGCTGCTTGAGTGTATGGAGGAAGCGCAGATCACAGTTGAGGGAAATACCAGCAGGCTTGGAAATCCATTTATGGTAATTGCTACCCAGAATCCTATAGAGACAGCGGGAACATATCCGTTGCCTGAGGCGCAGCTTGACAGATTTTTATTAAAGTTGTCTATGGGATATCCTGATAAGGCAGACGAGGTAAAAATTATTGAAAGATTTTATACAGCAAGTCCGCTTGATAAAACAGAAGCAGTATGTACCACTGATGATATTGCGGCTATGAAATCGGAGGTTAAATCAGTGTATGTGCATCCGTCGGTTATGGAATATATTGTTGACATTGTCAATAAAACAAGGGAACATACTAATGTTGCAATCGGTGTAAGTCCAAGAGGAACTCTTAATATGGTAAATGCGGCAAGAGCTTATGCATATATTAACGGTCGGGGATTTGTTACACCGGAGGATATCAAGAAGCTGGCTGTGCCTGTATTTGCGCACAGGCTTGTGTTAAAGCATGGTATGACGAGAGAAGACAACAGAGCTGATATTATAGAGGGCATACTGCGTGATGTTGATGTGCCGACAGAGGAATGGGATAAATGATATTATTATTAATGATAGCGGGAGCAGGTATTGTTTACTGGGTTATCCAGCTCATTTACAGAAAAGTATGGAATAAGAACCTTGCGGCGGATATAGGGTTTTCGGCTGACAATGTGGTGGCGGGCGAATACATAGAGCTTGTTGAGGTTGTCACCAACAAAAAAAGAATACCGCTTCCTTATATTCATCTTAAATTTCAGGCTGACAGGTCCCTGATATTTGGAGATGGAAGTGAAAATTCGCAGGTTACGGATAAGACATACCGCAACGACATATTTTCACTGCTGATGTATCAGAGGATTACCAGAAAAATACCGCTGCTCTGCTCAAAAAGAGGCGTATACACAATAGATAATCTTGAAATGATATCCACAGGAATATTTATGAATGAGGTGCTTATTGTAAATCGCCCTGTGAATGAAGAACTTGTAGTTTATCCGGCTATTGCGGATGCACATATGCTTCAGGTTATATTTTCAAGGCTTATGGGCGATATTGAGCGCAGTAAGTACCTTTATGAGGATCCGTTTGTATTCAGAGGAATAAGGGATTATACGCCTATGGATCCGATGAATACTATTAACTGGAAGGCCTCTGCAAGAACAGGCAGTTTTATGGTAAATCAGTTTAATGAGACCATGTGTCAGGAAGTTTGCATATTGCTTGATGTGGAATCTGAAAGTATGATAAAACGTGACGATTTGTCAGAAATGTCCATATCAATAGCAGCAGGTCTTAGCCAGATGCTGATTGAAAAGGGAATTACGGTGTCTGTCATAACAAATGGCGCCGACTATGCTTCAGGAGCGTATATTTTAACTGATGCGGCAACAGGGCCGGCGCATCTTAAGGCTGTTAATACGGCGCTTGCAAGAATTGATTTAAGCAGGGAGCCTGTAGACTATAAAGAATTGATTTCCGACAGGATAAAAATGCGCGTTGAAAATAATCAAAGCAAAGATAAGCAATGTGTTTATGTTATGATTGCACAGAACAAAAGAGTTGATTTGCAGCAGGCTTTTGATGAACTTACAGGCGGGCGCAGAGATTGTATGTGGATAATTCCCGCCGACAAGGACGAGGAAGAGGAGCCGGAATTAAAATACACAAAGGCTGCGCAGGTTTTGTACAGAGGGCAGGTTTGAAATGGAGATAGATTATGAAAAAGGACAGTAGTGTTAAAAAACTTACGTTTGCAGTTTCTGCTCTTGAGCTGTGCCTGCAGCTTACAATATTTATTGCGCTGGCGGTAGCCGTACATTTGGGATTGCTTAAGAAAGGCTTTGACGGAATAATTCCATGTGTATGTGTGGCTGTGGGAGCTACTATTGGATTTTTTGCAAGAAGATTTATAAACAGATTTTCTGTGTTTATGTTAATACATGCGCTGCTTATAGCCGGTGCGGCTATTGGCGGCGGCAATGGGGCGGGAATAGGCATAAATATTATAGTTATGATTATGTATTCAATATATTCAATAAATCTTAAGAACAGAGCCGTTGACAGAGGCAGCTTGGATAATTCTCCGGCTGGCAGAATTGTGGGGGAGGAAGAACAAAAGGAGGCGGCGCTGCGTTCAATGGTTGCAGGGGAACGCGTGCATATGGGATTTCTGGCGGTTATGTTCGCAGGTTATCTTATTGGATATGTCAATGAAAGCACCGTTACTATGAATGTGGAAATAGTATTGAGCATAATATTTATACTGCTGCAGATAGTAAGCCGGAATTTTCAGAGATTGTTTGAGGTATTCAGCCTTAATATTAAGAAAAATGATTTTCCGGCAAAGCAGATGTGGTCAGTTAATACATTTGTTAATGTGTCTGTTATTATACTTGTATTTTTAGGTATGATGGTATTTTATAACGGCGAGTACGGAAGCATATTCAGTATTATTGCAGGCTTTTTCAGCGTACTTGTAAAATACTTTGGAAAGGCGTTAGTATTTCTTATTGGACTTTTCGGCAAGGAAAGCGATACTGTGCAAATGGAAACAGAGAGTGCTACAGAAGAAGCCACAGAAGAGACGGCAACATTAGAATATGTTGAGGGCTCTGTGGCGCTTGATGCATTATTTTACGCTGTGGCGGCTGTGTTGATGCTGGCAGCAGTGGTGTGGCTCTTATATATGCTTAAAAAATACATTTCAAATTTTAACAGGGCAAAGAAGCAGGGTATGGATTACATTGAATTTATCAAAGACAATGACGAAAAAATAGAGACAGAAAAGAATGAAATATCAAGAAAGATAAAGACTACAAGAGAGGAAAGAAATGTGCGTAAGCTCTATAAAAAACTGGTGTTAAAGGGCGCGCGGGGAAAAGAACTTGATCTTGCCAGCACACCGACTGAGCTTACAAGGGATAATATAACAAGCGACGACGAATTTGCTAATACTATAACGCATATATATGAAAAAGCAAGATACTCTAATGAGAAGATTACTGCTGAAGAGGTTAAAATAATGAAAAATATATCTTGACATAGCGCTTTAGTTAGGGTAAACTACCTATAAATATTAGCAAATGCAAAGAAGAGGAATATTAGGTGTGTACCTGATTCAGAGAGTTGTCGGCTGGTGAAAGACAACAGATGGGAAACATTGAACTCGCCTCGGAGCTGCTATCTGAAAATATATAGCTTATGCAGGGCGGCATATCATGTGAGCCGAACCGCATTTTACAGTCGTGTATGAGTAGGCGTAGCCGGGAGCCATCCGTTACAGTGGACAGAATATAAGGCAGAGATGTCCGTATTCGGTGAGTGCACGATTTTTTTCGTGAATGAGAGTGGTAACGCGTGAGACTTATGTCTTTCGTCTCTTGGCAGGTTTGTCATGGGCGAAAGACTTTTTGTTTATATAGTAAACGTGCCGGACAAATATGTTTAAAGGTTCGTTTAGCGTCTGCCATAACATTTGCTATTATTGCTATTGTGTGGAGAACAGTTTCACGCAAGCCTTGAATATAATATTAATAAAAAATGGAGGAATTGGAAATGTTTGATTACAGACAGTATCAGAGAGGCTATTTTATGCCTCCGGAAGAATGTATGGAGTGGACAAAAAAGGAGTATATTGACAAGGCGCCTATGTGGTGTTCTGTTGATTTAAGAGACGGAAATCAGGCTTTGGTTGAGCCTATGAGCCTTGAAGAAAAGCTTGAATTTTTTAAGCTTTTGGTGAAAGTAGGCTTTAAGGAAATTGAAGTAGGTTTCCCGGCAGCTTCAGAGACAGAATATGAATTTTTGAGAACATTGATTGAGAAGGATATGATACCTGATGATGTTACAATTCAGGTGCTTACTCAGGCGAGAGAGCATATTATCCGCAAGACATTTGAGGCGGTAAAGGGCGCTCCGAGAGCAGTTGTGCATGTATATAACTCAACATCTCTTGCACAGAGAGAGCAGGTATTTAGAAAGTCAAAGGACGAGGTTAAGCAGATTGCGGTTGATGGAGCGAAGCTTCTTAAAGAGCTTGCCGCTAAGTACGAGGGTAATTTTGCATTTGAGTATTCACCGGAAAGTTTTACCGGCACAGAACCGGAATACGCATTGGAAGTATGCAACGCCGTTATAGACGTATGGGAGCCGACACCCGATAACAAGTGCATTATTAATCTTCCTGCAACAGTTGAAATGTCGCTTCCGCATGTATTTGCAAGCCAGGTAGAGTATATACATAAGCATCTCCATAACAGAGAAAATGTTATTATATCTCTTCATCCTCACAATGACAGAGGAACAGGCGTTGCCGACGCAGAGCTTGGTCTTTTGGCAGGAGCTGACAGAATTGAGGGAACATTGTTCGGAAATGGTGAGAGAACAGGAAATGTAGATATTATCACGCTTGCTATGAATATGTATGCGCAGGGTGTAAATCCGGAGCTTGACCTTTCAGATATGCCTCATCTTGCGGAAATTTTTGAGAGGCTTACACAGATGAAGATAGACGACAGACATCCATATTGCGGAAAGCTTGTATTTGCAGCATTTTCCGGTTCACATCAGGACGCTATATCTAAGGGTATGCATTATCGTGTAGAGACGGATCCTGACCACTGGACAGTGCCATATCTTCCAATTAATCCTGAGGATGTAGGAAGAACCTACGATTCGGACGTAATCCGTATCAACAGCCAGTCAGGCAAGGGCGGTGTGGCTTATGTTCTTGAGCATAACTTTGGTATGATAGTTCCGAAGAAAATGCGTGAGGATTTGGGATATGCGGTTAAAGACATTTCAGATGTCAACCACAAAGAGCTTAGCCCTAACGAGGTTCTTGAGGTATTTGAGAACAGATATAAGAAATTTACACCTGTATTTAAAATTACAGAGGTACATTTCAAGCAGATTAACGGTATTGAGACAGTCGTATCCATTGAGAAGGACGGAGAGAGAATAGATATCGAGGCAAACGGCAACGGACGTCTTGACGCAGTAAGTAACGCCCTTGAAAAGCATTTTGGCAAGCCTTGCAACATCTGCGTATATGAGGAACACACTCTTAACAATAAGGGTTCAGAGTCAAGCGCTATTGCCTATGTCGGTATTGCGGACAACGAGGGCAAGGAATACTACGGTATTGGTATCGACCACGATATCATCAGGGCTTCAATAGACGCGCTGGAGTCGGCTATGAATAGGAGTTTGGTGTAAATCTTAGTGTGAATAGGTGTATGCTTATAGATTAAAAAATGACTATGCGGAGTGGATTGACTGCTCCGCATTTTATTTGTAATAAAATTATTTATATAGAAATAAAATATAAATTGTGATAGAATTAATAATATGATAGAATATGTGATATAGAGTGTTAAAAATCAGATGTCTAATGAATACAGATATTATATGTCGAAAGGATAGATTAAAATGGTATCAGAGGAACGAAAATATTCAGTTTTAAATACTGAGCAGGCGAAAGTAATTACAAATAATTATCTTATAAGCAAAATTGCGGATATGAAATATATAGAATATGGTTTGCCGGAAGTTTATGATAGATATAATGTATGGAGTGTTCCTGTGAGGTATAAAAATGAAGTAATTCAATGAACGGGAAAATGTTTGAAAAATTAGTGCTGGGTACATTGCTGACGTTAATTGGATTTAAGTATTTGCAGGAGCCGCCTAAGAGCATTAATAAAACTAAGAAATATTTTTGGTTATCCAATATGGATGAAAATGAAAGAGAAACAGACGCAACACTTATATACAGCGGTAAAGCAATTAGTATTGATATGGGGTTTATTGGCAGAGGAAATCCTGAAATTACGTTAGATAAGGTGACTAGATTTGGAGCTTATAAACATATTGGAGGAATACCACATGATATGGCGACTATCATTATAGTAGATACAGTTGGCGAAAACAGTGATTTGTTTAATAAGGCAAAACGGGTTAATGGTTATGTATTTCAAATGAAAAATTTGTATAATTAACGACATTTGCAAATCCCCTTGAATACCGCTGATATTTACAGTAAAATAATGCCGACCGCAAGGTGCGTAAAATGCTGACAGAATGGAGCAGATTAAAATTATGAAAAATATTATACTTGCATCCGGTTCTCCCAGAAGAAGAGAATTATTGAGCCGGATTGGATTGGAATATAAAGTGATAGTAAGCGATGCAGATGAAAATATAGATGCTGCAGAGCCAAAGGAAATGGTATGCGAGCTATCGCGTATTAAAGCTCTGGCAGTGTGGAATAATCTGAATGAGGAAGAAAAGCAAAGCAGCGTTGTCATAGGCGCAGACACAGTGGTGGCGGCTGGCAATATAATTTTTGGAAAGCCTGAGGACGAGGCTGACGCATATTCTATGATAAAAAAACTTGAGGGAAGCAGCCACAGCGTATATACGGGAGTGACGCTGATTGCATTAAAGGAAAATGCAAATATAAATTCATTTTTTGAGGAAACTAAAGTCAGTGTTTATCCCATGAGTGATAAGGAGATTAACCGATACATCGCCACAGGGGAGCCTATGGATAAGGCGGGAGCTTATGGTATTCAGGGAGCATTTGCTGCATATGTAAAGGGAATTAATGGAGACTATAATAATGTTGTGGGGCTGCCTGTGGCAAGGGTTTATCAAGAATTAAGAAAGGCTGGGTATATTGATGATTAAGCTTATAGCCAGTGATTTGGATGGAACAATATTGTTAAATGGAGCGCAGAGCGTTGACAAATCTATGCTTGAAGCGATAGATGAGCTTGTGGACAGAGGCTATATATTTGCCCCTGCAAGCGGAAGGCAGCTTGTAAGCCTTAAAAGGCTGTTTGAGCCGGTTTCGGACAAGCTTTTGTTTATATCAGAAAATGGAGCATTGGTTAAGTATAAAGGCGAAACTCTGGTGAAAAATGCTATGGACCGGCAGCTGGCTATGGATATTATTGCAGATGTGATAAGCGTTCCTAACTGCGAGGTTTTGGTGTCAGGCGAGCATACGGCATATATTAAGCCGAAGTCAATAGAATATCTATATCGAATGACTAAGGTGGTAAATTATGCCACTACTATAGTTGAAGATTTTAATAATATCAAAGAAGATATTTTAAAGGTTGCAGTGTGTGATATGTCGGGAATTGACAACTCTAAAAAACATTTTTTTGACAACTGGAGCAGCATAGCGGCGCCGACTGTATCAGGAAGTCTGTATATGGATTTTATGGATTTAAGAGTCAGCAAGGGCGGCGCTATAAAGCAGATTCAGGAAAAGCTGGGAATATTGCCGGAGGAATGTATGGCATTTGGCGATAATTTTAATGATATTGAAATGCTGGATGCAGTGGCACATTCATACGCAATGTCTGCTGCAGTGCCGGAGGTAAAAAAACATGGCAGATATACGGCGGACAATGTGGAGGAAGTACTTAGAAGAGAACTGTTATAGAGCGGTACCGCAGAAAACTGTTACTGCGAAAACGATGATGCTGTCAAAAAATAAAAAGTAATTATATTATAAGCAAATTGGTATATATAAAATGCAATAGGAGAAATCGAAATTATGGACAATTATAGTGAAGAGTGCGCAGAGGTATTTTTAAGAGAGCAGGGAAAATTATTTGACGAGCCTGTGGCGGAGACCATCGGCGAGGCAAAGGAATTTCTTGAGGATTGTTTTGCACAGGTATTTGACGGACTTGACGAGGTAAGGGAGTATCTTGCCGGGGAAGGAATGGATGTTGAGAGTATGTCTAACGAGGAATTGGAGGAACAGCTTGAAGTATTTAAGCTGGATGACGGACATTACTTTGTGGTAGAGGCGTAGATATTGTGCTTCTATTTTATAGTAATACTTTAGAATGGAGATTAGTGTGAAAATTACAGTGCTTTGCGTTGGCAAAATCAAAGAAAAATTTTATACGCAGGCGGTAGCTGAGTATTCAAAGAGGCTTTCCAGATATTGTAAGCTGGATATAATAGCACTGCCTGACGAAAAAACGCCTGACAATGCCGGCGAGCAAATGAACATTGCCATAAAATGCAAGGAAGGCGAGCGGATTTTAGCAAATATTAAGCAGGATGATTACGTTATTGCCCTTGCTATCGAAGGGAAAATGCTTGATTCCGTTGAATTATCGCAGCATATAGAAAGGCTTGGAATAGAGGGAAAGAGCAGCATTGTATTTGTTATAGGCGGCTCTCTCGGCTTATCAAAGGAAGTACTTGACAGGGCGGACTATAAACTCAGTTTTTCAAAAATGACATTTCCACACCAGCTTATGCGGGTGATATTGCTGGAGCAGGTTTATAGAGCATATAGGATAATGAAAAATGAGCCATATCATAAGTAAGGGCGAAAACTGGGAAGTGGCCAGGAAATTCTTTAAGCGGGATATTTACACTAAACTTATAGAAATAAATCTTGTTTTTAAGATGTTTTATAAGGACATATTGCAGTAAAGTACAAACTTGATTATTGAAAGGAAACAAAGCATGATATTAGAAGAGGAAAAGTATATATTAGACGGAAAAAGGATTGTACTTCGAAGTGCAAGACTAGACGAAGCGCAAATGTTGATTGATTATTTAAAAACTGTTACAGGTGAAACAAGATTTCTAATGTGTGAATCTGACGAAATAGAATACACACTGAAGGAGGAAGAGCAGTTCATTAATGAGCATAATAAGGCAAAGGCTGCACTTTTGATTTTAGCATTTGTTGATGGAGAATATGCAGGAAATTGTTCTTGTGAAAGTAAGGCAGGGAGTAGACGGGTAAGTCATCGTGCAGGAATAGGAATTGCTCTGTTTCAAAAATATACAGGGTTTGGATTGGGAAAACTTATGTTGAAGAGACTTTTGACAGAAATAAAAAATCTTGGATTTGAACAGGCTGAATTAACGGTAGTAGGTGGTAACCAAAGAGCCTGTTATTTGTATGAAAGTTTAGGATTTAAAGAGTGCGGCAGAATTCCTAATGCAAATAAATATGAAGATGGAACTTATGATGAAGATATTTTAATGGTGATGCAATTTTAATAATTGGAGTTTGTTTCAATTAAACTTGAGAAAACATAAATAAAAATGAATGGTTAGATTCTAGCCTAAAGAATTTGGAGAGAAGGAAAACTGAATAAACTGATTATTATCAGAGGAAATTCTGGAAGTGGAAAGTCCGGCGATGCAAAAAACTTTAAAGGGAACTAGATAGAAATATGGATACGTCTTTCATTTTTGAGTGCGGAGCCGGTGACTTTTATTGTTATTGGAATTATTGTACATTCGCAAAAAATGTGATAGCATACGATTATCTTAATTAGTATCAGGAAGAAATGGACAGAAAGATGATATTTTTATTTACTGCTTTATATTGTGAAGCGCAGGTTTTTATTAAACATTTTCATCTGGAAAAGAATTTGGAAAACACTCAGTTTCAGGAATTTTATAGTGAGGCGGCAGATATACGGCTGACAATTACAGGCGTCGGGGAAATTGCCGCGGCAACGGTAGTGGGCGGAATATGTATGAAATATAGGCCTAAGCCGGAGGATATGTTAATTAATATAGGAATTTGCGCGCATACAGCAGGAGGCACAGGCGTGTTTGTGTGCAATAAAATCACAGAATTGTCTACAGCAAAAACATTTTATCCGGACATTTTATATCGCCACAATTTTAAGGAAGAAGCCATTGTAACGGGAATGAAGGTGTGGAATGGAGAAGAAGAATGTTCAGGAATACTTTATGATATGGAGGCGGCGGCTATTTATCAGGCAGGGGCATATTTTTTTGGACCGCATCAAATGATGTTTTTGAAAATAGTGTCTGATAAGGGAGCGGCAAAGACTATGCCTGAAAATCAGGCTGAATTGTTGAGGATTGACGGGCTGCTGGAGGCGTATCAGGAGGTTTTGGTAAATTGGATTGAACAGCTTTGTGAGATTGTTAATGCCAGTGAGAGTGAACATCAGGAAAATGAGCATTTTCTGGAAAAGCTCTGTACGGATTTGCATTGTTCCAAAACCATGAGGGCTTCGCTTAAGCAGCATATCCGCTACATGGAACTGTCGGGAACGGATTGTGTATCTGTGATACAGGAAATGTACAGGGAGGGACTTCTTCCATGCAAAGATAAAAGAGAGGGGAAGCAGTGTTTTGAAGAACTTAAAAGAAGATTATTTTAATGCTTTTTTCTCACATATTTATGTTGAGAAATCAGTTAGAAACCATTTTCGTACGCAGGAAATTCTGGAGAAATTTCCACAGGCAATAGTGATTGAGATTAACCATTATAAAGATGTGTTCTGCCGCAGCAGACAAAGTTATACGCTTCAGCACCGTTCGCAGAATTTGATTCTGGCAGAAAAACAGGGGGAGTTGCTCTACGAGGGCGCACAGGTCTGTCAGAGCTTTGGAAATGAATATTTTTATTATACGTCCTGTATGATGAATTGTGTTTTTGACTGCGAGTATTGCTATTTGAAAGGTATGTATCCTTCTGCCAATATTGTAGTGTTTGTGAATTTGGAGAATATCTTTGCGGAGGTTGAGCAGATGTTAAGAAAGCATCCGTTGTATCTTTGCGTTTCCTATGATACGGATTTGCTGGCTTTGGAACAGGTTATCGGATATGCAGAGAAGTGGTGTGATTTTACGCAAAAGCACGACAATCTTAAAATAGAGATACGGACAAAATGTGCAAATAAATTGTTTTTTCAGCGTGTCAGACCTATTCAAAGCGTTATATATGCGTTTACGCTGTCGCCTCAGGCGGTTATAGAGGCTTATGAACATAAAACTCCGCCGCTAAAAGAACGGCTTTCCTGTGCGTCAGAGGCGATTCGGGCAGGGTGTCCTGTGAGACTTTGTTTTGACCCTATGATTTATCTGCCGGAGTGGAAGAAGCATTATGAGGAAATGCTGGGAATGGTGTTTGACGCTGTTGAGCTGGCAGAAATTATAGATGTAAGTGTTGGTACATTTAGAGTTTCGCAGGATTATTTGAAGAAAATGAGAAAACAGGAGCCGGATTCGGCAGCAGTCTGGTTTCCTTTTCAAAATGAAAATGGATTTTATCATTATCCGGATGAATTAATGGAGCAAATGGAAGGCTTTTTGATAGAAAGGTTAGAGAAAAAAATTTCTAAGGAGAAAATTTTTCGATGGAAAGAGTGAGAGCAGTAAATGGGGCGGCAATAGTAACGGGAGCGTCGTCCGGAATAGGATATGCAATCAGCAGAACGCTTTGTGGGCTGGGATATGAGGTCTTCGGTTTCGGCAGGAATTTTGAGAAGAGTTTCGGGAAAGGTTTTGATGAAGATGTTGAAGGCAACTATGAAAAAGATACTAAAAATGAGCAGATTTATGATGACAATATATTTCATCCTATCGTATGCGATATACTTGATACGGACAAATTATGTACTTATGTAAAGCAGATTGCGTCCGGATATCAGGTAAAAGTTTTGGTAAACAATGCTGGCGTTGGATATTATGGGCTTCATGAGGAATTAAGTCCTGCAAAAATTAAAGAGCTTGTTCGTACGAATCTTGAGGCACCGATGATACTTACCCAACAGCTTCTGCGGCATTTAAAGAAAAATGAGGGTTATGTGATTAACATTTCTTCGGTAACAGCGAACGAATCTAATCCGCATGGGTGCGCTTACGGCGCCACAAAGGCAGGCTTAGCCAGCTTTTCACACAGTCTTTTTGATGAGACAAGAAAATACGGCGTAAAGGTTGTGACAATTTTTCCTGATATGACGCAGACGAAGCTTTACCGAAATGCGGATTTTAGAGAGGGAGACGAAATAGAAGCGTATCTTTTACCGGAGGAGGTTGCGTCGGCTGTGAAATATGTTTTAAGCCAGAGGGAGGGAATGATTGTGTCTGATATAACGATGAAACCTCAAATTCGACGAATCAAAAGAAGGGTGTATAAGTGATAAAAAGTATTGAATAATACATGGTACGCAGCATATATTTTATTATCAGTATGCCAATGCGGATTCTAGGCATTAAGAGCGGCGTGGACTTACGGAGTGGCGAAGAAGAATCGGCTGCAATAATTTATCCCAAAGCTGAGGTATCATATTTTGTACTGCGACAAAGACAATGGTGTGGCCAGTATTTCCCGCGACACATAGAGGGTGTGGTCAGAGCGTGTGTTTACCGACCATTTGCATAGTGTAAGAGTCCTTTCTTTTATCTCAATACATGTGATGCAGCGTGGATGTACGCAGCTTCCTGTGTTGAAATAAAATGAGTCGGATTGGTTTAATCTTGGACGGTGAGTGTGTCCGGTTATGAGAATTTGGCGTCTTTCCTCTGCCCAAGAGGAAAGGCGCTTTTCTGTAAGATTTTTTCTGTGATTATTTTTTGCGGCGCTGGTCGGATCAAGAACGCCAACGTGTTCTAACGGTTTCCATACATATCTTACAAGAAACCGCGAAATACGCCAAAATACAGAATTAATCAGGTCTGCCTGATGACCATGCGTCAGATAGAGGCGCAGACCGCTGATATCTTCAAGAATAAGCCCACTGTAGTAAAGTATTTCAGGAAAAAGTGTTTCCGTATGCTGTATGTCTGTACAAAAATAGGTGGAACAGTGCAGACTTGAATATGAGGCTTTCTTTTTTTCCATGTCATGGTTGCCATAAAGAAGATAAAGCCGGTTCTTTTTGGCAAATAGCGAAAGAAGCCAGAATACGTCGCTGTGGGCGTCAATAATCTGTTCTATTTTTCTGTTTTCCCACAATTCATCCCCATCTCCAAGCTCAATATAGGTAAATCCATGATTGTAGTAGTGCTGGAGCGCAGAAAAATAAAGATGCTGGTTTTTCAAAAAATTATCGTTAGAATTGGCGCATCCGCGATGACAATCACTGAACAGGACATACCGTGAGGCATTGTTGATTGGCAGGATTGGAACTGATTGGAAAGAACGATGCATACGGGAATGTAGGCTCATAGCTGGTCTCCTTATTAAAGTGGATTATTATTTGTTTTTGCGTTTGTTACGCGGACGTTTTTTGTATCTGCGCAGACGCATGCATCTTCTGAAAGCAAACGGCAGATAGAAGTAAAGGTATATAAGTCGGTCATAGGTACAGCAAAACGGACGTGTTGCGCTCAGATACAGCCTGCAGTAAACGCTGTTTTTCCACTGAACCAAGCGGCGGATACATTTTGCAAAAAAGCCGCAGGGAACAGGGCTTTTTGGAGAATCGAAGCAAAAGCATATGCCGGAACCGCATTTTTTTAAGGAACATTCGTCATATCCAAGTTCAATCAGTGCGTTGGCAAATTCCTGCGTCATTTCACAATTATGGAAGTTAATACAGAAGTCGGCCTTCAGATTATCAGGCTCTGAAAAACAACCAATGCGAAAAGCGGCAAGCCACCAGTGCAGCATAGAAAGGTTGGCAATGTTTTTTTTCTGTTGGCCTGACAGTTGTTTCAAACACATATTAAAGTGAGGAAGTCCTTCGTCAGATACGGTATGAAACAGTGCAGTGCTTCTATTTTGAGGAGGCACAATGCCGTCGGCACAGTAAATACCTATTTCAGCCCCGGTGTTAATGCCATATTGTCCTTTCCAAAGCTCAACCATCCATGTGCGGTTTTCAAAATCGAAATAAATCGGTTCGCTGTCATATACCATGCCAAAAAATGGAGCAGCACAATCGTAGCTGCGCATAAAACCAAAATTTCTCTGCCATGCATCAAGGGTAGTAAAGAAAATATCCTGTGAAGGAAGATACTGGTATCCCATAGGCTTAATCACATCATTCAAAAGACAGATTCTTTCAGACTTGGGAATTGAACATATTTTTTTTATGACAGATTTTTTACGCCTGTAATTAAATAAAAAGCATAAAAGAGCGATTATTATAAAAGTGCCCAAAAATATATACATTAGGATTTTTTATCCTTTCATTAGTTTTACTGTTAGTATATGTCAGGGCTAAAAAAGTGTTTTTTAATTACTTAAAGGAAAATTAAAAAATCCGTTTGTATTTCATTTATTTTATGGTATAATGCTCGCAAGGCAGATATGGTATAATCCCATAGAAATCATACATAAGTAATTTGGAGGAACCATTATGAAAAAGTTTTTTGGTGAATTTAAAGATTTTATCAGCCGCGGCAATGTTATGGATATGGCAGTAGGTATCATTATAGGCGGTGCATTTACAAGCATTGTATCCTCTCTTGTAAATGATATTATCAATCCGTTGTTGGGAGCCTTTGGCGGAATGAATTTTGACCAGTACAGTATTACTATTTTTGGCAATGCAACGCTTAACTATGGCAAATTCATTACGGCAGTAATTAATTTCCTGATTATGGCATTTGTTATCTTTATTATTATTAAGCAGATTAATAATATATCAAAGAGATTTTCAAAGAAAAAGGAAGAAGAGAATACAACAAAAACTTGTCCGTATTGTAAGTCTAAGATTGCTATAGAAGCTATCAGATGTCCTCATTGCACATCTGAACTTGAGGCTTTGGAGAAGGCAGAATAATATCATAATATTGTAGAGAATAAAGTGATTTTACATAGTACAGCCATGCATCTGATGTTTTACTTAGTTTAGGTGCGTGGCTGTATTTTTTGCTACGCAAGGATGCGAAGATGTGCAGAGGAAGGCTGCTTTGCAGAAGCATATAGGCCCGCAAAGCATGGCGAGTCTCTCAAAAATTGAGAGATTTGGGAAGTTTGAAGCGGACTTGTCCGCTTTGTTATGTCATATGATAGGACTATAATGTCAAAATTTGAAAACACAATAGATAGCGTTTTTATTTGAAAAACATATCAAAATGTAGTATAATATATCAGATAATTTTTTAAGACGGAGGTTATTGTGAGAATAGAAAATCGTAGAAAAAGACGTACAATTAATCGGATTATTTCAATAGCGGCAGTGGTAGTTGTCGTGCTGCTTGTTGGTTTATATATAAAATTTTTTAACGGAAGTATTATTTATATATCTACAGGCTATGGAAAAGATGGTCTTTTTAAGGTGGATAATAATATTGCCTATGGAATGGAGGCAAAGATTCTGCTGGCGGATTATAAGGCTGAATATGAGAAGGTATTCGGCGAGGATATATGGAACCAGAAGGTAGGTGACGTGTCATTTTCCGAATATGCAAAGGAGCAGATTAAGGAGAAGCTTATAAGGGTGCATACAATGAATCTTATGGCGAAGGAAAAGGGCGTTGTTTTGTCCAGAGCGCAGTCCGACGCTGTGGAGGACGCGGTTGACGAGTATATGGCGGCGTTATCTGAGGAGCAGATTAAGAATATGAACGTCAGTAAGGCGAAGCTTGAGGAAATGTACACAGAGTTTGCCATTGCAAAGACGTTGTATGAGGATATGACATCTAATCTTAAATTTGAGATAAGCGCAGACGAGGCGAGAGTTATATCAATTCAGTATATATGTGCAACGAGCCGCATTGATATCGAGGCGGCAAAGAAAAGGCTTGACGACGGTGAGACATTTTATATGGTGGCGGCTATATACAACGGCGACGATTACGAGTGTCAGTTAAAGCGCGGAGAGATGGAGGAAGCCTTTGAAAATGTAGCTTTTGAGTTAAAGACGGGAGAGACAAGCGACATAGTGGAAGTGGGAGGAAAATATTATATTATAAAATGTACCAGCGATAATGACAACAACAAAACAGAGGCAAATAAACTGGCTTTGATTGAGCAGTATAAGCTGGATTCTTTTAATAGCGAATTTGAGAAGTACGAGGCGGGTAAATATATAGATATCAATAAAAAAGAGTGGGAAAAACTCAGTGTGGAATCAGCACAGGAACTTTCAGTGAATTTTGAAGAGATATTTAATAAATACTTGAAATAGCAAAGCGGTAAGGTGCTGAGGCGGCAAAATAATACAGTAATAAGGAAATAGAGTAATAAAGTAGGATTAACAGGAGTAAGCAAAATGGCAAATCAGAAGTATGATGAGAACAGTATATCTATTCTGGAGGGACTTGAGGCGGTTCGTAAGCGTCCGGGAATGTATATCGGAAGCGTTGGAACGAAGGGACTTAACCATCTTATTTATGAGATAGCCGATAATTCGGTGGACGAGCATCTTGCAGGATACTGCACTCAGATAAATGTAACTCTCAACAAGGACGGTTCCGCAACAATTAAGGACAACGGACGAGGCATACCTGTGGGTATTCACCCTAAAGCAGGTATTCCTGCGGTTGAGGTAGTATTTACAATGCTGCATGCGGGAGGCAAGTTCGGCGACGGCGGATATAAAATATCAGGCGGACTTCATGGAGTTGGAGCTTCTGTAGTTAATGCACTGTCTGAATGGTTAGAGGTAGAGATAAGGGTTGACGGAAATGTTCACAAGCAGCGCTACGAGCGGGGAAAGGTTGTTGAGCCATTAAGCATTATAGGTACCTGCAGGAAAAATGATACAGGAAGTACTGTCACATTTCTTCCGGACAAAGAAATATTTGAAAAAACTGTATTTAAGTCCGAGTCCATAAAGAGCAGGCTTCACGAGACTGCTTATCTCAATCCGGGACTTACAATTAATTTTGAAGATAAGAGAGAGGGAAGCGAAGAGAAGATTGTATTTCATGAGCCGGACGGAATTAAGGCTTATGTAAAGGATTTGAATGATGGAAAGGAAACTGTCTGCGATATTGTCTACTACAAAAAGAGTGAGGATGGTATTGAGGTTGAGGTTGCTTTCCAGTATGTAAATGAGTTTGAGGAAAATATTCTTGGCTTCTGCAACAACATATATACGCAGGAGGGCGGTACTCATATAACAGGCTTTAAATCTAAGTTTACAATGATTATCAATCAGTATGCCAGAGAGCTTGGGATTTTAAAGGATAAGGACACTAATTTTACAGGTCTTGACGTAAGAAACGGTATGACGGCAGTTGTGGCGGTAAAACACCCTGCGCCAAGATTCGAGGGACAGACTAAGACTAAGCTTGATAATCCTGATGCGGGAACAGTGGTAAGCTCAGTTACTAACGACGAGGTTCAGCTTTATTTTGACAAGAACCTTGAGTCGCTTAAGTTAGTTATTGCCTGCGCTGAGAAGTCTGCAAAAATCCGTAAGGCAGAGGAGAAGGCTAAAACAAATCTTCTGACTAAGCAGAGATTTTCCATTGACGGCAACGGAAAGCTGGCAAACTGTGAGAGCCGCAATCCGGAAGAATGTGAAGTCTTTATAGTAGAGGGAGATTCAGCCGGAGGTTCTGCTAAGACAGCCAGAAACCGCCGCACTCAGGCAATTTTGCCAATCAGAGGAAAAATTTTGAATGTGGAAAAGGCTACCATAGACAAGGTTCTTGCAAACGCTGAGATAAAGACTATGATTAATGCCTTTGGCTGTGGTTTTCTGGAAGGGTACGGCAACGATTTTGATATAAGCAAATTAAGATATGACAAAATTATTATTATGACAGATGCAGATGTGGACGGCGCACATATTGATACATTGTTGCTTACATTTTTCTACAGATTTATGCCGGAGCTTATAAATCAAGGGCATGTGTATATTGCAACACCTCCTTTATATAAGGCGGAGATAAAAAAGGCTGATAAGAAGTCTTTAAAGGATTCGGATGATGGAAAAGACGGCAGGGACGGAAAGAAGAAGGCGGTTGGAAAGAAGGGCGAAAGCCAGTATCTCTATGATGATAAGGCTCTGGAAAAATATAGAGGCGAGCATGCCAGCGGTACATTTACACTGCAAAGATATAAGGGACTTGGCGAGATGGATCCGGAGCAGCTTTGGGAGACTACGCTTAATCCAGAGACCAGGATATTGAAGCAGGTTGAGATTGAGGACGCGCGTATGGCAGCAGAAGTGACGTCGCTGCTTATGGGAAGCGATGTGCCGCCGAGAAGAGAGTTTATATACAATCATGCCGATGAGGCTGAGATTGACGCATAAATTCAGAAGCGGCAGGCATACAGCGTTTATGCGTATGGCGAGCTGTGGCATAATTATTGTTGAAAGATAAGGAAGAAGGGTAATATAATGGCGGAACGTATTGTAAAAACAGAATATTCCGAGCTGATGCAGAAGTCGTTTATCGACTATTCCATGAGCGTTATCACTGCGAGAGCGCTTCCGGACGCAAGGGACGGTTTAAAGCCTGTTCAGAGAAGGGTGCTTTATGCTATGGACCAGCTTGGATTAAATTATGACAAGCCTCATAGAAAATCAGCCCGTATTGTGGGTGACGCAATGGGTAAATATCATCCTCATGGAGACAGTTCTATATATGAGACTCTGGTAGTGCTGTCTCAGGATTTTAAAAAGGGGATGGCATTAGTTGACGGACATGGTAACTTTGGCTCTATCGAGGGCGACGGCGCTGCGGCTATGCGATACACAGAGGCTAAGTTAAAGAAATTTACTCAGGATGTGTATCTGGCAGACCTTGATAAAAATGTGGTAGATTTTGTTCCGAATTTTGACGAGACAGAAAAAGAGCCGGAGGTTCTTCCTGTAAGGATACCGAATCTTCTTGTAAACGGAGCTGAAGGTATTGCTGTAGGTATGACTACAAATATTCCTACGCATAATCTCGGCGAGGTGGTTGATGCGGTTTGCGCCTATATGGACAATGAGGATATAACTACCGGAGAGCTTATGCAGTATTGCACAGGTCCTGATTTTCCAACAGGCGGAATTGTGGTAAATAAGAGCGAGCTACTTGATATATATGAGACAGGTACAGGTAAGATTAAGATTCGGGGTAAGGTTGAATTTGAGCCGGGACAGAAGCGGGGCGATAAGGACAAGCTTGTCATCACGGAAATTCCATACACAATGATAGGAGCTAATATAGGCAAGTTTCTATCTGATGTGGTTGATTTGATTGAGAGTAAGAAAACTTCGGATATTGTGGATATTACAAATGAGTCCTCAAAAGAGGGCATTCGTATCTGCCTTGAACTTAAGAAAAATGCCGATGTTAAAAATCTTGAAAATCTTTTGTATAAAAAGACTAAACTTGAGGATACATTTGGTGTGAATATGCTTGCCATAGTTGACGGAAGGCCTGAAATTCTGGGACTTAAGAAGATTATTGAGCATCATATCAAATTCCAGTATGAGCTGACTACAAGAAAATATACCACGCTGCTTAATAAGGAACTTGACAATAAGGAGATTAAAGAGGGCTTAATAAGAGCATGCGATATTATCGACCTTATTATTGAGATTTTAAGAGGCAGCAGCAATTTGAAAATGGCTAAGGACTGCCTTGTTTCAGGAAACACCGAGGGCATTAAATTTAAGTCTGAGGTTTCTAAAAAGGCTGCGTCAAAGCTTGATTTTACAGAGAGACAGGCTGGCGCAATTCTTGAGATGAGACTGTATAAATTAATCGGTCTTGAAATTCTTGCTCTCCAAAAGGAATATGACGAATGTCTTAAAAAAATTGCCGGATACGAAAAAATACTTGGCAGCCGCAAGGAAATGGCTAAGGTGATTAAGGCTGATTTGTTAAAGATAAAGAAAGAGTATGCGGTTGAGAGAAGGACCGTAATTGAGGACTGCGAAGCGGCGGTATTTGTGGAAAAAGAGGTGCCGGAGCAGGAAATAGTGTTTATTATGGATCGTTTCGGCTACGCAAAGACCATTGATATGGCAGCCTATGACCGCAACAGGGAAGCTGTTCACAACGAGAATAAATATGTTATTTCTTGTATGAATACGGACAAGATATGTATATTTACCGACAACGGAAATCTTCACCAGATTAGGGTTAAGGATATTCCGTTTGGAAGATTCAGAGATAAGGGAACGCCTATAGATAATCTTGGCAATTATGACAGCAGCGGCGAAAATATTATATATCTTTGTCCTGCAAAGAATCTGATAAATCAAAAACTGTTGTTTGTGACAAAGCAGGGAATGATGAAACTTGTGAATGCGGCTGAATTTGAAGTGTCCAAAAAAACTGTTGCCGCCACAAGGCTTGGTGAGGGAGATTTACTTGTGGGAATATACACAACCGACGCAAGGGTAGAGGTTTATTCTAAATTTAATTATGACGGAACAGTGGTTGAGGAGGAAGTAATTGAAAGCAACAAAAATGTAATTCTTCAGACCGCAGGCGGCGTATTTCTTAAATTCCCGCTGACAGAGATACCGGCGAAGAAAAAGGGTGCGGTAGGCGTACGGGGAATTAAGCTGTCTAAGGACGATTATGTCGATGATGTTTATCTTCTAACAAACGGCGACGAGCTTACTATGGATTATAAGGGCAAGACAATAGATTTTGCAAAAATGAAGCTGGCGCACAGAGACACTAAAGGAACAAGAGTGAGAGTGTAATACAGCCGGGCTGCCGGAGTTAAAAAACAAACCTATGTCGGATTAAGTTGTTGCCGGACATAGGTTTGTTTTTATTTAGTTATGCAAGCAAAAATATCAAGTAAGCCTGCCTGTTTTACATATTTGCAGCTATATTGACCCGCAGTTGAATATTAGTCGTTCATGTACTCGTCACAAAGCTTAATAACCTTGTTCATTATATCGGGTCCCGGAGCGCCGAGAGTGAGACGTTTTTCAACGCAGGTCTTTAGGCTGATGGCGTCGTAAATGTCATTTTCAAAGACAGGGCTTACAGACTTGTATTCTTCCAGTGAAAGGTCGTCAAGAGCAATGCCTTTTTCAATGCACATAAGCACAAGCTGTCCAACAATTCCATGAGCGTCTCTGAAAGGAACGCCTTTTTTTACAAGATAGTCAGCGGCATCTGTGGCATTTGTGAAGCCCTTCTTTGCACTATCTTCCATACGGGTATTGTTAAATTTCATGGTGTCAATCATTCCTCTGAAAAGGCTTATGCAGCCCTTAACTGTATCAAATGCGTCAAAGGAAAGCTCCTTGTCCTCCTGCATATCCTTGTTGTAGGCGAGAGGAAGCCCTTTCATAGTAGTAAGAAGGCTCATAAGCGCTCCGTACACACGTCCGGTCTTACCGCGTACAAGCTCGGCAATGTCAGGGTTTTTCTTTTGCGGCATAATGCTGCTGCCTGTGCTGTATGCGTCATCAAGTTCAATAAATTTGTATTCGTTAGAGTTCCAGATACATATTTCCTCAGAAAATCTGCTGAGGTGCATCATAATAATTGAGAGGGCGCTTAAAAATTCTATCAGATAATCCCTGTCTGACACAGAGTCCATACTGTTAAGAGTAGGACCTGCAAATTCAAGAAGCTCTGCAGTAAGCTCCCTGTCTAACGGATAGGTGGTGCCTGCCAGAGCGCCTGCCCCGAGCGGGCAGTAGTTCATTCTTTCATATATATCTGCAAGTCTGCTTCTGTCACGTTTAAACATTTCAAAATATGCGCCGAAATGGTGTGCAACAGTGACAGGCTGTGCTTTTTGAAGATGTGTAAAGCCCGGCATATAGGATTCAGTATTTTCTTTCATAATTCTAAGAATAACTGCCATAAGGGCTTTAAGCTCCTCGTCAACCCTTAAAACCTCAGCTCTTGTATAAAGCCTCATATCCAGTGCAACCTGATCGTTACGGCTTCTTCCGGTGTGGAGCTTTTTACCAACTTCGCCTATTCGCTCAATAAGAGTTGCCTCCACAAATGTGTGGATATCCTCGTATTCGTCTGTTATTTCGAGATTTCCTGAATCAATATCATCAAGAATACCACTAAGTCCCTGCTGAATCAGCACGCTTTCCTCCTTTGTAATAATGCCTGCTTCTCCAAGCATAGCAGCGTGGGCAATGCTGCCTGTTATGTCCTGTCTGTAAAATTTCTGGTCAAATGAAATAGAAGCGTTAAAGTTGTTTACCAGCTTGTCAGTTTCCTTTGTGAAGCGTCCGCCCCAAAGTTTCATAATTTTATTCCTCCGTATAAAAAATTAATTTTTTATGTGTAAACAGAAATTAAATATTATCAAAGTCATCCATATCACTCATAATTTTCTCGACGTTATTTTTAAGAATTGCAGAGCTGTCAATATTTAAGTCTATACCGCCGGAATCTTCGCCTGTGACGACAGTATCATCATCATTGAAGTTATCATCAAACACGCTTTTTTTGGCAGCAATGATTTCATCCTTCTCATTGATTAAATTTTGAATGGAAGGAGGCAGCTTTGTGATATTAATAGTACCTTTGGCAATCATTTTTTTGCACTGATAAATTGCAACCAATATAATAATGCATATCAGTGTAATAATGCAACCCAAAATTAGGTTTACAGGCGTATATTTTAATACGACAGTATGCTCGCCTGTTGTAAGATAAGCGCCTAATAAAGCATCCTCAATGGCATAGGTATCTGTCTTTTTTCCGTCGACATACAATGACCAGCCCGCGTCGTAAGGAATTGACAGGAAAAATGTTCCGTCCTCTTTTACATTTATAGTTCCATCAATTCTGGTGTCAGACCATTTTGTCACATTGAGACTGCTCTCATTAAGAATATTATAGGCTTCTATAAATTTTTCCGAATTTAGCAGATATACGGACAGAGACATTGGCTCGTCCGCTATTATGGTGACTTCGTCGGTGTCGGAAACATAGCCGATGTCAAGTGTGTGCGGATTGCTCTTTAAGTTGGAAAAATCAAAAAACTTGTTACCTGCATAGACAGTAATTGACTTATTGTCAGTATTTTCATACACAAGATAGAGGTGTCCGCTCTTTTCAGGCATAAAGGTAAAAGTGTTGCCGGTGCCGTATTCTATCAGTAACTCAAAAACGTCACTAACGCCCGTCATATATTTAATCATACTGTTCTGATTTTCAATTCCGTTTAACAAAGAGGTAGGAGTCCAGTTGTTATCAAAATCCTTATCCACCATAAATCCAATTGGAAGGGTGTAATTATTCTGATAAATAAATTCTCCGTCAGAGCCGGTATAGTAGGTCATAAATTTATCTTCTGCAAGAATCTGATTGCTGATAAGATATTTTACAGAAAAAAGCGAATTGGTAAGCAATGTTGAACCGTCATAGCCATAAGCGTTTGTGGTTCCTATCATTCCGATGTTTTTATATAATTTCGACATTCCCTCATTTGAAGTTGAAGAAAATGTGGAAATAGTATGATAGTTGTGCCAAGCTCCGTCATTCTTTGAACGGGCGCCTGTAATCTTATCCATTCTGTAAAATGTCCCGTCATTTTCTTCGACTGTTTCCGTGACGGTTTTGACAGCGTTGTAATCTAAAAGATATGCGCTTCTGCTGGTTGTGCCAAGCCCCGTTTCATTCATATTGACAATTGCCTCAATCACGGCCAGACACATACCCGCGAATAATATAGTTCTTGGGTGAAATTTTTTGCTTCTGGCCAAGTAAAAAACCAGAGCGTATAATAGTATAAATGCTCCGCTTATATAAAATACATTAAGGCCATAGTCGTCCTTGCTGTTAAATATCTGCTCCGAAAGAACTAAAAATATAATTCCGAACCAAACTGAACCCGTAAACTGGCTGTTGGTATATTCTCTGATATTTTGCAGCGCTTCATATGACATAATTATCACGAAGAATATATATATAAACGCCTGACGGCAAGGAAGGCTGTTTGGAAAGTGTAAGCCATGCCATATAAAGTTAAGAATATTAATATTATAGGCGAGGAGAAAAGCAAGAAGCAAAAGGCACTTGCCAATCTTTTCGCGGATATTTATTTTCTTGTTCATAATATAAAGCGGTATCAGAATGAATATGGCGACGCCGCAGTATATATTAGGATAATGCTCAAGTCCCATATGCACAGGGACATTCATAAGCTGTCGTACAAGCATTTCTAATATAGAAAAGTAAGCCGAAACCTTTTTAGGAAAAGAAATAGTGCTTGATGCAGACAGTGAAAATGTATATAGTTCAGGCAAAAGCAGGCAGGCAGCAAGACCTCCCGCAAGCAGTGAATATATACACCAGTTCAATATTTTTTTAATATATATTACAGGCTTTCTTGGACCATTATAGGCTATTATCAGGACTAAAAAGTACAAAATTACGCTTAAGCATACCATTATAGAAATATAGTAGTTGGTAAAAATGCAAAGCCCAAGAGTTATGCAGTAAAGAAAGCATTTATTTTCATTTACGAGGCGTTCAAGACCAAGCATTATAAGAGGAAGGAGCAAGATGCAGTCGAGCCACATAATATTCCAACTGTAAGCCGCAACATATCCGGAAAAAGCATAAAATATACCGAAAGCTGCAATATAAGCCTTTTTTGTATTAAAGTGATGTGTTATATAATAGCACATTGTGAGACTTGAAAATGTGAGCTTTAGTATGATAATTACGTTCATGATTTCTATCATATATTTTTGCGGAAAAAGAGCTATAATCCAGTTTATAGGGCTGGCAAGATAGTATGCCATAAGAGATGTGAAATTTGTTCCCATGCCTATATTCCAGGAATATGTGAGGGATTCACCGTTTCGTATCTTGTTCCACAATTCAGAGAAAAACGGAGCGTACTGGTGGTACATATCCGAACGCAGATAACAGTTATTGCCAAAAGGATATATGCGGTTCAAGAAATATAATATTACAAACATAACAAGAGGAATTACAAATGCCAGAACATAGACAATATTTCCACATGCAATTCCGTCAATAGTATTTTCAATCAGCTTTCGCCGCTGCCTTTTAATAGTTTTTTTGCTGTTTTCCAAAACAAAACCCTCCTGTAGTTAAAAATATCTATAACATTGTACTATATTTCAGAAAGATTTGCACTTGTATTATTAAAATTATTTTTGTACAATTATAATGTGCAAAAAAGGTCTCTATTCACATCAGTGATTGGAGATGATTATGATGAATTTTGTAAATTATTTTGTTAAAAAACCTTATTTAATAAAGCGTATCTTTATTTTGCTGATAATTATAATATGTGGCGTTGCATATTGTGTCAGCAGATATGGTGTTTCGGAAAATGGCGCAGGCGAATACGGAAGCTTATTGGACAACGATTACAGCGTAAGTCAGTCAGTCAGCGGCGATGACATAGCTTCTGCGGAACAGAAAGCCGATAAGGAAGAATATTATGTCTATGTGTGCGGTTATGTCAACAAACCCGATGTTTATAAATGCCGGGAAGGCGCAAGAATATATGAGGTTATTGAGCTTGCCGGAGGCTTTAGTGATAAGGCTGACAGGGAGTATCTTAATCTTGTTGAGATAGTTGAGGACGGTCAGAGGATATATGTTCCATCTGAAGAGGAAGTATTAAGCGCGCAGAGTGAAGGCGGCATTGGAAGTATTTTGGGCAGCGAAAAGGTGAACATTAATACAGCGGGAGCCGAACAGCTTATGACGCTGCCGGGCATAGGGGAAGCGAGAGCGCAGGATATAATAAGCTACAGAAATGCCAACGGCAGATTTGAGCAGATTGAAGATATAATGAAGGTGGGCGGCATTAAAAATGCATCATATGAAAAGATAAAAGATTTAATAAAAGTGTGAGAAGGTGTGATTGTTGATATGGCGAACAGGGTTTTGGTTGTAGATGATGAAAAAATGATTGTTAAGGGACTTAAGTTCAGTCTTGAGCAGGACGGAATGGAAGTGGACTGCGCCTATGACGGCGAGGAGGCTTTAGAGAAGGCAAAAAGTGAGGAATTTGATATTATCCTTTTGGATATAATGCTTCCTAAGCTGGACGGCATGCAGGTATGCCAGATGATAAGAGAATTTTCAAGCGTACCTATAATTATGCTTACGGCAAAGGGCGATGATATGGATAAAATTCTAGGCTTGGAATATGGCGCTGACGATTATATAACAAAGCCTTTTAATATTCTTGAGGTAAAGGCAAGAATAAAAGCTATTTTGAGAAGAAATGTAAAGAAAGAGGCTGCGCCGAAAAATAGCAATATTATTTCTATAAGGGATATGAAACTGGATTGCGACAGCCGAAGCCTGTTTATAAATGATAAAGAGATTAATCTTACTGCAAAGGAATTTGATTTGCTTGAACTTATGGTGAAGAATCCAAATAAGGTTTACAGCAGGGAGAGCCTTCTTAATATTGTATGGGGCTATGATTATCCGGGAGACGCAAGAACAGTGGACGTACATGTCAGAAGGCTCAGGGGAAAAATAGAAGACAATCCAAGTGAACCTAAATATGTTCATACAAAATGGGGTATGGGATATTATTATTATGTTTGATAAAAGTAAATTAAAAGAAAAAAGTAGGTTTCGATTTAATATTGGTGAATTTTGGACGAAAATATCATCAAAGATTGGAAGTATAAGAGTCAGAGCCTTTATATTTGTATTTGCGTTTTCAGTTATTCCATTATTAGTAATGGTTGAAATTTCAAATCAATATTACAGAGCTAATATTATAAGTGAAGAGGTAATCAGTTTGCAGACAAGCGCTGCGATAATGTCCGGAGAATTTTCCGAATATTCTACATTTTCGGAGGCAGAGAAGGCGGGAGTGTATTCCCAGCTTCGTACTTACTCTACAGTCAATTCATTTAGAGTAAGAGTTGTTGACGTTAATTTTGTTATTGTATTGGATTCCTACTATATTGATACGGACAAAAGCTTGCTGAATCAGAGAGCGATTAATACCTATATAAGCGGCAAGAATACGGCCGAGTATGACAGCACCACAGGAACTATGGAGGCTGTGACACCCATATACAATTCTGCGGGAAAGCTTATGGGGATTCTTTTGGTAGATAAGGATATCTCAGAAGTGGACAGTTTTATGTCGGATGTTGCTGAACAAATCTTTATTTCAGTATTTTCTATTGTTGTGCTGATTGGAGCTGTGTTGTTTGTTATATGCAGGTTTAGCGGAAAGTCTGTAAAGGGAGCATTAAGGACTGTTGAGGACGTGGCTTTAGGACATACAGATAAGAGAGTAAGTGTAAAAGGCTGTACGGAGTTAAGAGGCTTTGCAAGGAATTTCAATACCATAATGGATAAGGCAAGCGACTTAGACCAGAACAGACAGGAATTTGTATCAAATGTTTCGCACGAGCTTAAAACTCCTATTACATCCATTAAGGTTCTGGCAGATTCGCTGAATATGCAGGAGGATGTTCCGATAGAGCTTTATAAGGAGTTTATGCAGGACATCACAAGCGAGATAGACAGAGAGAGCAAGATTATAGAGGATTTGTTGTCGCTGGTAAAAATGGACAAGTCGGCGGATTCTATGAATATAACTTCGGTTAATATTAATGAACTGTTGGAAATTATTTTAAAGAGATTAAAGCCTATTGCCCAGAAAAAGAATGTTGAGATACTTTTTGAAAGTTTCAGGCCGGTTGTGGCTGAGATTGATGAGGTTAAATTTACTCAGGTAATATCAAATCTTGTGGAAAATGCTATTAAGTACAATAAATTTGACGGTTGGGTGCATGTATCTTTAAATGCGGATTACCAATATTTTTATGTAAGAGTAGAGGATTCAGGTATAGGCATACCAAAAGAGAGCCAAGACAAGGTCTTTGACCGTTTTTACAGAGTCGACAAGGCAAGGTCGCGGGAAACGGGAGGAACAGGACTTGGACTGGCGATTGTCCAGAAGATTATACTTATGCATCACGGAACTGTGAAGCTTCACAGTGAGGAGGGTACAGGAACTACGTTTACGGTAAGAATCCCTCTTAACTATGTGGGCTGACAGGCAGCAGATGTTGATTGGTGGTGATTTTATGTATTCATTTAAAAAGTTGAAAAGCATACTGTGTATTATTTCGCTTTTTACTGTCGGCATATTTGGAATAGCAGGCTGTTCAAAAAGCGAGGAGACAGGATATGATATATTTTACAAAAACGGAGCCGGAAATCAGCTGGTTACAGTAAAATATGAGTCGGAGACTAAAAATACGCTGAAGCTTGCAAGAGAGCTTATAGACCAGATGCAAGAGATGCAGAAGAAATCAAAATATATATGTCTTATGCCTGAATATGTGGCTGTTGAAAATGTAACCTTAGAATCAGACGTAGTCTCGGTCTATTTTAACAAGGGCTATAACGATATGCCTGATGACGCAGAGCTTTTGCTTAGGGCAGGACTGGTAAAAACAATAACCCAGATTCCGGAAGTGCGGTATGTGCAGATATATGTTGAAAATGTAGTCGCACAGTATTCTGACGGAAAGAGTATGTGGCTTCTGGAGGCAGATGATTTTGTGGATGATTCCGTAGGAGGTATGGCATCAATCGAATGGAGGGAGGTAGACCTTTATTATGCCAATTCTCTTGGAGATAAGCTTGTCAGAAAAAGACAGAAAATAGCCTACAGCAAAAATGTATCTCTGGAAAAGGTGGTTATGGAAAGATTAATCAGCGGACCATCAGATAACGACAGCGAGGCAACGCTTCCGGTAAATTTGAAGCTGCTGAGTATTTCGGTGGTTGAGGGCGTCTGCTATGTAAATCTTGATTCGTCATTTTTAAATGAAATGGTAAATGTGTCAAGTGAGCTTCCTGTATATTCTATAGTCAATACATTGTGCAGTTTAAAGGGAATAGATTCGGTGCAGATAATGATTAACGGAGATACAACCAAAGCATATAGAGATACTGTTCCTTTGGATTCTAACCTTCAGTTTAATTATGATATTGTAGGAACTTAGGAGGCGATTTTATAAAAAGACCATTAGTATGGATGGCAGTTGTATTGCTGGTTTCGGTGCTATGCGCTGTCATCCTTCCGAAATGGTGCGTTCTGCCCGTAGGGGCCGGCACTGTTTTGATGACATTTCTATGTGTCCGGTACAGAGGTATCGGAGTAAAAGGCGCAGGCGGTTATACAATAGCCGCGGCGGCGCTTTTCTTGATTTTTTATCTATATGCAGCAAATACAAGGCTGCACTCAGAAGAAAATTTTCCGTTTGACAATATAAATGAAAATGCTGTAACTCTTGTGGGACGTGTGGATTCCGTAAAAGTAAGTAATTACGGGGTAAGACTTATAGTAAAGGACTGTAGGATTTATGCAGATAATACAGAATATAAGGGAATAACGGTTCTTGTGAATATGGCTGAAGGTGAAAATTTAGAGCCGGGAGATATTGTGCAGATATCAGGGAATACCAGCAGCTTTGAGGAGCCAAGAAATGAGGGGCAGTTTAATGAAAGAAGTTATTACCGCTCAATCGGCGTCGATTATAAGGTTAAGGGCAGTAGCTTTGAAATTATAAAAAAGGCTGATTGTGTGCGGCATTTTCTGAACAAACTTAAAAATCAAATAGACAGGGTTTATGAAAATGCGGCGGACAGTCAGGATGCAGGAGTATTAAAAGCGGTGGTGCTGGGAGACAGGGAGGAACTTGATGAGGATATATATAAGCTGTATCAGAACTGCGGTATAGCACATTTGCTGGCGATAAGCTCAATTCATGTGTCGTTTATAGGGGTGCTGATTTACAGATTGACAAAAAGGTTGTTAAGTGGTTATGTAATGCCGTTTTGCATAAGCATAACTGTATTGACGCTATATGCAGTGATGACCGGAAACGGAATATCTGCCAAAAGAGCTGTTATAATGTGCGTGGTATGTATGGGAGCGGATGTGCTGGGAAGAACCTATGATATTTTGACAGGACTTAGTATTGCGGCCGTACTTTTGATACTGGAAAACATATGGGTAATTTGTAATACCGGATTTTTGCTGTCATTTGGCGCAATTATAGGAATTGCAGTTGTATATCCTGCCTTTGAGAAAATATTTTTATCTGAATTAAAAGAACGTATAGAAAAAACGGACAGGAAGAGGGAGAAAGTAAGAAGAAAATGTTATATGGCACTGGCGGCTGTTTTGGGAAATATTTTTTGCAGTATAAGCATAAGTCTTGTGACAATGCCCGTAATTATGTGTCAGTATTACAAGCTGCCTGTATATAGCGTATTTCTTAATGTAATTGCAATTCCGCTAATGTCGCTTCTGCTTTTGTGCGCATTGCTGGCGGCTCTTGCAGGATTGATAGTCTCTCCTGCTGCCGCAGCATTTTTTGTGGGAGCAGTACATTATATACTTAATTTTTATACATTTTTGTGCCGTATTTTTGAAAATATTCCCGGAAATACATATGTTACAGGAAGTCCTGACATAAGCTGCTGTATTGTGTTTTATATTACGATTGGAGCGTTTTCGGCACTGATACATTTGACAAAAAAGCCCTCTAAAATATATCTTTTGGCTGTTGTGGCGGCAATGTGGGTAATAATTCCCAAGACCCATAGAAACCTGACTGTCGATATGGCAGATGTGGGGCAGGGAGACTGCATATTAGTAAGAGATGAAAGTTCCACGTATCTTATTGACGGTGGCAGCAGCGATGTAAAAAATGTAGGCAGCAAAAGAATATATCCTATGCTTTTGTACAATGGGGTGACGAGGCTTGATTATGTAATGGTAAGCCATGCAGACACAGACCATATAAGCGGAATATTGGAGCTTATTGATATAACAGAAAAAGGAGAGGAAATTGTTATAGAAAATATTGTGGTTCCTGATATAAGAGATAATAGTATGCTTTCGGAAAATGATAACTATCATAGGCTTATTGGCAGCGCCGAGGCGGCTGGGATAAATGTAATGTATGCAAAAAAGGGAGATATAATAGACGGAAAATTTGTGTGCCTGCACCCGGATAAGGATTATAAAACTTCAAGTATGAATGACGCTTCTGCGGTATATATGTTTCAAAAGCAGAATTTTAGTATGCTGCTTACAGGGGATATAGAGGAAATGGGTGAAAGAGAGCTTGAGAAAGCTCTGGAAGATGAGTTGGAGACGGTGCAAAAGAAAATGCCGGAAAGTGAACTGAATGAAGAATATGGCTCAAAAGGTGGCTCTAAGAGTGTTACTATACTTAAGACAGCACATCATGGCTCGGCAGGTTCCAGCAATATTGAGTTCATAGAAAAAGTCCGCCCAAGATTTGCCCTGATATCCTGCGGTGTAAATAACCGTTACAGACATCCGTCGAAGCAGACCTTAGACAGACTGGAAAGCGTCAATTCAAAAGTATATGTGACAGCGGAGTGCGGTCAGATAACAGTTGAGACCGATGGCAAAAATTATCGCATACGGACAAAACTGCGTTAGCCGGATTGCTGATGAACCGAAGCTTCGTAAACTGTCCGGCGCAGAAGACCCGATTAGCTGAAACAACCCTCTAGCGTTGAACCTCGTTTCCGGTATTTCCAAAGGCGAGCCTCGTAACCTCGTCAACAGTAACAAGATTAAAGTCGCCGCTTACAGTGTGCTTAAGGCAGCTTGCTGCATTGGCAAATTCTACTGCTTTCTGAGGCTCAAAATTATTGATAAGACTGTATATAATACCGGCGCAGTAAGCGTCTCCGGCACCGATATAATCAAGGATATGCATATAGTATTCCTTGCTGTAGTAGGCCTTGCCCTCCGTATATATCATTGACTGTAGCTTAAATGTAGTGATAGAGGTTTCCGTACGCCATACGGAAGCCACCATCTTAAATGAAAAACGTTTCATAAGTTTTTTGGCAATATAAGCATTTTTTTCCTCAGTTACACCTGCTGCGTCCGTAGAAAATATTCCTATGGCGTCATCCTCGTTGGCAATACAAATATCCACATATTTGCAGATTTCTGTCATAACCTGGTTTGCCTTTTCGCTGGACCAGAGCTTGCTTCTGTAATTCAAATCGCAGCTTACGGTAAGACCAAGCTCCTTAGCCTTTTTGCAGGCGGTTATGCAGATGTCTGACATGGTGTCGCTGATGGCAGGAGTGATGCCTGAAAAATGAAACCATGTTGCGTCCTTAAATATTTTATCCCAGTCAAAATCCTCAGGTGAAGCGAGAGCGATAGCCGAACCGCTTCTGTTGTATATGACGTTAGTTGGTCTCTGGCTGGTCTTTTTTTCGAGAAAATATATGCCAATCTGGTCGCCGCCTCTTACAATTAAGCTGGTATCAACGCCATACTGACGAAGAGCATTTACTGCGCTCTGACCAATAGTGTGAGCAGGAAGCTTCGTTACATAACTTGTGTCTACTCCAAAGTTGGAGAGAGAAACAGCAGTGTTAGCCTCGCCGCCGCCGTAAACCGCTTCAAATGCGTGGCATTGTGTAAAACGCTCATTATTCTCCGGTGAGAGACGGAGCATAATTTCACCAAATGTAATTATTTTGTCTTTTTTCATGTCTGGTACCTCGATGTTGAAAATTTAAAATGTACGGCAGTTATTTTAGCACATTCTTAAAAAATGTACAGAGAAATTTAATAAATCCGAAAACCTTTAAGACTGCAACAGCAAATGTAAAATATTCATATAGTAAAAACAAAATAAAAATGTTATAATATAAAAATCAAGAGGAAAAGGCGTAGAAACAACTGTGAAGATTATTAACGAGGACATCAAGTCAAATGAATATAAAAGCGTATATCTGATTTACGGCGACGAGCCATATCTGAAAAAGCAGTACAAGGATAAGCTAAGAGAGGCAATCGTCGGAGAGGACATCATAAATTATTCCTACTTTGAGGGCGATAAAATCGTACTTAAGGATGTGCTTGATATATGCGATACAATGCCGTTTTTCAGTGAACACAGGCTTATAGTGGTTGAGGACAGCGGATTTTTTAAAAGCTCAAATGAAGAACTGGCAGAATATATAAAAAATATACCTGATTATCTTATTATGGTATTTGTCGAGAGCGAAATTGATAAGCGGAATAAGGTTTATAAGGCTGTATCGGAAAAAGGCTATGTCAGTGAAATGAAGCCTCAGACTCCTGCAGTCCTTGAAAAATGGATTGCAGGGCTTTTGAAAAAGGATAACAAGGTTATAGAAAAGCCTGCGGTAGAACTTTTGCTTGAAAAGACAGGCTCCGGTATGGACGGAATTAAAATGGAGCTTGACAAGCTCGTAAGCTATTGCCTTGACGAGGATGTGATAACAGTAAAGGCTGTGGAAGCAGTTTGCATAACACAGACGGAGAGCAGAATATTTGATATGATTACGGCTATAGCCACCAAGAAACAGCAGCAGGCATTGCAGTTGTATTACGATTTGCTTACATTAAAAGAGCCGCCTATGAGGATTCTCTATCTGATCACAAGGCAGTTTAACGGAATACTGCAGGTAAAAGAAGCGCTGGAAAACGGTATGGTAAATGCTGATATTGCGAGGCAGATGGGCGTGGCTCCATTTGTGGTTGGAAAATACGCTGTGCAGGCAAAGTATTTTAGCAGCGATGAAATAAAAGATGCATTAAAGGATTTTGCAGATATTGAGGAAAGAGTAAAAAACGGCAGAATTGCGGATAAAATCGGTGTTGAGCTGATTATTGTGAAGTATAGCTCAAAGGGAGGCAGAGTATGAAGCTGAATATGAATATAAGTAAAAAGAGGCTTGGAATAATTATAGGCGCTGCGGCTGCAATGCTGGTAATTATTATTGTCATTGCAGCCGGATTGTGCCTTAAGGGCTGCAATAACGGAAAACAGACTGCGGGAAATGGGGATCCTTCAATCAGCGGGACTGATAAAAACGGAACTGCAGGCAGTACTGATAAAGCATCTGATGGAGGCAATGAAACCAGTGTCGAAAGCGGAGATGGAGCTGAGAATGGAAGCAGCGAAAACGGCGGCGGAGTCAATGGTGAAAACGGCGGCAGTGGAAGTGGTTCCGGCGGCTCTGATATAGCTTCAAATGTCACAGCTCAGTTTAAGTCGGTCAATTCTTGGGACAGTAACGGCAAAAAGTTTGTACAGTACGATGTTATAATTAATAATAACAGCCCGGCTGATGTCAAAGAATGGAAGGTAACAATTCCTGCAAAAAATGGTCTTTCTATATCGCAGAGCTGGAATTGTTCAATAAATACCTCAGGTTCAAATTTGATAATTACCCCTGCGGATTATAACAAAGCTATTAGCAGTGGCGGTTCTGTAACAGGGATTGGAATCATTGTAAGCACTGATTCCGAATATGTAATTTCAGATTATAAAATGGAAGCTACATCTTCAGGAGGAACGACAGTTGCGGAAGGCAACGGAAACAGCAGTTCCAGCGGTTCGTCGGGCAGTTCCGGCAGTTCATCCGGCAGTTCATCCGGCAGTTCATCCGGCAGTTCATCCGGTTCTGACAGCAGTTCAGGGACTTCAACAACTCCTGTAACACCACCTGAAGCATATGGCGGTCTCCATGTGGTGGGAACAGATTTGGTTGACGCAAAGGGCAACAAGATACAGCTTAAAGGACCAAGTACGCATGGTATCCAGTGGTTTCCGCAGTATATCAACAAAGAGGCATTTAAGACATTCAGGGACGACTGGGGTGCCAATGTTATACGACTTGCAATGTATGTGAGAGAAGGCGGGTATCTTGCGGGAGGAAATCAGTCAGATTTAAAGAAAAAGATTGATGATGGCGTAAAATATGCAACTGAGCTTGGAATGTATGTAATAATCGACTGGCATGTACTGGCTTTCAATCCAAACGAGTGTAAAAGCGAGGCAATAGCATTTTTTGAGGAAATGGCAAAGAAGTACAGCAGCAACAATAATGTTATATACGAAATCTGCAACGAGCCGACAGGTTCAGATTGGAACAGCCAGATAAAGCCGTATGCGGAGTCGGTAATAGCGGCCATAAGAAAATATGACAATGAGGCGCTGGTGCTGGTAGGTACTAACAACTGGTCTCAGGAAGTAGACTCAGTTATAGGCAATAAGCTGTCAGACCATAACTGTATGTATGTGCTTCATTTCTATGCGGCAACCCATAAGGATGATTTGCGCAATAAGTTAAAGAAGGCTGTAGAAAACGGAGTACCTGTATTTGTGAGCGAATGTAGTATATGTGAAGCTTCAGGTGCAGGAACGGTTGATTATAATTCAGCGGAAGAGTGGGCGAAATTATTTAAACAGTACAATATAAGCTATATAGTTTGGAATATCAGCAACAAAGACGAGAAGTCTGCACTTATCAGTTCTTCATGTAATAAGACCAGCGGATGGACTGTTGATGAATTGTCAGAGACCGGAAAATGGTGGAGAAAGCTTATGAGAGGAGAGTTGTAGAAACGCAGGGAGCGCAGCTGAAACATATACATTTTGTTATGAGAAAATGAAAATGAAAAATTCCTGTATAACAAAAAAGAACCGATGTGAGTGGGTGATGACATCGGTTCTTTTTATATTTAATGTAATTATATATTATGCTAATGAGTTAACAGCTTTTGTTATACGAGAAACCTTTCTGGCAGCTGTGTTCTTGTGGTAGATACCCTTAGAAGCAGCTTTAGAAATCTCTGCGATAGCAACTGGCAATGCAGCCTCAGCAGCAGCCTTATCGCCGGCAGCAACAGCAGCATCAACCTTCTTTACAAAAGTCTTAACTCTTGACTTAATAGCCTTATTTCTCTCAGCTCTAGCCTGACTAGTAATAACTCTCTTCTTAGCAGATTTAATGTTAGCCAAATCCGTACACCTCCAATAAAAATTATTATCGATTATTTTATCTGTTTCGCATTAAAGCCGGACACGGACGTTCTAATGTAAACATACCACTGTATTCTATAATAAGGTTTCCTGATTGTCAACAATAATTTGTTAAAATTTGTGAAAAAAGTCAACAATATAAAAGCTAACAATATATTTAAAAAATTATTGCATGTCTCCAAGAAGATTTGGGCAGGAAAGGAAGAAATGGAATTATGAATGTAAATATTCGTACAGACTTGGCTCTGGAAATTAATGAAAACGTTGACCAAAGCGACAGCCGATACAAAGGAATTATAGTAAATGAAATTGTTGATGACAAGACGCAGATTAAGGTTACGGTTCTTGAAATAGTAAATAAAAATGGCGAGAAAATTCTTAACAGACCTATGGGTGTTTATATTACTATCGAGGCGGAGGAGCTTGGCTGTGCTGACGAGGAGTATGGATCCAGATTAACGAAAATACTTTCGCATCATATCGAAGAACTGGTTAAACCTTACACATCAGGGGAAAAAGATATTTTAGTGGTGGGGCTTGGAAACAGGGAGGTGACTGCGGATTCTCTCGGACCGGATGTGATTGATAAACTTGGTATTAACAGTCATTTGCGGGAAGGGGAGAATGATGAGACAAGGATTGCAGCCATATGTCCCGGCGTGATGGCACAGACAGGTATGGAGACAGCAGATATAATTAAAGGCGTTGTAAAAATTACAAAACCGGCTGTGGTTATAGCCATTGACGCCCTTGCCGCAAGAAATGCAAACAGGCTTAACACCACAATTCAGTTGTCAGACAGAGGCATTAATCCCGGTTCCGGCGTTGGAAACCACAGAGTTGGAATTACTAAAGAAAATATAGGCGTTCCCGTTGTGGCAATAGGAGTACCAACCGTAATTGATGCGCCAACCATAGTGTACGACGCCATTGATACATTTCTTACATCATTGTCTGAGGTTGAGGGGCTTGAGGGCTTTGAGGGAATTATGGAACTTTATACGGAGGATGAAAAATATGCTCTGGCTAAGGAGGTCGTTTCGCCCGCTATGGCGGAAATGTATGTAACTCCAAAGGATATTGACTGTAATGTACAGGTGATAGGCTCAATTATTGCAGATTCAATTAATCTGATTGCGGGGTAGGGAAGTGATATAATAATTTATTTTTAAATAACAGGTAATATTGCAAAAACAGTTTCATATAATGAAAAAGATATAGTCACAGAGTACAGATTAGTGACAGGCTATGTGGAGATGACCTTTGTTGAGAAAGCAGGAAAAAATTGCGGCAGTGCTGCTAACGGTATTCATATTGTGGGTTTCGGCAATGTTTATTCAAAAAACCGAGATTCTTAAGGTATTGTCAAATGTGGCAGGCGAGGCTCTGATTGAGACAGGCATGCCTTCATATTTATTTGTAAATAATTTGGAGTATGAAGGGGATAAGGGAATATTTGGGGCGATAGTCAATGATATATATCCTATGAACGAATATCTTATGGCAAATGATTATTATTGGGAGACAGATTATGGCGACGGCATAGTTTCGGCAGATTCTGAGGAGGTTATAAATATCGTGGAAAATGAAACGACAGGAACGGAAAATAACAGTGAGACCCATGCGGACGCACCTGCAGTTGATGCAAATGGGCAGGAGGAAACCCAAGCACCGCAGAGCGTAACAGCCGCCGCAGAGGTTGCAGCCGCCATATCAAGAAATAATATAACGGGCAAGGTATATTCAAAGGCGCAGCTTAGCAATTACAATTTTGCTAAGGGGTTTTATACAGTGACAAGTATTACGTCCCTGACAAATGAGATATTTAAACCGGAAGAATTAGTAAACAAAGAGCTTGGAATAAAAAAGGACGCGTCCAAGCCGCAGATACTTATATTTCACACACATTCCCAGGAGGGGTTTAAAGACTCAAAGGCTGGAGATGACACAACAACTATTGTGGGGGTTGGAGATTATCTTACGCAGCTGCTTACTCAGAAATATGGGTACAATGTTATACACGACAGAAGCGTTTATGATTTGGTAAATGGCAAATTGGACAGAAGTAAGGCTTATACCTATGCACAGGAGGGGATAGCAAAAATTTTAAACAGCAATCCGTCAATAGAGGTTGTAATAGATTTACACAGGGACGGCGTGGCAGAAACTACGCATCTGGTAACGCAGGTTGACGGAAAACAGACGGCAAAGCTTATGTTTTTCAACGGTCTTAGCTACAGTAATATCAATGGAAATATAGACTATCTTTATAATCCATTCAGGTCGGATAATCTTGCGATGAGCCTTCAGATGCATTTGCTGGGAGAAGCCTATTATCCGGGGCTTATGCGGAATATTTATATCAATGCTTATAGATACTGCCTTCATTTGAGAGGAAGGTCTATGCTTATAGAGGCAGGCGCTCAGACAAATACGCAGCAGGAGGTAAAAAATGCTATGGAACCGCTGGCTGATATGCTGGATAAATTACTTAGCGGGCAGAAGGCGTATTGACTTAAAGGAGTGGAAGAGTGTCGGCTTATGCCTGAAAAATATGGATATATTGATTTCAGTTGCAAGAAATATTGATTAAATCGGTTGTCTTGTATATAATAAATGGCAGGGCGTATGGTTTTGTGCTTGATATAAGGCATATTTAAAGACAAATTATAACCTATGATTTATAAAATTTAAAAGCGAGGAAATTACAATGGAAGATATGCAGAGAGTGGAAAATATACAGTCGGCAAATGCAAAGGTGGTACAGAATTTGGAGCCGGCAGAAGTATTCAAATATTTCAGCGAGCTTTGTAGCATACCGCATGGTTCAGGAAATGTGGAGAAAATCAGCAATTATTGCGTGGAATTTGCGAAGGAACACAAGCTTTCATACCGTCAGGACGATTGTTATAACATAGTTATCAAAAAGCCGGCCAGCAAGGGTTATGAGGACAGAGAGACGGTGATTATTCAGGGACATCTTGATATGGTAAGCGTAAAGGAGGCAGACTGTACAAAAAATCTTGAATGCGAAGGGCTTGATTTGGAATACAGCGACGGTTATTTGTATGCAAAGCAAACATCTCTCGGCGCAGACGATGGTATTGCGGTGGCCTATGCGCTGGCTATACTGGCAGCAGAGGATATAGAACATCCTGCAATAGAGGCGATATTTACAGTAGATGAGGAGATTGGCATGCTTGGCGCTGCAGCTATGGATTTGTCAGATATAAGCGGGAAATATATGCTCAACATAGATTCGGAGGAGGAAGGAATATTTTTGGCAGGCTGCGCAGGCGGCGCGACGGTAAGATGCAAACTTCCTGTGGAGCGGACAGTTGTAAAGGGCAGCAGGGTAAATTTAAGAGTAGACGGTCTTACAGGCGGACATTCAGGAGTGGAAATTATCTGTGGCAGAGCTAATGCAAATGTGCTTCTTGGAAGAGCTTTAAGAAATATTTCAAAGGAGTGTGAAATCGGAATCATAGATGTAAGCGGCGGTGAAAAGGATAATGCCATCGCCAAATTTGCAGAGGCGGAGCTTATTGTACCGGATAAGGCTGTTGACAGGCTTGAGGCAATAGCTGCACTGATGAATGATACAATAAGGGTGGAGTATATTAATACAGACCCGGAAATGTCAATTAAAGCGTTAAGGTGTTCTGAGGCAAAAGAAAAGGCAGAGACAGAGGTTATGACTAAGGCTTGTGCGGACAGAGTTATAGCTGCGTTGGTATGCCTTCCAAACGGTATTCAGAAAATGAGCAGCGATATAGAGGGTCTTGTGCAGACCTCGCTAAACCTCGGTATTCTTGAATGTAATGGTTCAGAGGTGGTTATATCATATTCCGTAAGAAGCGCCGTAAGCTCAGAAAAGGCGGAGCTTATAGACAGACTGGAATGTCTGACAGAACAGCTCGGAGGTGTATGTGATATATCAGGAGAGTATCCTGCTTGGGAATATCAAAGAGAATCAAAGCTCAGAGATGTAATGACATCAGTATATGAAAAAATGTATGGAAGAAGTCCTGAGATACAGACAATACACGCAGGAGTTGAGTGCGGCATTATCGCAGATAAGATAAAAAATCTTGACTGCATATCTTTTGGACCTGATATAAAAAATATTCACACAACAAAAGAAAAGCTCGATGTGGCGTCGTCTAAGAGAACATGGGAGCTTATTCTTGAAGTGTTGAAGGAGTTGTAACTTATTCTAAGGTGCGGCAGAGCCTGTTTATGGTATCGTTTATGCTGTCTGGCGCAATGCCTGAGTAATTTACAATAAGAGTGTGGAAAACAGCATTGTCAGTATTGTGGTAATACTGCGATAAGCATACTATTTTAAGCCCGTTTTTACGGGCTTTTTCTATTAGTTCTTCATCAGAAAGGCGGGTTTTCACCTCAAGAAGAAAATGCAGTCCCGCGTCGGCTTCGTGTATTTTAACCATTTTTGAAAGCCGGCTGGAATTAATTGCGTCTATCAGGAAATTGCGCTGCTTTTTGTAAAAAATTCTCATTCTGTTAATATGCTTTTCAAAATGTCCGTCCTCTATAAATCGGGCGAGAGTATATTGTTCAAAATTAGATACAGTGCAGGAATAAAAGCTTAATTTACTGTTAAAAAGCTCCAGTAAGGGCTTTGGAAGCACCATGTAACTAATTCTGATAGTTGGGGTAAGGGTCTTTGTAAATGTATTGATATATATAACCTTTCCGGACATATCAATGCTTTGCAGGGAAGGTATGGGTTTTCCGAAAAATCTGAACTCGCTGTCATAATCGTCCTCGATAATATATCTGTCGTCAGATTTTGCCGCCCAGCCCAGCAGCTCGTACCGCTTAGTTACAGGCGTTACAATTCCTGTAGGATAGTGGTGGGACGGAGAAATATGGATTATATCTGCCTGACTGTTGACGAGGGCTGACGTATCAATGCCCTCATTTGTCATAGGCAGAAAAACGCAGTTTATGTTATTGCTTTCGTATATCAGGCTGATTTTGCGATAGCCGGGGTCTTCAACGGCAAATGTTTTTTCTCTGCCAAGAAGCTGGATAAGCAGACCGTACAAATATTCTGTTCCGGCACCAATGATAATCTGTTCAGGTGAAACCTGCATACCGCGAAATGCTATTAAATGGCGGCTTATGGCTTCTCTTAAGGGATAAATGCCTGCCGCAGGAGAGGTTGTGAGCAAATCGGGAGCAGAGTCCGCCATAACTTCTTTCATTAGCTTTGCCCATGTGTAAAATGGAAAATTATCCTTGCTGGTATAATTTGAAGTGAGGTCGGCAAAATATTGTGTCTGACATTCAATGTTGTCTGTCTGGGCAGAGGACGCGGAATTGCCGGAAAAAGCGGATAGAGCAGAGCTGCTTTTGGAGGCTGAGGGGGCAAAATTACTGTCAGATGAGGAAAAAGCGTATTTTGAGGCGCTTGAAAATGCAGTCGTGGTGGAAGAAGGCATAATGAGAATTTGTGAAATATCTGATACATAATATCCCTTTTTAGGAATTGAGTATATATATCCCTCCGCCATAAGCTGAGCATATGCATTTTCTACGGTAATGGAGCTTATTCCGAGATTTTTCGCAAAACTTCGCTTTGATGGGAGTTTGCTGCCATTTTTCAACTGACCTGTCATTATGTCATTTTTTATACAGTTGTATAAGTGCTCATACAGGCTTGTTTTTCCTATATTTTCAAATGAGTATGTAAGCATGGCAGAACCTCCGTTGTTTTTGTGATTAGTTTTGCAATTAAATATATATTGTAAATCCTCTCATTTGTGGACATTTTATAATTGTTATAAACTATCATATGAATTACTGTCAACCCTTGAAAATGTTCAAAAATATCTACAACACAGTCAAGGGCTACGATTCGTCCAAGCTGATGAACATCTGTCTGCCGGGTATGACGAGCGTCAACGGCTCGGTCGGCGGCGAGAACTGGTGTGTTT
>CAYZZP010000018.1:0-53331 GCA_964482965.1 uncultured Lachnospira sp.
CTTCGCTTGCGAGGAACGCCATAATCGGTGCAAAATCCTTTTGACTGTCACCAAGTTTTCCTCCCAAAGGAATAGCAGATGCCATATAAGCGTCGTGTGCCTTTAATTGCTCTGGCGTCATGGATGCACGCGTTTTATCATACATTGGAGTCCAAATTGTTGGGGCAATCATATTCACGCGAATGTTATATTTTGCCCATTCCATGGCGACAGAGCGTGTCCATGCAGTGACAGCTCCTTTGCTGGCGGCATAGGCCGCTTTTCCCTTATAGCCCTGGATTCCGCCTGCACTGGTAAAATTGATGATATGACCGCCATTTTCTTTCATATACGGAAATACAGATGTATTGGTCAAATATGTTCCGGTTGCATTCGTTTCCATAACAGATGCCCAAGTCTCTTCGGTGATATCCTCTGCCGGTCCACCCGGAGCAATCCCTGCCGCGTGGACAAAGACATCCACTCCGCCCAGAATATCAACAGACTTTTTCATCGCTTCGTCCACTTTCGCCTTGCTGGACACCTCGGTTTGGACAAACGTAGTCCCAGTTTCCTTCGTCAGGCGATTTCCAGCCACTGTGTTTCTTCCCCAAAAGACAACCTTTGCCCCTAATGTGGGGAACACTTTCACCAAAGCCTCACCCATTCCACTGGTTCCGCCGGTGATAATAATTTTTCTTCCTGTCAAATCAGTCATAATAATATACCTCCTTAATATAACCTTGATGATATTCCGTTAGATGTCACACATATCTAAATCAAATTATAGCTTTCTATTCTCAAATTGCAATATCAAGCAGCAATATTTATCAAAATGTTAATAGATGAATTTAAAAATCACCTTTTCAATGAACTTTGTTTATTTTGCAGCGCCGAAATTTATTTCCATAAAATTCCTGTTGGCTTAACCGTCCAAATTATAGTATAAGGTCAGCAGAATGGCAAAATAAGTTCCGACCACACCACAAGGGCGCACTTACTTCCTCCATAAACTCGTTTTCCTCTTTCAGGCGGCGGATTTCCTTATCCTGCTCTTTCACGCTCTTACGCAGCATCGTGATTTCTTTTGCCATGCTCTGCTGCCTGTACTTTGTATTCATGGTCATATTTACGTGCCACCTTGAATACCTCCTTATTCTCTTGATTTTATTATGAAATCCTTGAGAATAAACTGTCAACTTTTTATACCACATCACTTTACAAGAAAGCTGATGAGGGGAGTCGGACCCCCGACCTCTTCATTACCAATGAAGCGCTCTACCACTGAGCTACATCAGCATTGTGAACTTTATAGCATATACGCCAAACGTCTCACGTCAGATATATTAGTACATAATTTTCATTTTGTCAACCACGCACCTGCTTTTGTTCTAATTCTTTGCAGCGCATTGTCGATAGCTTTTGGCGGTTTATCTAATATATTGGCAATTTCCCTGTAGTCGTTGCCCTCAAGGTAAAGCTCTATAACCTGCTTTTCAAACGGGCTTAAGGACTTCATCAAATGTTCCTTTAAAAGCAGCGTATATTCTCTGTCAATATACATACTCTCAGGGTCAGAATCATCGTCGGTCTTAAGCACATCCACCAGCCGCATCTCATTTTCATCATCTGTGTTTGCAGGCAAATCAAACGAGAGATAAGAATTTAACGGCGTGTTTTTCTTTCTGTTGTAGGCTGTAACTGCAGATATCATCTGACGATTTATACACAGGCTTGCAAATGTGGCAAATGTCGCTTCTTTGCTGTCGTCATAATCGCGTACAGCCTTATAAAGACCTATCATTCCTTCCTGGATAAGGTCGTCACTGTCTCCTCCGGCAAGATACATAGCCTTAGCCTTTTTTCTTACCAGATTCTTATAACGCTCAAAAAGCACGTCTATGGCAAAGCGGTCTCCCACTCTGTACATATCTATTAACATTTCATCACTGCAAGACTGATAATCCATTCCGCCCCTCCATTATTTTTATTTTCCCATACGCTGACGGACTATCTCGTAAGCGAGTACTCCCGCTGCTACTGAAGCGTTAAGCGAATCTATATCGCCCCTCATAGGAATCGACGCTGTAAAATCGCATTTCTCCCTGACAAGTCTGCTCACTCCTCTGCCCTCGTTTCCTATTACAAGACCTATTGCCCCCTTTAAGTCCAAATCATACATGACCGTTCCGTCCATATCCGCGCAGACAAACCACATACCCTCTTTCTTGAGTTCCTCTATGGTTTTCACTATATTTGTCACCTTTGCCACCGGCGTGTAATTAACGGCTCCCGCCGAGGTCTTTGCAACTGCTGCAGTAAGCCCTACTGCTCTTCTTTTAGGTATAATTACGCCATGCGCCCCCGCAAGGTTGGCTGTTCTTATAATTGCGCCCAGATTGTGCGGGTCCTCTATCTCATCAAGAATAAATATAAATGGAGCTTCATCTTTCTGTCTTGCAGACTCAAGAATATCATCCACCTCCGCATATTCATAAGCTGCCGCCTGCGCTACAACACCCTGATGATGACCTGTATTTGACAATCTGTCCAAACGCTCTTTGTCAACAAAATTAATGATGGTGTCCGTCTTTTTTGCCTCCCGCAAAATAGTCTTTACAGGTCCGTCCTGACAACCGTCCAGAATAAACAGCTTATCAATAGTTTTTCCTGAACGGAATGCCTCTAACACCGCATTTCTTCCTTCAATAGTAAATTCCTGATATCTCATGAATACTCTCCAATCTCCTTTAAGGCCTCCCTTATAAGCTCCGCCATTCTCTCATACTGTCCCGACAAATACAGATAACCCATAAGCGCCTCAAAGCCTGTAGCTCTCCTGTAATCTCCAATAGTTGCATTTTTGGCTGAAGTATATGACTTTGCGTTCCTGCCTCTCTTATATATTCCATCCTCCGCCTCTGTCAGCATTGGCTCAATAAAACCAACCATTTTAGACTGGGTTTCCGCCTTAACCAGCGAGCTGGTAATTCTGTTCATTTTATTTACAGGCATATTGCCCCGGCTATCCAATATATAAGTCTTAATCACCAAATCATAAATGCTGTCGCCGATATATGCAAGCACCAGCGGCGACATCTGCTTAGGATCACTTGCTCTTAAACCCAGTGCGTTTTTTACTGCCAGAGTGAGATTTTCCCCGCTCTCCTGCATTTCTAAGCTCTCTTCCATCTTACTCCTTCTCTTGTGTCCTCCAGAATAATTCCCTTTGCAAGAAGCTCATCTCTTATCTGGTCAGCTCTGGCAAAATTCTTATTCTTTCTTGCCTGCTGTCTCTCTGCTATAAGCGCGTCAATGTCGTGGTCAAGAAGTTCTTCCTCTGTTTCAACCTTAAGCCCCAAAACATCTGTCAAAACTGTAATTTTATTTATCAAGGCTTCAAGATATGCCTTAGTATTGTCACTGCTGCTGTTTGAGTTGGCAAATTTAACGAGTTCAAACACTGCTGAAATTGCATCGGCTGTGTTGAAGTCGTCATCCATTGCCTGCTCAAATTTATCATACATTTCCTTTGTGGAAGCTACCTTAGCCTCCTCGCCGGCAGTCATATTCCCCTCTGCTGCATTCCCGGCAAGGTGCTTTAAATTTGAAACCGCCGTCACAATTCTTTCCAGACCATTTTTGGCAGCTTCCATTAAATCCCTGCTAAAATTAATAGGATTGCGGTAATGAGCGCTTAACATGAAAAATCTAAGCACCTTCAAATCATACTCTGCCGCTATATCTCTTACTGTAAAGAAATTTCCGAGAGATTTTGACATTTTCTTATTATCAATATTTAGAAACGCATTGTGCATCCAATATTTTGCGAAAGGAACTCCGTTAGCCGCCTCAGACTGAGCAATCTCATTCTCGTGGTGCGGAAATATGAGATCCTCGCCGCCTGCGTGAATGTCTATCTCGTCTGAGAGATATTTTTTGGCCATAACGGAACACTCTATATGCCAGCCCGGTCTTCCCTCACTCCACGGGGACTGCCATGCAGGCTCGCCCTCTTTCTTTGGCTTCCAAAGCACAAAATCGAGCGGATCTTCTTTTTCATCCTCGCCAGCCACCTTAATATCTCTGTGTCCTGCCTCAAGGTCGTCTATATTCTTCTTTGAAAGCTTTCCATAGCCCTCAAATTTTCTAGTTCTGTAATATACAGTTCCATTTACATCATAGGCGTAGCCCTTGTCGATAAGAGTCTTTATCATCTCAATCATTCCACCAATTTCCTGAGTCGCAAGAGGATGCGTAGTTGCAGGCTTGATATTCATGCCCTCCATATCCTTCTTGCACTCAGCAATATATCTCCGGGAAATCTCTTCTGAGGACACGCCCTCCTCCATCGCCTTTTTAATAATCTTGTCGTCCACATCTGTAAAATTAGAAACATAATTAACCTCATAGCCCTTATACTCAAGATATCTTCTTGCTGTATCAAAGCATATCATAGGTCTTGCGTTGCCGATATGAATAAGGTTGTAAACCGTCGGTCCGCAGACATACATTTTTACCTTATTCTCCTCCAACGGCACAAATTCTTCCTTTTTCTTAGTAAGTGTATTATAAACCTTCATAATTAATCTCCATTCTGAATTTAACTATTTAAGCAGAGCCGCTTCCAGCCTCTCCAGCCTTTCTTTCAGCTCCGAATTTTCCCTCTTGAGATCGTCAATATCGTTCATAACAGGATCCGGCAAATGTATCTGATCCAAGTCCGTGGCTACCCGCACGTCATTTTGGATAACAATTCTTCCCGGCACGCCCACCACAGTAGAATTATCAGGCACATCCTTAAGCACCACCGAACCGGCTCCTATTTTGCAGTTACTGCCGATTGTCACAGAGCCAAGTACCTTTGCCCCCGCACCTATCATAACATTGCTTCCCACAGTAGGATGCCTCTTTCCTTGCTCTTTTCCTGTTCCGCCAAGTGTCACGCCCTGATAGAGCGTTACATTATCTCCAATTATAGCCGTCTCGCCGATAACAACCCCATGTCCATGGTCGATAAATAATCCCTCGCCAATCTGCGCACCCGGATGAATTTCAATTCCTGTCTTTCTCGCTGTTTTTTGCGAAATCTTCCTTGCCCTATAGTAATGCTTCTGTTCATAGAGCCTGTGAGCCTTTCTGTATTGCAAAATAGCCGTAAAACTCGGATACAAAAACACTTCCCATGTGGACTTTATAGCAGGATCGCGATCTTTAATAACCTCTATTTCTTGCTTTACATACTTAAAAAAATTCATAATTACTCTCCATGTGTATTAGTAATGCAGTATGCTGCTATTATTATCTTATTACTTTCTTTTACAACCGCTACACCCAGAGCAACAATTTTTCATATCTGATTCACCGTATATATAATTAGAAACCGTAGTAAGACTGCATATTGCTTGAGAAGAAATTCCCTCTCCGCTGCCTGTAAAGCCAAGTCCTTCCTCGGTTGTCGCCTTGACATTAACCTGTCCTATGTCTATTCCAAGCGCATTTGCAATATTACTGCGCATTTCATCTATATAAGTTCTCATCTTAGGTCTCTGCGCAATAATGGTTGCGTCAATATTTTCTATAATATAATTATTCTCATCAAGTAATTTTCCTACTTGCTTTAAAAGCTCTATACTTGATATTCCCTTATATCTGTCGTCAGTATCCGGAAAATGCTTTCCTATATCGCCAAGCGCCGCCGCTCCAAGCAGTGCATCCATAATGGCATGCAAAAGTACGTCAGCGTCCGAGTGTCCAAGCAGTCCCTTTTCATATGGTATATCAATACCTCCCATAATGAGCTTTCTGCCCTCTACAAGCTTATGAACATCATATCCCATTCCTACGCGCATAACCTATCTCCCTTTTAACTATCACATTCTCTGATATTGTATCACCCGTCCTCAAAAATGTAAAGTCAGGCGCATGCAAAAAGAAGTGTGATTATTCACACTTCTTATGTAGTAGCGAGAGAGGGAGTCGAACCCACGACGCCATGGGTATGAACCATGTGCTCTAGCCAACTGAGCTATCTCGCCATATTCAGTTATTATGGGACCAATAGGGCTCGAACCTATGACCCTCTGCTTGTAAGGCAGATGCTCTCCCAGCTGAGCTATGATCCCATAGCAGCTCGTCCTTAACGAACTGACTAGGCTATTATAATACCATAGCTCGGCATATGTCAAGCATTTTTATAAAAATCATTATAAAAATCATAAAGGAACAAAGTTTCCTATGATATAAAAAGCACCACAAATTAATGTCTGACTACTTTTTTCTTCAACTGCACCGTCAGCAAAATGAGCACTACAGATACAACAATAAAGAATACCCCTGCGTACATAAAGTAATATAGGCTTCTGTCAACCATATCTACCACAAGATTGTAAAAATATACCGGACGAATATTTAACCGCTTGTAACCGCCCCATATAAAGACCGCCAGCGCCGTACCGCCTGTAAGTATCGCCGATGCAAGATTTGCATAGGTAATATAACGCACACTGCGGTGCTTATACCTATGGCTTTTCAGCAGCAGCAATATATCCGCAACAGCCATCACTGCAAACACGCATATCAAAATTATAAAAAAGCGGTTATACATACTTCTAAATGCAATGTAATAAGAAATAAACGGTACCTCTATACTTTCTGTATATTCTTTCTCAATAGTCGTCACAAATGAATCAATGGTTTTTTCCTGTTCCTCACTGATTTCTATCTCTTCTTCTTTCGCAAACTGCTCTATGTTATTAATTAACTGTTCTCTGATTTTACTTGTATCCGGAGTATGCGAATAATTTCCGAGTCTTGCATAATATGCTTTCTTTACATCCTCCCGAATATCCGAGACAGTAAAGATGTCCTGAAACGTCTCCTCAGGAAGCATCATAGGCTTACCAAGCGAAACACATTTTTCAACAAGATCGTCATAAACATTTTGATAATATGATGTATGTTCCTCGCACTCCAAAATCAAATCGCTTCTAAATAATCCGAGACTTACGCATGTCAGATATCCGATAACCGTAAGCAGAACCGTAAGAATATACGAAAGAATTACGCTGACAGGATAAAACTTTTTACGTTTTGTTTTGTGCTTTGTTTCATGTTCCATAATCCGCCTCCGTTTCTCAATGTATCAAATCCGGTCCTGATATTTTTTTTGCATACACATATAATCTCTGTGTATAAGACGACAACGGTGTAAACGGATAACACGTGTACATCACTATAATCTCGCCTTCTGCATCCGGTCTGTATGCAGACTTGTCTTTTTCATTTGCTACACGCGAATCATAAACCTCATATTCATATTGACCATATGATGTCTTTACAACAAACACGTCGCCATTCTCTACATACTCAAGCGGCTTAAATTTGCTGCCATGATGTCCTCCTAAAAGAGCCTGCTTTCCATAGCCGAAAATAGAGGATCCTGCATACTGGCCTACTCCCAGGTCTAAAATCTCATTACTGTCGCCAAAATAAACATTCTCATAGATGCCCAGCCTTTCGCAGCTTATCTGCGCATATAATTCTCCATATTTCGGATACATTGATGGTGAATACGGAATACTCTCAGGCTGTCCATCTTCGTCTTCATCATTCCATTCAAAAAACGTCTGTTCCTCCACGCTTGTGTTAAGCGCCGTCTCGCCGTTATCGCCCGAGAGCAGTGAAAATGTGGATGAGACAATACTTATGTAAGGCAAAAGGCAGATATATACTATAAAAAAACTCACTAACGAAAGAAGTAATGGCATATATACATATGCCATTACCCTTTTAAATCTTCTACTCATATTATTGTCCAATTAATTAAGCAACTCTTCTCTTGCTTACACCAACGCCACAAGCAACTAAAGCCATCGCCATTACAGCTACAACAGCGTAAGTAGCATATACAGATACACCTGTAGACTTAACAGGTTCCTCTTCTACAGTGTAAGTCTTCTGATTCGGATCTGTAATTGTTACCGTGTTGTCCTTTGTATCAACAGTAACCGTAGCACCTATAGCTGAGCCTGCAGCCTCAACATTCTTAATAATTGCTGCCTTCTGGTCAGCGTCCAACTTCGTAACGTCTGTAACGTCGCCTGCTGTTTCCTTAGCAGCCTTAATCTCAGCAATAGCAGCATCAGCCTGTTCAGCATCCACATCATTGTTTGCAAGGTACTGCTCAGCCAGATCTACATAAGTATCAGGAACGCCTGCCTCCTTGAGCGCGTTAATGATATCGTCCTCAGTAGCTGCAAAAGCTGTAATTGACATAGCCAGCATCATAATCAATGAAAGTACAAGTACTGAAAGTTTTTTGAATTTCATCATAAAATTCCTCCTATAAATTATTTTTACATATCGTACCACTTATTGGAAATTTGCGCAATGGAAAATTGTAAAATTATATACCAAGTCTTGTACAAAATCCAATACAAAGCTTTATACATTAATCTCAGCAGTCATACCGAGCGATTCTTTATTTGCTTCAAGTATCGGATTGATAACATTTGCAAGATACTCGTCTACCTGCTGCGGAGAACGTCCTACATACTTAGCAGGGTCAAGCTTAACCTTAAGCTCGTCAAGACTTACATTAAACATCGGATCTGCTGCGATAAGCTCAAGAAGATTATTGTCGAGACCTTCCTGCTTAACTCTCTTTCCGGCCTCCATAGAAAGCTCACGAATCCTCTCGTGAAGTTCCTGCCTGTCTCCGCCCGCCTTTACTGCGTCCATCATAATATTTTCAGTCGCCATAAACGGAAGCTCAGACATAAGTCTCTTCTCTATTACCTTCTCATAAACCACAAGACCGTCTACAACATTGAGATAAAGGTCAAGAATACCGTCAACTGCAAGGAAGCCCTCAGGAACAGAAAGCCTCTTGTTGGCAGAATCGTCAAGAGTCCTCTCAAACCACTGTGTAGAAGACACAATAGCAGGATTAAGCGCATCGCATATTACATAATCTGCCAGTGACGCCATTCTCTCGCTTCTCATAGGATTTCTCTTATATGCCATAGCTGAAGAACCAATCTGGGACTTTTCAAACGGTTCCTCAACCTCCTTCAAATGCTGTAAGAGACGAACGTCATTAGAGAACTTATGAGCGCTGGCTGCAATTCCTGCAAGAACATTAAGCACTCTTGTATCGACCTTTCTTGAATATGTCTGACCAGACACCGGAACACATTTTTCAAAGCCCATCTTCTCTGCAATCTTGCCGTCTATCTGCGCTATCTTCTCATGATCTCCGTTGAACAGCTCAAGGAATGACGCCTGCGTGCCTGTTGTACCCTTACAGCCAAGAAGCTTCATAGTAGAAAGTACATAATCCACATCTTCAAGATCCATAACCAGCTCATTCATCCACAACGCAGCTCTCTTTCCGACTGTCGTAGGCTGAGCAGGCTGAAAATGCGTAAATGCCAGCGTAGGAAGATTTTTATACTTGTCGGCAAACTTTGCAAGCTCTGCTATAACATTTACCAGCTTCTTTCTTACCAGCTTTAAGCCCTCTGTCATAACAATGATATCAGTATTATCGCCAACATAACATGAAGTGGCGCCAAGATGAATAATTCCCTTAGCCTTAGGACACTGCAGGCCGTAAGCATACACATGCGACATAACATCATGCCTTACTTCCTTCTCACGCCTCTTTGCGTCCTCGTAATTAATATTATCCTTATTAGCCTTAAGCTCCTCAATCTGCTCGTCTGTAATAGGAAGACCTAATTCCTTCTCGGTCTCAGCCAAAGCAATCCAAAGTCTTCTCCATGTCTTAAACTTCATATCAGGTGAAAAAATGTATTGCATTTCCTTGCTTGCATATCTCTCCGCAAGCGGTGTCTGATATCTGTCGTTCATAATTCTCCGCCTTTCTTAATCCAGTAACCGTATATCAAATATTAATTACTGAATACCAAGTCTCTTAAATACTTCCTGATATGCGTCCTCAACATTTCCCAAGTCTCTTCTAAATCTGTCCTTGTCCAGCTTCTCTCTTGTATTAATATCCCAGAGACGGCATGTATCAGGAGATATCTCGTCTGCAAGAATAATCTGTCCCTTGTAGCGGCCAAACTCAATCTTAAAATCTATAAGCTCAATATCAATACTCTTAAAGTAATCAATAAGAACCTCGTTTACCTTAAACGCATACTCTGTAATCTTGTCAATTTCCTCCTGAGCAGCAAGTCCGAGTCCTAAAGCATAGTATGAGTTAATAAATGGATCACCCAAATCGTCATTCTTATAACTGAACTCCAAAGTAGGACACTTCAATACTGTTCCTTCTTCAACAGCAAGCTTCTTTGAAAAACTTCCTGCTGCAACATTTCTTATAATAACCTCAAGGGGTACAATCTCTACCTTCTTAACGGCTGTCTCACGATCGCTGAGCTCCTCTATAAAATGTGTTGGAACACCATTCTCCTCCATTTTCTTAAAGAGAAAGTTAGTCATTCTGTTGTTGATAGCACCTTTACCAACTATAGTGCCCTTCTTAAGTCCGTTAAATGCAGTTGCATCGTCCTTATAATCAACAATTAACACATCAGGATCTTCGGTTGTGTACACCTTCTTTGCTTTACCTTCATACAGTAAATTCAACTTTTCCATGACTGATTCCATCCTTCTTTTGAGAGTTTATATGCGGATTTCAGTCCGCAATATAAAGAAATTATATACCAGCTTATTTTTAAAATCAATATTTTTCTATAAGGTACTGAATTTAAGACACCAGATATGCTTCATAGACTTTTATAAAATATCAATCACCGTCAGGAATTTGCCGAACTTTTATTTATAGCTTCCCACAGACCGTTTAGATACGCCGCGCCTAAGGCTCTGTCATACAGCCCGTAGCCCGGCATTGCCACTTCTCCCCATATCATTCGTCCATGATCAGGACGTATCGGTCCGTCAAAGCCTATATCATACAATGCCTTCATAATGGCGTACATATCAAATGAACCGTCGCCGGAAAGGTGTGCTGCTTCCTCAAAATCCGTCGGAGAATTAAATTTCAGGTTTCGCACATGGGCAAAATGAATCCTTCCTTTGAGCGCGCGAATCATATCCGGCAGGTCATTTCCAAGATTGGTGCCGTATGAACCCGAACAAAAGGTAACTCCATTGTGAGGATTGTCCACCATACTCATCATACGCATAATATTTTTCTTATTGGTAATTATTCTTGGAAGCCCGAACACGCTCCAAGCCGGATCATCCGGATGGATTGCCATATTGATATCGTACCTGTCGCATACAGGCATAATTCTTTCAAGAAAATATTTTAAATTATCAAAGAGCTTGTCGTCGTCCACATCCCTGTACATTTCAAAAAGTTCCTTAACATTCGCCATACGCTCCGGTTCCCAGCCCGGCATAACTGTGCCGTTCATATCCGAAGATATTGACTCAAACATTTTTTCAGGATTTATCCCGTCTACAGCCTTCTGGGTGTAGGCAAGAACCGTTGCGCCGTCCGGTCTTACCCTTGCAAGCTCTGTCCTCGTCCAGTCAAATACAGGCATAAAATTGTAGCAGACAAGATGAATATCCTCCTCGCCGAGATTTTCAAGAGTCTGTATATAATTGTCAATATATTTATCACGCTCAGGCGAGCCCGTCTTAATAGCGTCGTGAACATTTACGCTCTCAATACCAGCTATGTGCATACCTGCTGCTGCCACCTCGTCCTTAATGGCTTTTATGCGCTCTCTGCTCCAGACTTCTCCCGGCTTCGTATCATATAAAGTTGTTATAACTCCCGTAACTCCGGGAATCTGCCTTATCTGCTGCAAAGTTACAGTATCAAACTCAGAGCCGTACCATCTAAGCGTCATTTCCATAAAAATAATCCCTGCCTTTCTACTTCTTAATCTTATTCAGCCGTTCATTTAATGAAAGAAGCTGCTCCTTTGTAAATGTTGCGCCAATAGTACCCATAAGATTTGTAAGACGTATAAGCGTAAAACCTCCCATCATTTTCATCATTCCTTCGTTCATATCAAAGCCCGCCACCTTTCCGTCGGTTTCCTTTGACACCAGCTCCATAAGTTCGTCAAAAACCACCTTACCTTCAGGATTTTTCATAATATCACCCACTTTGTCATTAAGAGAAAAATACCCCTCCGGCTCAGTTATATCAAACCAGTTAAGAATTGCACCCTTCTCTTTCAGCCTGTATTCCTCATTGAATACATCCACCTTATTTATTATACTTGTATCCCTGCATTTTCCTGCTACAGCCTCAAGCCTTGACCTTCCTCTGTTAGGCACCTCAAAATAGAAGAAATGCTCAGGGCTTGATTTTTTGCCGAGGCTCTCTCCATTTGCAAAAAGCTCCACCTCAGGAAGATTAGAATATACGGTAACCTTGGTTATATCTTCAACTCTGTCCACGTAGCGTTTTCCGCAGATATGGACAAACGGTTCGTCAGAAAGCCATGCCTTATATGCGTAAAATGCATCCTTTTTATATTTTCTGTCAAAGGTCACAAGTCCTTTGTGATTCTGTCCGTTTTCACCGCCCTCATTTCTTGCGTCAGCTCCAAAATCAAACATATTCCACACATGCGCCGCCCAGATATATGGTCTTGTATATAGCTGCTTGATAAGCTCCTCGTGATAATACGCCTGATACTCCTCTGTATAATCTCCCTGCGTCGGATTAGAGGTGTGCCAGTTTAACGCCTCACAGCCATATTCACTCACGCCTATCGGAATGTTAGGGAACTCTTTGTGAAAATTGTCAAACCACGGTCCGTTCATAGAAGTATCTCCGCCATACCATCCAAAATAATGATTATATGAAACCACATCAGGAATCTGAATATATGGATGGTGAATATCGCACATTGACACAACTGCAATAACAGTCGGTCTTGTCGGGTCCATTTTGTGAGCCATATAATTTAAAACCTCGTGATTTTCAATCATATCCGCATTATCCGAATCCGACATACTAATCTCATTAGACAGTCCCCAAACCACAATGCTTGGGTGATTATAATTCTGAATAATCAGCTCCTTCATCTGTGAGACGGTGTTATCCCTGCCGTCTGGCATATGCTTGGAAATATAAGGAATTTCAGCCCAGACTACCATACCTCTCTCATCGCACAAATCATAGAAATACTGGTCATGCTGGTAATGTGCAAGACGAATTGTAGTTGCACCAAGCTCGCAGATTAAATCCATATCCTCCCTGTGCTGTTCCGGCGAAAGAGCATTTCCAATACCAAACCTGTCCTGATGTCTTGACACTCCCCTTAGCGGATACACTTCTCCATTCAATATAAATCCCTTATCAGAATTAATTTCAAAGCTCCTGCACCCAAAGCGCGTGCTTATATTATCAAGCACCCTGCCGCCTTCCACAAGTTCAGCCTTTGCAGTGTACAGATACGGGTCTTTTTTGCCGTTCCAAAGATGCACGTCCTTAATTTGAAGAGTACCCTTCACACTGAAATTTCCTGCTACATGCGCTGCATGTGACTTGTTTACCTCACATTGTCCATATTCCCCATGCCTTTCCTCTTCTTCGCAGTCTGAAATGCACACGCCGGCCTGCGCCACAATTCTTTCTTTATCGTCGAGTATAGTATAGATAACCTCCTGCCCCTCCTTAGCATTAGCCAGATACGTCTCGGCAGTTACGTCCGCAGCATTGCCGCTAATTTTTGGAGTTATGGCAATTCCCGGTCCTCCGTAATATTCAAGGTCAAAATGCGAATTGCTCACAGCGATAATATTCACATCTCTGTATAAGCCTCCGTAAAATGTAAAATCTGCCATCTGCGGATATACGCTGTCATTTTCAGAATTATCAACCGCTATCACAATCAAATTATCAGCTTCCAAAGAATCTGTAATATCAACCCTCCATGTGGAATAACCGCCGTCGTGATGCGCAAGTCTGGTGCCGTTGACATACACATCCGCTGACGAATTAGCTCCGTTTATCTCAAGATAATACCTGTCGGCGACAGGCAAATCAGCTTTCTGAATTTCCTTTGCATAACAGCATTTGCCCCTGTAATAATCGTTTCCTCCGTCCTGTCCGTCAATATTATTCCAACTGTGCGGAAGCGCAACAAGCTCCCAATCCTTTGGCATAATATTCGGAATCCTGTCAGCATTTTTTGAAAATGCCCATTTAAAATTCAAATTAATTACACTTCTCATTATTTTTTCCTCCCTAATTATGCTCGTGCTTTTCTTTAAGTATTGCTGCATTTTTCTCGACCTGTTTTCTTTTAAGCGGATACCACAACCAAAGTACTAATGCCAAAAAGAAAAATCCTATCGCCGGAACTATTGTCGCAATATTGAATATTCCGTTGACAACATTTGGGTCAAATGCAGTATCACGAGTGTAGCCTATAAGCGACAGCAGTATGCCAGAAAGCCCTGCTGAAGCTGCCTGTCCGACTTTTCTTGCAAAGGAATAAATTGCATATACCGAACCATCCTCACGAATACCATTTCTGATTTCCGAATAGTCAATAACATCTGTAATAAGCGCCCATGTAACCACCGAAAAGACACCCAGCCCAAACCAGCACAAGGTCTGCAGAGCAACATATAGCCACACATTCTGTGGTCTTAAAATCAGTATAACCACACTCACCAGAGTAGCAAAAATGCTTGCCACCGCACTAATTTCAGCCTTTCCGTATTTTTTTGAAAAAGGCTTTGCTATAGCCGCTGCAACAAAAACAGCCATTACCATAGTCACTGTTGAAATAGACTGCGCCCCTGCATTTTTATAAAAATTCGGATATACATAATTAGACATTGACTGCATCGTAAGCTGTGCAAGAAGTACCAATACAGAAGCAACAATAATTGAAATAAACGCCCTGTTGGTAAACGCATTTTTAAACATTCTTGCAACACTGTTATTTTTCCGGGCAGCCTCACTGTCGTCAAACTGTACTCTTTCCGTTGTGAGCCAATAGCAAAGCAGATAACATACGACTGCAATCACTGAAAATACGCCTGCGACCACAGTAAACCTTCCGCCGTTAAGCACCGTATTGCCTTCCACATCATCATATGCAAGCAGCGGAACAAGAACTCCTATAATCATACCTGCCAAGCTTCCTCCCACTGTGCGGTAGGTCGAGAGCGACTGCCTGTCTCCCGGTTCATCCGACACCGCCGACGCCATAGAACCATAAGGTATATTAATAGAGGTATAAAAAATTGAACCCCAAAGAATATAAGTCACAAAAAGATATATAATTTTAAAGGTCATAGGCATTCCCGCCAGACTGCTTTGATAGATAAGAAATGACGCTATGGCAACCGGAGCGCACATTCTCCTAATCCATGGTTTGAATTTTCCCACAGGCGTCACCCTGCTCCTATCACAAATACGCCCCATAGCAACGTCCGTAAATGCGTCTACAAACCTCGCAATCATCATTATTACCCCTACAACATATGCCTCAACTCCCATAACATCCGTGTAAAATTTAAGCAAAAAGCTTGATGACAATATAAATGTAAAATCATTGCCAAAATCGCCAAATAAATATCCCAATTTATCGCGCAGTCCAAAAGCTCTTACATCTTTTAGTTCTTTCATAAATGCACCCCTTTCATAATATGAAAACTTTTGACATACATTCAATTATTCCCGAAGCAGCGCATTATAATACTAAACTTTGGCGCTATTATTTTGAAAATTTTATATATTTTTTTATTTTGTATCTGCATAATTTTAAAATTTCTGCAGCAGCACTTTTCAAACTGCAACTTCATACTGCTTGCATATTCAGTTGATAAAGTGTATTATATTTTTATATAGAAATTATATAAAGATTATATAATTTAACTATTATGTTCCGGGAGGATTTTGTATGGAAGAAAAGCGCCGTTTTAAGCGTGTTAAGGCTAATTTAACTTTAAATGTATCATCATTGTTTAAGCAAAACAACATGCTGGTAAACAATATCAACTCACCGATTACTGTCACTGACGTATCCCGCGGCGGTATCGGCTTTAAATCAAAAAGCGTTCTGCCGGAGGGCTTTTATTTTAACGCAGCTCTCCAGCTCGGAAATCAGGATAACATATTATACTGCGTAGTTAAGATTGTGCGCTGCACCCTTTCCGACGAGCCGGAGGTGTATGCGTATGGCTGCGAGTTTGTTGGACTTCCTGATATACTTATGTACATATTTGATGAATTTGAGGCCGGGCAGGAGGATGCCAATTAAATTCCGCTAAAATAATAAGCTGCCGGGTCAAAAGCACCCTTTTGGCCCGGCAGCTTATTATTAGTTTTTTTCAGATTCTTTGACATTAATAATACTTAAAGCGTTGTAGAAAGCTACTATATCTGCTTCTGCTCCGTTGACAATCCTTCTGGCGACACGATTATGCAGGGCTCCGTATCGGAGAGGTGTGCGGGCTGACTCGGCAGGACATCAACCTTGAGGAACAGTATCTGACCGTAAGACGGAGTATCCGTTAAGATGGTTCCAGACATAAATATTTAAAAACCAGATGCAGTATGGGCAGCTCTACCACACCAACTACTACAAGGAAGTGCAGGAACTCTTGGCACACTCTGATGTTAGTACCACAATGAATGTATATGCCCATGCCACAAGGGAGGCAAAGCGGAGTTCCGCAGGGCTCTGGGAGCCTTGAAAAATGGAAATAGTTAATTGAATAACCCGATAAATTCCCGATTTGTGAGTTTTGTTGATGTCTCTTCATCATTTTGGCATACAAACGATACCGGAGCAATGTTATTACTCAAATCTAACGAATGTACTTTTCCTTAACGCCCGCAAGCAATCTGCTGGAATTTATCCCTGAATATTTAATTATATTGTTTAAGCGGTAATTTCGTTTAAAACCAACTCTACCTTTCAAACCTGACATTTTCAAATCTGATATTAACGCCGTCGCACTTATTTTCCTGCTCTGCTGCAAATACAGAATTTTCAACGGTAATGCCTGATATTGTCTCAGGTCTTCCCGTTATTGGCTCCAGCCTGACAGCCATATCAGCTCCGGCACAGTTTATACCGCTGATTCTGATATTCTTAAAATACGGAACGTCATCCTCATTCTCCTGCCTAATTTCCTCGTTTCTGTTTAAGAGATTAAGAACATAGCCCATGGTCATAATGATTGCTTCGCCCTTTATGTTTACCATATTGATGTTGTTTATCTCAATATTTTCCACAACGCCGCCACGTCCCATAGCGCTCTTAAAACGGATTCCCACGTCTGTTCCGATAAATGTGCAGTTTTCCACAAGAATATTTTTGACACCTCTTGACATTTCACTGCCAATTACAAATCCGCCATGTCCTTCGTTTACAAGACAATCATGAATATAAAGGTTCTCGCAGGGTCCTTCAAAAGTTCTCGCCTCGGCATTTTTGCCCGACTTCACACAGATTGCGTCGTCTCCGGTCTCAAATACATTGTCGTGTAAATGTACATTTTTGCACGACTCAATATCAATTCCGTCGCCATTTTGAGCATAATAAGGGTTTCTTATGCTGACATTACGCACTGTGAGGTTCTCACAGAAAAACGGATGAATATTCCATGCCGGAGAGTTCATAAATGTAATCCCCTCCAACAGAACATTTTTGCAATACTTAAGACTTACCATAACCGGTCTGTAAAAATCATAATAATCCTCTGCTTCCTTTAATACATCCTGAGTTTTGCCCTGAATATTCTTCTCATTTCCAATAAATGCGCTTTCTGTCGGAAGCCATACTCCATGCTCTTTTGTCTCAAGAACATATTGGCTTTTCTTAAGCAGAGCTTTCCACTGCTTGTCAGTCACCTTAAACTGCTTTACAGGACGCCAAAGGTCGCCGCTGCCGTCTATGCAGCCAAAGCCTGTAATTGCGACATTTTCCTCGCCCTCTGCCGTTATAGGCGACACTGTCCTTATACATTCCTGTCCCTCATAGTTTGTAATTATAAGCGGATATTCGTCCATATTTTTTGAAAACTTCATCAGCGCCTGCTTCTCAAGATGAAGCTCTATATTGCTCTTAAGCCTTATAGGTCCGGTAATCCACAATCCGGCAGGCACAATAACTCTGCCTCCGCCCTGTGCTGAAAGTGTTTCTATCGCTTTATTAATAGCCGCCGCATTTACCTTGCCGTCTGTTATATCTCTTTGCTCGGTACTTGCACCAAAATCTGTTATGCAAACGCTTCTTTCCGGAAATACGGGTACATTTACAACAAAATCACTTGCTTTCATTATTCCTCTTTTCTCCCTGCGGAGCGCTGCGCCGAAGGGCATAAACCTACTTATTGCTTATTAATTTCAAATTTTGCAAAAACCCACTGGTTACTTATTTAACTTTACTTATCTAACTTTATCTATTTAGCAGTTCGTCAAGTAGCTGATTTACCATTCCCGGATTTGCCTTGCCCTTCATCGCTTTCATAGTCTGACCTACAAGGAAGCCCTTAGCTTGGACTTTTCCTCCCTTGTAATCCGCAACTGACTGAGGATTGTCTGCAAGAATTTTCTCAATGGTAGTGCGAAGCTCGCCCTCGTCATTTACCTGTTTAAGTCCATTTTCCTCAACATATTTGTCCGGGTCGATGTCTTTGTCAAATATTTCTGCAAATATGTCCTTTGCCACATTTCCATTAATGGTTCCGGCTTCCACCAACGCTATAAGCTTTGCCAGGTTTTCCGGTGAAAATGTTATATCCTCCGGCTCCATTTCCTTCTCCTTAAGGATTCTCATGGTTTCACCCATAAGCCAGTTGGAAACCTTCTTTGGCTGATTGCAGATTGCGGTTGTAGCTTCAAATAAATCTGCCAGTTTCTTTGAATCTGTAATAATATTTATATCGTAATCAGGAATACCGAACTCTTCCTTATAACGAGCCATTTTTTCCGTCTTAAATTCAGGCTGACGGCTTCTTATCCGCTCAAGCCACTCGTCGCTTATCTTAAGCGGAACAAGGTCAGGGTCAGGGAAATATCTGTAATCCTGAGCGTCCTCCTTAGAACGCATAGCATATGAATATGCCTTATTATCATCCCATCTTCTTGTCTCCTGAATAACCTTCTTACCGGACTCAAGCAAATCTATCTGTCGGTTAGTCTCCGCCTCAATAGCTCTTGCAATGGCGCTGAAAGAATTTAAGTTCTTTGTCTCTGTTCTCGTTCCAAATGTATCGCTGCCTGCTTCTCTTACAGAAAGATTTACATCTGCTCTCATTGAACCTTCCTGAAGCTTACAGTCAGAAGCTCCAAGATACTGAATGATGAGGCGCAGCTTTTCGAGATAAGCGATTACCTCATCGGCGCTCCTCATATCCGGTTCCGATACAATCTCTATAAGAGGAACGCCTGAACGGTTAAAATCTACTAAAGACACGTCCTCCCAATCGTCATGAATAAGCTTTCCTGCATCCTCCTCCATATGAATTTCGTGTATTCTTATGGCTTTAGTCGTACCGTCAGGAAGCTCAATATCAACATGTCCATTTCTGCATATAGGCAGATAAAGCTGTGAAATCTGATAATTCTGTGGATTGTCAGGATAAAAATAATTTTTCCTGTCAAACTTACAGTTCTGTGTTATTGTACAGTTTGTGGCAAGACCTACAGCCGCCGCGTACTCCACCACCTGCTTATTTAATACAGGCAGCGAACCCGGCATACCTGTGCATACAGGACAAGTATGTGTGTTAGGCGCTCCGCCGAAAGCGGTTGAACATCCGCAGAATATTTTTGTCTTTGTAGCAAGCTCTACGTGAACCTCAAGACCAATGACAGTTTCATACTGTTTTGCCATATCAGCCTACCTCCTTAAAATTTTCCGCGTGCCTGCTCATATGAATAAGCTGTGCGGATTAATTTCTTTTCATCAAAGCAGTTGCCGATAAGCTGCGCTCCTATAGGAAGTCCCTTTGAATCTCTTCCGCAAGGAATACTTATGCCCGGCAGACCTGCAAGGTTTATCGAAATAGTGTATATGTCGCCCAGATACATTTTTATCGGGTCTGAAAGCGAAGCTCCCAGCTTTGGCGCTGTTGTCGGAGCAACAGGTCCTAATATCACGTCATATTTTGAAAATGCGTCGTCAAATGCTTTCTTAATAAGCGCTTTTACTCTTAAGGCTTTAAGATAGTAAGCGTCATAATAGCCTGAGCTTAATACGAATGAACCAAGCATAATTCTGCGCTTTACCTCAGGTCCAAAGCCTAAAGAACGCGTCTTTTTATACATATCGTGAAGCCCCTCGCAGCCCTCTGCCCTAAAACCATATTTTACGCCGTCAAAACGCTCAAGATTTGAACTTGCCTCCGCTGCGGCGATTGTATAGTAGGTAGGTATAGCGTATTCCACAAGGCTCAAATCGAACTTTTCCACCACAGCTCCCTTTGATTTAAGCACCTCTGCCACATCAAGAACCGCCTTTTTTACCTCAGAATCAAGTCCGTCGCCAAAATAATCTCTTGGAATACCTATTTTCATTCCATTTACATCATCCACTAAAGCGCTTGTAAAATCCGTATCTTCTCTCTTTACAGATGTTGAATCCTTAGCGTCATATGCCGCAATTACTTCAAGAATTGTAGCGCAGTCCGTAACGTCCTTTGAAAGCGGTCCAATCTGGTCAAGCGACGAGCCGTATGCTATAAGTCCGTAGCGGGAAACTGTTCCGTAGGTCGGCTTCATGCCTACAACTCCGCAGTAAGACGCAGGCTGTCTTATAGAACCGCCCGTATCTGAACCCAGCGCCATAAAACACTCATTTGCTGCAACTGCCGCTGCTGAACCGCCGGAAGAACCGCCGGGAACATGCTCTGAATTAGCAGGATTTTTAGTAGCACCAAATGCTGAGGTCTCTGTAGTTGAACCCATAGCAAATTCATCCATATTAGTTTTTCCGATAATTACTGCGCCAGCCTTCTGAAGCCTTAAAACTGCCTCGCTTGAAAATTGCGGCACGAAATTGCCCAAAATCTTTGATGAACAGGTGGTGAGCATACCCTTTGTACACATATTATCTTTGATAGCAACGGGTACGCCTGCCAACGGTCCTGTGAGCTTTCCTGCCTCAATATCGCTCTGAGCCTTTTTTGCTGCTTCCATCGCCGCTTCTTTATCAATAGTTACATAGCAATTCAATTCTTCTTCCCGACTGTCAATCTGCGCAAGTACAGCTTCCATAGCCTCCACCGCTGTAGTTTTGCCTTCTTTAATTGCCTTTGCAAGCCCGACAGCCGTCAAATTCAATAAATCCATAGCACTTTCCTTTCTATTCAACAGTCTTTGGCACTACAAACGTAGTGTCTTTTCTCTCCGGAGCATTTGCAAGAGTTTCCTCGCTGCCGTCGCCATTTGTCACAACATCCTCACGCATAACATTTTCTACTGCAAAAATGTGTGACATAGGTTCAACTCCAGTGGTGTCAAGCTCATTAAGCTTATCAATATAGTCAAGCATGCTTGCCATATCCTTCTTCGCCTGCTCCTTCTCCTCATAAGAAAGCTCAAGCTTTGCAAGGATACCAACATAATCTATTGTTGCGTCGTCAATTACATTAGCCATAATCTGCCTCCATTCTTATAAATCAGCTAACTAAATACAAACCGCCTAAGCCTTAATTTAATCCCTAACCTTAATGTGAACCTCTCTAAGCTGCTGCTCCGTAACCTCGTTAGGCGCGCCACACATAAGGTCCTGAGCTGTGCCGCTCATAGGAAACGCAATAACCTCACGAATATTTTCCTCGTTGGTGAGAAGCATAATCATTCTGTCAACGCCCGGAGCCATACCGGCGTGCGGAGGTGCACCGAACTGGAACGCATTGTAGAGCGCACCAAATTTCTCTTTCAATACTTCCTCATTATATCCTGCAATTTCAAATGCCTTAACCATAATCTGCATATCGTGGTTTCTAACAGCTCCTGACGAAAGCTCAACGCCATTACATACGATATCGTACTGGTATGCAAGAATATCCAACGGGTCTTTAGTGTTAAGCGCTTCCAGACCGCCCTGAGGCATTGAAAACGGATTATGTGTAAATCCAATCTGCTTCGTCTCCGAATCCTTCTCAAACATCGGGAAGTCGTTGATATAACAGAATCTATATGCATTTTTCTCAATAAGCCCAAGCTTCTCGCCCAGCTCTGTACGAATCATACCTGCATAGTAAGCGGCTCTCTCCTCCTTGTCTGCCATAAAGAAAATAGTATCTCCTGCCTCAAGCTTCGCAAGCTCAAGAAACTCCTTCTTCATATCATCAGGAATAAACTTGTCGATTGGTCCCTTGTATGAGAGGTCGTCTAACACTTCAAGATATCCAAGTCCGCCCATACCGATACCTGTGGCAAATTTCAGAAGCTTTTCATGGAAGCCCTTTGACATTTCAGCGTGAACCTTTACAGCCCTTACTGTCTTTCCAACAAACGGCTTAAATGTACATCTCTGGAAAAATTCCGTAACATCTATAATTCTTAAAGGATTTCTCAAATCCGGCTTATCCGTACCAAACTCCAGCATTGCCTGCTTGTAGCTGATAATAGGATATGGGGCCTTTGTAACCTCAAAGCCCTCCGGTGCAAATTTTTCAAATGTTGCCGTAAGAACTTCCTCTCCAACCTTAAATACATCCTCCTGTGTTGCAAAGCTCATCTCAAAGTCAAGCTGGTAGAACTCTCCCGGCGAACGGTCAGCTCTGGCATCCTCGTCTCTGAAGCAAGGCGCTATCTGAAAGTATTTATCAAAGCCTGACACCATCAAAAGCTGCTTATACTGCTGAGGCGCCTGTGGCAACGCATAAAATTTGCCCTTATATTTTCTTGAAGGCACAATATAATCTCTTGCTCCCTCCGGTGATGAAGCGCAAAGAATTGGAGTCTGTATCTCCAAAAATCCCATTTCTGTCATTTTCCGGCGAAGAAATGCTATAACCTTTGAACGGAATATGATATTGTCCTTAACCTTCTGGTTTCTAAGGTCAAGATAACGGTATTTAAGTCTCACATCCTCGCGAACTTCCTTAGATGTCTGCACTTCAAACGGAAGCGTGGTATATACCTGACCAAGCATAGTAATCTTATGAGCCTCAAGCTCGATTGTTCCTGAAGGAATTTTAGGATTGTAGGTTTCCTCATCTCTCTTTTCCATAATACCTTCTATGCTGATACATTCCTCTTTCTTGATACCCTTTAAAAGCTCAGCATCACGAATAACCACCTGAAGCACTCCGTACATATCTCTCAGATCAATAAATGAAACTCCGCCGTGGTCGCGAATATTCTCTACCCAGCCTGCAACTCTTATCTCCTGTCCGATATTTTCTTCGCTTACCTGATTCAAGGTTCTGTCTCTGTAAATGTTTGACATTTTAATAACTCCTTCCTTAACTAACAAAATACACAAATACGCTCGCGGGATTATTAGCCTGAATGTACTGCTTTTGCCAACATACTTCCATAACCATATTACAATCCTCGCAGAGTTTTTATTAAACAGGAAAACTTCATTCCTATTCAATAAAAAAACGCCCTCAGAATACTTATCGTATTCCGGGGCGAATAATGTACTAATCACTATTCGCGGTACCACCCGCTTCAAACTGCCTGTAAACCTGACAATTTCTCTTGACATTTAACGCATGCAGACGTGACAGCCTAGACCTTTTCAGGGGTTCAACCGCCCAGCTCCGGAGTGTTCCGCTTAATAATTCCCTGCGTGTGCTTTCAGTCGATGACACAGCTTTCCTGTCAGGTTCCATAAGAAGCAGTCTCCTTCTTAGCCTTTTCAAATATTATCACCATAGTATCATAACTCATACTTGATTTCAAGTGGATTTTTGCAAATTGCTTATCAGATTGCATTTACCTGAACTTTTGATACAGCTCACAGACGTCCCTTATGATAATACCAGAGCAAATGGTCCAAGCCGTTTCTGCTTATTTCCGTACCGGATGTATTTCTGACCGCTTCCCTGATAGAATCCACCGTTTCCCTATACTCTCTATAGTCTCCAAGATTATAATTATACAGCTTATAATAATCCAAATACAGCGGCAGTACTTTTCTTAAAATATTATCGTATATCGGATAGTTATCCTGATATTCTGTGCCTTCAAATAAATAAAAACAGGCATAGTGACAAAATTTGCTTGCAAAAGACAGATTGCTTCTCGCTCCTTTTTTATCTGATATTTTTTCAGATATTTCCGCAATTAGCTTCATATCCTTGTAATCAGGATTTTTTAAACATTCTACCAGCTCTTCTCTGCCAAAACCGCATATGCGCTTAATTACCACAACTCTGCCAACATTATCCGAATTTAAATGGGTGCTGTTTTCCCTGTCTACCGCTTCCACCGCGCCTTTAATTATTTCCTCATAAGTCTTTTCGTCACAGAAAATTCCGTCTATTAAAACATTTTTTAATCTCGTCATCCAATATGCCGAAGAACCGCCGTATTTCAACACATTTTTAGTATTATATACCGGCTTTGCATTTACATCCGTCATCCTGATATATTCTGAAGCATTGCTAATCATTGCCTCGGCAATAGCCACGTTATCCCTGCTCAGCTCCGCAAGCAATTTACCATTGTTATCAATGGTTTTAAACATTTTCTCTTTTGAGGCTTCTAATTCTTCTTCTATACAGTTCTTCATATACATATCCTCTGAAAATAATTTTTCGCATTATATGTTTAATCAGCTACCGTTATCTTAGTAATTACAGGCTGCCTGCTCTTGTCCGTAATAATTCCGTTTTCATCAGTATCCGCAGCGTCCCTGCATATCTTATCAACAATGTCCATGCCGTCGGTCACCGTTCCAAACGCAGCATACTTTCCATCAAGACCTGTATTATCCTTCTGCATAATAAAAAACTGCGAGCTTGCAGAATCCGGATCGTTGGAACGCGCCATTGAAATGGTACCTCTGACGTGACTTATGCTGTTTGATATGCCATTGCTTTCAAATTCGCCTTTAATCTTATTTTCAGAGCCTCCGGTTCCGTTGCCGTTAGGATCGCCGCCCTGAATCATAAAGCCGTCGATAACTCTATGAAATGTCAAGCCGTCATAAAATCCTGACTTTGCAAGCTTAATAAAATTAGTTACGGTTATGGGTGCATTATCAGCGTCAAGCTCTGCGGTAATTGTTCCATATCCGCTTACCTCAATGGAAATGTGATGCCTGCCAGTCAAATAATCCTCAGAAGCTGTTGAATTATCAACAGTATTTGCAGTATTATTCTTACCGCAGCCTCCTAACAAAATACATAGACTTAAAATAATACTAAAAAGTAAATATTTCTTTTTCATAAATTGATATTCCTCCACATTAATAGGTACATATAAACAGCATCTGTCTCGAATAAAAATTAAATCTTCAATTAAGTTGTGCTTACAATTTTATCATTATCTTCGTTTTGCCAAGCATATATAAGTAAATTTGCATTTAATTATTCTCATAATAATCATCCAGCGTCTTAAATGTATATCCCTTGCTCTGTGCATAATCAATAAATCTCGCAAGTATATTAGCGTTGTCATTAGAAACAATATGAAGCAAAATAACCGCTCCCGGATGAAGTCTGTCGGTAATCGTCTTGAACGCTACTTCTTCTCCGAGCTGGTTGGCTGTATCATAATCCTTGTAGGCTATTGACCAGAAAATAGACCTATAACCCTGTGATGTTACAAGCTCCAGTGAATCATCGGAATTTTTTCCTGTAGGAAATCTGAAATACTTGGTTGTATAACCAAATTTTGTTCTGAGTTCTGAATACACGCCAAAAAGCTCCTCAGCCATTTGGGTTCTTGATATATCAGTAAATACCGGATGTGTAGTACTGTGATTGCCGACTATATGTCCTTCAAGAATCATTCTCTCGACCTTTGCACCGTTATCCTTTATATATGGCAGCGTACAGAAAAATGCAGCCTTTACATTTTTCTCTTTAAGAACATTCAAAACCTTAGTCGTATTGTCATTATACTCGTATCCGCAGTCAAATGTAAGATAAAGTACCTTTTCCTCAGTTTTTGAATCCCATGCAAGCGCCTTTACATTTGGCAGACTGTCAAAACGCTTCTGATTGTCAATAGTTATCTGATGTGGTTTTTCATCGCGGGCTTCACCAAACGAAAATCCGTAAGCTGTTGTTGATAGGCCTCTTGTATTATCAGGGTCATTTACCGTATATGTACCCGCCTCAAGGCTTCCAATGGTCGGCGCATTAGTCTCTGTCGGCTTGGTTTCCTGTGAACCGCTGCTCTGACTTTCTCCATTGCCGTCAAGGGATTGCGTTGTTTCATCTCCTACGACTCCCTGACTGCCCACACTTTTATCCTTAGCACATCCAGTAAATGATGTAAACACCAGCACCATAACTAACATTAATGCAAATATTCTTTTCTTTAACATATCTATCACTCCTTATATTTTTCCTGCCCGGATTTCTGCGCCTGTTTTTTATCTCCTTTATAAGCTGCTTTTCCTTGCGGGCGCCGCTTTTATCTCCTTTATAAGCTGCTTTTCCTTGCGAGCGCTGCTTTCATCAAATGCTTTGCAAGGACTGAGGTTGTGACCGAACCCACTCCTCCCGGAACCGGAGTAGCTATCGAAGCAATATCAGTAATTTTCTCAAAATCCACATCTCCGCAAAGATTGCCGTTCTCGTCCACATTTATGCCGACATCGATTACTACAGCATCCTTCGCCACATACTCGGGCTTAATCATTTTTGCCACGCCTGCCGCCGCCACAAGCACTTCTGCGCCTCTGCATGTTCCCGCCATATCCACAGTCCTTGTGTGACACACTGTAACCGTTGCATTTTTCTTCATAAGAAGCATAGCAACAGGCTTTCCTATTACAAGACTTCTTCCCACAACCGTAACTCTCTTGCCTGTAAGATTCACCCCTGCAAAATCCAGCATTTCTATTACTGCCTCAGCGGTACATGGCGCATAGCCTGTATCGTCTCCTGCATATACCTTTGCGAGATTCACAGGCGATATTCCGTCTATATCCTTTCTTGGGTCTATGCGGTTCTCAATGGCTTTCTCGTCCAAATGCTTTGGCAGCGGGCGCAGTAAAAGTATTCCGTCTATATCCGTATTATTGTTAATTTTGTCAAATTCTTTCTGAAACTCGTCATTTTCTATGTCGGCAGGAAACACATATGATGTGCATCTAAAACCAACCTTGTCCATTTTTTTAGCAGCCCCTCTCTCATAGGACAAATCATCCGGTCTCTCGCCAACTCTTACTATTGCAAGATGAGGAACTGCTCCCTCAACGCTTTTAAACTGCTTTATAAGCTGACTGTTAATTCGCTCTGCGACAGGTAATCCCTTTAGAATTTCCATATTACTGTACCTCTCTGTTATCTTATTTGCGCCATAACTGCATCATACACGCTGTCCGCCAGTTTGTTTCCGGCAGCTAAAAGCTCGTCGGCTCTCATATTCATTGAATTTGCCGCCACTGTATTTTTCATAAGCTTTGTATTGATAAATACATTGAGCGAAGCTCCGTTAAGCGCCGCCTTCGCCATTTGTATTCCAACACCAACATCGCTTATGGCAAGCCTGCTGCCGATTACAGAAAGCCTGTCTAAAAGCTTCATTGCCTCAATAATTTTTTCCATGAGAGCAAGCGGCGTCTCGCTGGCTGCCGCAAGCGCTTTTTCCATAATTTCTTCCCTCTCTGCAAGCTGCTCAGGTGTATCCTTAGGAAGTCCATAAGCCTTTGACAGCGGTTCAAATGCCTCGGCATCCTTATCCATAAATTCCGCCAGCTCTCTTGTAAGCTTCTCTGCCGCCTCCAGCACTTCCTCAATCTGCTTCTGGTACTGAGCATATTTTTTCTTGCCTGTAGTAAGATTAGCCACCATTGAACCGAGGCTCATTCCTATTGCTGCCGCGTATGCGCTTGCTCCGCCGCCTCCAGGTACAGGTGCACCTGAAGAAAGTACTTCAAGAAATTCATCCATTTTCTGTTCTGCTATCATAGTTCAATCTCTCCTTTGTAAACAGTTTCTGCAGGGCCTTCCATGTAGACTGTATCAGCCTCTCTGTCCCATTTTATATTCAAATCGCCGCCTAAAAGATGAAGCGTTGCGTTTTCGCTGCATTTTCCATTAAGCACCGTAGCCACAAGGCTTGCGCAGGCGCCTGTTCCGCATGCCCAAGTCTCAGCAGAGCCTCTCTCCCAAACTCTCATATTCAGATTGTGTTCATCTATAACCTGAATAAATTCTGTATTTACCTGCTCAGGAAATGCTGCATGCTTTTCAAAATAAGGACCTGCCTTTTCTATATCAAACTGCTTAATATCAATTTCCTTATCAAGATATACAATGGCGTGAGGATTCCCCATAGATACGCATGTCACCTCATATTCCCTGCCGTCAACCACTATTTTTCTTGATACAACAGGCTTCCCTGTAACCTTGCCGTCGGCCAGCGCCTCCTCATTAACAGGGATTTGCTCAGGTTTAAGTATCGGCGCTCCCATATCTACTGTAACTGTCTTTACTTTTCCGTCCTCTCCCAAATGAAGCTCAAGGCGTTTTATGCCTGAAAGCGTATCAACTGTTATGCTGGTTTTGTCAGTAAGACCGTTGTCATATACGAACTTACCTACGCAGCGGATACCGTTACCGCACATTTTTCCTCTGGAACCGTCCGCATTGTACATATTCATAAAAAAATCTGCCTTATCAGAAGCTTCCACAAGAATAAGACCGTCGGAACCTATTCCGAAATGCCTGTCACTAACCTTAACAGCTACCCCGGAGGCATTTGGAAGCCTTTCTTTTGTGCAGTCAACGTACACATAGTCATTTCCTGCACCATGCATTTTAATAAACTTCATAAGCATATTTTTTCTTCCTTTCCCTTATATATGATATTTTCTTATCAACATGGCATATACTGCCTAATAACTGACAGCTAACAGTTAGCAGGCTCCATAAATTGATATTACCAACCTTGAAGATTCTACCATAGTATTGCCGCTGTCCATGCTGCATTTTTGTATGTACCTGAAAGCCTCCGGCTCAGACATATTATTTTTCTCCATAATAAGGTGTTTTGCATCATCAATTATTTTTAATTCTTCCCTGCTTCTGGCTTTTGGAGCTTCCTTTCTCGCCCTGCGCCGCCTGTACTGGGTAGCAAGCATCATTTCTATTGTAGACACCAGCGCGTCTGCCTTTATTGGCATGGACTCGCACACTATATCGTTATTCCTGCACTCTTCCCACCTTTGCTTTGAAGTCACAAGCAGCAGTTCAAAGCTTTTGGGTTTGCACTCGTTCAACTCTGAATACAGCATATTGTCGGCAAGCTTATAACCGCATATTATTATGCCGGAGGACAGCGTATCTGACAAATTGATAACCTGAGCCCCCGTTATGCATGGAGCCGCAACATCATATCCTCTGCGGATAAGCATATTGCACACAGCCTTTGTTTCATCCTGTTTGGGAAATGCTACAATTAATGTTGTCATATAACCTCACAAAATTAAAACTTATACAGATATTCATCTATTTCCCACTGGGAAACTCTAGTCCGATAATCATTCCATTCCTTAAACTTTGCTTCGCTATATTTCTCAGTAATATGCTCCCCCAGCACGCTGCACACAAACTTATCCTCAAGCATATAATTAACTGCATCATAGAGATTTTCCGGAAGCGTTTCTATACCCGCCGCCGCTCTCTCTTTATCCGTCATTTCAAATATATTGCAGTCAACGCTCTCTGGCACTTCCAGTTTTCTTTTTATACCGTCCAGTCCTGCCGCAAGGCATAACGCAAGCACCAGATATGGATTTGCAGCCGGATCAGGATTGCGCAGTTCAACTCTCGTCCCATTTCCTCTTGTGGCAGGAATCCTTATAAGAGGACTTCTGTTCTTCGCTGACCATGCAATATAAACAGGAGCCTCGTAGCCCGGAACCAGCCTCTTGTATGAATTTACCAGAGGATTGGTAACCGCCGCCATTCCCTTTGCATGGGCTATAATTCCCGCTATAAAATGATATGCATCCTCAGATAATCCCAGTTCATCATTTTCATCAGCAAATATATTTTTTCCGTCCTTTGTCGCCAGCGACATGTTGACATGCATACCGGAACCATTTATGCCGTACTTAGGCTTTGGCATAAATGTAGCGTAAAGCCCATGCCTTTTTGCAATAGTCTTAACCGCCAGCTTAAATGTCATAATATTGTCGGCAGTTACAAGCGCCTCGTCATATTTAAAATCTATTTCATGCTGCGCCGGCGCCACCTCATGGTGCGACGCCTCTATCTCAAAGCCCATATCCTCCAATGTAAGAACCATATCCCGCCTTACATTTTCCCCGAGGTCCGTCGGCCCCAAATCAAAATAGCCTGCTCTTTCGTGTGAACAGGTTGTCGGCAGTCCGTTATCGTCTGTGTGGAACAGGAAAAATTCACACTCAGGTCCCACGTCAAATATGTATCCCATATCGTCGGCTTCTTTGATAACCTTTTTAAGTATATTTCTTGAATCGCCCATAAACGGCTCGCCCTCTGTTGTATATACGTCGCATATAAGCCTTGCGACCTTTCCCTGCTGCGGTCTCCACGGAAATACGACAAATGTATCGTAATCAGGATAGAGGTACATATCTGACTCCTCAATTCTTACAAAGCCCTCAACTGAAGAACCGTCAAACATGCATTTGTTGTCAAGTGCTTTCTCAAGCTGGCTTGCTGTGATAGCCACATTTTTTAAGACTCCGAATATATCCGTAAACTGCAGACGGATAAATTCAACGTCTTCATCCTCAACCATTCTAAATATATCTTCCTTAGTGTACTTTGACATAAATATCCTCCATATTCAAAGATATAGTTATTTCTAATTTATGTCTTATGCAGACATATGATATGTAAAATATAATACACCCTTTTCAAATTATTTGCACTACATATTATTTACCAAAATCTTAATATATCATAATACTTGATTATATTTTTAACATTTAGTATTATTAACTCAACCAAAACAATCATATTCAAAAATATTCAAAAGAAGAGGTTACATATGAAATTGAAGAAAAATGAAAAAAAGATAATTAAAAAAAATACTTATTTTAAAAAATTATTTTCGTTTATAATAGCTTCAATTATGCTGTTAATGCTCTTTTCCGGCTGCAACAGCGCCTCTCCTGCTGGCAGCGGCGTAATTGCGTCTATACCGGAGGAGACTACCGCCGAAGTGGTTACGGAGGAACCTACAACACTTCCTCCGCCCGTAACTATTGATATAATGATGATTGGCGATATGCTTATGCACATGCCCGCCATCAACAGCGGTAAAAAAAGCGATGGAAGCTACAACTACGACCATCTATTCAAAAATATTTCAAAAGATATAGCCGCTGCCGATATTTCTATAGTTAATCAGGAGACAATTCTTGGCGGCACTGAGCTGGGGCTTAGCGCCTACCCTTGTTTTAACAGCCCTCACGAGCTTGGCGACGCAGAAGTTAAAGCTGGATTTAATATTATTCTCCATGCCACTAATCACGCTATGGACAAAGGCACTAACGGCATTGACAAATGTCTGCAATTTTGGCGCACTTCGCACCCAAATACTGCGGTTCTTGGAATTTATGATAACGAAGACGACTATAAGAACAATATATATGTCTACGAAAAGGACGGCTTTAAGGTTGCAATTCTCAACTACACCTACGGCACCAACGGAATCAATCCCCCAGCTGATAAATACTATTATGTAAATAAGCTTGACACGGACAAGATAACTGCTGATGTCGCCAAAGCAAAAGAACTCGCGGATATGGTTGTCGTATGTCCTCACTGGGGTACGGAATATGTGTACTCGCCCGACGCCTCTGTTGTCAAATGGACAAACCTTTTCCTTGAACTGGGCGTTAATGTCGTACTAGGCACTCACCCTCATGTTATGGAAAATGTTGAAGTCCTTACGGGGAACGATGGACACCAAATGCTTGTATATTACTCACTCGGCAACTTTGTTTCCAACCAAAACCAAATGCCGAGAATGGTAGGCGGTATGGCAAAGGTCCGTCTTGTTAAGGATTCCGACGGAACCTGCTATATTGACAGCTACAAGTACATTCCTGTAGTCACCCATTATGTAAATGGAACTGATTTCTGCGCATACAAGCTTGAAGATTACACTGATGAACTCGCCGCTGCCAACGGCATAAGACGATATTCCGGATGCAGCGATTTTTCTCTAAGTTATATTGAAAACTTATGTACTCAGGTTCTCGGGGAAATGTACAGCACGAAAACTCACAGGCTTGAAGTTCAGTTACATAAATAAACCGTCATCTGTATAGACAGCTTAATTACAGTTCTTCCACTAATTACAGCTCTTCCGGTTCAATATGCTTTTTCCCTTTATGCTTATACACATACCCTGCGCCAAAGCCTCCTGCTGCAGACAGAAGCATCAAAATAATAACAATAATCATAGCGACAATGCCGTTGGACTTTTTCTTAACAATATTATTACTATCAGCAGCGGCGGCTGTCTCTGACTCAGAAGCTGATTCCGCAGCGATTTCTTCAATATTTTGCGCTGTGTCTGCCCCAAACTCAATCTCAGGAATTTTTCCCGAATACTCCGGCATTACAACAACTGTAATATTATATTTTTTCTCGGTTCCATCCTCTGCCTTTCCAATCACAGATATACGGTTTTCTCCCAATTTAAGCTCGGCATCATCGCAGTTCGTCACTCCCTGAGCCTTTGAATCAGCCGCATTTCCCTTCGCTGATATATTCTTGACTTCATATGGGACATATACTACATATTCTGTAACGTCTGATGAAAATTCCGGCGACAGCGTTCCTGTACTCAACGTAATTCCACTAAGAGCCGCATTACTGCCGGCAACATAATTTGGATCTTTTTTTCTTGTTACGCTTATCTTATATGTTTTTGACGAACCATTTTGCGCAGTCACCACAATACTTATTGTATTGCTTCCCACGCCTAGCCGGTTGCCGCTTATCTTCACATTTGAAGAACTGTCATCAGCAACTGCTGTGATATTCAGCTTAGAAACTGAATAATCCACCTCTCCCGCATTATAATTTAATGTATCCCTGCTAAATGCCGGACTTAAATTCACACCGTCTATTTTCATTAGCAGCACCTTTCCAGTTTGCCAGCGCATGAGCCGCCAAAGAATAGTTTCCTCCCTTGTCCAAAAAATTCGATGTAGTGCTAATAAACTGATTATTGTCTGTCAAGCCTCCCAGCGCATCCTCTGTGGCATTATATGTAAAATATGCAGATGCAGCTCGCTCAAATCAAGAGACACATTTTCCTGTTTAAGCACGCTTATCTCCGCAAGCGCTATACTTGAAAACGCCCAGCAGCAGCCATATTTCCCCTGATCTCTTATGGCTGGAAGCTGTTCCGTAATATACTTTTCATCTGCTACGGAACGGTACGCATACATACCAGCATTCCGATTTACCGCAGCCGCATTATAATCCTCCGGCAAAAATATGTATCCGGTCTTTGCCTGCTCTCTGTCCGCTGCTCCAAACACATCTATCCTGTACGGCATTGATATTAGCACTATACTTAAGAATAGTGAAATTGCCTTTTTAACTGTTCTTATGGACTTTTTCATACCAAATTCCTCCTGCTCTCCGGTATATGCACCTTTATTCACGACATTATATGTGTATATTATGCCAAACCTTCTATATAAAAACAATAGTAATTATAAAATAGCAGCAGGAATTTTACAATCGCGGATTTCCTCCGTTGATTTTTCCTGCTGCTCTTTTATTACATTCTTCCGGTTTCATTCTACAGCACAAGGTCAACGTGCTGCACCGTTCCTGCCTCGCCGCTTTCCCTGAGATAGATGCCTGTGCGCCTGATAACTGCATTACTTTCATTTGTGGCGGCATTGTTCAGCGAAAATTCTGTGCTTGCGCTTCCAAGATATATAGCTCCAACACCCGCCTCCTTAAGAGACAGCATTTTGTCCTTTCCGTCCTCGTCCTTCGTCCATATCACCAGCTTATCAAACACATCGTCAGCCTCGTCAATCCAGCCGTTATTATCCTTGTCGTAAGCCGCCAAATCTCTGAAGCCATTGCCTGAACGCGTTCCGAAAAGCTCGCTGCCGTCATTGATAACTCCGTCATTATTCTTATCCAACGCAAGGAATCCGCTGTCCCCTCCGACAAATGAAATTTCATCTTTAGTTCCATCGGCGTCAATATCAAATAAAAACTTCTGGTCCGTAACGCTCGCCACATCGCTGTCAAGATTTATAACAAGAGGATCTGTAACAATATAGTCCTCCTCAGATATGCTCTGATATGCTCCCTCAAAAGCTCTTGACATTTCTACGCTTACATTAAATCCAATCTGCCTGCCGTCAGCAGTAACCGCAATTCCCTGAGCGTTAAAAGCTGTATTTTCTGTCTCGCTTACAAATGCAGACTCCACAGTGGTCTTATGCCATACGGTTCCCGACGTTGTCCCGCTTACCGAAACAGCGCTGCCGCCTGCCGCGCTGACTGACGTACCTGCCGCTATGCCTGCTGAGACAGCTATTGCTGCGCCGCTTTGTTTAGCCTGCTTTAACGCTTCGTCATACTGCTTCTGAAGCCTCTCAATCTGTGCCATGTTTACAGGCTTACCCTTCTTTGCATTAATCTGCTGCAGCCTTTTCATTGCCATAAGCAGCATTTTCAAAACCTGCACCTTCATATAATACTTGTCGTTTGCACCGGTATCAGCAGTCTGCCGTATTCCTGAAGCATTAGATGAATTTAAACCATTCATCAAATTAGTGCTGACTAAGCCGTTTGCTGCGTTTCCGTTGTTGTTTCCACTCTGCGCAGCCCCTTTACTATCAGTATCCGCCTGAATATCCTTATTTTCTTTTTTCTGACCGGGTGACAGTACAGCCTTCCCATTGAAACTGCTCTCTTTGCTATGTTCCAAAAGTTCGCGCGTTTCTGCTGAGAAAGTAAGAATTGCCGCACTTGAGCCGTTAGTGGATACAGACACACTGCTCTTATCCTCAAATGCGTAATAAGACCTGTCCGATTGCATAGCAACCGCACTTGAACTAATTCTCATACCTTATACCTCCTTGTACGTTATGAGTTCCGAGTGTTACCGGCAAATCCTTTTGCCTATAGTACTACATTTTCTATATCGGCTGACAGGTTTAATTAATTAACCCTGAAAATAAAATTGCAAATAAATTTTTTAAGCCAAAAATAAATTCCGCTTATCCCTATTTTTTGAATGTCATAAATAAAATAGTAACATTTTTAAATTAACTGCATTTTTGAGAATTATACAAGCATGTTTTTGATATACTGTTAAAAAGCCCATATAAGAGTAAATGCTATGAAAAATTTATTTAACATATTAACAAGTCATTTCAAACGTATGTCCAACGTGGCGCAGCTTGTTATACTGCTCACTATCACTACCGCCATAGCCGCTGTATTTTACGCTGTTCCTGCCGCACTGACTGCCGGAAGTACCGGCATAGGGCTATACAACACAAGCAATACCGGCAATTCAGGCTCCGGCATAGGCGGCGGCTCTATCAACGGAAACTGCGTCGCAGGCAAAAAATCCCTGCCAATATACTGCGTAGATATAGAGTCAAAAACAAAGAAAGACAGCTCCTCTTCCGCCGGCTCCGGCAATCAGGACGAAAATAGCAGCTCCGAAGCCTCCGGCAAAAAATACATATCAATTTCTTTCGACGCTGCATGGGGCGCCGACGATACAATCCAGATTCTCGATATTCTCGATAAATACAATATTAAAACAACATTTTTTATGACAGGAGGATGGGTTGAAAGCTACCCTGATATGGTTAAAGAAATTTATTCAAGAGGCCACGACCTCGGAAACCACAGTCAGAACCACAAACAGATGAGCAAATTAAACGCAGAACAGCAAAAGGAAGAAATTATGAAGGTTTCCGCCGCCGTAAAGGAACTTACAGGCTATGATATGTTTCTTTTCAGACCGCCTTACGGCGACTATAATAACACGCTTATCAACACCGTCTATAGCTGCAACTACTACCCGATCCAGTGGTCCGTAGATTCCCTCGACTGGAAGGATTACGGCGTGGAAAGCATAATAAAGACAGTTACCAAACACAAAAAGCTTGCAAACGGCGCAATAGTCCTTATGCACAACGGCGCAAAATTTACTGCACAGGCGCTTGAAGATGTCATCAAAGGACTTCAGGAACAGGGCTACACCATAATTCCAATTTCCCAGCTTATTATCAGGGAAAATTTCCACATGGACGCCAACGGAACACAAGTAGCTGATTAAATCCAACTGACATTAACTTGAAAAATTACAATTTTCAATTATAATTTAATTACAATTAATAAATTAACCGTCTATTCATGAAACATAACAACCACCAAATTCACTTCAGATGATTAAGGAAGGAGCAAACCAATGGAATACGCATACCATATCACCGTACATTTGAACGCAAAATTTCAACCCAACGACCGATTCGAGCTGGAAGACGCACTGCAGACCGTATTAGAAAAACTTGAGCTTGGACAGATAGACGGAGGCGGTACGGCTATGCTGCCTTCCGGCGAAATTTCCTCCTGCGATATTGAGGTGTGTTTAAAAGACAGCCTGCCGGAAACTATTGACAAATTAGCAGGCATTTTAAATCATTTTGGTATTCCAAAAGATTCTAAGCTGCAATATCAAAATGCCCTGCAGGAAGCCGCCGAAGTAAATATAGGCACATTGGAAGGGCTTGCTCTTTACCTTAACGGCACCGATTTACCTAAGGAAACCTACGCAAACTGCGATATTAATTATGTAATTGAAAAACTAAATGAACTGCTGCAAAATTCCGGTCAAATGTACAGCTACTGGGAAGGCCCGGCTGAAACAGCGCTCTATTTTTACGGGGATTCCTATGCAAATATGCTTAATCTGATGCAGCCATTTCTGAAGGATTATCCTCTCTGCGAAAAATGCCGGGTTGTCCAAATTGCATAATAAATATGCCGAATATACCATTGAGGATGGAATTTTTATGAGATTATTAATTAAACAGCGCATATTTTCCTGGAGCGACACCTACGATATTTATGACGAATTTCAAAATGTCAGATATTTTGTAAAAGCAGAAGTTTTTACGTTTGGACATCAGCTTCACGCTTATGACGCATTGGGCAATGAACTTGGTCAAATCAACCAAAAAATTTTTACATTTACGCCGCTAATTGTTCGGATTAAGTTTTTTGTCCCAGTCGGAGTATATTTACGCTTGGCGGCTGCAAATATACTCTCACAGGCGTTTTCAGCGCAGGATATAATTAAACAAGGCTTCTGCAAAAAAGCATGACATTGATTAACAGCTTTTCCAAATTATTTTTACTAATATTTTTAATAAATGTATTGACAATATCGACTCTCGATGTTACTCTATAGTCAAAGATATCGACACTCGATATTTATATTTTTACATCTTAATATCGACACTCGATACTATGTAAGAGGTGTATTATGGCACGAGAAACTTTTCAGACACTAAGCGAACCTATGTATTATGTCCTTCTGTCGCTCATTGAGGAATGTTGCGGCGTGGATATTATGAAGCGGGTTGAGGAGCTTTCCCACCAGCGGATTAAGGTTGGTCCCGGAACTTTGTACGCTATGCTCGACAAGTTCTTAAAGAATAAAATTATTACAGAGACGAAAACAGAAGGCAGAAAGCGCAGTTATATAATCACGCAATACGGAAGGGATCTGCTTATGAAGGAGTATGAACGCCTTCAGCAGATGGTATCTGACGGCTCGCAGCCACTTATGAAATGATAACCTTCAAGATTTTGCTCTTGTCTTACAACAAGTGTTTACTCTAAATAAAGAAGACTAACTGTTATGGGAGAGAATACTATGGAAAATTCTATGAATGACGCTATGGAGAACAACACATATATTAAAAAGGTATTTTTGCATACCGCTTACGACCTTAAAACTATAGAGGATTATCTTGAAAATATGGCGGCTAATGGTCTTATGTTCGTAAAGCATGTGGGAATATTTTTCTATTTTAAAACATGCGAACCGGAAAAGCTGAAATTTTGCGTTGATGTATGAAACGCAAGCGCCAGAATTACAGCCGCAGCGATAACATTACGCTTACTGCTGTTATGATGGTTGCTGCAATATATTTTACAGTTATTATAATACCTTTCATTGTATTTTTAACAGGAATATTTTTTAACAGGTCTGAAAAATTTGAGATTTATGACGAAGCTACACACAGCACTACAACTATTTATGTCGGACATTCGGAAATACCTGTGACCTTTGAGAACATAGGCATATCCTTTGATAACACTCTATACAGCAGCACAGAAAAGTACAACTATCGTTCATTTTTCGGCGCATATGACAGCTATACCCAGTATATCTATACCGAAATGTCTATAGATGCGGAACCTTCTGCCACCCTTGAATATGACATCATAAACACACCATACAGCTCTATAATCAATTCTTACGTTTATGACAATATTTCAAATTTCAACGGCGAGGATATATCTTCTGTGGAAGCTGATATATGGAACGCTCTTAAGGTTTATGCCTTAAAAAATGAATATACAGACAACGCTGAACGTCTGGTTGTTTATAATGATAAAGTCGTGCGGATTTCCTCAGACTATATTGATTTTTCTGAGAAAAACATTAAGGCAATTCTTAATGTAATGCCTTAGCCACGCTGCTGCCCATATATGTAAACCGTATAAACAATATACAAATATAAAACAAGTGCCAAAAAATGTGTCCCGCACAACAAAACTGTTTGGGACACATTAATTATACCACTTCTCTACTGCCTGTTATAGTAATTAATTCCGTCACTCGGATTAAAATATGTACGTATATAACCGTCTGTAGACACTATTACAAATTCATTGGTTTGTTCTATATAATAAACATCATCACCGTCTTCAGCCTCTGTCTTGTGCAAGGCTTTGGGATTACTGACAACTGCTGCTGCTGCCATTTCATATTCTACAGCGGATGCAAACCCCATCTCTTTGCCATGCTTATCATAATGCTGCTGCAAAAGAGTATTGTTGTGAAAACGTACTTTAACAGTTATATTCTGCTTATCTTCTACTGTGCTATCGGTTGACTTATTTTCATCAGCACTCTCAGACGAATTTATGCTTTCGCCTTCCGTACCATCAGTATAGCCTTTAGTCTCGAATACGCCTGCGCTTCCTGATTTTTTAGTCAAGTTAGGAAAAATAATCATAACAGCAATCAATAGCACTGCTGCAACAGCAACCCACCATTTTTTTCCTATCTCCGGTATTTCACGCTGCGGCTTATATATTTCAGGACGAGACTGACTAACCGGCCCTTCCTCTGCAATATATGCGCTTCCGCTTTCCACTGGCTGCTTGACTTGTATATTGCTTTCTGCCGCTGAATATGATACCTTTACTCCCTGCGCAGTCGCCCTCTCTGCTTCTGTTGCAGTTGCTGTCTCTGCTGTTTTTTCTGCTGGATTTGCTTCTGTCTCCTCATATGAAGCAGTCTCCCCTGCTTGCTTCTGAGCCTTATTTTCTGCTCTGCACTCCTGACATCTCTTAGGAATTGCCAGATTTTTACTCTTGTAAAAGTTTATCTCTAGCTGTGTCAGAGCAAACTCTTTTCCGCATTGTTTACATATTCTTTTCATCAACCCGTTCCCTTCACATTATAATCTTCCAGTTATACTTATATTTTAGATGCTGGGGTCAAAAGCCCCTTCGGGGCAAAACCGATGCAACTATTTGTGTTTGCAAGCCCGCTTGCAACATCACATATTGTTTTCGGTCGGTGCGAAGCACCCATTTGACCCTGGCATCATATTTTATTATATATTATAGTGTTTTTCATTATAATATATTTTTTTACACTGTTCAAGCCCCACCGGACAAATACGCTAAATCTTAAGCAGGAAAACCGCCGCATATGGCACTGTTTATGCCAATATGCAGCGGTTTTCGCCTATTCAAAAAATTTATAAGAAGGAGTTAGAGAATTATCTTTTAACAATTTTCTTACTGCTTACAAATACATACATTATAGAGCAAATGCTGAGAAGTAATAACGTCAGCATAAATGGAACTGCTGCGCCCATTGTATCTCCTGTTGAAACTCCCGGTCCTGTATTTGGCTCATCTGCATTAACTTCGCCTGTTACACCCTTGTAATCAACACTGATTGAATGTATTGTCGTACGGTTTCCTGACTTTCCTGCACCTGCCGTACCTGTGTGCCGGAAGCCAAAGCCGCTGTATGTATTTACATCAGATGTAAATGTGTGGCTTATGTGTACTTCGTGAGTCATCTCTGCAGGATATCCTGAATACTGAGCCGTTGCAGTTATAGCGTCAACTTTAAGTACATTTCCTGTCATATCAAACTTAATTGTACAATCATGAAGAAATGCGGTTAAGACTACTGAGTCCTCCAAAGGTGTAGCAACACCGTTGTTGTACTCCATAAGAGTGAATGTACAAGACTTTGCAGCATAATCGCTTAATGCAGGGTCGCTTATATCCGGAACTCTTGCAATCCTGAGACCGTATCATCCTGTCTTTGTCTTTGCATCATATTTAAAGAAAATATCCATAAACTGTTTTGCACTACCGAAGCCCTGAGCGCTTGTCTTGTGCGGTGATAATGTGATTATCATACTCATATCTTTTCTTTCCACATCGTTGTTGTAATATCATACAGACATCTCCTACTGTCTGACAACATTTTAACAAAAAAGGATAATAAATAATATAAAAAACAGCAATTATTTTGACAAATATCTAAAAATCAGCAAATTTTAATACAATTATTCAAAGCTAACTTATGTATTTTTACCGCTATTAAATTTCATATTAAGAAGCGCCATAACAAACATTCCCGCAACATTTATTGAAAGAATAAGGATTGCCCCCGTAAGCCCGGTTCCGTCGGCTGCAACCCCGACTATCTGAGGAGTTATAATTCCGCCCAGCGCGGCAATCGCCAAAAGCATGGACATACCTGTATTAGAGCCTTTAATAACATTTCCGGCACCGGATACGGCAGTCGGATAAATTCCTGCAAAAAAGAAACCAAGTCCTGCGATAGCCGCCGTTATAACCGCCAGATTTTGAGTTGCTGTAAGCAGGAAGAAAAATACGGCTGTAGCTATACAATTTACCAATATCAATACATTTTTATTAATCCTGCCTGAAAGCTTCGCTGTCACAAATCTTCCCAGCATTACCATAATCCATGTGACTGACACAAGGTTTGCCGCATAGGTCTCGCTCATTATTCCCATACTCTTAAAATATGTAACAAACCAGCCGTTCACGCAATTTTCAAGTCCAAGATATAAGAACAGAAGCAGTCCCATTATGTAGAATACATAAGTTTTATAAAATGGCGCCGGGCCATTTTTTGTATTTTTGTTTAAGCTATTGTCTGCATTTGAGGTTAAACCTGAACTTGAGCTTTTCTGAGCCTTTCTAAATCTCTTAGACCCCTTCGGCCAATTATAATCTATCTCCATAAGGGCATAAAACACGCAGGACAATGCAGAGCCTGCTATTATGGTATAAGCCGCCGCTCTCCAGCCAAGACCGTTATTGATATATACTGCTATAAGAAACGGTGCGATAAATGCGCCTACTGAGAACACCATATGAAGCAGATTAAGCGCCGCAGGATTTCCGTCGGAATTATCATTTACCACAGCATTATTAATAATACTTACTGAACCACGTCCGACCCCCATCAGCACAAATGCGCCGTAAAGCACCGGTATCGGCGGCATCAGCGTAATAACCAAAAACATAAGCGGAATAAGAGCGCACATACTTACAATGGCCGCTTTGCGCCCAATTTTTGCAGCCAGCACCGGATTTATGAAGCTGGCAAGAAGATTTCCTATAGCAAACGCCGAGAGGAAGCCGCCCGCTATGCTGTAACTTATCCCCGTTTCATCTATTATATAAGGAAGAATTGCTCCCACCATAAGAACCATAGCCCCGTTTACAAAAAACGAAAAGTAGCATGGAAAAAATAATTTAAACTTTGAACTCATGTCTGCCTCCTAAGTATTTCCTTTGCAAGATACAATCCCATACCGGTAGCCTTTTTCTTTTCTCCGCCTGAGCTGCCTGTAAAACCTTTCTCAAAAATGTACGGCAAATCGCAGCTGCGAATACTGATTCCGTTATCCCTGATACTTAAGACATAACGACCCTCTTGCAAAAAAGACTCAAAACACAATTTAGGTTCCGCCCCACAATATTTTATAAAATTGCTGACAATTTGTCCAATTAAAAAATAAAGACCTCTCCTGTCAGAATAAACCGTATCGTCAGTCAGGCTTAACTGAAGTTTAAACTGTTTTTCTTCTAACAGAGGCTTATAATCCTCCAACACATCCTCAATGCACTCTCTTATATGAATATTTTCAAACAAATAATCTTATCCTCTTGCATTTGGCGCACTTGGAGTTTCCGGCTTTTTTGCAAAAAGAAAAAACGGCTTAATTTTGGGTTATTCCGCCGGATTTCTTGGCCGCCTCTTCTTTCATGAAATTTCAGGTCTTATTTTTTATACTACCTACACAGATAATCTTCAAAACAACCTTGCCGCAATCCGGGCAGTTCTAATTTATAATGCAAGTTATGTGCTGACAGAAGGCTTTTTAACGCTTGCCCTGCTATTTATTCCAGCCGTAAAAAATACTTTAGAAAGATTGAAATATCTTGCTAAAAATTAACAGCAAAAAGCACTGACTTTTTAAAATTAGAAAAGTCAGTGCTTTTAAAATGCGGATGACAGGAATCGAACCTGCACGGTCTCCCACTAGAACCTAAATCTAGCGCGTCTGCCAGTTCCGCCACATCCGCGAACTTTATAACCGAACTTCGTAACTATAGCATTATTTAATGAAAATGTCAACCAAGCAATAGAATATCCGGCCTTTTACCATAATCTCTTAACTAAATTTTTTCTTAAGTAATTCAACTGCATTTTGTCACTAGTTTACCGGGTGTCCGCTTGGAGCAGCAGTTCGTCCACACGCTTTTCCCATGTATGTGAAGCCTTGCATTTTTCGTATGCTTTATCGGCTATATTCTGCATTTTGTCAGGATTTTTCAAAAGTTCTGCCATTCTTTCCCCTAAAGCATCAATATTCTTAAGCGAATAAAATATAATATTCTCATTATCTTTAAATTCTTCAAGAAGATAGCGGCTTGTATCGCTTACGCTTACCGCTCCGTTAAGCATGGAATTGAATATCCTGTCGTGTGCGCCGTTCTTAAACCACGGCATAACATTTATCGAAAGCTTGGACTGGCTAATCATATCTAGACATTCCAAAGAATCCACGCTGCCCGCCATAATTATATTTTCCGGATGTATGCACTCCAGCAGGTTCCAGCCTGCTCCAAAGGTATGAACCTTAATTCCGCTGCCCGCCAGCGACGCTATAACCTTAGCTCTGTAATAAAATCTCACAGACAAATCAACATACATCATATTAGGCATAATGGCTTTCAACTCGTCCTTCGTTGGATTTTCATCAGCAAACCGCATCTTTAGCAAATCTGTAATTAATGCGTCCGTATTGTTAACGGCGTCCTCCACCAGCATATGATAAACCTCTCTATACTCAGGCTCCATATGGGCTAAATATTTTTCAAACCGCTCCGGAGGCGTATAATTTCCGGTAAATATTACATCAATAGGGCGCTTCTCCATAGGAAGATAACGCATATCCGTCATAATTTTTCCGTTTTTGTTAATCTCCGTTCCGCCAAGCGGCAGAAATCCGTCCTTTCCCCACAACCGCACATTGGGAAAATATTCTTTCATATATTGTACATGATCCCTGTCAATGCTTATCTGATAGTAATTTACAGGAAGCAGAGTCATATATTTATGATAGTAAAGAGGATGGTCTACAACCATATTATAAACGGGCAGCCCCGTATCGTTCCAAAAACTTCCGCTGAGGTATTCGCTGCCGTACAAACCCTCCTCCCCGGCAATTCCATTAAAATTAAATGTAAATATAATAATCTCAGTATTTGGTTCTGTCAACATTATTTCTTCGTATAGGCAACGAAGCAAGCGGGCGCTCTGCCCGCTTACTATCAAATCATACCAATATACTTCATAGCCAAGCTCCTCAAAGCGCTCCGCCATCTGCAAGCTGAAATATTCCTGTGTCTCAACTCCGCCCTTAAACATTACCACATATTTTTTCATATATTTTACCCGTCTGCTCTTTGCCTGCCCATATAGGTTTATTTATTCCGCATAACCCGCATGGCGTTTAAAATGGCAATCACCGATACGCCAACATCCGCAAATACTGCTTCCCACATATTCGCCATTCCAAATGCGCCCAACAATAGTATAACTCCTTTTACGCCAAGTGCAAAGACAATATTTTGCTTTACAATGCGGAGAGTTTTTCTTGATATTTTAGCAACTTTGGCAATTTTTCTCGTATCATCATCCATAAGTACTATATCGGCTGCTTCGATTGCCGCATCAGAGCCCATACTACCCATAGCAATTCCAACGTCCGCTCTGGTAATTACCGGCGCGTCGTTAATTCCGTCGCCTACGAATACAAGCGCACCGTCATTTTTATCCGCAAGCAGTTCTTCAACCTTAGACACCTTATCGCCCGGAAGAAGCTGGGTATAGGCACAGTCCATGCCTAACTCCTTCGCTACTGCCTCGCCAACTTCTTTTCTGTCGCCTGTAAGCATAACCGTCTTTCTTACGCCCATAGATTTAAGGTCAGAAATAGTTTCTTTTGCCTCCTCTTTAACTGTGTCCGCAATAACTATACAGCCCTGATAAACGCTGTCCGCTGCAAGATAAACCACAGTTCCAATTTTATCACAACGCTCAAACTTGATATTTTCAGCAACCATCAGCCTGTCGTTTCCGGCAAGAACAATTTTCCCGTCAATTACAGCCTTAATTCCATGTCCTGAAATTTCTTCGCAGCCTGTAACTCTGCTTGAAGCAGCTTCCGCATTTTCACCTGTTTTTGCATCTGCTGCACTTGCTTTCTCCGCCGCCGGACTTTTTTTCTTATTTTTTAAAGCATCATACGCTGCTTTTATGGATTGTGCTACCGGATGGTCAGAATAGCTCTCGGCAAGCGCCGCCATCTCCAGCAGATAGGCTTTCTTTTCTGAAACAGCACTATTTTCCGAAGCCTCGCCGCCGGCAGGCATAATATCTGTCACAACAAATTCGCCTTTTGTCAGCGTTCCTGTCTTGTCAAATACAACTGTGTCAATGTCCGATACCAGCTCCAGAAAATTGCTTCCCTTGACAAGAATACCCGACCTTGAAGCCGCGCCAATGCCGCCAAAAAAACTCAACGGCACCGATATAACCAATGCGCAAGGACACGAAATAACAAGGAAAATGCATGCTCTCTGTATCCAGTTCATCCAGTCTCCAAAAATGAGCGACGGGATAACCGCCAGCAAAGCCGCTCCGCACACTACAACCGGCGTATAATATCGTGCAAACCGTGTTATAAAATTTTCCACCTTCGCTTTTTTACTGCTGGCACTTTCCACAAGTTCAAGTATTTTCGCAACTGTAGAATCGTCAAATTCCTTAATAGTCTTTATTTTCAAAAGGCCGCTTCCGTTTACACAACCACTTATAACTTCCTTTCCCTCTGAAACATGTCTTGGCACTGATTCTCCTGTTAGAGACGACGTATCAATCATGGACTCGCCCTCTACGACTATGCCGTCAAGAGGAATACGCTCTCCAGGCTTAACCACGATTATAGTTCCTACCTCAACATCATCCGGGTCAACCTCCTGCAAACCATCATCAGTTTCAATATTGGCATACTCAGGGCATATATCCATAAGCTCTGTAATAGACTGCCTTGAACGGTTTACTGCGTAATTCTGGAATAACTCTCCCACCTGATAGAAAAGCATAACTGCAACCGCCTCGGAATACTCTCCTACTGCAAATGCTCCTATGGTTGCAATAAACATAAGAAAGTTTTCATCAAACACCTGTCCGTGAAATATATTTCTGACCGCCTTGTACACAATATCCCAGCCCACCAGCGCATACGGTATCAAAAATATTAAAAGCTCCGCCGGAAATGCTAAATATTGTTCTAACGCTTCAATTCTTACAATTACATTTACTATTATATAAACTACCGCCGCCGCAATAATACGCACCAGCATTTTTTTCTGCTTTGCCGTCATATAAGCCTCCGTCCGGCAGTTACATAATAATCTTACAATCCGGTTCAACCTTATTGCAAACTGCAACCACCTGTTTCATAATCTCGTCAAATCTGTCATCGTCAGCTTCTATTGCCATCTTCTGCGTCATAAAACTGACATTTGCATCTGTAACCCCGTCAATTTTCTTAATGGCATCCTCCATTTTTGCAGCACAGTTTGCACAGTCCAAATCCTGCAGCTTAAATTTCTTTTTCATAATAAAATTCCTCCATTCTTATAATTTTATTCCCGTTCCAAAGCATGCTCTAAGCCCATACTAAGTATTGTGTGGACATGCGAATCATCAAGAGAATAGTAAACCTGCTTTCCGTCACGCCTGTTCTTAATCAGCTTAGACTGCTTCAAAATCTTTAACTGATGTGATATAGCCGACTGGTTCATATCCAGCAGCTGAGCAATATCGCATACGCAAAGCTCGCGATCATGCAGCACATACAAAATCTTAATTCTCGTCTTATCGCCAAATACCTTAAACGTATCAGCAATGCCGTCAAGAAGTTCCTCGTTCTGCAAATGCGCCCTTACATCATTAACTATATCCTGATGAATTTCAACGCAGTCGCAACATTCAACCTCGTACTCAGCCATCCTCTGCTCCTTCCCTTATACAAGCGCATCCTTCACGCCTGATAATAATGTTCCTTACCGCAATAAATGCTCATATCTTGGCAAGTGCTCATACTGTAATAAATGCTCATACTATAACAAATGCTTATGCCTAACAAATGCTTATGCCTAACAAATGCTCATACTATAACAAATGCTTATACAATAACATACATCCATGCTTTATTGAATATATGAACATTTATTCATATATTCAATATATCACTATTGCATGTTAAATGCAATAGTGAATTTTAAAATTTTTATGCAGAATTACATAATCTCATATCCCACAATAATTCCGCCGTTCTCCGCATAAAAGCTGTCGAGACCGCGAAGCTTACGGACTTCAATCCTAGCCTTCTCAAATTTCCCTAAAACCTTTTTCTTGAGATAATCAGCTTTCTGCTCGTTATTGCAGTGTCCAATAATAATTCTGCCGCCTTGATAGCCCCTCTCATAAAGCCTGTCAAGGAGCTTGTCGTACGCCTGCATTTTTCCGCGCGCCTTCTTTAGCACATTTAGCGTTCCCTCTGCGCTGCCCTCGCCCATAATCTTAATGCCAAGAATAGCCGCCATGCTTCCCTCAAATTTGCTGACACGTCCATTTTTCATAAGATTATCCATATTTTCCAGAACAAATAATACCTTAACCTTATGGAAATATTTATCCATCTCTGCTTTCATGGTATCAAAATTTACATCCTGCTTTGCAAGTTCAAGAGCCTTCTTTGCCAGCAGCATCATTCCGCCGCCTGTTGATTTTGAATCTATCAAAAGAACCCTTTTTTCAGGATACTCCTCAAGAATCATATCTATGCCCGCCTTAGCGCTGCTATAACTTCCAGAGAGTGCGCTGCTTATGGTAATGGCTACAATATTATCCGCCTTCTCAAATGCTTCTTTCCACTCTCCCGGACTTGGCGCAGCGCTTCCGCTCTTACCATTATAGCTTGCAAGCGCTTTCATCATATCGTCAACATTAATATTCTCATCATCCACAAATTCTTTATCCCCAACATTAAGCTTGAGCGCAACTGTGTCAAATGCGACTCCATCGCTAAGCTCTGATTTCATACAAGCCATATCGCTCGCAGAATCCGTTACCACTGCCCATTTCATATTATAAATTTCCTCCAACCATAATTTAGCATGTAGTTTTCATTACTATGTTATATATATCTAATTATTATGTCAAGAGGTTTTTGCAGCTTTATTTGTGAACTTTTATTCACAGCATCTCTATTCCATCACCAACTCTCTGAAAAAAAGTCACCTCATCTCCTATTTTTAAATTCAAAACGCCAGTCGTCATTTCTGTAATTACAATTTAATTTTCAAGCAGACTGACTATTCCCTTCGCCATCCTCAGCACAGGCTGGTTAAAATGATTCCCCTTATTCTCTTCATACAGCACGTCAATTCCCTCTGCCCTATAGTGTTCAACAAGCTCTTTTGTATTTACAGCCACCTTTGACATAACAGAATTTCTTGTTTTTCTCTCAAGATTTCCCAATGATATATAGACAAACTGCACAGCCGCCTTGATTTTGTGCGACGACACATATTCAATAAATCCCGGAAACCATAGAGAACCTGACACCGAGGCAATTTTTGAAAATATATCAGTCTGATACGCAGAATACAGCGCAAACAACCCGCCCAGAGAGTAACCCGCAAGCCCATAATATAAAGGCTTAGCCGGAAGTTCTCTCTCGACCTCATGCAGTATCACACCAATCAATTCGTTCAAATATTTGTCCGCCCCTCCCGCAAAGGGTTCTGCACCCTTCATAACCGAGTTCGCTTTCCAGGGTGACATATCTTTATTCCAGTCTTCTATATTAACCGCCGCCAGCGCAAAATCTTTAACGCCAAGCTCCTTGCAAGCTTCGTACACTGCTCTGCCCTCGTTTTGCACAGCGTTAAGGAATATTACAGGCATCCTGTCTTCGTTGCTCCCGCCGCAAAATATCGTAGCTGTTTTTCCCGCTGCATTTATAATTTTTTCCATAAAATATTTACGCCCTCAAAAATTCATACTTTTATATTTTAATTCATATCTAATGGTCTTATCCGCTTACACAATAAACTTCCTGCTTCCGTCAAATATATGTATGTGTTTTAAATCAACCGCTTTCGCAATTAACTGTTCCGAGCCTGATTTGGATACATGACCTCTCCCAGCTCTCTGTGTGCCCGCATACAGCAAAGCCCAATTCAATTCTTCTGTTATCAGGCGCCTCATTCTGAAAATACATCTCCACCTGTGGCATAGGAATCAAACTCACTCCTGCCGTAATACCGTACACTACTCCGTCCCCTTGTTCCTGTAACAAGCGCCTTCGGCGGAAATTTGCCGCCGTCAATGGCATAATATTTTTCATGCTTTCCAAAAAAGTTTTCCAATGCAATAATATGCTCAGACTGAACCGAACCCCAGTAATCCGTATCAAAATAATCCCATTTATCTCTGCTGTCTATGACTCTCTGCATAAGAACCTTCTGCGCATTTGTCATTTCCCATGCATACGGTCCTGTCCCTTTCGCATAAATTGAGTATCCACTAAATTGGCCGCCGCTCCGGCAGGGAATCACGCAAAGCAGCTCCTCCCCGCTCATAACTGCCGCTGCGTCGCCCTCCGCATAGCCTCCAAATCCATCTCCTTCGGACTCTTTTTTCTGTTGGCAATCCAGCAGGTCTTTATCTGCGGATTATCACTTGAAGGATTTCCCCATAAATACAAATAATAGCATGTATCGTTTTTCTCCACAAAAGCCTGAATATTGCACACTGGCGACCAGCTTTCCACAATAATCTCCGGCTCTGACTTTGCAGCCTCATTTTCCATTGGATTACTTAAAGCTTTGTCAAAATTTTCCTGTGACAATTCGTTCCGATTATTTTTCTTTTTAAATTTGCCAATACCCATTTATATCCCGCCTCTCATACATATTTTAAAATTTAAGCCCTAACAACCATTTATACAATTATAAAATTCAAAATTGGCGTCTCAGCAAATCACGAAATATCAGCCTATTTGCTGCAGCATTCCTCGCCGCAGCTATGACCTTCGTCGTGGTGACTGCAATTTGGCATCATATCAACTGACAGCCTGCCGTTAAGGTAATCGTAAACCGCTGTATCCGTAGAACCTGTTACGCCCGGCACTACTTTAATTCCACATTCAGACAACGCATTGATTGCGCCTCCGCCTATACCTCCGCAGATAAGCACATCAACTCCGTCGGTTTCAAGATATGAAGCCAACGCTTCGTGCCCGTTCCCGTCTGTTCCGATAACCTTGCTGCTGACAACCTTATCATCCTCAACAACATATATCTTGAATTGCTGAGAGTGTCCGAAATGCTGGAATATCTCTCCATTTTCATAGGTTACAGCAATTTTAAGCCTGACAGTTTCTTTTCTTACTTTCATAACACACTTAAGCATATTATCCAGAGAGGATACATCCATATCCTCAGCCAGTCCTGCGTCTACCTTTGCTGCAACACCCGGCTCTATTGGAAGTTTCGCTATATTTTCAATGCCGCAGTTCGCTGCAACCTGCTCTATATGGCTCTTTCCAAATATTTCGTGAACTTTGCCACAGTCAGGACATTTGAAATAAGACATATTTTCTACAATTCCAATCACCGGAATATCCATCATTTTAGCCATATTGACAGCCTTTGCAACTATCATTGACACAAGCTCTTGAGGGCTTGTAACCACAATAATGCCGTCCACAGGCAGGGACTGGAATATCGTAAGGGGTACATCGCCTGTTCCCGGAGGACAATCTATAAACATTACATCCACGTCGCCCCAGTCCACGTTCTGCCAAAATTCTCTGACAGCGCCGGCAATAACAGGTCCTCTCCAGATTACCGGGTCTGTTTCATTATCTATCAAAAGGTTAAGTGACATTATCTTTATGCCTGAATTAGTAACCTCCGGAAGAATTACTGTTCCCTCGGCGTTGCATTTTGCCTTTTCTTTTATTCCAAATGACTTAGGTATTGACGGACCTGTAATATCTGCATCCATAATAGCAGTCTTTAAACCATTTTTAGCGGCATTAACTGCAAGCATAGATGTCACAAGGGATTTACCCACACCGCCCTTACCGCTCATTACAGCTATAACCTTCTTAACTCCTGAATTGTTGTTGTCAGACATTATCTGCTGAGCATCCCGCTCGCCGCAGTCTGAACCACAGCTTCCACAATCATGTGTACACTCACCCATGTTGTTACCTCCAATATATATTAAATTTTATTACAAACCATCTGTCCGATTGCTTTCTGCTTCCTTTCGAGACGAAACTCTCATGGTAAAGCTAAATACCAGCGCCAGCATAACTGCAGCAACACTCATCCACAGCGCAAGCGTTTTAACGCCCTTTGGACTAAACATATCATAATAGCCTTTTATATATACTACAACTATTATAACCGGAAGCACATACGCCATCCAGAATTTTATCCAGCCCGGCAGATTAAAACCTTTCCCTGTGTTGACTTCCCTTCGGAAATTATCAAACCCCCAGCCGTTCTTTTTAACGCAAAACAGAACGAATACCAGACCTCCCAACGGCAAAACATTATACGACACAATAAAGTCCTCAAGATCCATTATAGTTGTACCTGCTCCCATAGGCTGTATTCCGCTTAAAATGTTATATCCAAGCACTGCCGGCATGGAAAGGACTGTAACCATAACAAGATTTACAGCTACGGCTTTCTTTCGTGAAATATCCCATATTTCCATAGTCATTGCAATGATATTTTCAAATACGGCAATTATCGTTGAAAGCGCCGCAAATACCATAAATATAAAAAACAGCGTTCCCCATATTCTTCCTCCCGCCATATGGTTAAATACATTTGGCAAAGTTATGAAAAGCAACGGCGGACCTGAATCAGGCTCTATTCCATAGGCAAAGCAGGACGGTATTATTATAATGCCCGCCACGATTGCAATGGCGGTGTCCAGAAGCACTACATTTAAGGATTCATTTGTAATTTTATGAGTTTTCTTTAAATAGCTTCCGAATATGCTCATTGAACCCATACCAACGCTCAGCGTAAAAAATGCGTGGGTCATTGCCGCAAATATTACATTTCCCCAGCCCTTCTCGGCGGCTTTTGCAAAATCCGGCACGAGATAAAAACTTAATCCCTCGGCCGCATTTTCAAGCGTAACGGAGCGGACTGCCAGTACAAGCATAAGCCCTACCAGCATAAGCATCATTACTTTAGTAATTTTTTCTACTCCGTTCTGAAGTCCCAGAGCGCACACGCCAAATGCTGCCACAATGGCTATGATTGTCCAGAATATCATGGTTTTCGGCGACGCCAGCATATCAGAAAATACTGCAGGTATATTTTCAGACTGAAGCCCTGAAATATCCCCTATTACAAATTTGTAGGCATAATAAATCATCCAGCCGCCTACCATGGTGTAGAACATCATAAGCAGATAATTTCCCGCAACACCGAACCATTTAAAATGATGCCAGTTGCTCTTTTCCTTCTCCAGCATAGAAAACGACATAGCTACGCTTCTTTTGCTGCCTCTTCCCACAGCAAACTCCGCCATAAGAATCGGCCAGCCCATAACTGCCAAAAATATAAGATATATAACAATAAACGCCGCACCACCATTTTCACCACATATATATGGAAATTTCCATACGTTTCCAAGTCCTATGGCACAGCCCGCGGACACGAGTATAAATCCAAGCCTCGATTTAAAATTTTCTCTCTCTTTCATATATTATACCTTTCCTGCAAATATATTATACCTTTCCTGCAAACTGTTTTCCGTTTTATGAGCGTTCTTAAAACTATCCATTAAAACCACCGGCTTAAAACTGTCCGATTAAACTAAATAGAACGAACCGGTTTTGCCCAATTCGTTCACGATCACTGATATTATATTATCCCCAGCTTTTTACTGCTGCAAACATGCTATATCACAGCATTATATCAAGTGAGCCCACCGGGGTTCGAACCCGGGACACCTAGATTAAAAGTCTAGTGCTCTACCAACTGAGCTATGAGCCCTTATTAGGTCTACTTAGGTTACCAGTAACCCAGCTGGGCTAGCTGGATTCGAACCAGCGTGATGCAGGGATCAAAACCCTGTGCCTTACCGCTTGGCGATAGCCCAAAAATAGAGAACAGGGTGGATACAGGGATTCGAACCCTGGACCTTCAGAACCACAATCTGACGCGCTAACCAACTGTGCTATACCCACCATATATCATTAAAAAAAGTGTGCCCGAAGGGATTCGAAC
>CAYZZP010000019.1:0-52978 GCA_964482965.1 uncultured Lachnospira sp.
GCTCGTCGGGCTCATAACCCGAAGGTCATAGGTTCAAATCCTGTCCCCGCTACTTACAAGTTAATACTTGTTTAAATGCCCAGATAGCTCAGTCGGTAGAGCAGGGGACTGAAAATCCCCGTGTCACTGGTTCGATTCCGGTTCTGGGCATTTTTTATTTGGAATTTTCAAATTTTAAGAACTAATTAAACCTATTGGATTTAATTTTTCAATTGAAGTTCTATTCAATAGGTGTTAAAATCAATGTAAGCAATGCAAAGGAGCAGTTGTTTTCTATTTATGAAAATAGAGAACGGCTGCTTTTTTCATTATAAAATACTTATTATAAAGGGAGAGCGGCATATGAGAGAAATCAGTGTTGCGGCAACACAAATGAGTTGTTCGTGGAACAGGGAAGAAAATATTGAAAAGGCAGAAGCACTTGTAAGAGAAGCGGCATCCAAAGGCGCAAACATTGTTTTACTTCAGGAATTGTTTGAAACGCCTTATTTTTGTCAGCAGCAAAAATTTGAGTATATGAAACTGGCAACGCCATTGGAAAACAATATGGCAGTAAAACATTTTGCAAAGATTGCCGGAGAATTAAAAGTGGTTCTGCCAATAAGTTTTTTTGAGAAGGCAGGAAATACAGCGTTTAATTCAGCTGCAATTATAGATGCTGACGGAACAATTCTTGGAAAATACCGTAAAACACATATTCCTGACGGATTGCCTTATGCAGAGAAATTTTATTTTACTCCGGGAGATACCGGCTTTAAGGTGTGGAAAACACAATATGGAACAATTGGTGTGGGAATATGCTGGGATCAGTGGTTTCCGGAGGCAGCAAGATGCATGGCGCTTATGGGGGCGGAACTGTTATTTTATCCGACAGCAATAGGCAGCGAGCCGTATCTTGACAGGGATTCAAGTAAACACTGGCAGCATTGTATGCAGGGACATGCGGCTGCCAATATTATGCCGGTTATTGCATCTAACAGAATCGGAAAAGAGCAGGATATAACTGAAATGGAATTTTACGGCTCATCATTTATTGCTGATGAGACAGGAACAATAAAAGTACAGGCTGACAAGTATAAACCGTCGGTTATTGTAGAAAAATTTGATTTGGATGAAATTGCCCGGCTGCGACGTGAGTGGGGTGTGTTTAGAGACAGAAGACCGGAGATGTATGAAACCATTATGACACATGGCATGTGAATAATGAAAACATCAATGCAGATATAAGCCGGACAGAGAGAATGTCCGGCTTTCTCATTTTATAGGAAGCTGTGTCATATAAAATAAAAGTGATTTTCCGGCAGAACATTTTATTATGATTGTTGGTATTTGTAAATTGCGGGAATATATAGTATACTATTAAAGTATATAATTTTTAATATAGGGTAGTATATTGGAGGTTTTATGAAGGATTTTTCGCAGGATGAGTGGGGGCTTGTACTTGCCGGAGGCGGAGGCAAGGGTGCATATCAGATTGGAGCTTTTAAAGCATTGTGGGAGAACAATCTGGAGGATTACATAACCGGTATTTCAGGAACAAGTGTAGGCGCACTTAACGCAGTTCTTTTTGCATATGGCGATGAAGCGGCGGCAAGAGACGCATGGAGCCACATAACGCCCAAGCAGTTTTTGGAGGTGTCTCCTGAGATGATAGATTTCAAGGAAGGAATTGTATCAAGAGAAGGTCTCCTTGAGATTCTTGACAACTACGTTAATATGGAAGAAATACGAACAAGTGAACGTACAATATATGTAACTGCCACAGAGTTTAACCGATATGGAACGGGAGAAGGAACGGCAAAATATTTTAAATTGAATTATATGCCTGTGGCAGATATGAAAAATATGCTTTTGGCATCATCTGCGCTTCCGGTAATATATTCGCCCATTGTCATAGACGGAAAAATGTACAGAGATGGGGGCTTGAAGGATAATCTTCCTATAGAGCCGCTGTACAGGGACGGAATACGCCACTTTATAGTGATTGGACTTTCAGAGGAGCAAAAAATAGATTATGATAAATATCCGGATGCAGAATTTGTATTTATAAAACCATCACGCAGCATAGGGGATTTTTGGGACGGAACGCTTGATTTTACTGCAAAGGATGCCAAGGTAAGAATGGAGCTTGGATACATTGATGCAGTCAGGGTGTTAAGTTACAGTGATAAGGATATGAATAATGCGGATGTGCAGCAGGCATACCGGATAACTGAAAGCAGCGATTATAATAAAATTATCTTTGAATATAAAAAAGACCGCATTGAACATACAATAAGCAGGGATATGGACAAAATCAATGATTTAATCAATAAATATATTTAGTCAGGATGCTTTATGGGAGAACTTACAGAGAAATTACAAAAAAACTGTCAATCGGATATGTACCCTTTTCATATGCCGGGACATAAGCGCAATTTGCAGTGGAATATAAATCCATACAGCTATGATGTAACGGAGATAGAGGGTTTTGATGATATGCACAATCCTAAGGATATTTTATTAAACCTTACTAACCGGGTAAGTGCGCTTTATGGAGCCAAGGATTCTTTTGTGTTGGTCAATGGAAGCACAAGCGGAATTTTATCTGCAATATCGGCAGCGGTTGATTATGATGAAAAACTTCTTTTGGCAAGAAACAGCCATAAGTCAGCATATAATGGGGCATATTTAAGGCGTGCAAAGTCGGAATATATATATCCCGAAACTGATAAAGGAACCGGAATAGTCCTTCAGGTAACACCTGAAGATATAGAGAGGGCATATGCAATAAATCCTGATATACGGGCAGTTTTGGTGGTATCACCCACATATGAGGGTGTGGTTTCGGATATTAAAGCCATAGCAAAGACCGTGCATAACCACAATGGAATCTTGATTGTGGATTGTGCGCATGGTGCGCATTTTGGAATCGGCGGCGGTTTTCCCCCTAATCCGCTGCAATTAGGTGCGGATGTGGTGATTATGAGTGTGCATAAGACACTTCCTGCTCTCACACAGACTGCCGTTATGTGCGTAGGAACGGACAGAGTTGATACGGCCGGATTAAAACGGTTTACGGATATTTATGTCAGCAGCAGCCCTTCATATGTACTTATGGCATCCGTTGAGAAATGTCTTGACATTATGGAAAAAGACGGCGAAAAGCTGCAAAAAGAGCATTTTGTGAGAATGACAGATTTCAGAAATAAATGCAGTGGGTTTAAACGGCTGTATCTTTTTGACAGTGATAGCTATGATGTCAGTAAAGTAGTAATCTGCACTGACAGGTGTGAGTGGAATGGTGCAAGACTTATGAAGGAGCTTCGGGAAAAATATCACCTTGAACTTGAAATGGCATCCAAGGAGTATGTGGTGGCAATGACATCATGTGCAGATACGGATGAAGGCTTGGAAAGACTTTACGTGGCATTACGGGAGATTGATGGGAAGCTGACGGAAAATGCGGGCAATGGATTTGCAGCAGCACCGGTACTTGACAAAATATATGAACCATGGCAAATTTACAACAAGGCGGCAATTGAAATTCCGTTTTCAAATGCAGAAGGACAGATTGCAATGGATTATATATACATATATCCGCCGGGGATTCCCTGGGTAGTGCCGGGGGAAAAAATATCAAAAGAGCTTATGGACACAATTATGTCCTATGGACAATCAGGGCTTGAGGTTCATGGGCTGAAGGAACAAAACATTATCAGGGTGTTGGATTTGGAGAAATATAATGGCTAAAATTTTTGTCATAATGGGAAAAAGCTCATCAGGGAAAGATACAATCTATTCAAGTATCATAAATGATAATAATTTTAATTTAAAAACGGTGACCTCGTATACAACAAGACCCATGCGTGACGGAGAGGCAGACGGCAGAGAATATTTTTTTACGGATGAGGAGCACTGTAACGAACTGATGTCATCGGGCAGAATTGTGGAGCTTAGGTCTTATAACACAATATACGGAGTTTGGAAATATTTTACGGCTGACGACGGTCAGATAGATATTGAAGGAAGTGACAGTTATATAATTATAGGTACGCTTGAAGCCTTTGAAAAAATCAGTGCTTACTTTGGAAAAGATAAAGTTTTTCCGATATATATAGAAATTGATGATAAAACAAGAATCCACAGAGCGTTGGAGCGTGAGGACGGTCAGCAGCATCCCAAATATGCTGAGCTGTGCAGACGTTTTCTGGCAGACGAAGCGGACTTTTCTGAGGATAAATTAGAAAAACTGGGGATAACTACACGTTTCACTAACGACAATCTGGATAATTGTATTGAGAAAATACGCACATATATTGCCAATTTGATAAACTAGCATTTGTAAAAGATGTGTGATACAATGGTAATAGGGAGGGACCGTAATGGCAATTAAAGTTAATGATGTTACAGGTGCAGCACCTATAGAAGTCAAAAGCACTGCGAAAGAGTCGGACGGCTCTTTCAAATTTATGCTTGTAAGCAACATAGAGGAAAAGGATTTGCAGGAAAAGCTCGGTTCCTTGATGGATGAGATTACCATGCAGGGCGACCGCATTGCTAAGCATATGGATGTTGCAGATATGAAAAGATACCGCTCATTGGTTAAGGAATTTATGAATGAGGTTGTAACCCATTCACACGAATTTTCCCGCGAAAATTTTCTTGACAGAAGAGGCAGACATAGAGTTTACGGAATAGTACGTCTGGTTGACAAGAATCTTGACGATTTGGCACAGGAGCTTGTGAAGGACGAGAAAGATAATATTGCAATACTTAACAAAGTAGGAGAAATAAGAGGTCTGCTTTTGGATATAGTGGCATAGTGCAGATTCAGGAGGTGGCAGAGTACAATGTCTATGTATGACAAAATATTAGGACATGAAAATATAATAGCGCAGCTAAAAAATGCTGTCAGCAACGACAGGGTAAGTCATGCTTATATTTTTAACGGCGAGGACGGCTCAGGCAAATCAATGGTTGCCAAGGCGTTTGCGGAAGCTCTGCTATGTGAAAAAGGCACGTCAGAGGGCTGTGGAGAATGTCATTTCTGTAAGCAGACTGCATCAAACAACAATCCGGACTTAATTTGGGTAACACATGAAAAACCTGCAAGTATAGGTGTTGATGATGTGAGAGAGCAGTTGGTGGAGGATGTACAGATTAAGCCATACAATGGTAAATATAAAGTATATATAATCGATGAAGCGGAAAAAATGACGGTGCAGGCACAGAATGCAATTTTGAAGACAATAGAAGAGCCACCGGCATACAGTGTTATTATATTTTTAACCAACAACGATGAAATATTTTTGCCGACGATTATTTCAAGATGCATTATTTTTAATTTCAGACCTGTCAGAGACAGCGTAGTTATGGATTACCTTATAAGTGAGTACAAGGTTCCTGAGTATGAAGCAAAATTGTGTGCCTCATATGCACAGGGAAGAGTGGGCAAAGCTGTACATCTGGTAGTTTCGGAGGACTTTATGAAAATCAAGGATGAGGCTCTGAAGCTTGTTAAAAATGTATATACTTATGATGTTGCCAATATGGTGGATGCAATTAAGAGTGTTGTGGAATATAAAGTAAACATTTCGGATTACATTGATATTATTGAGATGTGGTTCAGGGATGTGCTTTTGTTTAAGGTTACTAAGGATGCCAATAATCTTGTTTTTTCAGATGAGATTAACTATATAAGAAAGCAGGCAAGCAAAAGCTCTTATGAGGGGATTGAGAATATTTTGCAGGGCTGCGAAATAGCCAAGCAGAGACTCAAAGCCAATGTTAATTTTGACTTGGCGATGGAGCTTATGCTGTTAAATATTAAGGAGAACTAGAATGATTAAAGTTATAGGTGTAAGATTCAGACAGGCGGGAAAGGTGTACTTTTTTGACCCGCTGGATATGAATATTGAAAAAGGACAGCATGTTATCGTTGAAACAGCCAGAGGCATTGAATATGGCAATGTTGTTCTCGGAATAAGAGAGGTGGAGGATGATAAGGTTGTTCTTCCGCTTAAGCCGGTTATCAGAATTGCCACGGAAGAAGATGATAAAAAAGAGCTTGAGAACCGTGATAAGGAGAAAGAGGCTTTTAATATATGTCTTGAGAAAATAGCCAAGCATGGGCTTGAAATGAAGCTGATTGATGCGGAATATACTTTTGACAATAACAAGGTGCTGTTTTATTTTACGGCAGACGGAAGAATAGATTTCAGAGAGCTTGTTAAGGATTTGGCAGCGGTATTCAGGACAAGGATAGAGCTGAGACAGATAGGTGTCAGGGATGAGACTAAAATAAAAGGCGGGCTTGGAATATGCGGACGGGTTTTGTGCTGTAAATCATATCTTTCAGAGTTCATACCGGTGTCAATCAAGATGGCTAAGGAACAAAATCTGTCACTTAATCCTGCCAAAATATCAGGGGTATGCGGAAGACTTATGTGCTGTCTTAAAAATGAGCAGGATACATATGAGTATCTTAACAGTAAGCTTCCTGATGTTGGTGACAGAGTTAATACGGTTGACGGCTTTAACGGTGAGGTATACAGTGTAAACGTGCTTCGCCAGCTGGTAAAGGTTATTGTCAATCTTGACAATGGTGAAAAAGATATAAAAGAATACAAAGTGGAAGATATTAAGTTCAAGCCAAGAAGGCGCCGTAATAATTATAAGGATGATTTTTCGGATGCTGAAATCAGGGCACTTGAGGAGCTTGAGCGTAAGGAAGGAAAATCCAAGCTAGATGACAATTAAGGTTAATGCCAACGAGAGACTTGACGATTTGCAGCGCAACGGCTATCAAATAATCCAGAACCCGGAAATTTTTTGTTTTGGAATGGACGCAGTGCTTCTCAGTGCATACGCCAAAGTAAATCCATATGAAAAAGTGCTTGATTTGGGATGCGGTAACGGTATAATACCGATTTTATTGAAGGCACGAAGTGAAAACATTACAGGCGTACATTTTACAGGTCTTGAGATACAGGAAATTAATGTGGATATGGCACGCAGAAGCGTGCAGTACAACAATATAGAGCAGGATGTGGAAATAGTTCACGGAGATATTAAGGAAGCCTCTGAAATATTTGGAGGGGCTTCTTTTGATGTTGTTACCACTAATCCGCCCTATATGAATGAAAACCACGGACTTACCAATCCGGAGAGTCATAAAGCAATAGCAAGACATGAAATTCTCTGTACACTTGAGGATGTTATCTGTCAGTCCGCCAAGGTGCTGAAGCCTTCGGGACGTTTTTATATGGTTCACAGACCACATAGACTGACAGAAATAATTACCCTTATGAAACAGTATCGTATTGAGCCCAAAAGAGTGCGGTTTGTATATCCATATGCTGATAAGGATGCCAATATGGTACTTATTGAGGGAGTGAGAGGTGCCAAACCGATGATTAAAGTGGAAAGTCCGCTTATAGTATACAGCGGTCATAACATATACACTGATGAAGTATTAAAAATGTATAATGAATAGCAAAGTATGTTTTGCGGAGGAAAAGCTTTGAATAGTATTGAAAAAAACGGAAAAGGTCAATTATATCTTTGTGCCACGCCCATAGGAAATCTTGAGGATATGCCCATGCGCGCAATCCGTGTAATGAAGGAAGCTGATATTATAGCTGCCGAGGACACAAGAAACAGCATAAAATTAATTAACCATTTTGAGATAAATACACCTATGACAAGCTACCATGAATATAACAAGGTTGATAAAGCCAGGGTGCTTGTGGATAAAATGCTTTCAGGACAGACTGTTGCGTTGATAACTGATGCAGGAACTCCGGGAATTTCCGACCCTGGAGAGGAGCTGGTGTGTCAGGCAGTGAATGCAGGAATTGAAGTGATTTCCGTTCCGGGACCGGCGGCGTGTATCAACGCGCTGATTATTTCCGGTCTTTCAACCAGACGGTTTGTGTTTGAGGCATTTCTGCCATCGGATAAAAAAGAACGTGCAGCGGTTATGGATGAACTTTGCAGGGAAACAAGGACTATTATTATATACGAAGCACCTCACAGGCTGTGCAAAACACTACTGGAGCTGCAGGAAAAGCTGGGGGCTGAAAGAAAAATTGCGGTTTGCAAGGAGCTGACCAAAAAGCATGAGACAGTATACCGGGCAACAATCGGTGAGGCAGCGGTCTATTATAGTGCAAATGAACCGCGTGGAGAGTATGTGCTTGTTATCGAGGGTCTTGACAGAGCGGATATAATAAAAGAGCGCCAGCAGTCATGGCAGGAGATGCCCCTAAGGGAGCATTTAAAGTATTATGAGGATAAGGGCGTGGAACGGAAGGAAGCAATTAAGCTGGCAGCCAAAGACAGAGGAGTTCCCAAAAGAGAAATCTACAATATGACATTAAATTTAGATGAAAATAATTAAATATCAATAAATTGCGTCAAAGCTATTGACTTTAAATGGCTTTGGCGTTATTTTATTCATACATTCGAATAATAACTGCGGTGTTCTCCGTATTCTTTTTATGTATCGATACAATTCGAATTAACAACCCATTTGATTACAAATTAATTATACACAGGAAGGTGATACAGATTTTTAAATTTCAAAAACAGAATAGGGATATTTCTTTGGACAGTTTGAAGAAGCTGGTAAAATCATCAGGAGACGAATGTGTTGCGGGATATGTGCGGTTAAAGAAAATAAAACCATGCGCCGGATATAAAAAAGCCTGCCGGAGGGCTTCGGCACACTTGTCAAAGATAAAGGGCGGGAGGCCAATGGAAAATAATTTGTATGCAGCGGTGGTGCGTTTCAGAATAATAGTATTTTTAATTCCGCTTTTGCTGATGTTTATGGCCGGTATGATTTTTATAATAAAACAGACAAAGGTAAAAGCAATAGAAATTCCCACTGACATACAGGAAGGAATTATTATACCCAAGGAGGTTGTTACGGAGGCGGATTGGCAGAACAGCAGCTATGCCGGATTGTATATCAGTGTGCCGGGGTACTCTGACTGCACTTGGGATTCACTGGAGCACAGTCTTTTAGTATATAATCCTGACGGTAATGAATGTGTCATGACATATCAGGTGTATGTAGGCGGGGAACAGGCAGCACAATCCGGGCTGCTGTTTGCAGGCGAGACAGAGATTTTGGATTTTTATGGAAAGCTTACATCAGGAATCTATGATATGGAAATTATTTCAAAATCATATTCAACCGATTTGGAGACAGAATTTAACTCTATGTATCAAAAAGTACAACTTACAGTATATTAAGGAGGAAATATTTATGATAAGAAAAATTTTAACAGGAGTTTTGGCTTTAGTGCTTATAATGTCAATCAGTGAAGCGGCATATGGGGCATCAATATCAACTGACGGAGGAAGTGCGGCGGTGCCGGTGACATATACGGTGGATAATTCTTCGTTTGAGATAACGGTTCCGGCGTTGATAACTCCGTCAACTGAAGAAGAAAGTTTTTTAATCGGAGCCGGTAATATGAATATAAGACCTGACCAGTATGTAGAAGTCAGGGTTATTTCCGGGTGTGACCAAAACGGAACGGTGACGATGGAGAGGCAGAATGTTCCTGTGGGTAAACAGACGGCTACATTGGAGACAACTTTTTCCGTTGCAGGTAAAAATATAAGTGAGACGGACTATGTAGTAGGTCATTTTGAAGACGGCAGCAGTATAGTTAATACAGTGGGAGCGGTAACTATGAGTGCAGTAATTGTTGATGAAACAACGCAGGCAGGCGACTATCTGGCAACGGTGGAATTCAGGGTGGATTTAAAGAGTAAATGAAAAAGATAATATATAAAATTATAGCAATAATAACAATTATAATGATTTTGCCGTTACAGGCATCGGCAGCGGATTATTGGAGCGGAAACAGTGTATATAAACCGGAAGAACAAGGTAATGACTGGAATGTGGCGGCTTCACAAATACTAAAGGTTACATCACCGGGACGAGTATACAGTCTGGACGATATTGACAGCTATTCGGCGTATATTACTAATGAGGAGGAGCGGATAGGCTTTACGATTGATAAGAGCTTTTATTGGTATAACAAATCAAGACTGGCATATGTAAAGCTCTTTAAAGTGACAGGCGGGCAGGAAATATCATTTGTATTTAGTGATGAGTTTTATGTGTATTGCGCTGAATTTAACTCATCCTATGAGATGACTGAGGACGGCGACTGGTTTGCCACGGGGCAAAAATGCAGGCTTGCCAATGACACAGAGTGGATAATGTTAGTGTTTAGACAGGTAAATGGAGATACTTCGCTGGGAGGAGGCGTGGATACGACCGTGAGTGCATCGGCAATTAAAAATTCTGATACCAATTATGTTGTTTTTGAGCCATTTTGTTATACGTTTAAGATGAACGGAGGAAATTATTACGGAAGTACTGAAGATTATCAAATAAACAGGATTGGAGTCAGCAAAGTTTCACTTCCTACACCAATCAGGGCAGGTTACAGATTTGCCGGGTGGAAGGCGGACAATGGGGTGACATATAATAGTGGGTTACCTCAAGGCTATGACAGCACATTGTTCAAAGATACAACCTTTACTGCAATGTGGCAGGAAATTCAGGTCAGCGGTATTTCTCTTGATAATGAATATGTCATATTAGAGCAAAACTGCAATGATAAAATTAAGCTTAACGCAACGCTGACACCGGGCTCGGCACTGGATAAAAACGTTACATGGAGCAGCAGCGATACAACCGTGGCAATGGTGGATGAGCAGGGGGTGGTTACAGCCGGAAAGACCGGAGAGGCTGTAATTACAGTAACTGCAGCAAGCGGAGTCAGTGCATCCTGCAAGGTATATGTTATGGGGTTTGAGGTTAAGATTCCTGCCAGCTGCCGTATAAACGAGACATATCCCATAGAAATAAATGTTTATAATAACGGAACTGAGGGCATGATTGGGAGAAAACATATTATTCTTGATACAGAACCGACAGTTGAGGTATACCGGGTAGGAGATGAGACTACCGTATATGATGTAGTGGCAGAGTCGGCAACATCGTATAGGGGATGTTATGAGAAATTGCAGACCGGTAATTATCTGGCGGACACTACGGATTCTGCTACAATATATTATCGCCTGACACCGAAGAATGATATAAGCCGGGCAGGCGATTATAAAGGCAATGTTAATTTCAGTGTAATTATTAACTAGTATATCATCCTATTATTGCCGGATAATATACAGATTACGCAAAGAGCATAGCCAGTGATATAACAATCTGTATTATTGAAAAACGGAATACTACCTGTGTATCTGACCAGCCTTTGTTTTTACGCATATGGTCATGGATTGGTGTTCTTGTATTCGCAAGTATTTTTATCTTGAAAAATCTCAGCAAAAATACTTTAATCAGACCAAGACCGCCATCTACGATTAAAACTATGGCAGCAGGAATAAATAATATCGGACTTCCTGTCTTGAGTATTGCAATCGCCATAAAAAAACCTATGGCTCTGGAACCTGCATCACCCATAAGCAGACGGCTTGGAGCAGCATTGAACCATAAATAACCCAAAAGACATACGGCAAATAACAAAATCATATGTCTGACGGACGCATCAATCCCCTTAATTTGGCATATGCCATATATGGTAATCATTGATATTATTGAAAGGGTACCGCACAAACCGTCAACACCGTCCGAGCAGTTGGTAACATTGATGCTTGCCCATATAAGGATTACGGCAAGTATCACAAAAGGAACAACGGGCATTGTAAAGCTGACTGCGTCTGAATAAAATAACTGAATATGTGTTCCATTATAATTAACGTATGTGACAGCACAGATTATTGCCAATACAAGGTCGATTATGCCCTTTTTGTATTCTCCCCAAGGCGAATTGGAACGGTCATCCAGGTATCCGCTTAACATGGCGGCAATAACCAGAATAAGATATATGAGCATTTCATTGGTATAAGGTATAAAAAGCAACGAGCATATGGCAAATACGAATACAAATATAATTCCGGCGCCGCGTGGTTTACCCTCAGATTTTTGACCGTTAATTGCAAAGGCACGCCCTTGGTCTCTTGGCAAAACATTTTTGCAAAGGCTTATAATCACGCAGGTTGCGGTAAATGCAATAATAATACTTATAAAAGTAATTTCATTTATGTAGGATGAGTCGATTAATTTGAAAATCATAAAATATACTGACCTTTCTAAGTTAATTGAGACTGTAAAAACCTCTACGGAGATTATAGCACATCATTGTGGAAATATGCAAAAAAATATGTTATAATTTATGCATTAATATCCGAAGTACGAAAAGGATATGCAAATTATAATAAAATATAATGTGTATTGGAGAAATGTATGGCAAGAGATAAGGTTTTTATTACAGAAGGGGACAGATATTTATTTGGCAAGGGAACCCATTATGAGATTTATGAGAAGATGGGAGCACACAAGGCTTGTGATGAGGATGGCAGTCAGGGAATATACTTTGCTGTATGGGCGCCTAATGCGGCACAGGTTTTTGTAGTGGGAGATTTTAATGAATGGAAGCCTGACGGATATGAAATGGAGCGGCTTGGAAGCTCGGGAATATATGAGTTGTTTACCGATAAGGCTAAAGAAGGAGACAGATACAAATATATGATAGTTGCCGGAGACGGAAGGCAGATTTATAAAGCAGACCCGTATGCCAACTATGCACAGGTGCGACCTGATACGGCATCTATAATTACTGATTTGAATGGGTTTACGTGGAAAGATGAAAAATGGATGAGCGCCAATATAGGTAAGGAGCCTTGGAAAGAGCCTATTGCCATATATGAGGTACATCCGGGTTCATGGAGAAAAAAAGACGATGGTACAGAAGACGGATTTTTCAATTACAGGGAGCTTGCTCATGACCTTGCGGACTACGTGAAAAAAATGGGATATACCCACATCGAACTTATGGGTATTGCAGAGTATCCGTTTGACGGTTCGTGGGGATACCAGGTAACAGGTTATTATGCACCAACATCAAGATACGGAACGCCTAAAGACTTTATGTATTTTATTGATTATATGCATCGCAAAGGTATAGGCGTAATCCTTGACTGGGTACCTGCTCATTTTCCGAGGGACGCCCATGGGTTGGCTGAATTTGACGGAACCTGCACTTATGAATATGCTGACCCAAGGAAAGGAGAACATTCTGACTGGGGTACCAAGGTATTTGATTTTGGTAAGAATGAGGTATCCAATTTCCTTATTGCCAATGCGCTTTTTTGGGTAGAGAAATTTCATGTTGACGGGCTGAGGGTTGATGCGGTAGCGTCTATGCTTTATCTTGATTACGGAAGGAATAATGGCAACTGGGTTCCTAATAAATATGGCGGCAATGGTAATCTTGAGGCAATGGAATTTTTCCGACATCTGAACAGCATAATGAATTATCGGAATCCGGGAGCGATTACAATAGCTGAGGAGTCAACGGCATGGCCGGGAATTACGGCAGGTGCGGATAGAGACGGACTTGGATTTACTTTCAAGTGGAATATGGGATGGATGCATGATTTTCTTGAATATATGAAGCTTGACCCGTTGTTTAGAAAAAATAATCATCATAAGCTTACGTTTGCTATGACATATGCATACAGTGAGAATTATATTCTTGTACTGTCACATGATGAAGTGGTTCATTTAAAATGTTCAATGATTAATAAGATGCCGGGACTGTATGATGATAAGTTTGCAAATCTTAAAGCAGGCTATACATATATGATAGGACATCCGGGTAAGAAACTTCTATTTATGGGACAGGAATTTGCCCAGCTGGCAGAGTGGAGTGAGAAAAAAGCACTTGACTGGTATCTGCTTAGCGAGCCGAATCATAAGGATATACAGGATTATGTTAAGGCTTTGCTTGAAATATACAGAAAGTATAAGGCATGCAGTGAACTGGACCAGTATTCGGAAGGCTTTGAGTGGATTAATGCCAATGATGGTGACAGAAGCATATACAGTTTTATCAGAAAGTCATCCGGCGGCAGGGATTGTCTTTTGTTCGTATGCAACTTTACGCCGGTTGCCCGTGAAGGTTATCGTGTAGGAGTCCCTTGTCAGGGTAAGTATACGCTGTTATTGAATGAAAAGGGTAAGTCGGGAACGGTATATGAGGCGAAGAAATCCGAGTACGACGGCAGACCGTATTCAATTGGCTTTGATTTACCGGCATATGGAACGGCAATTATTAAATTTAACATGAAGAAAGTAAAATAATTGGTAAAAGCAGCCGAAATATACCTGTGTATGGAGATAATCTGTGCACAGGTTTTTTTGTCTTTTATTAATGATATAAACTGCAGGAGGATGCATATGAGAATAGATGGATTTTCAAATCAACAATATAATGTTGGAGGTACAGGAGAGAAAAGTATGGGTCCGGTTTCCGGAGAGGCACTGTCCGATATAGTATCCTTTGGAAGTTCACTTGACAGTATCTTCGGGGAGACAGCAGCAAAAAGTTCTTTTTTGGACGGAACCGATGGTTCTATGGAATCAATGAAGGAACAGGCGGAGATTCTTAAAAACAATCTGGAAGTAATTTTTAATAAGATGGATAGCGGAGCTGTCGCTCAGATAGATGAGGACGGTATAGATATTAATGATATGGAGGCAGATAAAGTAGTTACTGTTGTGGAGCAGATACAGATTAAGCTTGCAATGTATTGTGACGATTTTGAGGCAACAGTGAATTTGGATGCGGATGAAGTAAAAGCGGTAATGGGAGCAGGGGCTGCAGCATACAAGCTTGCCGATAAATTCAGGAATAATGGCGTACAGCCAACAGAAGAAAATGTGTCAGAGGCTATGAAAGCCATAGAAATGGCATCACAGATTGGCAATGTTGATGATGGCGTTAAGGCATATCTTTTGCAGAACAACATGCAGTTTACGGTAAATAATATATATGTGGCAGCAAATGCAGGGTATGTTAATAAAACTGATATTATATCTGATGCAGAATGGTCAGAGCTAGTGCCGCAGGTAAATAAGGTAATAGAAGAAGCCGGCTTTGAAGTTACGGATGAGCTTCAGAACAGAGGACGTTGGATGCTTGATAATGATATAGATGTGACAGCCGATAATTTTAACAGGCTTGAGGCTCTTGACAATATTGAAAATGTATTGCAAAGTGATGAACTGACAGACAGAATAGCGGCGGCAATGACGGAGGGAATGGCAGCAAGAGAAGCAATTATAAGTGGTGAGGCATTACCATGGGAGGAGGCTGCCAATGCAATTATAACTCTCGAAAATGCCAATGAAGGAAATATAATGGCGTTTGCTTACACCGAAGGCAATTATAACATTGAAACTCTCTCAGAGATTGAGATTGCGGGAAAAGAGCTTACACCGGACAGGAACGATTATAAATACATAAAAACCTATAGGGAGCTTATGGAAGTCAAGCTGATGATGACTATAGAGGCAGCCAGAACTATGGAAAAGAATGGTATATCTGTAAATATTACCGATATATCTCAGCTGATTGATAAACTTAAGGAATATGAAGCAGATTATTTTAACGCCAATCTTACGGAAGGTCAGCGGCAAGTAACCACTATGGATATTGAGCAGATAAATATGGTGCTTACAGGGGTTGAAGGGCTTAAGGGCGCGCCAAGTGCCGTAATCGGAAGTGTGCTTGAAGCCGGAGAAACTGCGACCATAAATTCAATGTCATATCATGCTGCGGCGGTGACTGCAAAGCTTGCTGCAGCCGGAGAGTCATATGAGGCACTTAGCACTGAGATAAGAAGCGATTTGGGTGACAGTGTATCAAAAGCAATTAAGGCCAGTACAGCAGATATTTTATCTGATATGGGTTATGAGGACAATGAAGCTAACAGAAGAGCAGTAAGAATATTAGCCTATAATAGTATGGAAATTAACTCTGACAATATTGATAAAGTAAAAAGTATCGACTATTCTACAAATGAGCTTTTCAGAAATATGACTCCTGACAAGGTGCTTGAGATGATACGTGACGACATCAATCCTCTTGAAACAGATGTGACTGAGCTTAATAATTATTTTATCAATAATTTTACGGAGCAGCAGATTACTGAAAAATACAGTGAATTTCTTTATCGTATGGAAAAGAATAATGAAATAACTGATGAAGAGCGGGAAAAATTCATAGGCGTGTACAGCCTTATAAGTAAATTTGAAAAAGACGGGATGAATGTGGCAGGGGTCTTGGTTAATCAGGGACTTGAACTGACAATAGGCAATCTTCTGACAGCATATATGTCAAGAAAAGACAGGAATATGGATTTCAAGGTCACGGAAGAAACCGGCATGGCGCAGGTCAGTGATAAAGTTACATATTACAAAAATCTTTTTGGTAAGATAAACGGTAAGGTAACACCGGAAGCACTTATTATTGCCGGAGATAAGTTAGACAATATGACGCCGGAGGAGTTTTCACAGATTATTGAAGAAAATCCTGCAGGCAGGGATGATGTAGTATATGCTAAATACGTGGAAACCATAAAAGAAGCATCACACATGGAAGAAAATATATTGAAGTTTGTAACCTCCAATGAGATTCCTGCCACATTTAACAATCTTTTTGCGGCACAGACGCTTATTACTAATCCGCGAAATATTTTTGGCGAGTATGTGTACCGGACAGATATGGGGAATGTTGAAGGCATAGAGAATGAAATAATGGATGCCCTTGAAAATAAAGAAAGTGCTATGGAGGAGTATTCTGATTTTGTGAAAAAAAGCCGGTCATTGATTGAGGAAGCAATCGGAAATACGGATTCATATATGGATATGGAAACCCTGCGGCAGCTTGGCAATGGCATGAAACTTTTGAATACACTTGCACATAGAAATAATTATCATATTCCTTATGAACATAATGGTAATATGGGAGTTATTAATCTGAAAATTGTTGAAAGCGGTGATAATACAGGAAACTTTACCATTAAAATGAGTGATGAACGTTATGGCGATGTGACTGTTGAAGGAAAGATGGATAACAACAGCCTTATTGTGCAGATTATGTGCAGTGAGGCAGATGGCGTTGCAGCAATAGAAGAAAAGAAAGCAGAGCTGGCAGAAAAGCTGGCGGACAACGGAGTGACATCATTAAAAATATATGTGAACCGTGCACAGAAACAGCCTGAAGGGAAATCTGCAGTTATGGAAAAGGCATCAACAGAGAAAATTTTCAAGGCGGCCAAAATATTTATTGTGGGGATTGCTAAGTAAAAAAATTATTCTGCCGATATAAAAAACAGATGAATTTTTAATGAAAAGAAAGTGGTGGATAAATGAGAGTAAATTGTAATATTTCGGCACTTATTGCCAATAATTCCTTAACAAAAGGACAGAATGCACTTGAACAGGCGATAGAGCGTTTGTCAACAGGACTTAGAATTAACCATGCAGAAGATGATGCGGCAGGTATGGCAATATCCAAAAAAATGCATACACAGATAAAAGCATTGGAGCGTGCCAGCGATAATGCCTCTGATGGAATTTACGTGGTTCAGACTGCCGAAGGCGCGCTAAGTGAAGTTGAGAGTATTCTTCAGAGAGCCAGAGAGCTTGCCGTGCAGGCAGCGGACGAGTCTTACAGTGATGATGACAGGGAGGCCATCCAGAAAGAGATAAATCAGATTTTACAAGAGGTAGACAGAATTTCCTCTGATACAGAGTATAATACCATGTCACTGTTGGATGGTACATTGAGCAGAAGATGTTACAGTGATGTTGATGATGTGTCAGTATTTTCCACTACTACGGCAGTTACAGCAGGAGATTACTCTTTCAGCGTTACATCAGAAGCTACGCAGGCAACTGTAACCATGGGAACTTTTAGCGGAACAATTAAGGCAGAGCAGGCAGGCAAAATTAAAATTAACGGGGCGGAAATATATGTTAATGAAGGTGATACTTACGAAGAGGTATATGACAAGATTGTAAAAGGCTGCAATAATGCCAATGTGCTTATAGAAAATGATGGTACAAATATAAATCTTATCAATAAAGCGTACGGAGACAGCAATGAGCTTCCTGTGGAATTCAGCAGTGATGAATTAGCATCCCTTTTCGGAATGCCAAAAGAAACTGTCGCAGTGGGCAATGATTGTCAGGTAACATTAGGCGACGGATTTTCCGGTACTGCAGCCGTTACTACAGACGGAAGAGTTATTACAGTAAGAGATATTAATAACTTTGAAATAAAGTTTGAAATTCCGGGTTACAGCACATTTAATAACGCAGCTATTAAAGTAACAGACATCGGATTAATGAATATTCAGGTTGGCGCTAATGAAGGCCAGCAGATAGATATTGATATTCCGGCAGTTAATACACATACTCTCGGAATTGATGATATTAATTTATGTACATCAAAAGTTGCAGGACTGGCAATAGATAAACTTGATAAAGCGATTACAGAAGTGTCATCCATAAGGACAAAGCTTGGTGCATATCAGAACCGTTTTGAGACAGCAGTTGCAAGTCTTGATGAATATGATGAAAATATGACTGCGGCGCTTTCCGGACTTGAGGATTGCGATATTGCTGCCGAGATGACAGAATATACGGCACAGAGTGTTATAACACAGGCTGCAACATCAGTTCTTGCACAAGCCAATGAAAGACCACAGACAATACTGCAGCTTCTGCAGTAGATAGGAGGCAGCGCTTGACCAAGGAAGAGCTGAGAGATTATGGAGTAAAGGTAACGCAGGCTTCCAGAACTGAATTGCTTGTGCTTACATACGATTTGGCAATCAGATATATCGAGGATGCCATTGAAGAACTTCAGGCAGGGAATGATAAGGAATTTAGAAATTGCTTAAAACATGCAAGAGCATTCATTAGTGAACTTTCATCGGCATTGGATATGCAGTATACGGTATCTGCCAAGTTATTATCATTGTATATTTTTATGGATAAAGTAATAGTAAAAGCGGATATAAGAAAGGAAACTGATGAGCTTAACAGAATTATCCAAATGCTGAAAAAACTTCAAAATGCATTTGATGAGGTGAAAAAAAGCGACGCTTCGGGACCTGTTATGGAAAATACCCAGCAGGTTTATGCCGGACTTACATATTCCAAATCGTCACTTAATGAAGACATATATTCAGATTCAAACAGAGGATTTACAGTGTAAATCCTCTGTTACACTTTTTCTGTGGTAGAAAGCTCACAGCTTATTGCAATGTTTGCTTCCCTTGCACGTTCCAGAAGAAATTTATAGCGCTTTTGTGCAGAATTAACCTGATATATGCAGGAATCTATTAAATCAGGGTCAGTTACATATTCAAAATTGGAATATGCTGCTGCCAATGCGTTTTTTGTCTGTTCAAGCTCTGATAAAAGATATTTTTCTTCATATGTCATATAGGGCTTGCTCTTTTTCATAATATCACTAATCCTTTCTATGATATGAAAGTATGGTCAAAACTGTAGTATTGTATTCAAAAAAATTCCAAAATATGTATTTTTTATGTCAGTATACGAACCTTAAAAAATTAATCAAAAAACCTATTGACTAAAACTAAAAAATGAGGTATCGTTGGCAATACACAAATCAAAAACAAATTGTTAAGTCTTTGTGTTTCTAATTTCAGGAGTATCTAATTTTCCGGAAGTAACCAGATTAATCCCTTATGTAATATTCATGTGGAGGTGGTGCAGATAATTAATATTTTTATTGAGATGATAGTTGGAAGTGCGCTGGTGTACGACATATATTTCAAAAAAATTCCAAATTACCTGCTGTTAACAGGATATGCAGGAATTGCTCCATTTATGTATATAAAATACGGAATTTTTGGAGTAATTGAAGCTGTTTTGACAATATTTTTGATAGGAGCCGCGCTGATTGTGGTATACATAATTGGCGGATTGGGAGCAGGAGATGTGAAACTGCTGTGTTTGATTGGAGGGTATTTAGGATTGGAAAATGCAATCAAATACACATTACTTGTTATTTTTATAGGGGCACTGACAGGGATTGTTAAAGTTTTGACAAATTATTCCGTAAGACTTGCAAAAGGCGGCATAGGGATGAGAAAAGGCAAAACGCCAATAAGGTTTAGTATACCTATAGTTATAGGATATATGATTATTTTATTTTCTAAGGGAGGTATTATTTGAAAGAAAAAGTATGCTGTGTTTTGGACCAAAGTGAAAATTATGCGGTAAGGCTGACAGAGTATATTAACAGCAGACATGCACTTCCATATCAGGCACTTGCATTTACTTCGGTAGAGGCTGTAAAGGAATGTGGGGATATGTATGACATTGAGCTGTTGGTCGCAGATGAATTTTTTAAACAGGAACAGATAGAGAAAATCGGTGCCGCAGCCTGCGTTATTTTGGCTGATAATAATGAAAAAAAGGAAAATCATGTGTGCCGTTACCAGTCAGCAGATAATGTAATAAAAGATGTGATAGGTCAAATTAACGGATATGATGCCGGAAGTGTAGCAGTATCGGACACAAAGGTGATAAGTGTGTACTCACCGGCAACAAAATGTTTCAAAACTACTACATCACTTGCAATTTCAACGGCTTGCGGGAAGCTTGGAAAAACACTTTTTATCAGTCTGGAGCAGTTTGCAGGGCTGAACAGCATATTGCGGGATGACAGAGGCGGATTGTCAGAGGCAATATATTACTATCATATTGGCGGAGAAGGTGCATACGGAAAAATTTTATCGTGTACGGACACAGTCAATGGCTTTGATTATTTGGCACCTGTTATCTGTGCTGACGATGTGGCTGATTTGACGTGTCAGGAGATTGTTAGTTTTGTGTCAATGTTGGTTGAAAAAGGCGGTTACAGATATATTGTAGCGGATGTGGGCTGTGTGTTTAACAGACCATGGAAGCTGTTTGAAATCAGTGACAGGGTTATTATGCCGGAACCGCTTGATTATATGGGAAAAAGAAAGACATTACAGTTGGAACAATATCTTGTTATGAGCGGAAGAAAGGGAATTGAAGAAAAGATATGCAAAATCAGACTGCCTTATATTGAATCGGCTGCCGGATATGAGATAAGTCTTGATAACGCAGGAAGCCCGGCTGTACAGGATGCGGTAAGGAGGTGTATTGATGGATGAACTGCTTGGAAAAATCAAGGATACGGTAATGGCACGTCTTGACCCCGGAAGAGATACACCGGAGGAAGAAATAAGACAGATTATAGATAACGTGTTAAAAGATTTTGCAAGTGAGCATATGTTGTCTGCCGCAATGAAGCTCCAATACAGAAAAACACTTTTTAATGATATTAAGAGGCTGGATATTATTCAGGATATAATAGATGATGATACGGTAACAGAGATAATGGTCAATGGCTGGAACAATATTTTTATTGAAAAGGACGGCATAATAAAGCGCTGGGATAAACATTTTGATGAACCTAAACGGCTTAATGACATTGTTCAGAGAATTGCCGCAGCATCCAACAAAATTGTTAACGAGGCGGTTCCCATAGCCGACACAAGACTTGCGGACGGTTCCAGAGTAAATATTGTAATGAATCCTGTCGCCATTGATGGTCCCATTGTTACAATACGTAAGTTTTATGATTTGCCGCTGTCAATGGAACGGATGATAGACATGGGCTCAATAACAAGCGATGCTGCCCGGTTTTTAGAGCTTCTGGTTAAGGCAAAATACAATTTTTTTATAAGCGGAGGAACAGGGTCAGGCAAAACCACATTTCTTAATGCGCTTTCAAATTATATACCCTCAGATGAGCGGGTTATTACTATTGAGGATTCTGCGGAATTGAAGCTGATGAACATTGAGAATATTGTACGGCTTGAAGCCAGAAGCGCCAATATTGAGGGAAAGAATGCAATTACAATAAGAGAGCTTATAAAATCCGCATTAAGGATGAGACCGGACAGAATTATTGTGGGAGAGGTACGTGGAAGTGAAGCATTGGATATGCTGCAGGCAATGCAGACCGGGCATGACGGTTCATTGTCAACAGGTCATGCCAACAATCCGGAGGATATGTTGTTACGACTTGAAACGATGGTGCTTATGGGAATGGATATTCCGATTGCTGCTATTAGAGGTCAGATTGCATCTGCCATAGATATAATTGTTCATCTTGGCAGACTCAGAGATAAATCGCGAAGGGTATTAAGCATAAGTGAAATAACTGGCATTGAGAATAATAGCATAAGCCTGAACAGACTGTATGAATTTGTGGAGGAAGGTGTCGATGAGCAAAATAAAATCATCGGGAGGCTTAAGCCTACGGGAAATACTTTTAAAGGCAAGGACAAGCTTAAGATGGCGGGGCTGGATTATACGTGCGGTTGTTGAAACAATAGGAATACTTCTCATGGTGGGATATTTGTTTTATGACAGGCCGTTGGCGGGATTCATATTTTCACCATATGTGCTCCTTCAAATAAAAAGGAGATGCAGGACATTTGAGAAAAAACGTCAGGAAAAACTGGCTGCGGCGTTTAAAGATGGTATGCAGATAATAGTATCTGCACTGACAGCAGGTTATTCAATTGAAAATGCATTTCGGGAATCACTGGCAGAAATAGAGCTGTTGTATGGAATTAAATCGGATATATACATAAGTTTTAACAAAATTGTTGCCAGACTTAATGTAAATACAAATATAGAGACAGCATTCAGGGAGTTTGCAGTAGAAAGCTCAGTGGATGAAATTGACAGCTTTTCGCAGGTACTTACATATGCCAAACAAAGCGGAGGTAATTTGGTTGAAATTATTAAAAACACCACTGACACCATAGCAGAAAAAATAGAAGTAAAGCGTGACATAAGCACCGTAATCAGTGCCAAAAGACTTGAGCAGAATATTATGAATCTGGTTCCGATAGCGATTATTTTGTACATGCGTGTTACATCCGGAGATATGTTTAATAAATTATATGGGAATATATTAGGTGTGATAATCATGACAGTATGTCTGGGACTGTATCTTGCGGCAAAGCTTCTGGCAGACCGGATTGTAGATATTAATGTATAGGTGGTGAATATGAAAAATTTCCATAAAAAAATATTGACAGCATCGGCAGCGGTTGTTTGTGCAGCGACTGTTATAACATTATGTATACCTAAGAATGCGGTGATAACGCAGATTGAAAGACCTGATTATGGTCAGGATGCAGAAGTGTATGAGCTTAATGCAAAAGTAGAAGATGATTTATACGATTTGGAAATTTCCGTTCCTGCAAAGAAAATCCCGACGGAAAAACTGCAGGACTGCTTTGATGATGCATATGAAATTATATTGAATAATATGGCAGGAGATAATGAATCGTTAGACTCAGTGCGAAGCGATTTGGTATTTACCGGACAAATTTCAAAGTACGGAATGAAAGCGGAGTATATGCTTGATAATTATGATATTGTCAACTGCTTTGGCGAAGTTAACGGACAAATGGCAGATGAAGAAGGAAGCAGACTGACGGTTTATGTTGAAATACAGTATGATGGAGTGTCACAAACCTATGAGATTCCCATAACCGTTTATCCGCCTGAGTACAATGCAGAAGACAATATCAAAAATGCCATTATTAATTATGTTGATAATCAGCAGCAGACAAATCAGGAATATATAGAACTGCCGGATACAGTTGACGGCAAAGCCGTTACATATGCAAAAGCCGGAGAAAGCCGTATTGCGGCAGTAGTATTTGTGATACTTTCTGTGGGATTAATCTGGTATTATAAAAAATTTATTCAAAAAAGGAATCTGGCAGCGGCCAGAGAAAAGCAAATGAATCTTGACTATTCGGAAATTGTTTCAAAGCTTTCTCTTCTTATGGGGGCAGGGATGAGTGGTGCGGGAGCATTCGCCAGAATCGCAGCAGATTATGCAGAAGCGAGGGATAATAATAAAATCCGAAAAAGCTATGCTTATGACGAGATTGTTGTTGCCAGCAACAGAATCGCAACAGGCGTGTCCGAATGTGATGCATATGCAGCATTTGGCAGGGCATGCAGAATACATTCGTATGTTAAATTAGGCAGCCTTATGTCACAAAATGTCAGGAAAGGAGGTGAAGGTTTTACTGAAATGCTGCGCCGGGAAGCCAGCGATGCATTTATGGAAAGAAAATCATTGGCAAGAAAAAGCGGGGAGGAGGCGGGAACAAAGCTTTTGCTGCCAATGATAATGATGCTTGGAATCGTGCTTATAATTATAGTAATTCCTGCATTTATGTCATTTTAAGACGAGGAGGTGAAATATATGAGAAATCTTAGTAATTTTTGGAAAGAAGAGGATGGTATGGGGGTTGTAGAAGTTATACTCATTATAGTGGTTCTTATTAGTCTTGTATTAATCTTTAAAAATCAGCTTACAAGTATTGTCAAAACAATTTTCAGCAAAATCAGCAGTAATGCATCACAGATTTAATTGAACGCAGCACCCAAAGGAGGAAAATAATTGAAAAGAATAAAAGGAAGCGTATCTTTATTTACGGCAATGATATTTTTGATGGTGGTATCGGTTATAACCACTACAATTAAAGCAGCGAGAGTTAAGGGAGCAGAGGCAGTCGTGGGTTGTGCTGCGTCAATGGCTCTGGATTCATTGTTTGCTGAATATAATTCGGAATTGTTTTCCGAATTTGGAGTGCTGCTTTTTGATGGAAGGCTGGGACAGGAGAATGTGGACAGCGAGGAGATTGCCGCTAAAGTATGGGATTATATGTCGTATAACATTAATACTCAAAAGGATTTGATTTTTGCGGGGACAACGGATTTGTATGGAATAATTCCCTCAGGAGTTTCCGTTGATAAAGTGGTTGGTCCTACAGACTATGGCGGATTGCTTTGGCAGACTATGGTTGTGGAATATGAAAAATATGCCAAACCTATAGACATGGCAGCAGATTATCTTGGAATTGAAGGAAAAGATAAAGAGGCGGAAGCGGTAAACGACATATGTGAGGCAATGGTAAGCTGTACTGAAATAATACTTGAAGTCAATAAGGATGTAAAATCACTGATTGGATATTCCGATGGGGTTCAATGTGAAAGTGATGGAATAGATTTTTCCAATATCATATCAACAGGAAAATTTGTTAAACAATTTTGTCCGGGAACAGTTACTTCTCAGAGCTTGAATATAGACAATATCAGCATATATATAAAAGCGGCGGCTGATGCCGTAGATGTAAACAGTGAGCTTGAGAAAGTATTAAGTAATGTAAGAGCTGGAGAATACAATACGGCACAAATGGGTGTTTCGGATATAAAAAAGCTTGCAAAGAAGTCACTGGAGTGTACGGATTCAATTTTGAGTATTTTGGACAAGATTGAAAGTGAGCAAAAAAGTCTGGGTAATGGCATTACGGCATTGGACAAATATATAGAAAGTAATTCATTTCAGATAGCCAATGAGGTAATGGAGGGAATCAATGAAGAAATGGACAATCTAAAAAACTACGAAGAGGTAATGGCAGAGCAGGTATGCGACATTTCAGCAGTTAAAAATACGATTACTTATGATAATAATCTTCTGAATGAAATTATTGACGCCATTGATAAGATTGATTTTGGAAAAAAGGAAGAAGATATTGTGGGACAAATAACTACAGTGAAAGACCTTGCGGCAAAAATCAGCTTTGAAGGGCTAAGTTTTGATTACCAGCGTTTAGCAAAAACCAAAGAGGATACAAGTATTTTGGATGGGCTTGTGAAATTCTTTGATATAGGAATATTAGCAATGGTACTTCCGAAGGATGCACAGCTGTCTTCGGCGGCAATAGTTAAATCAGCAGATATGGCATCAAACATATGTGATTTTTCCAATACGGATACAATAATGCAGCTTGCCAATGAAGATACAAAGCTTGCAAAGGACATTATATACACAGAGTATGTTATGGATAAATTTACTAATTTTATAAACATTGATTCTGATGAACAAAACAGCGCAAGGGAGCTTAATTATCAGGCTGAGTATATATTATTTGGCGAAAACAGTGATGTTCAGAATCTGACGGAGACAGTTTTAACCATAGCGGCTATAAGAAGCGGGTTTAATATGGTGTATCTGATGACAGATGCAGATAAAAAGGATGAGGCATATGCCTTGGCATTTATGATGGTTGGTGCAAGCGGAATAGAACCATTAGTGCGGCTTGTACAGTTCTCGCTGCTATATTTATGGGCGTATGGGGAAGGGCTTGCGGATGTAAAAACAATGCTTGGAGGCGGAAAGGTACCCTTAACAAAAACAAAGGATACATGGAAGCTAAGTCTGGAAAAACTATTAAGCCATAGTATAGAGACGGAAGAAAGTGACAATTCCAATGGAATGACGTATGAGGCATTTATACGGTTTCTCTTATATGTGGAAGACGATGGAAAGCGTGCAGCAAGAACAATGGATTTGGTAGAGTTAAGTATAATGCAAAAATCAGATAGTTCATTTCGCATGAAAAATATGGTTTATTCCGTTGAAGCAGAAATCGCATATAGGCTCAACGGGATTGAAGACGCATATGAATATAAATCAGTATATACATATTAATAATTTTAATAATTAAGGGAGGCGGTATAGGATGCTCTTTTTTCAAAGGAACAAAATAAGAATATATAAGCAGAGAGCTTATCCGCAATATGATACTTTCCCCGGTAAAGAAAACGGCACTTGTTTTAATGAAAAAAGAGCGCCCTATGCCGCCTTAATGCTTAAAGCAAGCATGACAGTTGAGGCAGCACTCGTTATACCGTTATTTTTAGCGGGAATAGTGGCAATGCTTTTTGTTCTTCAGACAATGCAGTTGCAGCTCCATATACAAAAGGCACTGTATAATCAAACAATGAAAGTGTCCGGTTATGCATATTATCTGACCGTAGCAGATTTGTCATATAAGGCAGAGCAGATAGTAGAAGCGGAATATATAAAATCAGCCGTTATAAGTGAGCTGGGAAAAGAATACCTTGATAATTCATATATAGAAAATGGCAGTAAAGGTATATATCTCAATCTTACAGGCAATCCTCAGGAGGGAATGATAGATGTTGCGCTGCAATACAATGTTAAGGTTCCCTTTGACCTTATGGGGTTGGGAAGACTGAAACTTATATCAAGGGCAAGATGTCATACATGGGTAGGAACAGATTACGAAAGTGACAAAGAATCATATGAAAAGGTTTATGTGACAGCTAATGGAACAGTGTATCACACTTATAGTGACTGTACATATCTTGTATCCCAAATTGATAATTGTGATATAAGTCAAATTGAAGATAAGCGCAATGCTAACGGAGCAAAGTATTATGCTTGTCAGCTGTGTTGCAGCGATGGGGATAGCGGACTTACCACAGTTTACTATACCCAATATGGTGTCCGGTATCATTCCTCTGCATTGTGCAGCAATTTACATAGTAACATATATACGATGACGAAAGAAGATGCCCAATTAAAATATCCGATTTGTTCAAAATGCGAAAAGAGAGGAGGAGGACAATGATTAATGGAGTTGTGCTGATAATGCTTGCGTTGGAGACGGTTTCGGATATCAGAACCAAAACTGTCTCGGCAGTAAGAATGATAATTTTCGTTATATTGGCAGGAGTGGTCAACATTGTATTTTATTATCAGTCCGTATGGTCAATGCTTGGCGGCATAGCGATAGGCGCATTGCTGTTTTTGTATGCGTTAGCTACTTCGGAAAGTATCGGATATGGGGATTGCCTTGTGTTTGTATGTGCAGGAGCTTTTATCGGATTTTCAAGAAACCTGCAGTTATTGTTTTTTTCACTGGTTATGGCAGCAGTTGCAGGCGGAATATACGCATTGGTACGTAAAAAGGGAATAAAAGCGCGGGTACCTTTTGTTCCTTGTATCCTTGGAACATATGTGGTAATGACGGTAATGGAGATAATTAGAGGAGGAACGATTTTATGAGATTAAAAGGAAGTATGACAATTGAGGCGGCATATATTTTTCCGTTTCTTGTTTTTCTTGTGGCGGCAATAATTGCACTTGATTTTAAGTTATATGACAGTCTGTTAAGTGATACATATAAAATTCTTGGCGGAATGAGGTATCGTCAGTCGGAAATGTTCTATTATGACATAAATGACCAAGGGATTGATTATCAAAGAATAGCTTGTTCACCGGTATTATCAGAGGATAAAACATTTATCAGCAATCAGAAACTGTTAATAAACAAATCAGTAACTGAGCTATATATTGAGGGAAGGCTCAGCAGTCAAAACGACCTTTCGCCAACAGCCATTGACGATGTAATTACAGCGGAGGATAATGCCAATATTGTCAGAGCCGGTGGAAAAGTTATGGAAATTATAGGAGGTTAATTATGGAAGTGGGGTTCACAAGAGAAGCCAGAGCCAGTTACATGAAAATAGAAGCCACTGATTTTACAGACAGAAACCAGATGAAAATGGCAAGTGGAAATACATTGACAGGGTTTCTTCCTATAGTTAAAAGAAGCATAAATAACAGGGAGCAATATTTATATGACATATCGTCATTAATACCTGTGACGGAAGCCTTTGAAAAAAGTGAAATGAAGTCTGCTGATGTGACGGGACTTATAAAAGCAATAAAAACAGCGGTTGATGTTATGGAACAGTATTTGCTGGAGCAGGAAGGGCTTATTTTACAGCCGGATAAAATATTTTATGACACAAGCACTAAAGTATACAGGTTTTGTTATTTTTCCGGAGGCGGCGGGGAATTTGAAGAAGATTTAAAAGAGCTTTTTGAATATGTAATAAGAAATGTGTGCCATAGTGATAATGAAGCGGTTACGCTTGCTTATGGAGTATATAAGAGTATATGTTCAGGAAATATAAATTTAAACGGCTTGCCGGAGATAGAAAGGAGTGAGAAAACAGAGCAGTACCAAATAATTGAAGAACAGACGGAGGTGAAAGATATAATTCCTGAAATTATTCAGGAACAGCATGAAGAACCGGATAAGATGAAACTTTATACCGTATATGCCGTTGCCGGGGGTCTGGTTTTGGGGTTCATTATAGGACTTATGGGAATTTTTGTACCTAAATTGCGTATAGGGAGTTTCAGTACATATTTTTATGTGGGAATATGCATGATTATAGGGGTTTTGTTATATGCCGGATACAGATGGTTTGAAAAAAATAAGGATGGCTTTATACGTGTTGTAACCACCAAAACGCAGGTGCCGTATGAAAAAACTAATGTAAGGATTCTTATGCCAAAGGACAACAAGGAACCGGAAGAGAAATTGACTGTTGTTCTTAATTCGGAGTATGACAAAATAAAGCATGAAAGCTATATAAAATGGGAAGGACATGGTGATAGCTGTAAATACAAACTGGAAACTGATGTATGTGTGATAGGCAGCGCATATGACAAAGCAGACTGTGTTATAGATATGCCGGGAATTAGCAGGATGCACGCCAGAATTTCTAAGGAAGGAGATACTTATTATATTAAAGATTTAAATTCTACTAACGGAACTTTTGTCAATGGAAAGCAGCTTGCGTGTTTTGAAATGTGTGAGATAAGACATAATGATTCTATAATATTTGGAAATGTTGAATGTGTATTTATTTGACTTGTTAATTAATAAATGGTAATCTACAAGTAAGAGAGGACTGTTTATGAATGCCAGATATTTTTCGGAAAAATTACAGCGGAGCGGTTATAGAAGCTTGCAGACAGGTGTTAGCGGAATATGTGCGTACAGACGTAAATTAAAAGGCGCGGAGCATATAGTAGGAATTATCAATTATGCAGGAGACTGTATGCTTACAGGACAGCAGCTTAATGCAATAACGGAGAATCTTGCCGTTGTATATAATACTCAAAATATTATGTTTGTAGTATTTTCTTCCAATACATATGATACAAAATGTGCATTGGAGGGAAACACAAGCCATTGGCTATATGATGAGGAGACTCAGAAACTTATCATATATGATAACCAACCCGGAGGATTTTTTGGTGTAGAGAGGTTATTTGAGGAAAAGTCACGGAATGAATTGACACAATATGTTTTTACGTGTAATAATCTTATTATAGCGGTCAATATTATTGTATTTACAATTATGGAGACTATAGGAGATACAGGAAATATAATATTTCTTTATAAGCATGGAGGAATTACGCCGGCAAGCCTTTTTAAGTATCATGAAGTATACAGGCTTTTTACCAGTATGTTTCTTCATTCGGGAATAAAGCACTTATTTAATAATATGTTTGTTCTGTTTTTTATAGGAAGAAGCCTTGAGAACGAGACTGGTAAGTGGAAATACTTGCTGATATATCTCGGAAGCGGCATTTTAGGCGGAATTGTATCACAGCTGTACTATAATGGAATGGGAGAACAAGTTTTATGTGTCGGAGCTTCAGGAGCCGTGTTTGGTGTCATTGGAGCTATGATAGTGGTAGTGGCAGTCAACAAGGGACGGGTACAGGATTTTACTCTTCCAAGGTTGATTATATATGTGGTTCTCAGTATATATCTTGGAATGACTTCCACGGGAGTAAGTGTAAGCGCTCATGTCGGCGGACTTGTGGCAGGTCTTCTAATTGCATTATTGTTATATAGGAAGAGAGGTTTATATACATGAAAATTAACATTTATTATGGCGGAAGAGGAATGATAGATGACCCGACTGTGGCGGTTCTTAACAGAATTACTTCGGTATTGGAAGAATTGAGGGTTAATGTTGAGCGGTTCAATTTGTATGAAATGAAGAATAATATTATGACATTGCCTCAGTCGCTTAAGGAAGCTGATGCAATAATTCTTGCTGCTACAGTGGAATGGTTTGGAATCGGCGGTTATATGCATATGTTTCTGGATGCCTGTTGGATGTATGGAGATAAAAGTAAAATTACAGGAACATATATGTTTCCGATAGTTATGTCTAAAGCATATGGAGAGAGAGAGGCCATATTAGAGCTTACCAATGCATGGGAAATACTTGGCGGTAAAGCTTGTAACGGTCTGTGTGCATATGTGGAGGAGACATCTGATTTTGAATTGGATTCAGGATATATGGAACTTGTGGAGAAGAAGGCAGAGGAAATGTATCGTGCGGTTTCCCAGAAATTTGTAACCATGCCTACAAGCAACAAGGCAATTAAGCAGAATATTGTAAGCGATACAATAAATCTTACCCCACAGGAATCAGAACAGCTTTCCAAATATGCAGCCAACGATATATATGTTAAAAAACAAAAAGAGGATATTGAGCAGTTGGCAGGAATGTTTAAAAGTATGCTTGAAGAAGAGGAAAAGGGCGGGGATGAACATTATCTGACAGCATTTAGAGAGCATTATGTACCGCAGCTTAATTTTGCTGCCACATATCTTTTGAAAATTGATGGAAAAGAAGATTCCCTTATAATAGAAATTCAGGATAGTAATCTTAATTGTTATTTTGGGCAAGTGGAGCATGCCGATGTTATAGGAAAACTTAGTACGGAAGTGCTGGATGATATAATGGAGGGAAGAAAAACATTTCAGAGAGCCTTTATGTCAGGAGATATGACTGCCAAGGGTAATTTTAAGACTCTCAGAATGTTAGACGTAAATTTTGTATTTGTTTAGAGAGATTGTGTTATAATTTAACCGGAAGAATAAGCGTAAAGGTACTTCCGTTATCATCAGGCGTGTAGGTAAGTTCACCATTATGAGCCAGAAGAATACGGTAACATATGGCATGTGACAGACCTATGCTGTCGGATTTGTCTGTATTAAACGGTTGAAACAGATTGGCTTTAATATTGTCGGAAAGACCTCCCAAGGCGTCTGATATGCTTATGCAAAAATTACCTTTCAATACAGATGTTTTAATGGTTATATGGGCTTTGGAGTCGATTTGCAGAATGTTAAGAAACAAAGCATGTAGTACATAAGTAATTTTGCGCTTATCAATGGCAATTTGACAAGAAACAGGGCATTTTCTCAAGGTTATTTGGGATGAAGGTATGGAAAGCTCTGCACATAGTGTGTTTATTGTATCGGTCAGGTAGATATCCGCATCCGTGTCCGACAACGTAACGGATTCGGCATAACGGTATTCACCAATTGCATTCATAGCGCTTATAAGATGTCTTATGTCGTTGCCGAGAATGTCCCAACGAGAATCCAAGACTATCTCCGGGTGCTTTAATGACATAAGCTGGTAGTTGCCATAAATCAATGCTATTATATTGCTGATATCATGGCATCCGGTTCTGATGTCAGCCTGTGAACGGTTGTCAATATCCGCAATGCGTTCATATATATTGGGGTGTTCAGTATGAAGTTGCTGCATAAATTCTTTATCTGATTTAGTATACATAATAGCCTCCTTTGTATGGATAAAAAATAACACATACTTGGAATATAATCAAATAATAATAATCAACAAATTAATGTTATAAAGGAGATATTTCGACATGATAAAAGACGATTGTATTTTTTGCAAGCTTGCAAACGGAGTTATCGGAACTAATACGGTTTATGAGGATGATGATTTCAGAGTCATTATGGATTTGGCACCGGCAGCCATGGGACATTCTTTGGTCATACCTAAACATCATTATGACAATGCCATTGATGCAGATAAGAATGTTCTTGAAAAAGCAATAATTGTTGCGGCTGATACGGCTAGGGCTGTCAAGAAGACCACAGGCTGTGATGGAGTAAATATACTTCAGAATAACGGGGAGGCTGCAGGGCAGACGGTATACCATTTTCATTTTCATATCATACCAAGATACAATGGCGATAAGGTTAATTTTTCATATGACGCACTTAAGCCTTCAGATGAAGAATTGGCAGATATGGCATCAAACATCGCCAAGAATTATTAATTCATATTTCCGACTAAGTCAATGTGAAGCAAATGCGGTTAATACGCCAATAAGCCAAATCATCAAAATCTCATCTTACAAAAATATCATAAGATTTGCTGAAACAGTTATATTGGTAATATTAACCGCTAAGAGGTATAATTTGAAAATACGGAAAATATTATTGCTATTTTGACTATTTGCTGTATTTTGTAATCATATCAACGATGCTTTGGATTGCATTGCCCTGTTTGCCTGCACTCATCGCTTCAACATACTGCTGACGTTTTTCGTAAATTGAGCATATTGTGTCATAAAGCAGAATGTCAGACATTGTTTCTTCCTCAAGGACTGCCGAAAAGCCCTGACGCTTAAATGAAGCGGCATTGAGAAGCTGGTCACCGCGGCTTGCATCCGCCGGAAGAGGAATGAGGAGATTAGGTTTTTTCATTGCAAGCAGCTCACATATGACGTTGGCTCCGGCACGTGAAACGACAATATCTGCTGCCGCAAAAAGATCCTTCAATTCCTCATTGACGTACTCAAACTGACGGTAGCCTGTAGTGTTATTAAAAGATTCGTCAACCTTGCCCTTTCCGCATATATGAATTATTTGGAATTTTTCCAAAAGGCGAGGTAAAATGGCCCGGATTGCCTCGTTGACGTGGAGTGCACCGAGACTTCCACCGATAATCATAAGTATTGGTTTTTCAGTGTTAAAGCCGCATAAACGCAGACCGGCAGCTTTGTCGCCGCGCAATAGTTCATCACGTATGGGGGTTCCCGTAAGAACGCCCTTGCCGTCCGGAATAAGTTTGACTGTTTCGGGGAAGTTGCAGCAAACCTTAAGTGAATGTTTCTGGCAAAGCTTGTTGGCAAGTCCCGGAGTCATATCTGATTCGTGGATGATAACAGGAATGTTACATTTATCCGCTGCCATGACAACGGGAACGGCAACAAACCCTCCCTTGGAAAATACTATGTCAGGATTAATCTGTTTTATAAGTTTTTTGGCTTGCGAAAAACCCTTGATAACTCGGAATGGGTCAGTCAGATTTTTTAAATCAAAATAACGGCGAAGTTTTCCGGACGATATTCCGTAATAAGTTACGCCAAGCTCTTCCATTAATTTCTTCTCAATTCCGGTGTAGGAGCCGATGTATGATACCTCGAAGCCGGCCTCTTTAAGATATGGCAATAAGGCTATATTTGGCGTCACATGTCCTGCAGTACCGCCGCCTGTTAAAACTATTTTCTTCATATAATTACTTCCTTATATTAAAATTATTGATTGTTGGTCACATACTGCTTGAGAGCCTGTGCTAACTGGTCAGGGCATGATGTAGGTCTTAATCCGCATTTGATACCGTCAAGGCGTCTGATTGCCTCGTCAACCTTCATTCCGGAAATAAGACTTGCTACTCCCTGTGTATTACCGGCACATCCACCTATAAATTTAACAGATTTGATTGTATCACCATCGATTTCAAACTGAATTTCCTGCGAGCATACGCCCTGTGTTTTATAAGTATTCAAAATGTTACCTCCTGATATGCGCCATATTTTTATAATGCATATTTTTTACAGTATAGCATAGATAGGGCAAAAGTGGTATAATCAAAACAAAAAAATATTAAATCAGCCGGAGGAATGCATATGATAGGGATTATTGGTGCAATGGATGAAGAGATAAGTCAGATAGTAGAAAAAATGACTGACGTATTCGTTACGGAAGTTGCGGCTATGACATTTAATAAAGGAAAATTAAACGGCAAGGAGATTGTTGCCGTACGAAGCGGAATAGGTAAGGTTAATGCGGCTATATGTACACAGATTCTTGCAATGTATTTTCATGTGGATAAAATTATAAACACAGGCGTTGCCGGTTCGCTTCGCAATGAGATTAATATAGGGGATGTGGTTATCTCTACCGATGCAATTCAGCATGATATGGATGCAACGGGTTTTGGATATAAGTTAGGAGTGATTCCGCGGATGAAAGTGTGGGATTTTAAAGCGGATGAAGGGCTGCGCAGACTGGCAGTTGAAGCGTGTCACAAGTCAGTACCGTCTATAGGTGTTCATGAGGGAAGGGTTGTCAGCGGCGACCAGTTTATATCTGACAGACAGATAAAGGACAGGCTCATAAAACAGTTTGACGCTTACTGTACGGAGATGGAGGGCGCTGCTATTGCGCAGGCAGCATATCTTAACGATATTCCTTTTCTTATAATAAGAGCAATTTCTGACAAAGCAGACGGAAGCGCAACAATGGATTACAGCGAATTTGAGCGAAAGGCAATAGACAATTCGGTGGCATTGCTTACTGAGATGATTGCGCATATTTAATCGCTTTTTGTCACAAAATGCGATTAATTAAGGCTTTAAGCAACTCCATTCTATGTGTATCATATTATTAATATTATGCATTGGGAGGAGTGTTTTATGTATTTTTTTATATTGGCAGCCGGAGCATTTTTGGTTGGTATAATAATCAATGGAATTTTGCGTAACAGCGTAAATGAACTTACCAGAGAAGCCGAAGAGATAGACCATACGAATTTTACCTTTTTTAAGCAGATGAAGCTCAAGTATGAAAATTATCTTAAAATGGGTCATGAAATAAATAATATAGAAGCATTTACCGGCAAATACCTGGACAAGTATAAAACACATGGCATAAGGCTTCATAGTTTTGAGAAAGCATCGGCCTGTGCGGCAGGTCTTTGTATCATATTTGGCGTGTGCGGAGCCTTGCTGGATAAAAGTAATGCTATGGAGTATCTGCTTGCAGGCTTTTTGGCGATGTATGTTGTTGCCGGCAGCCGGCAGCTTATAGATATTCCTGCCAAAAAAAAGAGGATTACGGTAAATCTTGTTGACTATTTTGAGAACAGATTCAGTGCGGCAACCCTTGAAGCTGTCAGACCGGAGCGTGTGAAAAAGAATATAATACATGATAGAGAAAAAGAAGTGGAATTTCCGGAAAATCCCAACGAAAATGTCAAAGTTGCATTTTCTGACGAAGAAAAAAAGCTTATTGATGAAATTTTAAGAGAATATTTGGGTTGATAAATGGGAATGAATCTACTATAATATATTCAATTCGAATTTTAGACAAAAGAAGGAGAAATTGAAATGGCAAAAATAACTTTTGATTATTCCAAAGCAACACAGTTTGTTTCAGCAGAAGATATAGAGAATATGAAATCGTTGGCTGCTGAGGCAAAAGATGTATTGGTCAATAAGACCGGTGCCGGCAATGATTTCCTTGGATGGATTGACCTTCCTGTTAATTATGATAAGGAGGAGTTTGCAAGAATCAAGGCATCAGCCAAGAAGATTCAGAGCGACTCTGATGTACTTATTGTTATCGGTATAGGTGGTTCATATCTTGGAGCGAGGGCTGCAATAGAATTTCTGAGACATGGTTTCTACAACAATATTTCTAAGGAGGATAGAAGAACACCTGAAATATACTATGTGGGAAATAATATAAGCAGCACTTATATTGCAGGACTTATAGATGTAATCGGAAACAGGGATTTTTCTGTCAACATCATTTCAAAGTCCGGTACAACCACAGAGCCGGCAATTGCCTTCAGGATTTTCAAGGAGATGCTTGAGAAAAAATACGGCAGTGAAGAGGCAGCCAAGAGAATTTATGCTACAACAGATAAAGCTAAGGGTGCGCTTAAGAACCTTTCTGATGCGGAAGGATATGAGACATTTGTAGTACCTGATGATGTTGGCGGAAGATTTTCGGTTCTGACAGCAGTAGGTCTTCTCCCAATCGCTGTAAGCGGTGCGGATATTGATAAGCTTATGGAAGGAGCTGCGGCAGGGCGTAAGCTTGCACTTGAGAGCAGTTTTGAAGATAATGACGCAATGCAGTATGCGGCAGTTCGTAATATTTTGTACAGACAGGGTAAGTCCGTGGAAATAGCTGCCAATTATGAACCAAGCCTTCATTATGTATCAGAGTGGTGGAAGCAGCTTTTCGGTGAAAGTGAAGGTAAGGATGGCAAGGGAATTTTCCCTACTGCCTGTGATTTTACAACAGACCTTCATTCAATGGGACAGTTCATTCAGGAAGGCTCAAGAATTATGTTTGAGACGGTTATGAACGTGGAACAGCCAAAATGTGAGCTTATTATCGGACTTGAGGATAATGACCTTGACGGACTTAATTATCTTGCAGGCAAGACAATAGATTTTGCCAACAAATGCGCAATGAACGGAGTAGTAGTTGCTCACACAGACGGTCAGGTTCCTAACCTTATGGTTAACATTCCTGAGCAGAATGAATTTTATCTTGGTGAGCTTTTCTACTTCTATGAGTTTGCCTGTGGTATAAGCGGTTATATCCTTGGGGTTAATCCGTTCGATCAGCCGGGTGTAGAGAGCTATAAGAAAAATATGTTTGCACTTCTTGGCAAACCGGGATATGAGAAGGAAAGAGAAGCCATAATGGCAAGACTTAACAAATAATAAACAAATAATAATGCTTTGAGCAAGTATAAACCGCAGGCTTAATGCCTGCGGTGATTTTATTTAATGGAAGTTTCTTATATACCTAACTTAATCTTCTTCTATTATGTGAATTTCAAGAAAATCAAAATCAATATGTTCAATAAAATTATCCTGATTAAAACGGGTTTTATCGTGGCGGCGGAAATCATCTATTGTCGAATCAAGCCACACGGGGATTGCCAGGTCAAATTTGTGACAGGCAGAATCAAGTGCAGAAAAAACCTTTTTCGTGCGTGACAGAGACGGATTGTCATCTTCAATCACCACATCACGCATCATATGATTGTCCTTAAATATTTTACACCACATTCTGAACATTATTTTACACCTCACAGGATTAATATTGAAAATAAAGTAATTGTAGTTTATACTATTTTGCAGGTAAAATCAATGAGTGATTATGGAAATGACGGTTTAATACTGCCATGAATGACAGCGGCAAGGCGCTTGATTTAGCAGCAGGGGTATGATAAACTTGGTATTAGTTGGCAAGACGTACGACAAGACAAAATAATGTAAACATAATAAATGATGAAAGGGAAAATACTTATTATGAAAGGTATTAAGAAATATTTACACAGAGTATTTATTGACGGGTTCAGCGGAATGGCTATGGGACTTTTTTCCACGTTGATAATAGGCACCATTGTTGGACAGATAGCAGGTTTCGTCCCGGGCAGAGCAGGACTTTATATGACATATGCAAGTAATATCGCCAAGAGCCTTATGGGCGCAGGTATAGGCGTCGGTGTTGCAAGCAAGTATAAGGAAAGTCCGCTTGTAACCGTATCGGCAGCAGTTGTAGGTCTTATCGGTTCATTTCCCACGGCATTTTCCGTAGGAGATGCAGGAGCTATTCTTACAGGAGCCATTACACTTGGAACGGCAGGTAATCCGCTGGGTGCATTTATAGCGGCGTATGTTGGAATTGAAGTAGGTCATCTTATATCAGGGAAAACCCCCATTGATATATTGATTACACCGCTTGCAACAATAGCAGTAGGTGCATTTATAGCGTTTCTTGTAGGGCCATATATCAATATATTTACAACCTGGCTGGGCTCACTGGTTACTATCAACGTAGAGCTTCATCCTTTTATCGGCGGAATAATCGTGTCGGTACTTATGGGAATTTTCCTGACGCTGCCAATCAGCTCCGCGGCTATCGGAGTTGTGCTTGGGTTAAACGGACTTGCAGCAGGTGCCGCAACTATCGGATGCTGCTGCCAAATGGTGGGATTTGCAGTTATGAGCTACAAGGAAAACAGAATGGGCGGGCTTATCTCACAGGGTATAGGAACCTCAATGCTTCAAATGCCTAATATTGTGAAAAAACCGATAATATGGATTCCGCCAATCATTTCAAGTATAATACTTGCACCGGTTTCGACCCTTGTGTTCAAAATGCACAGCAATGCAGTCGGTTCGGGAATGGGAACCTCCGGTCTTGTGGGACAATTTTCGGCGTACGGTGTAATGTTGTCTGAGGGAATTAAGCCGGCAGTGGCAATAGGAGAAATTGCGCTGATGCATTTTGTGATTCCTGCATTGATTACATGGATTATATGTACGGGTATGAGAAAAGCAGGATGGATAAAAGACGGTGATTTAAAGCTTGAGGTGTAATAAAAAACTCTTGTGGACTTTCTGTAAATGAACTATAATTAATATTAAGTATCGGGTACTCTACAAGGAGGGTTACAGTTGGAAGAAAACAATAATATTTTGTCAGGCGATATAGCAAGCCTCAAAGAGTTTAAGAGCCTGGTTGAACAATATGTTGAAGCTAAGAACTCATGTGCCCAAAGTGCAGCAGAGGAGAAGCGCCTTGAGAAGGAACTGGCAATCAATAAAAAGAACCTTAAAGATAATATTGACAGCACTATCAAAAAGCGGCGCAGTGAAGTTGCGGACAAGTTTGATTATGAGATAGCCAAGGATAAGGACAGGCTGAAAAAAATCCAGAGCAAGCGGGGAAAAGCTAAGAGCAAAGGCGTTAAGGGAAGAATTGCGGAGGAGACGGCAGACCTTACAGAGCAGAATAAAGTACTGAAGAAAAATATTAAATCAGCGCTTAAGGAAGTTAAGATGCCCGGATTCTGCGGTTCGGGATTCTATTTTATGCTTTATTTTACTAAGGGTCCGGCAGAGGTTTTTATCTGTGCCGTAATGATAATTCTTATGTTTTTGGTTTTTCCGGCAGCGGTGTATCTGGCGCTTCCGTTGGAGAAGCTTCCTGATAAGTATATGATTCCTGCATTTGCCGTCACATATTTTGTTGTTGTGGTAATTGTATTTTTCATATATAAGATAATCGGTGATTTGACTAAGCGCAGGCACGAGGATGAGTTAAGGTCGGTAAGGGCGCTCAGGGATAGAATTAACAGTAATAAGAAGCAGATATCCGGCATCACAAAGTCTATTACAAGGGACAAGAACGAGGATATGTATGGTCTTCAGGATTACGATTCGCAAATCAGGGATATTGAAGGCGATATAACTAAGATAACAGAGGATAAGGAAGCGGCGCTTAAAAATTTTGACCAGTCCGCAAGTGTGAATATAGGAGCAGAGATTGAACGCCGTGAGATGCCAAGAATAAATGAGCTTGAAAATAATTATAGTGCGATGGTAAGCCGTCATGGTGAGTTGAGTGAGAGCGTTAAGCAGCTGGGACTTAGACTTTCAACCGATTATGAAGCATATCTTGGCAAGGAATATACTGATGTGGACAAAATCGATGAGCTTATTTCCATTATTGAGACAGGCAGGGCAGCGACAGTGTCTGAGGCAGTTAATATATGTAATATGAAGCAATAGAGCTTACACAGTGTTAAAATATGACAGAGCTTTGATTTCAGAATTAAACAGGACCGGATTTGTTCGTCAAATCCGGCCCGTTTATAATTATATATCAAAAAATTCGGTCACTCCGTACAGTACAGCTTTGCTGATTGTATCTGCAAGCTGCATAACCATGGACAGCCTTGTGGTCTGCAGCAGCAGGCTTTCCATCATCCCTGAGAAATTAACTATTCCTGTAATGTGAATATCTCCCACATTGGGCAGTTCTTTTTTTACCCCAAGACCGGGACGAAGAGGTCCGTCTGCAAGGGTTATATATCCGATATGCTCTTTAGTGCCAAGAGATGCGTCTATTGCAAGAATAAAAGGATTTTTATAGGAGCGGCGGATGTCTTCCATACTCTCTGCCAGATTGGCAGCGTGGATTGGACTGTTAAGCGTTCCGCAGACCGATATGCCGGGAATATGATATTTTTCAAGTTTATAGCCGATTAATGGACCGAGACTGTCACCGGTTGAGCGGTCACTTCCGATACACAAAATAACAAATTCGCGTGAACGTATGCGGTGCATATTAAACATTCCAATCAGGCTTTCCTTTAGGTCATATGCCGACTGTTTGACGCCGGCATTAAAATATGCAATCTGGGCAGGGTATTTTTCTGCTTTCCCTAGAGAAAAGTTTTTTTCTGTTTTAGTTTGTAACATTAAAGCGTAAATCCTTTCAAATTATTTTTCCGAAAAAGATTAGGACACTATTAAAGTTTACGCAGGAAATCAATTATTTATGCTTTTTTTTACCGACGCCATGTGACAAAAGATACTAACAAGAAATTTATTTTGGCGCAAATAACGGAAATTTGACAGCGTATGGTCATATATTATATAAAAAAAGTAAAAAATAGATGATTTTAACGACAGAAAATGATAGAATCAGTATGGATAATGTGGTACGATTATCATAAAGTGTACTTTATATACAGTGAAAGCCCCCGGACATAAATTTTCATGGCGGGATTAAAGGAGGTATCTTTTATGGAAATGATATATGATAATAAAAAAGGACAGGCAAGACTTCCTAAGAATATTAAGCAGATAGGTTCTGACAGCGGAAACCGTAAGGTTTATATTGAGGACTATGCATATTCCTTTATAAGTGATATTAAAGTGGATGAATTTGACGATGGCGCAATCGGTATTCTTCTTGGAGAAATAAATGTACTTGATGATGTTACGTATGTTTTTGTCAAGAGTGCGGCGACCGTTACCAATGCGGCAGTATTTACTGACAGAATTGCATTTACTGAGGAAACATGGCCGATTGTCAATAATACTGTGAGACAGTATTTTAGCGGTATGAATATTGTGGGATGGTATCTGGTATCCTCTAAGATAACATCTGATGATTTATATATGGTTAATAAAGCCGATGCTGATACATTTGACAATCCGGACAATGTTTTTCTTATGATTAATCCTGCAGCAAGGGATGAGAAATTTTATGAAAAGACGGAAAGCGGTCTTGCGCCACTTCCGGGATATATAGTGTATTATGAGCGCAACGAGAAAATGCAGGCGTATATGGGTGATTACCGTAAACTTAATGAAGCTGATGAAAGAGCAGAAGATACAGAAGGACAGTACCGTAAACTTATAGGGAGCAAAAGGGAGCCGGTAACAAAAAGCGTTAAAAGGCATCTGACTTTTGTATACTGTTTAAGTATGCTTTTGATTATCGTTGTCCTTATAATCGGCGTCAACAGCATCAATAATTATGACAGTAATAAGGCGGGCAATACTGATAATGATATTAAAGCAGCCAATGCCGATATAAATACAACCAAGGAAGAAACGGTTCCGGTTGAAACTGTTGTGGGAGATGTGACTGCTGATACGGAAATCAAAGCATCTGAGGAGGCAGCGACCAAGAAGCCTGAATCAACCACCGCAGAGAAAACCGAGGAGGCAACGACCAAGAAGCCTGAATCAACCACTGCGGAGAAGACCGAGGAGGCAACGACCAAAGCGCCTGAAGAGACACAGCCTTTGCAGACGGAGCCGAATTATCAGACTTATACTGTACAGCAGGGAGACACATATTATAAAATTTGTGAAAAATTCTATGGAAACCAAACTGTAGCAGGAGTTAATAAAATACTTGACTTTAACGGACTTACATCAGGCAGTGAGCTTTTACCGGGAGAACAGATAAAGATACCTGACTAAAGCTGATATGCTTTAACACACAAGGAGTATAAAGTGGCTGACATAAGACAGTATAGAAGAGAAAAACAGAAAACAGCATTGGAAAATACTGAGGACTGGCATGAGGATTATACCGGCAGACTAAAGCTTCACCGTGCCAAGGTGCGCGGAATCATTATGGCTGCGGCGGCTGCGGCGGTCATTGTTGTGGCTGCTGTCTGTATAGTCAGATATAATTCCGGTTACGGCTCTTACAGTGTCCGCAGCTCGGTTGCTCTTAATGACAACGGATATGCCAGATATGTCAGTTTCGGCGGCGGATATGTAAGGTACAGCCGGGATGGAATTGCACTTTATGACTATGACGGGACACGCCAATGGGATAGAACCTATGAGATTAATAATCCCACAACAGATATATGCGGAAGCTATATGGTTATTGCGGATATAGAAGGCAGTGAGATATATCTGTTTAACGAGAGCGGTTACGTTACAACAATAAATACCGCACTTCCCATACTGCAGATTAATGTATCCTCCCAAGGACTTGTAGTGGCAACGCTGAAAGACAGTAATGCTTCCAACATAAATATGTATAATAAAGACGGAAGCAAAATATATAATATTAAGACCACCGTTGACGGGGACGGAGTACCTGTAAGCATGGCGGTGTCCAATGACGGTAAAAAGCTTGTTGTTGCATATACTGCCATAGACGGGCAGGAGCTTGCCACAAGTGTTGTATTCTATAATTTTGATGAAGTAGGTCAGAACGAAGTTGAACGGATTGTGGGAGGATATGACACATACGGAAGCCAGTTTGTGTCAGAGGTTGAGTTTATCAATGATGATACAGCCGTTGCTTTCGGAGAAAATGTAATCAGTTTTTTCAGAATCAGCGAGTATCCTAAGCTTTTGACAGATGTGGAAATAGATTATACGATTAGAAAAATCTTTTATTCTTCAAAATATGTGGGCATATATTATGTATCGGACGACGGAGAAGGGAAAGCCAATGTATATGATACATCAGGTGCGCTTGTTATGTCGGTTGATATAGAAGAACAGTTTGATTCCTTTGATTTTACTGATGAAGAGTTGCTTATGTATGGTGATGATGCATGCCGTATTGTTAATATGAAGGGAAAAACAATTTTTGACTATGTGTTTGAAGATGGGATTACCAATTTGATACCACTGTCCAAAAGCACGGAATTTCTGTACCACAATGCTAAGGCAATGCAGAAAATTACTTTAAAGCATGGAGGCTGATATGAACTGGACATTTATATGTGTGCTGGGTATATTGCTGATAAACATAATAATAGGCATAAAAAAAGGTCTTATCAAAATGATATTTTCAATGGTGTCAATTATAGTTATTGTTGCCGTAACATCATTTGCTGCCCCTCATATATGCAGCTGCCTGAAGGAAAATACTGACTGGGACGAGAAGGTTTACGACAGAACTGCCGATTATTTTCAGGAGCATGGTATGCTTGTTGACAGCGAAGGTTTTTTGGACACTGATAAGCTGCCTCTTCCCAATTCAATACAAAAGAACATTGATGATAACGCAGGAAAGCTTATTGAGGAAGGAGCCGAAGCATATAATAATTATGTTACCGGCAAGGTGGCAGGTGTTATTTTTTCGGCGGCCGTATATGTGGCGTCATTTATTGTAATAAGCATTATACTTTTGATAATAGGCTGTCTGTTAAATATAGTCAGCAGGCTGCCGGTACTTAATCAGATAAACAGAATAAGCGGCGGTATTGTGGGATTAGTAATGGGTGTTCTGGTAGTGTGGATTGGCTTTATTATTATTACGGTACTGGGAAATACGCCTTTTGCCGCAGCGGTGTTCAGGCAAATTGACAGCAATCCGTTTTTGACATTTATGTACAACAAAAATATTATTATGAATCTGATTCTTAATATTTTTTGAAATTGGTATTGACTTGAATCGGGAAAGTTGGTATAATACAAAAGCTGTCGGTCGGTACATAAACCGATGCATATATGGCGGGTCAGCCAGGCGGTAAGGCGTGGTTCTGCAACACTGCACCGTCACTAAAAAATTGAATAAAACAGTTAATATGGCGCAGTAGCCAAGTGGTAAGGCAATGGTCTGCAACACCAGTATGCACCGGTTCAAATCCGGTCTGCGCCTCTCAAAAACCCCGGTTTTCCGGGGCTTTTTTGTTACCCGCTTTTACTTTCTCAATACTTTTAGACCGTTCAAAATCGAATAAAATCGGTATCCCTATGAAGATAAGTCTTAATAACGACTTGCAGTAATCGTCAGAGCATTATAAAAATCAGGGCGCGGCACATTTTTTACAACGCAGATTAAAAACATATGTTCGTCTTGCAAACTCTCTGATTATAGAATATAATATACATAACTTTATGTTAAAAACAAACGAGTTATTACACAATGCACGGGCGACTTTAAGTATAAGGAGCAATCAATGGACGAAAAATGCAAAAGTGAACTTCAGAAAAATGGCGCGGATGTCAAAAGCGCACTTCACTCTTTTATGGAAAAAGAGGAAATGTATGAGAAATATCTGGTGAAGTTTTTGGTGGAGGATCCCAATTATGACAATCTCATGAGCAGCTTGGAGAGTAAAAATTATGAAGAGGCTTTCAGGTGCGCACATACCCTGAAGGGAGTCAGCATTAATCTGGGACTGCTTCCGTTTTATGAGAAGGTGTCTCGGCTGACAGAGATTCTGAGAGGAAAGGAGCCGGAAGAAGTCGATACGGCGGCAGTAGACGCAATAAAAGAAGAAGTGAAAACTACATATCATATATTTGCTGATATTATCAAAAATTGTTTATAGGAATATGAAATCGCCGACATACAGATAGGACATTTTGCCACGCAGGAGGAAAAGCCATGAGAAGCGGAAAAGAACCAAGAGAAATATCCGACAGGCTGCCTGATGAAATCAGTGAACTGGTTTTGGCTTTTGACGGGGAAGGAAATATTTTCTTCGCCAACAGGGCGGCTTTGGAGACGTTGAAATATCAGGAGAACGAGCTGCAGGGATGTAATATCGCTCGGATTTTCCGGCAGGAGTTTCAGACGGAAACGGGAGAAACCGTTCCGTTTGACATAGGGAGAATGAAAGACGGGGAGGAGACGGCGGCGTATTTAAATAGCAGCGCCTGCATTCCTGTAAGGATTAAGCTTTTTCCGATGGATGCGCCGGGTAATTTTTTCCTTTTAGCGGAGAACATTACCGAACGAAAGGAAATGGTACTGAAGCTTCAGAAGTTAAAAGAAGAAGAAAAGAAAAACCTGCGTCAGAGAGATGAATTCACTGCGAATGTCACGCATGAGATGCGGACTCCGATAAACGGCATCAGAGGACATGCGGAGATGCTCATGAATATGACGGAAGATTCAGAGTGCCGGAAGATACTGAAAATCATTTTGGACTGCTGCAGCAATATGTCGGAAACCGTTAATAATATTTTGAATTTTTCCAAACTGGAGGCGGGGAAATTTACCGTTGAGGAACGTAAGTTTGACTTTTATGAAATGATGGATAAGGTAGTTGCAAACCACATCAGCGAAATCAACAAAAAGGAGCTGATGTTCAGCGTCGATGTGGACGAGCAGATACCGAGGTTCTTAGTCGGGGATGAGATGGGGATCTCCCATATTTTAAATAATCTGCTTTCCAATGCAGTTAAGTTTACATCCATAGGATATGTACGTGTTGTAGTAAACAGGATCAGCCAGAGCCATGACGTAACGGAGCTGCTTTTTATGGTTAAGGACAGCGGTATCGGCATAGCAAAGGATGAACTTGGGAAGCTGTTTCAAAGCTTCAGTCAGGCGGATGCCTCCATTACCAGACGCTATGGAGGAACGGGGCTGGGACTTTCCATTTCAAAACAGCTGGCAGATCTGATGGATGGTAAAATTTATGTGGAGAGCGAAATAGGAAAGGGAAGCGTATTTTCTTTCCGTATTCGACTGAAAAACGGACAGAACACAGAACAAAAAGAAAAATGGCAGGAAGTCTTCGACAGCTGGGGCAGTTACGCGGATGAGGAGAAAACAGAGGAAGAAATCGGTAATATATTCCGTTACGGGGAAAAGGAGAATTTGGAAGAACTGCGCAAACGCATGGATAAGCTGGCGTTATCTATTGAAATGAACGTATGGGACAAGGCTGAGTTTATCTGCAATACGATAAAGATATTGACAGACCCGGCGGATGAAGACTTGAAGAAACAGTTACTGCGGATGGAAATGGCAATCCGAAAGGAAAACTATGAGAAAAGCATGAAAGAATATGAAAAACTCAGAGAAATGCTAAAGAAGGTGCTGGATTGAAAGAAGAAATCAAAATATTAATCGTAGACGATATTGGCATGAATGTGGAAATGATAAAAAATATCATTGAAGACAGAGGTTACATAGCTCTATGTGCACTCAGCGTGCGGGAGGCGGTGAATATTTTAAAAAAGGAACTGCCGTCTCTTATTTTATCCGATATATCAATGCCTGAGATAGACGGTCTCTCGTTCTGCCGGATGGTAAAAAGCAATCCGAAGGCAAAAGATATCCCGGTTATTTTTATTTCCATACTGGATACTGTTGAGGAGAAGGAAAGGGCTTTTGACGCTGGAGCCGCAGATTTTATCAGCAAGCCCTTTAATGCGGAGGAGGTTATCATGCGTGTGGATAACCACTTGAATTTCAGCCGCATGAAACGGGAAATGGCAGATTATAATCATATGATGCACCGGCTGGTGGAAAAACAGCAGAAGCAGATCGAGGAGGAACAGACCAGAATTTTGTCTATCGTGATCAGAATGCTGGAAAGGCTCGATGGGAGCATGGGCAGACGTTTGAAAAATGTGGGCGAAAGCTGCAGGATTTTGTCACAAAGCCTGCAGTTACTGCCGAAATATGAAAATGTAATTACGGACAGGTTTACGGAAATCATCGGGTCAGCAGCCGAACTTTGCAGTATAGAAAGCTTTCTGCAGGACTTTGTCAGGAATGCGGGAGCACAGGGGATGGAAAGCACAGGACAGGCTTTACGAAGAGGAGGCTTTCTTGAGGAGATTGCGGAAGACGGAAAAAAGTCGAAGCTTTTGGAGATGGCGTCCAACATCGAAAAATATCGTTCCGCTCATTGGGACGGGACGGGAAGCCCGGAACTTAAGGGGGAGGATATTCCTTTAGAAGCCAGAATCATGGCGCTGGCGGAGGATTTTAGCATACAGATCGGGAAAATGGAAGAGGAAGAAAATCCGGCAGAAGAGGTTCAAAGAATAAATGAACAGAGCGGGCGGCTTTACGATCCTGATATTGTAAGCGTTTTTAACAAAGTGTGGCAGCGCATGGCAGCTTTTTGATACTCTGGAGGAATTTTATCATAGGCTACGGTTTTTAAGGAGAAGAGTGCAAAATGGGAAAACGATTCATGAGCATGATGAGAAAAATAAAAGATAATAAGAAAACAAGCTGGCTTGTGGTGGCGCTTTTTTTGGTCGCCTTGATTGTTATGACTTTTATTGGTATTTATGTTATGGTCACGGGACAGATTAAAGAAATCGCAGTACAGAATATGAGAGAGATGGCGCTGCATGACGAAGTGTCGGTTGAAAGCAATATTGACAATGAATATCAGATTCTTGACGGCATCGGAACCTATATCGGGCAGATGAAATGCAGTACACAGCAGGAACTCCTTTTGACGCTGTCACAGTGCAGCCTGATTATCGACTGTAAAAAGCTGACTTTGGTGTCGGAGAACGGGAAAACGCTCAGCAGCGATCAGGTAGCTGCCTATGACGAGGATCTGCTGAAACAGTGCATGGACACGGAAGCGCATTATGTTTTCTGGATAGAGGATAATGAAGACAGCGCCGGAGCACAGCTTTATTTTGGAGCCGAGACAGCGCCTTTTACGGTGGAAGAGGAAACCTACTGGTATATTACTGCAGAGATGGACATAGATATCCTTCAGGAAAATCTGAAAGTAGAAAGCTATGACGGAGAAGGATACAGCAATATCATTGATGCGGAGGGCAATTATATCGTAAACAACAGCTACAGCTATGCGGCGCAGAATATGAACAATTTTTTTGACAAGCTGCTGCTTGGGACCTTAAGGGATGACTGGACGATAGAAAAGATACAGGGGAATATGGCTGCACAGGAAAAGTTTTCAATGATGTACACCAATATGGACGGAGAAGATCAGCTGCTTATTTTCATGCCGATGGAAAAAGAAAACTGGTATTTTATTATGGCGATTCCGGACTCCATCATCCAGGGGCAGGTTCGGGACATTATTATGCTTTATCTGATCTTTTGGCTTTTGAGCTTTGCAGTGATGACGGCTGCTACCGTAATAGTCATTCGGGAAGAACGGCGCATGGCAGGGACGGAGAGGAAGCACCAAAAGGAACTCAGCGAGGCGCTGGAACTTGCAAATCAGGGCAGCCGGGCAAAGACGACATTCTTAAATAACATGTCTCACGATATCCGTACGCCGATGAATGCGATTATGGGATACACCTCTCTTGCCATCACTCATATAGACAAGGGAGAACAGGTGAAAGACTATCTCGAGAAAATTTACCAGTCCTCCGCCCACCTGCTTTCCCTCATTAATGATGTGCTCGATATGTCCCGCATTGAATCGGGAAAGCTGGAGATAGAGGAAAAACCGGAAAGTCTGTCGGACATTCTCCATACGCTGAGGGATATGATGCAGGCGGATATTCGTTCCAAGCAGCTGGATTTTTATATTGACATCATGGGAGTAACCGACGAGGACATTTATTGCGATAAGCTGAGACTGAATCAGGTTTTAATCAATATTGTGTCCAATGCTATCAAGTATAACCGCCCGGGAGGCAGCATTTCAATCAGTGTGGTGCAAAAGGGTGCGCCGAAGGACGGATATGGAATTTATGATTTCTGCATAAAAGATACGGGCATTGGAATCGGCGAGGAATATCTGCATGAAATTTTCGAACCCTTTACACGGGAGCGGAATTCTACAATAAGCGGCATCCAGGGAACCGGTCTGGGAATGGCAATCACCAAGAATATCGTGGATGCGATGGGAGGTACGATCAAGGTTTCCAGCAAAGAGGGAAAAGGCAGCAGATTTATCGTTACCCTGAAATTCAGGCTGCAGAAAGAACATAAGGAAATCGCTGTAATTGAGAAACTGCAGGGACTGCGTGGACTGGTGGTGGACGACGATGTCAACGCATGTCAGAGCGTCAGCCATATGCTGAGGCAGATCGGTATGCTTTCGGAGTGGACAAGATTCGGAAAGGAAGCGGTCATCCGCACCAAGGAAGCTTTGAATCTGGGGGATCCGTTTTATGTCTATATCATAGACTGGCTGATGCCGGACATGAACGGGGTCGAGACTGCAAGGCAGATCAGAAAGGAAGTGGGCGAGAACGCGCCTATTATTATCCTGACAGCCTATGACTGGGCGGATATCGAACAGGAGGCAAGAGCGGCGGGCGTGACTGATTTCGTCAGCAAGCCATTGTTCCTTTCGGATCTGCGGAGTATGCTGTCCAGGATTTGCGCAGAGGAAACGCAGACAGAGATACAGGAGGATGCTCCTCTCAACTTTCACGGCACCCGCATCCTGCTTGTGGAGGATAATCTTTGGAATCAGGAGGTGGCGCAGGAGATCCTTACGAATTTCGGTCTGACAGTGGAAACCGTCAATAACGGTCAGGAGGCGGTGACAGCGGTGGAAACGGCGGATGCGGGATGGTATGCAATGGTATTTATGGATGTGCAGATGCCGGTAATGAACGGCTATGATGCCGCCAAAGCAATCCGCACTCTGACTAATCCGGAAAAAGCGAGGATACCGATTGTCGCCATGACGGCGGACGCTTTTGAGCAGGACAGGCAAAAGGCACTGCAGGCAGGAATGAATGACCATATCAGTAAACCTCTGGATATGGAGGCACTGGTAAAGGTATTAAAAAAATATATTGAGAATAACAAAGAATAATCATTCAAAAAATTTTTGAGTGAGATGAAAAGCCGGACAGGGCGAAGAACATGGAAGCGATAGCAGGAGAAATGATATAATGACAGATGATGAGTTTAAGCGTATTGTGGATTATGTGAAAAAAAGATATGGCATTGACTTAAGCCAGAAAAGGGTTCTGGTGACAGGCAGATTGGAAAATTATATTTTGAGCAACGGCTATTCCGACTATCATGATTACATGGAGGCGGTGGAAAGCAATCCAAATGGGGAAGAAGCGGCCAATATGATCAATATCCTGACGACGAACCATACCTATTTTATGCGGGAAACGGTGCATTTTGATTTCTTAAAGCAGACAGTTCTCCCGCAGCTGAAGGTATCCGCCGGTGCGCACAAGGACTTAAGGATATGGTCCGCAGCATCGTCTACGGGAGAAGAGCCTTACACCATCGCCATGGTTCTGATGGATTTTTTTGGAATCGAACACAGCAAATGGGATACCAAGGTGTTGGCCACGGACATTTCCACCAGGGTATTGGAATATGCATCCAAAGGCGTCTATCTGGACGAACAGATTGCACCCCTGCCTGATAGATGGAAAAAGCATTATTTTAAGGCAATCAGCGATAATGAGTATCAGGCAAAGGAAGAACTGAAAAAGGAAGTGATTTTCAGACAGTTTAACCTTATGTCCCCTTTTCCTTTTAAAAAGAAATTTCATGTGGTTTTTTTGCGGAATGTGATGATTTATTTTCAGGATGCCACAAAGTATGAACTGCTGTCCAAGATTTATGATTATCTGGAGCCGGGAGGCTATTTGTTTATCGGGACGACGGAAGGGTTGGATCGGAACAGAATCCGGTTACAGTTCGTACAGCCCTCTATTTACAGAAAGGTGTGAGGAAACAGATGAGAACAATTAAAGTTTTGGTTGTGGATGATTCCGTGATGTTTCGCAGCCTGTTGGTACAGTGCCTGCAGTCGGATCCCAATATAAAGGTAGTGGCACAGGCGGGCAACCCTTATGAGGCCAGAGACATGATCATCAAGTACAGACCGGATGTTATGACGCTGGATGTGGAAATGCCGAGAATGAACGGAATCGAATTTTTGAGAAGGCTTATGCCCCAGTATCCTCTGCCTGTAGTGGTAATGAGTGCTTTGGACAGCAAGGTTTTTGATGCCATGGAGGCAGGGGCGGTGGATTTTATCAATAAACCCAGTCAGATGAACCGCCAGCAGCTTGAGAGTTTCTTGAAAACAGAATTTGTCACAAAAGTAAAAATTGCCTCCACCGCAAAGGTTGGAGCCCTGAAGCGGGTGGATAGCGGACCGGTGGCGGGCAGTATTAGTGAAGTTGCCAAAAAACGCATTATTGCAATTGGAGCATCTACCGGAGGGACGGAGGCAATATTTGAAGTAATCAGACAGTTTAAGAGGGATATTCCCGGCGTTGTGGTGACGCAGCATATGCCGCCTGGTTTTACCAAAATGTATGCGGAACGTTTGAATAATCAATGCGCAGTTGCCGTGAAGGAAGCCCGGACGGGCGACAGGGTGCTGCCCGGACAGGTGCTGATAGCACCGGGCGACAGGCAGATGAGACTTGTAAGGGTCGGAAACGATTTTCAGGTGGAGTGCAAGGGGACGGAGAAGGTAAACGGTCATTGCCCTTCTGTGGATGTGCTTTTTAACTCTGTTGCAAAGATCGCAGGCAGACAGGCACTCGGCATTATTCTGACCGGAATGGGCGGTGACGGCGCAAAGGGGCTTTTGGAAATGAGAAAAGCCGGAGCCCAGACGATTGGGGAGGATGAAGCCAGCTGTGTCGTATACGGCATGCCAAAGGTTGCTTACGATTTGGGCGCCGTACAGTATCAGATAGCGCTGACCGCTATTGCAGGTAAGGTTTACAGCCTGTTGAGCCGATAAATAGTTAGGTAATTGTTAAATGATTTTTTGCCAGTGGGTGGAGATATTTAAGCCGCCTATAGGGAAGGAGAAAAAAGAAAGTATCTAAGATAAATAGCAGAAAGGAGAAAACGGCAATGAAAACATTGTTGGCGGAGGACGATTTTATCAGCCGCAAATTTATGGACAAATATCTTTCACAGTATGGAGAATGTGATGTGACGGTGGACGGCGAGGAGGCACTGGATGCTTTTATGATGGCGCTGGACGATGAAGAGCCTTACGATTTGGTGTGTCTTGACATCATGATGCCCGTGCTGGATGGCTATCAGGTGTTGAAAGCAATTCGTGACATCGAGGCGCAGAAAAAAATCCCAAAGGACAAGTGCGTAAAGGTAATCATGACTTCGGCACTGAATGAGGAACATAAGGTAAAGATGGCTTTTGATTTGGGCTGTGAGGCATACGCGGGGAAACCGATTGATGTGCAGAAATTTGAACAGGTACTGAAGAAGCTGGAATTAATATAATGCGGTAAGAAACATTAAGAATGGAGGAAATATGGCTGAGGAATTAGACGTAGGCGGCATGCTTGACATGTTTATCTATGAAAGCAGTCAGCTGCTTGAAAAACTTGAAAGCATCATTTTGGAAAAGCAGGATGCGGAATGCTTTGATGACGCCGATATT
>CAYZZP010000020.1:0-44044 GCA_964482965.1 uncultured Lachnospira sp.
ATATTCGATGCTGTCAAAAAACGCATTGCCGGTAGTGCTGATTTCACTGTTATACATATGTATAAAAACTACCAGTATACTAAAATAAGTCCTAAGTATATTTATCCTCTCAGATTCTTCCCTCGATATTTCATACATGAATTTTTTATCTCCTTATTATAATTTTTTTCAAATAGCTAAATTTATTATTTAACACAAGAAAAACAAATGTAGTAATAACAATAATAACAACAACCTTAGCACAAATACCAAAAAAACTGCTTGATATAAATCTGCATACACTGCTGCATATAATGACCGATACTATAATATTTACTATCTGCCACACTTGCAGTTTCCAATAATTGCATACATTTTTTTGAAAAATTTTTCTAAATAATATTCCCGGCTCATACCACACAACAGTAAGAAGCCTTGCTATAGGCGTTGCTACTATAATTCCTGCAATTCCAAAATATTTTCCAAGAATAACAGATAAAATAATATTTATTAATGAAGCTGCCAGCATAACATATTTTATTTGAGAAAATAATCCACAGGTTTCTCTATACATCCAAACCGGAGAAGTCACATGTCCAATATAAAAATTAAACACAATTGCTGCAACAGTCCATGCTGACAGCAAATACTCTTTTCCAATCCAAATTGTAATAAAATCATTAATTACAGCAATAAGACAAAGCGAACAAAGTGTTGATATCCATTGATAAAAGACAACTAAATTTTTAAATGTATCATATGATTTGTCTTTGTTATTCTCCGCATTCAAATTCCCCAGTCCTGAAATCAATGCCTGCGTTATTATGCTTAAAAACGTGGATACCATAGAAACCAACATTGCATAGTTTGAATAATATCCTACAAAAACAGTACCTATAATAACAGATATCAGAATGTTATCCGTATAGTTCATAATAATTGTTCCGCTTCTATACAGAAAAGTTGATTTTAAATCTTTTATTATGCGCCCCTTATCAGCGATCTGTGCATTACAATTTTCCATTTTCCCCTTCAGAAACGGATATAATCTGCCTGCTTTTAAATTTACTGCTATATTGGTTAAAACCGTACAAACCACCTGAAAGCAAAGATATAACGTATAATTTTCCGTAAAAATAAGCAATACAGCCTGACCAGTATTTTGGAAAACAGCAAATACAGTCTGTATATTGCTGATAATATAATTTTTCTGGTCAGCATTAATAAGCGCGCTCTTATATATAACAATATAAGATGCCACCGAGTTTAATAAATTCAGTACATAATATAAAATCAGCTTATTATATTCCAAATCCGACTTAACTACATATTTTAAAAATGGGATAAACATCACGCCTATAGTTAAAATTGCCAGCATTATATATCTATATAGCTTTTTATAATATTTAAGCAGTGTTGCTATACCATCCTTATCATCCTCTAAAACCGGCTTATATAATGAAAAAAGCATTACATTTCCCAATCCCATATCAGCCAGAGACAAAACTGTCAGAATATTGGAATATAGCCCATTTACACCCAAGTATTGTTCACCTAGAATCTTAATAAAGATTGTTCTTGAGATAAACGAAAATAGCAATTTAACTATTTGATTTACAAATCCAAAAAATGAATTTTTTATTGCTTTTGCACTTCTTGATTTTTTATCCATTTACCACCGTCCTCCATATGTTAAGCAACTGCATACACTAATATCCAATTATTTTTATATGCAATCCTATTCACTTTTTATCATATGGTACTGTTTTTTCAAGAATTCATAAAAGCCCTTTGGCAAAATTGATTTAGATATCTTTCTTGCATTGTTCCACAAAAAACGCTTTATACGGAATATCTGTATCTCTACTTTAAACCCTATAGTTTTAAAGTTCACTCTTTTGTTCTGAATAATCTGATTCAACAGTTTTACATCTATTTTATCCTTTTCATTATTGCGTTTTTTCTTAAAGTTTCTAACATATTGAGGCATAACAAATTTAACATTCAAATATCTGAAATAATTTGCAGGATTGTATATTAAATCAGCTTTTGATGCCCCATAATAATCTAAATATTTATCCTGACATTCTATAGTTTCATTGTCAACCTTATGCTGTTCTTCAGATAACGAAAAGTAATCTACATCACCGGAATTTCTCAAGCCATATAAGCCAATAACAGTACTTGAGGCTATTACAAAATCATCAATATTCAGGTTATTTTTCTCAATCTGCTCAATAAACATCTGAATATTAGCATTTGTCTTAATATACTTGTCCGGTCTGGTTCTGTTTATAAAATCAATAGTATTAGCATTAAAAAACATATTTGCTAATTCGACAGCTTCTTCGTGCGTGTCTGTAATATGTATTCCATAGTTGCCAATTCCCAATATGTCTCTGATTTTCTTTTTTGCTTTTAACACCTCATCCAAACTATCGGCTTCATAAACAACTGCTGTGGTTTTATTTTTTCCGTAATATAAATCAGCATTAATTCCTTTGTAATGGTCCTTATAGCTTCCGACCCAATCGTGATTATGATATGCCTGAAGCAATGTGTTTCTTATCCCATTATAATTTAAAGAAATATCTTTGCTATAAATAATTTTTCCATGCTCCCCAAACGCTTTTAAAACTTCTTCTTTTTTGTTTCGCCAATTAATTTTAGGCCACATAACAGCAATATGTATGCCATTTTCCTTCATTTTCACATACTCATTAACAATATAATCCATTGATTGTGTTTTCATATGTTTCTTTTTCATAAACGCAGTATCAAATAATGTAACATCCCTGTCTTCAACGACAACAGGAATATCCATATTAAAATATATGGCTGCAGCCGTTCTATGTGCCCCATTAAGCAAAACATTATCCTTTCTTATGGGAACTACCGATATTCTTTCATCTACACCATTATTTTTTATGCTCTCTATCACCTTGTTAAATGTTTTTATAAATTTATCAATACTATTTTTTTCAGGGGTATCCCACTCAGTAAATGTTCCGTCTGAATAGGCATCAATATGTTCTTTATATAAATCCTCAATAAATTTTAACCCATATGACTTTTCTTTGTTTTCCACATACTTTACTTTTACAATCAAATCCAGCCGTTCACTTTTAATAAATTCTTTTGCATTTACCCTTTTAATATTTATTTCTTCCATTTAAGCTGTATCCTACGCCTTTCTGTTATTATTTAATGTGTTTTTGTAATTCTTTATCAAGTCTGCCGCATATTCCAACCCATTCATACTTTTTTTCTGCCTCATTGATAATATTCTGCGCCACATCATTCCAATTTTTATTTTCTGTACTCACCTTTACAATGGTGTCAGCCAGTTCATTGACATTATCCGGTTTTACAATCAAACCAAAAGTGCCATGGGCTGTCAGTTCTTTTGCCGGTGGAATATTTGAAGACAATATGGTATAGCATCCATTTTTCATAGCCTCCGGAAGTACCAGCGGAAAACCTTCCCATCTCGATGGAAGTACGATTACTTTAGCCTTTTGATATTCGTTATTTAGTAATGTTCTATCTTTAATTACACCTGTAAACTCAATCCGTTCTTTCATTTCCGGATATTTTTCAAAAAAGCTTTTTATATAAGGCTCAAAAGAAGGCTCTATAGAACCTATTAAACGTAATTTCCAAGAATGTCTGCCAGAGCTTTCATAAAATGCTTCCAGCAAAATATCTGTAGCCTTTTGATATGTTCCCAATCTGCCAACTGTTATAAATAGATTTTCTTTATGTTCCGGCTTAACTTTGTTAGTATCTAAAAAATCATAATATCCATTCGGAATCAATATCACTTCCCTATGGTATATGGCTTCAATACCTGTCTTTATAGCTTCCGACTCTGCCGAAATCACATTAATTTTTTTCATAACTCCAAAAGTGCATTTCTTATTTTTCTTCAACTCTTCTACGTGCTGAATTCTCATATCAAGCTTTAAATATACAATGCCTTTTGAATTTAAAAGCTTGTACAGATACACCCATAATACATTTCTTCGAGTCTGGAAATGAAAAATATGCAACACATCTATTTCTTTAGCGTGTTTTAAAATATATACCAGTCCATTAAGATTATCGTTTTTGAAATACCTTTTTAAAGGAGATAAGGTCAGCACCTTTTTAAATTCATCCGCATATACCCCGCTTAAGTCTATATTGCTTCCTACTACTGTGGAATCATATTGATAATATTTTGCCATTATGTATGCAATCATTCCCACATCTTTAACCAATTCATTATTATTACATGGAGGAAATAATGTAACAAACCGCTTCTTTGCCATAACCGTTACCGCCTTTGTATTAATTTAAATTCTTCTGTCCGTCAAGGTCTTAACCTTATTTTTAATCTTTAAAGTTCCCAGCCCTATACAGTACGAAATCAACATTCCAAAAATAAAATATGCAATCATAATATATTTAGGCAAATTCGGGATAATTCTGTATCCAAGTAATGAAAAATCAATATGTAATATACATATTAAAAAAGCACTTACAATTTTAAATGCAGAAAAATGAAATGTCATTATCTCAAATGAATACTTTCCACAATCTGTAACAATCGTTTTAATCAAAGTAATGTATCTAATTCTATATGCAAATAATGCTATTAGTACAATGCCTGACATCGAGCAAATTAAGAATCCCAGAACGGAAGAATACCGGTTAATTCTCATATCTATTCTAAGCTTGAATACATAACAAAAAACAATCAATATTATTGCTAAGATTGTTTCCACCACTGGAATTTTTTGAAATATCACAGGCATTTTATTAAAATATTTGTATATTTCTTTTTCCTTGCATATATATCCTGCGATAACAAACAAGACTGCTACCATACATACATTAATTATTTCCTTGCAATGATATGACGCATTAATCTTAATTTCAAAATATGTTAATATATTACCCAGTGCAAACAATATCCCACCTGATAAAATTAATAGTTTTGTTTTTTTTAACAGCTTATGCAAGACAAAAAATAAAAGGTTTGAACCGAATAAAGCAGGCAAAAACCACAAAGGTTCAAGCAGGCTGTCACTTACGTCAAACAAAAAAATATGAAACAGATTATTAAGTACATTCTCAACAGATGTCAATGGCTCCAGACCAGAATTGACATTATAAACTCCAATTTCAAATAATAAATTCCTTATAGACAGATAAAATAACATATTATCACAAATGGCACATATAACGCTTTTATTTTCCTTATAATAAATTCTTTAAAATTTCTTTCCTTCCACAACCAACCCGAAATAAAGAAAAATATAGGCAGCATAAAACAGCTTACAACATATCCACCCCACAAATTACAGTGATAATACACTACTGAGATTATTCCGATACCTTTTAGTATATCAATTTGCTCGTTTCGCATTTTCTCTCCTCTTAATTCTTTTTTATTATCCCATCAAAAGTTCCTTTCAAATAATATCTAAAGCTCATTTTGCCCTTTATACACCAATATAAATATGTCCACATAGAAACAATACCTGCTATTAGCTTTCCTTTTTTTATGTGCTTTCTTATCAGCCAAAGCCTATTTCTTGATACATAATAATCTATCATTCCTTTTTTCTTACCTGTACTGGCATTTACCTTATGATAAACAATAGATTGGGAAGCATAATAAATACTATGACCACTCTCTAAAATTCGCAAGCAATAATCTGTATCCTCATCATACAAAAAGTAATCCTCACAAAGCATTCCCACATTTTGAATACACTCTCTTGAAATACACAGACAGCATCCGGTAGCAAATGTAACTTTTCTAATAATTTCCGGTCTGTTATCATCCTGCTCATCATATCTTAAATGCTTTGTCTTTCCTGTCTTGTACGAAAATTCACCCCCTGCATACCAGATTTTATTTCTATCGCTTTCGTAATAAATTTTGCCAACCGTTGCATAACAATCTTTATATGTTTCAAATGGTGCAAGCAAATGTTCTACAAAGTATCTATCTACAACAGTATCATTATTAAGAAGTATCACATAATCCATACCATCTGCAAGCGCCCGCTTTATTGCTATATTATTTCCTCCTGCAAAGCCGACATTCTCCTTACTTTTTAATATTGTCGCATTGCTATTCCGACATTCTGAAACAAATGCAGTAAGTTTTTCATACGAATTGTCAGTACTTGCATTATCAACAACATATATTCTTGGCTCTTCATTTAAAATATCATTGCATATATTATCAAGACTTGTCAGACACTCTATCGTCATCTCATATCCGTTATAATTTACTAAAATAATTCCAATCATTATTTTTCACCTATTTGTTTCTGCCGATTGATATTATTTACACTGTTAAGAAGTCTTCTTTTAACAGATGCATATGAATATTTGTCATCATACAACATTCTGGAATTCTCTGCTATTTTTCTATAGTGCTCTCCGTCATGAAGCTTTAATATTGCCTCAATAAATTGTTCTTTTGTATCAGCAATTAATATATTTTCACCATCTATATAGTCCAACCCCTCTGCTCCAATCATGGTTGATATTACCGGAAATCCTCTAGAAAATGCTTCAAGAATCTTCACTCTTTGACCACTTCCAACAAACAGCGGTACAATCATAACATCACATTTTGAGAAATACTCTTCAGTGCTATCTACATATCCTGCCACATTTATTGACTCATATCTCTCTGCAATTTTTTCAATCTCGTCTCCCGGATTTTTTCCGACTATATCTAATGTATAGGCTATTTTTTGCTGTTCCAACTGCGGAATTACATTCCTCATAAACCATAATAATCCTAAACGATTAGGTTCCCATGTCATTGTCCCCAAAAACAGCAATCTGATTTTTTCCTCATTTTTTTGTGAAACATCTTTTAGAGTTCCTTCCTTCACTCCGATTGGAATAATATCACACATAAAACTCTTTTTGCATATTACATCAAGCTGCTGCTTATCTTCTTTGGACAATACAATGACATTGTCAACATTACAAAGCATTTTTGCCTCAAAATTTCTCAATTTCATGCACTCAAGCTTTAAAAACAACTTTTTAATAAAATTTGCAGCATTTTCATAATGTCTTTTCATTAATATGTATTCACAATTATGTTCATCTAAAACGTATTTAACATCTGCCTTCTGCCTTTTTATATATTTATCATATACACACATCTGTAAATGATCATAATAAACAATATCATAGTTATTTTTTGACAGCATTTGTTTTATGGCTCTTTTCATATTTACATTTTTATATTTATATAAGCCAAAAGACATCTGTGAAAATATACTAAAAAAAGCTTTAATAAGCATATAATACAAATTCCCTCTTGTCGTGAGTTTTGTATGGATACATTCAAAACTCCTACAAAATTGCCCTACATTTTTCTTCCACTCTTCCGAAATTACATCTTCATAAAAACATAATAAATCTATTTCATGTCCGCCATCGTAAAGTGCCTGACATGTTGTATATGTTTTTATTTTTCCCCCATTATCCAAAGGATATGGAAATAAATTAGTTAAAAACAATATTTTCATAATCTTTACAGCTTATTCATTTACAAATATATTTCTGTAAATAAATCCTTTTTCTCCCTTCTACTGTAATATCTTCAACCAACAATATCTTCTGAAAATCCCAATACAATAAAATACATAAAACAACTTGTAAAACTAATACTTGTATTATTTAACAATGAAGTTATCCACATGGAATTTGTTGCAAAATATATATTGTTATAGATACTACTCTTTTCTCTGATTTTTCTATATTTAATATATAATTCCCATATAAAAAAGGCATATAAGAAAACACCAACAATCCCCATCTGTGCCATGAGTGCTCCAACAAAACTTTCTCCTATAGTTTCAGTATCCGCCCCATATAACGCAGCCATATTCCCCTCTGTTCCAATCCCTTTGCCTAATGGGTTTTCCTTTAAAACAGAAATACTGTCTGTCAAGCCTCTAAAATGCATATCAACCGATGAACCATCTGATGAACCCACTAAAATCGTTAAACACATCAAACCAGCTGCTGCGTATAATGCATAAGATAACACTTTCCTCTGTCTATTCTCCTTTCCCCATATAAAAACCCATGCGAGTATTGCAATCACAATACCACCTTTACCCATAGTTGCCAAAATACCGACAGCCAATAATATACTGTAAATTTTTTTCTTATTTTCACTTGTCAATTTCAATGAATAATCAAAACTAACAAGTACAAATGCCAAAGCAAGTATCTGTGAAAGTATAACCGGATCTACTAATATTGAAGCCATTCTATAATATATCTTCCCGGTAAATTTCATCAGGTCATAAGACATCATGGAATCAGGAACACAATATTTCCCATACACACTAACCATTCCGTATTTTAAAAGCATATAATTTTTCATTCCGAGTTTATCAAAGAATGATGGTCCAATAATTATCTGAAACAAACCAAATAATACCGAAAATATGCATATTTTAACAAAGAAGCGTATTATTTCTATGAAATTGCCTTTTTGAAGTCTGACACTTCTTCCAAACAAATAAAAAATAAAGGGAATACTCAACTGTCTAAAAGAGGCGATTGTTGTCATAGAAAAATCCATTCTAAATATTAAATAAACAACCAGAACAAACAGCGCTATAATAGAACAAATTTCTATTTTATCCACTTTTCTTTTTCGCAAAAAACTTCTAATAATTGTTATATATACAAGTATTTCTTTTAAAAAAGCCAATATTGTATAGTCATTAGCTTTTAAGTATGGACTAAAAATCAATATAAATATATTTTGAAAAAAACACAACAAAATCAATAGTTTTACTGTGTTTTTATCAGCCTTTAGACCATAAAAAATAATAATACTGACAATTATAATTGTGCAAACTATTCCTAACGCTGACATATCACTCCTCTTTTCTTAAGTGAGGCTTTTGTACTTATGTATCAATGGAACAATTCTTACTGCATCCATAAAATATCTTTTGGACATTCTTTTGGGTTCCTGAATTATTCTATACATCCATTCCAACCCCAAATCACTCATCCACCCTGGCGCTCTCTTAACATCTCCTGCCTCAAAATCTAAGCTTGCACCTAATCCTAAAGAAACCGGAACTCCCAAAGAACTACGATTATTATTGATAAATTTTTCTTGTTTAGGAGCACCTAAGCCTACAATTAAAATATCTGGTGCTGCACTTCTAACTATATCAATTATTTTATATATTTCCTGCTCCTGCTTCTCAAATCCATATGGTGGTGAATAAGTTCCTACAACCTTAAGTCCGGGATAACGCATTGTAAGATTATTGGCAGCTTTTGCCGCAACTCCTTCTGCTGCTCCCAGAAAAAACATCTTATACTGTTTTTTTGCTGCCATTTCACATATTCTCGGAAACAAGTCCGAACCTGATATCTTTTCTTTAATAAAAATTTTATAATACCTGCTAATCCAAATTAAAGGCTTTCCATCTGTAAGAACCAAATCAGCATTTTTATATGCATCTGCAAATTCTTTATCTTTCTCAAGCATAACAATATGATCAACATTAGGAGTTACAACATACGCATTCTTATTCTGCTGTATCAGCTTTTCTATAGCCTCTAATGCTTCGTCCATAGTTATATTATCTATTTCTGTATTCATAAATCTAACCCTTGCCATAACTAATCTCACTCCCAACAGACAATTTTCACACCCCCTTGCATGAAAACACCGCTTTTACAGTCTTAAATATTATCTTCCAATCCGTCAGAAAGCTTCTTTCATTTATGTACCTGATATCCAGCTCCATCCACTCGTCAAATGAAAGGGAATTTCTGTCCGGCTGTATCTGCCAGTAACATGTAAGTCCCGGCGTGATATACAGCCTTTGCCTTTGGTAATCATTGTACTGCTGTACTTCCCTCGGAACTGCAGGGCGCGGACCGACTATGCTCATATCGCCCTTTAGAATATTCAAAAGCTGCGGCAGCTCATCTATGCTGGTTTTGCGCAAAAATCTACCCATGCGCGTAATTCTCGGATCATTTTTCATCTTGAAAGCAGGACCATCCATCTCATTATCCTTTAATAATGTTTCAAGCTTTGATTCTGCATCTACGCACATAGTTCTGAATTTATAAAATTTGAAAGGCTTGCCGTTTCTTCCGCACCGAATCTGCGTAAATATAGGGCTTCCCTTTGGATCGTCTATGAATATGACAACCGCTGTCAAAAGCATAAGCGGAGAAAGCACTATTAGCGATATCAACGAAAATATTATATCCTGCGCCCTGCGCAATATCCAATATCCTCGTTTACTTTTTAATATTTTTTTGCGATCTAAGACTTCATAATGATGATTGCCTATATTACCTTGCGTCATATAAGACATGCCGCTGTCAGTTGATGGAATATTATATTCGTCCATTAGCTGTTGCGTACTTATTTCTTTCATAATGTAAATTCCCTATACCCCCCCCTAAAAAAACGGGGTATTTTTTCTCCTTTCAAAAAATATCCGTATCCGTTAGTGAATTTTCTATAATCTGCTTTTGACTGAATTACCGCCAGTCTATACCAATCTGTTCAAGCTTTAATTTGCGGTCTGAGCTGAGCGTGCTGTTTTGATAGCTTTTCCTCTGCTCATATACCCATTTTCCAAGCCATATATGTTCTTTGGTGACAAAATCTGCCGGAATATGCAAATCCCCATGTTCCCTATAATATTCCGTAGCCATTCTAAAACGTATATCCCATGAATCTTTGTTCCAGATCATTCCGATATCATCTAATTGTTTAATCCGCTCTTTCGTGAGGCTTCTGCCTGATGATGAGGGATTTTGGCGTTTTTGCCGCACCGATGCAATCCATTTTCCAAGCTGTACGCCGTTGACGCTGTATGTGTATGGTACGTCCAGATGACCGTTTTCCTCATAAAACTCTGATGCCAGTCTTATATATTCGTCCCACTTTACATCATAAGACGTATCCCAAATCATACCTATGCTGTTAAGCGCGTCTATCTGCCATTCTTTAAGCATAGCTGCGCCTTTTCGATTTCCGGCATAATTAGCCCGCTGGTTCGCCAGCCATATGCCAAGCTTAAATCCATCCTTTGTCTCAAACTTTCGCGGAACATCTAAATTGCCATGAACAATGTAGTACTCTTTAGCTGACTTGTAGCTTTTCCGCCATTGGTACTCTGCTTTATCCCATATCATCCCAAGTTCATCGAGTCTTTGTCTCCGCTCCTGTGTAAGCCCCGCCGCGCTTAATCCTTTGCTTCTTATGTTGCTAATCCATTTTCCTAAAGCAAACCCTTCAGGCGTTATATATGAAGCCTTTACATCTGCATTGCCATAGACTTCTTTATATTCTGCCAGATTGCTTAATCCTTTCTCAAAATTTGCCTCCTGCCTCAGCTCCCACTCCATTCCTATAGCTGTGAGCTTTTCAATCTGTTCCTGTGTGAGATTACCTACAGCCTTTTTGTTGTACACCCGCCTTTGTGTAACAAGCCATGCCCCTAAAGACAGTCCGTTATCTGTTCTGTATGTCTTGGGAATTTTCAAATTGCCATAGGCTTCATAATATGCTTTTGCCTTCAGGTAATACATTTCCCATGTTACGGAAAGATTTTTTGTTATCGCTTCAAATAATCTGCGACATTCCTTCACTTCCTCAGATATATGAAATTTCTCCATAAATTTTTGCCGCTCAAAAGCACTGCAGCCTACTACTTCAAAGGCTTCTTCCATTTCTGCCTTAATAGTATCTATGGAATAAATATTTTCAAAATTATTAACTATATCAAATATTACCGGCTCCCTATTACCGCCTGTTGAAAGGCAGCGCCCTATCTGCTGAAGATACAAAATCGGCGAAACGGTAGGTCTTAGAAGAATTACTCCGTCGATATCTTCTACATGCACGCCCTCATTGAGCATATCTATACAATACAGCAGTTTCAGATGTTCGCTTTTATCTTCCTTGAACGCCGCAAAATCTTTGCTTGTCTCAGGATTATCATAGTAAACTCCATATACATGCGGCTCTTTGTCTACAAGCGAAAACCACTCGCCGGACTTTTTTATCATTTCAGCCATATGTTCCTTGTCTGCGCAAAATACTATATACTTTCCATTTTTTCTTTTCATATGTCTGCAAAATATCTCTGGCAAACCTGCTGCATTTTCTAGATTTCTTTTGAGTTGTGACAGAAGTTCTTCGTTTTCTTTACATTGCCATGTTGTTGTTTCGCTGTGCTTCGCCGGGCTTTGCTTTGCTACAGCTTTTTCAAGTTTCTCTATCTCTTCCTTATATGAATATATTGAAACCACATACTCTGGTGATGGTAGTATTTTTCTTACTATTGCCTCCCCCAGTGTCATCTCTGAGGCGATGTTTCCGTCAAACAGCTCATCCGCCATATTTCTATTATTATCCAGATATCGTATATTTGTTGCAGATAAGCCAAGAATCTTAGCTTTAGGAAATGCCGCTATAAGCTTACTAACGCTCTTACCCCACTCGGCAGCCCCGCAGCGGTGGAATTCGTCTAAAATAATGTAATCCGGGCACAATTTACTTATAGACTCTTCATTTAACATCAGCTTTTGGTATGTCATAAATGTGATGTTTGAAGCTGCGGCGGTTTCGATTCCGGCAGAGTGTTGTATTAGCGTTGGGGTTGGTATAGCTCTTGGGGTTGATGCATTAGCACCTGCCTGCACAAGTTTTGCCAAGCTTTCCTGCTGTGTCTTATAGATATACTCGTTCGGAGCCAGCCATAATAGGTTTTTGTCAGGATTTTCCATAGCGAGTTCAAATGCTACAAAGGATTTTCCGGTTCCTGTAGGATGTATTACTGCAGCTTTGCCAGCCTCCTCCAATAGATTAATGACTGCCTCATATGCCGCTTTATTGTGAGAAAACAAATTAAGCTTCATAATGCGTACTCCTTTGCATCATCTTTACTCTATGCCTTAAATGCTACTATTTGGTAGCATTTTAAATATATCATGCCACCATTTGGTAGCATTTCGAATATATTATGCCACCATTTGGTAACATTGTCAAGAAAGGATGTGAAAAAATGCATTGGCAAAGAATTGAGGATTTAAGAATTGACAATGATTTGACCCAACAAGACGTTGCTGATATCTTGAATTGTAAACGCGAAGTATATCGGCGTTACGAAAAAGGTGTCCGTGAACTGCCTCTGTCTTATGCTATTACTCTTGCGCAATATTATCACGTCACTTTAGATTATCTGGTAGGTCTAACTAATAAGAGGAACTAATAACTTCATATTTAACATCAATCCCTCAATCCTTGAGGGACTTGCTTCGCTTTGTGCGCCGATGTGCGGCTGCAAAGCAGCTTTCCTCTGCACATCGTGCGCATCCCTTGCGGAGCTTGTTTATATCATAGGAAACTTTGTTTCCTATGATATAAACAAGTCTGCCGCAAAATGCAATATAAGTATTTACTATATCAAACACTCATATTACATTCTGCGACAGACCTGTTTCGACATAAAATCTGATACAAAATCAAGTTTCAGAATCTATATTACTATTATCATTTTGATCATAAACGTCCAAAGTTTCCAAAGTTTCTTCTTTCTCTTGTGTAACAATACTGTCATCTGCTGATGAATTTGTATTGTTTCCATATGGATTCCATACTGGCTGTTCCTGCGTACCGCCTGTTATATCATTCGGCTGGTTTGAAGTTCCCATATTATCTGAGCCAGTTTCATTTGAACCTGCTCCATATCCACTGTTGCTATACGAATCGCCAGCATTCGGATTGCTGCCATACGCTCCGCCAGTATTCGCATTACTGCCATACGGATTCTGTCCGCCCGGCTGCGGTCCGACATATTGACCACCTGTATATGGGCTGCCTCCATATGGATTACTTCCATACGGATTGCTGTTATTAGGATTGCCATAAGGCGGTACTCCCTGTGATCTGTATGAGTTGCCGTTATAAGGATTTCCGTTAGCATATGGTCCGCTGTTATACGGATTTCCGTTAGCATACGGTTCGCTGTTATATGGATTTCCGTTAGCATACGGTCCGCTGTTATATGGTCCGCCATTATATGGTCTGCCATTAGCATACGGTCCGCCATTATATGGTCTGCCATTAGCATACGGTCCGCCATTATACGCTCCGCCCATCATTCCCGGCGCAGGACCTCCATATGGATTATAATAACCGTAACCATTTTGCTGCATCATTTTACGCTTTTTCTTCTTGTCGTGATTCAGACAAAGCGCAATAACAAGAATTATGAGCAATATAAATACTGTTATTATTATTCCCAGCCCTATAAGTACCGCCAGTGCCTCCTCTGCCTCCTCGTCAGTTATATTATCAATATCATCATAACTAAAATACTTTGACTTTGAGGTTATATCCAGGTAAGTCTCATTTTCACGCCTGTCTGTTCCAAAGAGCAGATATTTATTAAGCTGACCGGATGTGTCGCCAAATGTTGCGTCAACAAAATAATATTTATCATCCAGCTTTACAGCGTTCCACTCATGCCCTTCGCCGTCAACACTTCCCTGTACAAGGTAAGATTCAATTCCCATCTGTTCCATAATAAGCTGAAACGCCGAAGCATATCCTGTACATACCGTATCGCCAAGTATGAGAGCATCGTAAGCAGAACCTCTGCTAAGCGTGTCGTCATATTCCATATTATCGCATATCCACCGATAGGCTCTCTCTATCTTGTCAAATGCAGTTCCATAATTGAATTCATATGACAGCTGCTTCGCCTTATCCTTAGCCATCTCATACTGCGTGTCAGTCATAAGCCCCTGTCTTACTTCACCATACTCCACATCAAAGGAATAGGTGATATAATAACTGTGCTTTTTATATTTAATAAACGCCGCCATAGCACATTCTTCATAAGAATCGTAGCAATTTACATATGTGGTATAAAGTTCCTCCAGCGATGAACTTAAAGTTCCCTCGCAAAACACCTTGACGGGCTCGCTGTAACGGTTACGATTATTATAATAATCAACGCCTATCTGTTCAGCTTCCTGTACAGTAACCTCCTTAAAACCTGCTCTAATCAGCTCTTGTCTTTCTTGTTCCTTAAGATCTGCTGCGCTTACGCTCTCGCATGATAACACTGTAAGCAAAAGCGCCATAACCGCACATACAAAAAGCCTTACCTTTTTGTTAAATTTCATATATTTTTTAACCTCTTATACCATCAAAGTTCATTGTACAACTGTTCATATTTTCTCGCAGAATTATTCCATGAAAAATCTGCAAGCATCGCCCTGTCAACAATCTTATTCCATTCGCGCTTATGGTTATAATATACACTCTTGGCATAATTGATAATTCCAAGCATCTCGTGAGCATTGTAATTGGCAAATGAAAATCCTGTACCTTTATTCTCATATTCATTATATGGCTCAACCGTATCCTTAAGACCACCTGTTTCTCTTACGATAGGCACCGTACCATATCTGAGGCTCATAAGCTGGCTGAGACCGCAAGGTTCAAATAATGACGGCATAAGAAATGCGTCACATGCGGCATATATTTTATGAGACACAGGCTCTGAGTAATATATGTTTGCAGATACTCTGTCAGCATATTTCCAATCATAATGTCTGAACATATTCTCATATTTTTCCTCGCCTGTTCCAAGCACAACAAGCTGCACATCATCTGAGCATATCTGATCCATAACATATGCAATAAGGTCAAAGCCCTTCTGGTCTGTAAGTCTTGATACAATACCAATCATAAACTTGCCCTTATCCTCCGTGAGTCCAAGTTCTTTCTGAAGCGCAACCTTGTTCTTCCATTTTTCCTTACGGAAAGTAACCTGATTGTAATTCGCCTCGATATATGAATCCGTTTCAGGATTATATACATCATAATCAATACCGTTGACAATACCTCTCAAACAGTTAGCCCTTGCTCTCATAAGTCCATCAAGGTTCTCACCATAAAATGATGTTTTAATCTCCTCGGCATATGTCGAACTAACTGTAGTTATCTGGTCTGCATACACAATACCGCCCTTTAAATAATTAGCGTCTTTATAAGCCTCCAGCTTGTCAGGTGTAAAATAAGAATCCGGAAGTCCTGTTATATCCTTCACCTTCTTAAGATCCCATATACCCTGAAATTTAAGATTATGAATTGTTATAATAGACTTTGTTCCGTTATAAAAATCTCCCTGTGCAAATCTTTCCTTAAGATATACAGGGATAAGACCTGTCTGCCAGTCATGGCAATGAATTATATCAGGCTTAAAACCAAGCACCGGAATAGCCGAAAGAGCTGCCTTGCTAAAAAATGCAAACTTCTCAATATCCTCATGAATCCAACTATATGGCTTAGGTCCTCCAAAATAAAATTCATTGTCAATAAAATAGAATATAACGCCGTTATACTCCAACTCAAGTACGCCTACATACTGGGTTCTCCATGCAAGATCAATATAAAAATGTGTCTTATACACCATTTTTTCCCTGTATTCCCACGGTATGCACATATACTTAGGAAGCATTACCCTTACATCATACTCGTCTTTATTAAAGTACTTTGGAAGCGAACCCACTACATCAGCAAGTCCACCTGTCTTAATAAACGGCACTGCCTCCGATGCGATAAACAGAACATTCTTCATATACAAAATCCTCCATTCTTTAGTCTTAATATTATATTGTATCATTGGTCATATTATTTCAAAACTTGCTGCAATAAAATTCCAGAGCAATTTTTAGAACAAATATTACCAGTAACGCCTTATTCCTATAATTTTCATCATATTAACGTCCTGTATTCTTACAACAGTTCCCGTATATGGCGCGTGTATAACCTGATTATTTCCTATGTAAAGCGCAACGTGTCCTGCATAGCATATAATATCTCCCGGTTGTGCTTCTGCCAGACTGCTTACTTTCTGCCCTGCAATAAGCTGCCCCGATGCTGAACGAGGAAGGGTAATTCCATACTGCTTAAACAAATATTGTGTAAAACCTGAACAGTCAAAGCCTGAAGGTGATGAACCGCCATATACATATTTAACGCCAAGATATTTATACGAATCCGCTACTATCGCAGACGCTATAGCTGAGTTATTGTTAGCATTTGTCGGATAACTAATTGAACTGCCGCCGTTATTTTGCTGTTTATTCTTCTCGGCTTCGGCCGCTGCCGCCGCTGCTGCCTGAACCGCTCTTTCAATCTTACTGTCATAATCGGAAGCAGATTTTTCCATATCAGCTATGGTCTTCTCTATGGACTGCTTTTTAGCTTCATAGGAAGACGCAAGATTTTCAAGCTCAGTTAAATCATTTTGGATAGTTGCTTTCATATTGTTGATATTCTCAATCGCAGCCGCTATCTCCTGCAGCTTCTTCCTGTCATAGTCATATACCTTCTGCACATACTCCGCACGGTTTATAATATCGGACATACTTCCCGCAGACAAAATAACATCCGATATACTTGTAGACTGATCCTCATACATATACCTAATTCTCAGTTTCATATCGGCATACTGCTTATCCAGATTCTTCTGTTCCTTCTCAAGCTCCTCGTTAGCCTTATCCAATTCCTCACGCTTCTCAGCTATCTGAAGCTCCAGCTTGGTCATTTCCAAAACAAGATCTGCGAGCTTTCTCTCCTCTGCATCCAGTTCAGAAAGCAGTTCTTCCTGCTTTCTTTGCAAATCTGATACCTCGTCACCCATTACGGTAACGCTCATCATAGCAACAATAAGTAATAATATCAAGAATGTCCTGACTGCTCTTTTAAACATATTTTTTAACATATATATAAACTTCCCTTAATATCATAATATGTACTATTATAATATAAGTTTCGTCACTAATCAAGTAATTACATTTATTTAATATTATATTCCAGACGTATCTTGTCTGAAATCAGCGCTATAAATTCCGAATTAGTCGGCTTGCCTTTTCCATTGCTGATAGTATATCCGAAAAGATCGTTCAAAGTATCGGTATTTCCTCTGCTCCATGCAACTTCAATGGCATGTCTTATAGCCCTCTCCACTCTGCTGGCAGTTGTCTTATATTTTTTTGCTATTGTAGGATACAAAATCTTAGTAATTCCATTAATAACATCTCTTTCAAGAACCGCCATCATAATAGAGTCTCTCAAATACTGATATCCCTTAATATGCGCAGGTATTCCGATATCGTGAATTATATCTGTTATTTCATTTTCAAGATTCCTGTCATTTACAGCCTGATTATCCTGTGTAAACACATTCATCTGAGGCTTGCTTACAGAGGACTTTTTATTATCTCTGACGCTTCTGATTTTATCAATAAGCGCCTCATTATTAAACGGCTTCATAAAATAATATATAGCGCCCATATCAAACGCGTCCTTAGTTACATATTCCTTACCCACAGAACTTATAACAATAAATTCAGGCATTTTCTTTAAATTATCATCATTCTTTACCATTTGCATCAGCTGTAATCCATCTAGATTTGGCATAATTATATCTAACAGTACTATGTCCGGCTCCTTATTTTTTATCAATGAAAATGTATCCTCACCATTTAACGCTGTCCCAACCAGCTCCAAATCTTCGTTTTCCCCTACAACTTGTCCAAGTACCTTTAGCATATCTTCATTATCATCTGCAATGGCTACTTTAATTGTGCTCATAGTAAATACTCCTCCTGTCTGTGAGCTATCCTCATAACTTCAATGATGATTATATATTCAGGTCTTACAATTTGCAACATATCGTTGCCGCAATTTTCGACATATTTTGACATAAAATTCAAAATAATTCCTTATAATAACTTTACTTTATGACGCGATTTATACTTTTAAGTTGATTTAAGCAAATTATTGTCGAAACTTTTTTTAACAAATTCTACTCATTTTGTAACATTTTCTCTATAAAAATGCCATATCCGTCATGACTATCATCGACAAATACATGCGTAACCGCACCTACAAGTTTCCCATCCTGAATGATAGGACATCCGCTCATACCCTGCACTATACCGTTAGTAAGTTCAAGCAGCTCGCCTGAGGTTACCTCAAATGTAATATTTTTTGAATCTGCCGCTCTTATGTCTGTAATTTCTATCTCATAATCCTTGTATTCGCTGTTGCCTGATTTTTCCTGATACATACGGACATACGCCTTGCCTTTGTGAACCTGATAACTGTATCCAACCTCCATTTTTGAAAGTTTATATTCTTCTATCAGATTTGTATATAATTTTCCAAATATACCGCATCCGGAATTACTTTCTATACTTCCCATTTTATTTTTGCTGCTGTAGTCAATAGCTCCGATAAATTCTCCGGGCTTGCCATTCTCTCCTTTTATAATGGTAACTATTCTTGTCTTGTAAATAGTTCCCGCAGATATCTCTATAAGCTCTCCCAGCGTAGAATCACTTATTCCATGCCCAAGCGCTCCAAAATCGCCGCTGTCGCTTACATATGTCATAGTTCCAAGCCCCTGAGCGTCATCCTTGACCCAGAGACCTATCTTATAATCACCTGTCTCCGTAAGCTGCGGTTTTACCGTAAGCTCGATATAATTGCCGTTTCTTCTAACCTTTAATATTATATTATTGCCCTTTGCCTCATTGACAGCTTCATTAAGCATAGTTTTAGAAGTAACCTCTTTGCCGTTTACTGCCACAATATAATCGCCCTTTTGCAAAATGTTATTGCATGGGCTTACCATATTTCCTACATAATCCTTAAACTCTCCTGTTCCTATCACCAAAACTCCATCAGTCTTAAAATACATTCCAATAGGAAATCCGCACGGATAAATACTTTTTTTGTCAACAACATTGACGCTTACAGTATCTACTTCAAACAAGTCAAAAAGTTTAATACGAAAATCATAGGTTCCTACATCCGTCCCCTTAAAAATCACCGGACGGCTGAAATCAACTTTCGCAGCCGATATATTCTCTGTTTTTCCTGTAACCGGAACATTCCATTCTACAACCGCCTCATCATTGACAAGCACATATATGTTTTCAGGAATTTTTTTTAATATCGAATCTATATATAATCCAAAACCTGCAGACAGCGCTACAACTGTCATCATCACAAAAAATATAGAAAGTATCTTCTTTTTGCTTCTGTTCTTTATACTACTCATAGCCTGCCTCCAAAAATAAAAATTCTCTATAAGTAGTATCTGCTTAATCGTAAAATAAATTAAAGGTTAATTATGGTACATAGTACAAATTTAATATTTTAAAACGCTTAAATTTGATTTTTATATTATTTACAAAATATCATTTCTGCTTTGACGCCATTTGCTTTAACTCTCTGGCATTTGAAACTACTGCGTCTGTTATGGCGCTTCCTCCGAGAAGCCTTGCCAGCTCCATAACAGACTCTTCCTCTGTAAGCTTATTTATAGTTGTCACAGTTGAAGTATCAACCGCCCGTTTTTCAATAAGAAAATGCGCGTCTGCATAAGCAGCAATCTGCGGTAAATGTGTTATACATATAATCTGCCTGCATTTTGATAATTCTTTTAACTTTTCTGCCACCATCTGCGCAGTTTTTCCACTGATTCCTGCATCAATTTCGTCAAAAATAAGAGTCTGCGTATCGTCTCTGTCTGCCATAACAGTTTTTACTGCCAGCATTATTCTTGAAAGTTCACCGCCTGAAGCTACCTTACTTAACGGTTTTAAGCTTTCTCCAACATTTGTGGATATTATAAAGCACATGGAGTCTCTGCCATTTGCTCCAAAATCTTCATTTTTGGAAAAATCCGCCGAAAATTCATTATTCATAAAATTAAGAGCAGAAAGACCAGCCCGCACCCCTTCACACAGTCTGTCTGCCGCCTGTTTTCTTGCTTCACTAAGATTGTCTGCAAGACTTCCAAGCTTCTGTTCACAGTCTGCAAGCTCATTCTTAAGCTTTAATACCATAGCATCGTAGTCCATAAGCTCTTCCAGCTTTTCCTGTCTTTTACCGCAGTATTCAAGAATATCCTCTATAGTCCTGCCATACTTCATCTTAAAAGAATTAATCAAATCAAGTCTTTCAGACACTCTGTTAAAATCTTCATCGCTGTAAATACAATTAGAAGCATATGAATTAATGCTCCTTGAAGCCTCCGAAAGCATATCCTCCGCAACCGACAAATTGTCAGCAATCCCGGAAAGACTTTCATCATATGCAGACGCATTGATAACCGCCTTGATTGCCGCCTGCAAAAAATTCTGTGCATTTTCATCACCGCTTACAAGAAGCTGCTCTGCTACAGATATTTCGCCAATAATCCTCTGAGCGTTAGACATTTTCTTAAACTCTGTCTCTAATTCCTCATCCTCTCCCAATACTAAGCTTGCAGCAGTAATCTCATTGACCTCATACTCGATAAATGATATTTCTCTCTGCTTTGCCTCTTCGTCCATACTGCTTTCTTCAAGTTTGGCCTTTATCTCCTGATATTCCCTGTAGCACTCCTTATAACGTGCTTTGACCTCCTTCAATTCGCCGCCGCCATATTCATCCACCATATCAAGATGGCTTCTTTCCTTTAAAAGCTGCTGGCTATCGTGCTGTCCATGAATATCCAGAAGCAACGAGGCAATCTGTTTTACAACCGAAGCAGTACAAGTCATGCCATTTACCTTTATCTGGGAACGCACCGTAGTAATCTTTCTTGATATAATAACGTCTCCCGTATCTAAGTCTTCAACATCCAGCGCTTTTAGCGCCTCCAGCTTTTCCTCATCATCTATATGAAATACAAGCTCTGTCAAGGCATACTCCGCCCCTTTTCTTATAATATCAGCCGAAGTCTTTCCTCCCAGTGCCATACCTATAGAGCCTAATAAAACAGACTTTCCGGCTCCGGTCTCGCCGCTTAAAATATTCAATCCCTCATCAAAATTAATATCAGCTTCTTCGATTAACGCAAGATTTTTAACATGAAGATTTGTCAGCATACGCCAATTCTCCTTTTAGCCAGCAGTAAATTATTGCAGGTTATATATTTATCATATATTTATTATATATTTATTATATAATATATAATCTGTTTTTTCAATATATTCATTTTAATTTTAATCTTTTTTATTTTTCCAATATATATTTCAACAGCCTTATTTCTTCAATATACTTCTAATTTTCCTCATTATTTTCACAGTATCGTCCACGCTTCTGACAGCGCACATAATTGTGTCGTCTCCCGCGATGGAGCCTACTATCTCGTGCCAGTGCATTGAATCAAGAGCCGCACACACTGCGCTTGCCATTCCGGGAACTGTCTTTATAACCAAAATGTTCTGCGCCATATCCATATCCACAAAGCCTTCCTGTAAAACTCTTATAAATTTATCCGCCATATGAGGCTCGTTTGCCTGATACACAACATATCTCTGCTTTCCGCCCACATTCATTTTTGTGAGATTAAGTTCTCTTATATCCCTTGAAACCGTAGCCTGGGTAACATTATATCCCGCTTCCTGCAAAGCGGCTGCCAATTCTTCCTGGGTTCCTATATTTGCATTTTTAATTAATTCAATAATTTTATCCTGTCTGCCTGTTTTCATATTTTATACCTTTACCCTGCCATATTTCAAACGCCGCATTTTACATATTGCATTTTACATACCGCATTTCCCATATTACATTATTTTCTCTCTGACTCTCTGCAAAAAACTCATCTTATTAGTCTTTACAAACCGTGATACTCTGTCAGATTTTTTTATTACTATTCTGTCTCCTGTAATCACCTGAAAAAACCGTTCACCATCGAAGGACGCTATTCTCTCCTCGGTGGATGTTTTATTATTTTTCATTTCTATAATTATAGTATCCTCAGCTCCGAATATAATACTCCTCTTGTTAAGCGTATGAGGACATATTGGCGTAACCATTATAAGCTTTGCGTTAGGCTGCAGTATAGGACCGCCCGCCGACAGACTGTACGCCGTTGAACCTGTGGCTGTGGCAACTATAACGCCGTCCGCAGAGTAGGAACTCAAATATTCATCATTTACAGACACATCAAAATCTATAACTCTGAGAATTCCGCACCTGTTTACTACTATATCGTTCAGCGCAATATTTTTATAAATGACCTCTCCGTTTCGGTAAATACTGCCGTCCAACATCATTCTTAAATCAATCTCATAACTGTCATTTACCACGTTTGCAAGGGTTTCTCTCGCTGTGTTCATGTCCGTATCCGTAAGAAATCCCATAGTTCCTATGTTTATTCCAAGCAGCGGGAGATTTTTCTCGTTTAAGTCTATTGCAGCCTGAATAAGCGTTCCGTCTCCTCCAAGAATTATAACGCATTCCGTATTTTCCGGCACATAATCAGGGTTTGTGTATCGGTACCCCTTCTCCTTAGCCTCCTCTTGAACATTAAAATCCTGACAGCGACATTCTGCTCCAAGTTCTTTTAATATTCCGGCAATTATTCTCTCATTTATACCATCCGGATCCTTTTCCTTATTGGCAACAATATAAAAATTTCTCACAGCCAAGCCTCCTGTCAGCCTAAAGTTTCATGCGCCTTCTCAACAATTCTTTCAGGCATAAATGGTATGTCCGTATATTCGCCCTCAATATGTTTTTTCAAATGTAAGAGATACTCAATATTTCCCTCCGGCCCCTTAACCGGTGAAAATTCAAGATTAAGCACTTCAAAGCCTATTGATACGGCAAATTCTATTACCTTATTAATAACTTCAAGATGAACCTCCGGCTCTCTGACAACGCCATGCTTTCCTACCTTTTCTCTTCCAGCCTCAAACTGGGGCTTTATCAGGCAAACTATCTGACCGTCATCTGTAAGCAGTTCCTTCACAGGTTCCAATACCTTTGTCAGCGATATAAACGACACATCTATACTCGCAAAATCTATTCTGTACGCAATATGCTCCGGCAGCACATATCTGATATTAGTTTTTTCCATACATACGACGCGGGAGTCGTTGCGCAGCTTCCAGTCAAGCTGTCCATGTCCTACGTCAACCGCATAGACCTTTACAGCGCCGTTTTGCAGCATGCAGTCTGTAAATCCGCCTGTTGAGGAGCCAACATCCATACATATTTTTCCTTCAAGCCCCACGTCAAAATTTTCCATTGCCTTTTCAAGCTTCAACCCACCCCTGCTTACATATTTAAGGGTCGCGCCTCTAACCTCTATAACTGCGTCCTCCGCAAAATTAGCGCCGGCTTTATCTTCTTTCTGACCGTTCACATATACATTTCCCGACATAATTATAGCTTTCGCTTTTTCTCTTGACCCGGCCAGTCCTTTATTTACCAGCAAGACATCCAGTCTTTCCTTTGCCATAGTAATTTCTCCTATCTTACTTGCGGAACTTCCGCCTGCATATCAGTATAAATCCGCCCACATATCTGCGCTTTGCAGCAACCTAATTCTTTCCAACGAATCCCAAAATCTTCTCCGTCACAGACCCGGCGTCTATTCCGGCCTCCTCCTTCAAAATAGAAACGCTTCCATGCTCCACATAATCATCCGGCAGCGATATGTTGAGTACTTTGATGCCAAGCTGTGCGTCGCTGACATATTCGCAGACTCCTTCGCCAAATCCGCCCTTCTGCACATTTTCTTCCATTGTGACCAGCACGCTGTGATTGCTGCTTAACTGAAGTATCATTTTCTCGTCTATAGGCTTTATAAATCTTGCATTTATCAACGACACATTATAACCCTTTTCCTTAAGGCTTTTTCTCACTTTATCAGCAGTCTGCACCATTGTTCCCACCGCAAACAGCGCTATATCAGATTCCATATACATAACCTCTGATTTTCCGTAAACAATAGGCGCTTTAAATTCCTCAAAATCAGTAACTGCCTCACCTCTCGGATATCTTATGGATATAGGTCCATAAAAATCCTCCAGCGCAAATTCAAGCCCTGCCTCAAGCTCCCATGCATTTTTGGGGGCAAACATAGTCATATTTGGTATGCTCCTAAGAAATGATAAATCAAATATTCCCTGATGCGTCTCGCCGTCGCTTCCCACCAGTCCTGCCCTGTCTATGGCAAACACCACATGAAGCTGCTGAATGCACACATCATGAAGTATCTGGTCATAGGCTCTCTGCAAAAATGAAGAATATACGGCAAACACCGGCTTTAAACCTCCCGCTGCAAGCCCGGCGGAAAATGTAACCGCATGCTCCTCAGCAATCCCAACGTCATAAAATCTTTCCGGAAACCATTTTGAAAATTTTGTAAGCCCCGTTCCGTCAGGCATTGCCGCCGTAATAGCCGCAACCTTTTTATCATTTTTCGCAATAGAGCAAACGGCGTCTGAAAAAATCTCCGAATAAGTCTTGCCGCCAACCTTCGACAGCATATTACCGCTTTTTACATCGAACGGTGAAATTCCATGAAACTTGCTCGGATTGCGCTCCGCAGGCTTATAGCCATGTCCTTTCTGAGTGACGACGTGTACAAGCACCGGACGATCAATCCTTTTTGCTACAATAAATATTTTAATAAGTTTGTTAATATCGTGTCCGTTTACGGGGCCAAGATAAGTAATTCCCATACTCTCAAACATCTGGTCAGGTATAATGAGCTGCCTGATATTGCTCTTTGTATGCTTTATGGAATCTATTATTTTCTGTCCGCCCGGCACCTTATAAAGAGTGTTGGCAACGCTTTCTTTCACATCATAGTAAGTGTCCGAAGCCCTGACATCTCCAAGCATTTTGGAAACTCCGCCCACATTTTTTGAGATGGACATTTTATTGTCGTTTAATACAATTATAAAATTTCCTTTTACCCTTGAGGCATTATTTAAAGCCTCGTATGCCATACCTCCTGTGAGGGCTCCGTCGCCTATAACCGCAATCACATTATAATGCTCGTTGCCGGCGTCTCTTGCACATGCGTATCCCAGCGCAGCCGATATTGACGTAGAACTGTGACCTGTGTCAAATGCGTCATAATCGCTTTCATTTCTCTTAGGAAATCCACTCATACCGCCAAATTTGCGCAGTCCGCCAAATTTGTTCTTTCTGCCTGTAAGTATTTTGTGGGTGTAGGACTGATGCCCTACGTCCCAGATTAACTTATCCTGCGGCAGATTGAACACGATATGAAGCGCCATAGTAAGCTCAACAACACCTAAATTGGAGGCAAGATGCCCGCCTGTTTTGCTGATATTATCCACAAGAAACTGACGTATTTCGCTTGCTAACTGATTATATTCTATTGGGTCTAATTTTTTAATATCATTAGGTTTGTTGATTTTTTCAAGTATCATATTATTTTTCCCTGTTAATTAATTGATATATAAGCTCCACAAAAAAATCATTTTCTCCCGCAGCTTTTACATACTGCACAGCCTTCTTTGACATAGCCGCAACGTCAGCCTGCGCCTTATCAATTCCGTATAATGTAACATAAGTTGTCTTATTATTCTTCTCATCGCTTAATACCGGCTTTCCGATAATCTCCTGACTTCCTGTAACATCAAGGATATCGTCCTTTATCTGAAATGCCACTCCGACGAGTCTTCCTGCATCCTCAAGACTGCTGACAGTCTCGTCCGAAGCTCCTGCAAGAACAGCTCCTGCCATAAATGCAGCCTCTATAAGCGCACCTGTCTTTAGATTAAATATAAAATTCAAATCCTCCGCATTCATATGCTTTCCTGTAAGGCACACATCAAGAGTTTGTCCGCCCACCATTCCGTATATTCCGGCTTTATCAGCAATAATTTCAGCCGCCTTTACGCAATGCGGAAGATGCAAAGCGTCCGCACACACGCACGCCTTAAGCATAATCTCATATGAATAATTTAAAAGCCCGTCTCCTGCCAGTATTCCCATATCCTCGCCAAATTTCTTATGGGTGGTGAGCTTTCCTCTTCTGTACTCGTCATTATCCATAGCCGGCAAATCATCATGTACAAGTGAATAAGTATGAATACACTCCAGCGCCGCCATAAACGGAGACACGACATTTATATCATTTCCGCCAAGAAGCCTGTAGGTCTCAAGCATAATCATAGGTCTTATTCTTTTTCCACCTGCATCAACGCTGTAATTCATAGCCTCTATGACTTTTTTCTGCTTTCCCTCGCATTTTGGCAAAAAACCATAAATTATATCATTGATTTCTTTTACTTTATTCTTAAGCAGCTCATTAAATTCCATTTTCTTCGCCCTCGCCGCCATTAATTATAACTATCTGCTTTTCCACTCTATCAAGCTGTGAATTGCAGTTCTTTACAAGCTTAATTCCCTCATTATAAAGCTTAAATGACTCTTCAAGCGATATATTTCCGCTTTCCATTCGGCTTATAACCTCATCCAGCTTTTCAAAGGATTCCTCCAGCGTCAATGCTTTAGCCATTGCAAACCTCCTTAACCTCTGCATTTACTTTGCCATCTTTAAAATATACTGTAATCATATCCTCATTTTTTATGTCTTTAATTCCTTTAATCCTGCTTCCGTCGGATTTTTCCACATAGGAATAGCCCTGACTTAACTTTTCCAACGGCGACACTCCCTGAAGCCTTGAGGCATACATCTCGAACTGGTGGCGCTTTGCGGCAACAATATTTTTAAAAAGCATATCCAGCTTATCCTGAAGGGAAGCAACATAAATCCTGTTTTCTTCAACTCTTGTCTTGGGATTAAGGTATTTAAACTGCACAAGGTATGCGCTAAGCCTGTCCCTGTATTTTTCTATTCTTCTTCTCAATGCGTCCTCCAGACGCATCTGACAGCTCTCAATTTTTCCCTCGATAACGGATGCCTCCGTCACACTCAGCTCTGCCGCAGCCGACGGAGTAGGCGCTCTCATATCCGCCACAAAATCAGCTATCGTAAAATCTGTCTCATGTCCTACCGCAGATATAATCGGCGTTTTGGCGTTAAATATCGCCTCTGCAACAATTTCTTCGTTAAAAGCCCACAAATCTTCGATGGAGCCGCCGCCCCTTCCCACAATAATCACATCCATGCCCATCCCGTCAAGAGTTTTTATGCCCCTGACAATGCTTGAAGCAGCGCCCGCTCCCTGAACCAGCGCCGGATAAAGATACAGCGCCACATACGGATTGCGCCTGTTGGCAATATTCATAATATCGTGTATTGCCGCGCCTGTAGGGGCCGTGACAATTCCGATTTTTTTAGAAAATTCAGGTATGGGTCTTTTGTATTCTTTTGCAAAATATCCCATTTCCTCAAACTGAGCCTTCAGCTGCTCAAATTTTTTATATAAGTCGCCAAGCCCGTCAGCTTCAACGCTTGTAGCATAAAGCTGGTACTTGCCGTCTCTTTCATATACATCAACACGGCCGCTTACAACTACCTTAAGCCCGTTTTCAAGCCTGAACCTAAGCCCTGCCGCACTGCCTGCAAACATAACGGCCGACAGCACTCCCGACTCATCCTTCAATGTAAAATATATATGACCTGACGTGTGATACTTACAGTTTGATATCTCACCCTTTACGGAAACCCTGTTAAGCACAAAATCCTGCCTGAACATGTTTTTTATATATGAATTGATCTGGGTAACTGTGTAAGCCGTCATAGTTATTCTCCTTATATCAGCTTTGCAAGAACTCCATTAATAAATGACGGCGCGTTGTCGGCACCATACTTCTTGGCAAGCTCAATAGCCTCGTTCATGGCAACATTGACAGGAATATCGTCGTCATACTTCATCTCATAAACAGCAAGCCTCATAATTGAGAGTTCTGCTTTTCCCAATCTGTTGGTTGGCCAGCCCTCCGACACATTATTAATCTGTTCATCAATCTCACTAAGCCTGTCCGCAATAGCAAGAACCTTATTGGTAATTTGAAGAATTTCTCCCTCTGAAGCATTTTTAACCTCATCAAAATAAAATCCTGCCTGCTCCTCCATTTCTTCTCTGCTGTGAAATTCTACCCTGAACAGTATTTTAAAGATATGTTCCCTCATAAGTGATCTGGTCATCTTAATCAAATTCCTTTCTTTTTGCTCACCTCGCAGCTACGCTGCCCGCTATCCGTTGCCCGCCAAATATCTGACGCGCCAGCACGACAGCCGCTTGTCGGGCTTATCGCACAAATACCAGACCGGAGGCATACCGGTCTGGTAAATTCATAATAATTAATTATTCAGTCTCTATATTAAGTCCTGCAATTCTTACATTAACCGCAGCCACATCAAGACCTGTCATAGTCTCAATAGCTGACTTAACCTTCTCCTGAACCTTAGCCGACACTACCGGAATCTCATAACCATATTTAATATTGATAGCCACATCAACAGTAACTGACTCTGTATCAACAACTACCTTAACACCCTTAGAAAGATTCTTCATACCAAGCTTGCTTACAAGCTCGTTGGTAATATTGCCCGCCATAGACTCAACACCCTCGACCTCCGTTGCCGCCAGTCCTGCTATAATAGCCACAACCTCGTCCGCAACTCTCACCTCGCCGATGTTGACGTTCTCGTGAATAGTATAACTATTACCTTTATCTTCAAACTCCTTAGTCATAATTACCTCCTATTATCCAAAATGTACTTATTGATTATTATAATCAATTCTTCTGATTATTGCAAATGTTTATTGTAATCTTGTCAGCAGTTACTCCTGTTTTTCTTTTAACCACATCTTCTATCTGCGCTCTCTCCGTATCCGTTATAGAAGTTTTATTAATTACTACATCGACATTTCCGTCAAGCACAGACACAACCGCCCCGGAAAATCCCTTAGCTTCAAGCAAAAGCTCTGCTGCCAGTTCCTTCTCCGAATCCACTGTTATAGCTGAAAGTTTTGCTATAGCGTCCTTTTTTGATTCCTCTGAAATTGAAGTATCATTTACAAGCTCCATAAGAAGCTCTTTATTCTTAGCTCTTACCTGCTCTCTGTTTAGCTTTGCATTTGAAATAACACTGCTTGATACGGCAGTTCCCGATGTGAACAGAGCGCTTCCCGGCTCCTCAAGACTATCTTCATCAGGTTCCGCGTCATTGCTTAATATATCTCCCGAAACCTCGTCAACCGGATTTCCCTGCGCGTCCGTAGCTCCTTCTTTCCCCGCATTAATAGCGTTGGACAGGTTTCCTGTATAATTTATGTAACCTGCCACTGCTATCATTATAGCCAGCACTGTAATAATAATTTGATTTTTTTTGATTTTTTTCAAAACTAACCTCCAACATTATGACATTTTTAATTTTAAGACATTTTCAACACTTTAATTTTATGGGCAGGTATCCCAAGCAATGCTTCTACAGCCTGTGTAATTTCAGTTGCAACGTTGCCGTCACCTCCTCCTTTTGCCACAATTACAACACCTTCTATCTCCGGCATGCTCTGCAGCGTAACATAAGGTACATCGCCATCCTCCACAAGTATATGAGTATCCGAAGAATTATAAGTACTCTGATTTCTTACACTTCCGTCCTGATTTGTCTCGCTTGTGCTGCTGCCGCTTTGCTCACTGTCCTTTGCTAACACCTTCTCCCCCGTTGTCTTAAGAGTTACCACAGCCTTAACACTTCCTACTCCGTCAACCTTTCCCAGAGCATTTTCCAATTTGTTTTCTATATAGCTCTCATATGAAAATGTATTATTGTCATAGGCGTTATCCTTCGTTCCTCCGGATGAAGCGCCATCCTTTGTCTGAGTATTACTTTTTTCTGTTGGTATCATAATAACAAGCAGTAAAACTCCTATAAGTACTACTATAGTTATTTTCTCTTTTCCCGATTTATTCAAAAATGTCTCAAATATTTTTTTCATAATCAATCTCCATCAGTATATGCTCACATTAGCCATATTAATGTCATAATATTGCGCCAGCTCATTTTTCAGCAAAACCATAACCTCCTCGTTTTTTTCATAAACCCTTACAGTGATTTTTTGAACCGTTCCATAGGTTTTGCTGTTCTCATCCCAGTCTATTACAACTTTTGTTTCCGTGGGCTTAAGCCCATTTTTTAGCGTCCTTTCCTCTATCTGGTCAATAACCGCCGCCTCATATTCCTTAAACAAGTCATTTTTCGATGTCTCCTCAAACTGAAGCCTGTTTTTTAACTCCCCTATCTCTCCAAGCTTTACAAATGCTTTGTACATATCGTCATAGGAGCTTTTATCCTTTCCCAAGACCGTAAGAAGAGGACTTATACATATAACCGTAAGAAGCACTCCGCATATCAGTCTTATATATTTATGATATTTTTCAGAAGGCAATATGTGAATCAGCAGCCCCGAAAGAATACTTATGACAAATATCTGTTTAACCCATAGCATAAACGAATCCATATGTTTATACCGCCTTTCCTTCGATTAAATTAAATATGTACATTTGTTGCAATACATATTATGGCTGTCATAAGTATAAACATTGTCACTGTCATTACGGTTATCACTGTGAGAAGCCCTATTGCAGAGCCTGCTGCATTTACCACCTTCACAAAATTTTTATCCGCTACCGGCTCAATAAATGCCGCCGTCACCTTGTAAAGTACTGTAAGAACCGTAAGCTTAATTATCGGTACTGCGCATACTGCAACAATAGCAACGATAGCCGCCACGCCAACGCTGTTTTTTATAACAGTTCCGGCGCCCATAACAGCCTGAGATACAGCCTCCAGCGAACTTCCCGCAACAGGCACCAGCTTAAGCGACTTATACAGCATATTTTTCTTATAGGCGTCGGAGGCAGGATTTATAAGCCCTTTTATACAGCCTATTCCCGAAAACATCGCCAGCGCAGCCTTACAGATTGTCTTGACAACGCTTGCCAGCAGCTCGCACATTTTAGAAAACTGCTCTTTTCCGGTTAGCATATCGGCAACGCTAAAGAGTATGTATATTCTTACAAGATTAACCAATACATTTTTATAAATGGTATTTATTATGGTTATCATAATCAATATAACTTCATAATAGGCTGCGCCTGTCACGCTTCCCGATACTGCGACGACTATGGCGAAAAATACCGGAACTATGGCCTCATACATAGCTATGCAGTTATCCAGAGTATTTACGCAGACATTGCATGCACCTGTAAATGACGCCATAAGTATTGTAACCAGCACTATCTTTATAACCATCTGAGCCATATCCGAGACCTGTCCGTTATTGATAACCGGCAAAAAACTGCTGATAAGCGCCGACAACACTGCCAGAACAATTATCTGCACCAGCGCCTTTTTATTACCTGCCAGCACTCCGAAAAGAATCTGCCATACAGTATCAAACATTCCCTTTTCGCTGTAATTGCCGCCTATTATTTCCTTCACCAGCTCGCTGAAGGATTGTCCGTCCAGATTATCTCCCTCCACCAGCTCCTCGTAGGTCTTGTCGGCGTCGGAAAAATCGAAATTGTCCATATCAAAACTGCTTATATCCTGATTTTCCGTCAGATTACTGCTGCTATCATTTTCAGCTCTAACCTCCGCCGCCCCGATGCAGCCAAACCAAAAAACACAGCCTGCGGCAAGTCCAAACAGAACTGCCAGCAACACTGTAAGCACCGCCCTGCTGCGCTTTCCCTCAGCACTTCTATTTTCTACCGCCATACCATACATATCCCACCTCACCCAAGACATGATGTCACCGTCTCAAATAACGCCAGTACCAAAGGCATACTTATGGCTGCTACCGTAATTTTGCAGAATAATTCTATCTGTCCTGCAATAGCGCTGTTTCCGCTGTCCCTGCAAATGTCCGCCGCAAACTGCGTCACATAGGTTATCCCGATAACCCTGAAAATTATACTGATATATTCACTTCCGAAAGCCACATATTGCCTGATATGTTCAACCTGTGAAATAATGACCGAAAGCCTCGCTGTTATGTAAAATATAATAACCACCGATACTGCAAGTCCAAGCAACACATACAGCTGACTCCCCGCCTGCTTCAAAATTCCTGCAAGAATAACTCCGCATATTCCTATCATCGCTATTTTTATAACGTCCATAAGCACCTACAATTCAAACATTTTCCTCATAGTCTCAAATAGCTCAAGTATGTATGGAATAATCCAGAACAGCACAAGAATAAGTCCCGCAAGACTTGTCAGAAAAGCCTGTTCCTCTCTCCCGCTGTGTTTTAAAATCTGGCTTATTACCGAAACCAATATTCCTACCGCTGCAATTTTAAATATAAGTCCTACTTCCACCTGTCGCCTCCTATATGAGTACCAGCACAAGAAATACCCCTGCTGCAAATCCAACGCTTTTGTATATTTTACCTTTCTGCTCCTTTTGGCTTTGTAACTGTTCTATCCTTGTATTCAGCTTTAGCACAATGCCATTGATGTATTTTATCTGCGCCTCTCCGTCCAGATAAAGCGGCAAATCGCCGATTTCATCAAGCAGCCTGCAGTCCTCGTTATTTAAAAATATTCCCTCGCAGTATATTGCCACAGCCTGCCTCCACATCTGGGACATATCCCTGCCATCGCATTTTAAAAGCTGTTCTGTAATATAATTGTAAAATTCTCTAACATAATCGTAGCCTGTATTTTTTGCAATACCGCCAAACAACTCTGCCATTCCTGAGCTTCCGTAGCTTATGTAGCCGCATATCAGTGAAAATGTATCCCTGAACGCCATAAGTCGTTCTATCCTCTGAATGTATATACCATTTAGCATAAATCCGTAAACGGTACTTCCTCCTATTATCATTATCGCAGCCAGAAATTTCAGCAACGGTCAACCACCTCCTCTACCGTACCTATACCTTTGCTTTTTCCAAGCACAATAAGCCTTTTAAAGCCGCTGTCTTTTCCAAGTTCCCTAAATATCTCATTTTTCTCCAACACCTGCGGCGAATCGCCATGTATAGTGGCAATTACTGCACAACCGCAGCTCATCATATGATGCACAGCTTTCATATCTTCAAAACTTCCCAGCTCATCCACCGCAATCACATCCGGTGCCATAGAGCGAAGCAAAACCATCATCCCCTCCGGCTTTGTCCACTGGTCAAGCACATCAGTCCTTATACCCATATCATTTTGCGGAACGCCCTCATAGCATGCTGCAATCTCGGAGCGTTCATCTACAACTCCCACGCTGTAGGCCTTTCCATTTATTCCCATAGAAAGCTGTCTTATAATATCCCGAAGAATTGTGGTTTTTCCGCAGCCCGGCGGCGATATTATTAAAGTGTTCTTAATTTCATCTCCTTTAAGCACAAAATTCATAACCTTATCAGCGCATCCGACCAGTTCATGGGCAACTCTGATGTTGATAAATGATATGTTCTTCTGGCTTACAATATTCCCCTTGTCCATTACAACCTGTCCGGCAATACCTGCCCTATGCCCTCCCCTAAGAGTAATAAATCCATTTTTTACATCCTCCTGCCTCGCAAACAAAGAATAATCGCTTATAAACTGCACGCATTGTCTTATATCCTGAATGGTCACTATGGTATCCTGAAATACCTTCTCCCTGCACCCCGCCCTAAACACAAGCGGACAGTTCACTCTAAGCCTTATCTCCGTAATATCGCCGTCCACAAACTTAGCTCTGTCCGCCACAATTCCTCTTAGCCTTTCCGGCAAAAATGTTACAACCTCCTTTAATCTATCCACAATAGCCAACCTCCCATTCCGCCTGCGGTCTTAAACAGCGCCGCTCAAAATGCGCCAAAATCCCACAAAAAAAGGACTACCAATTCTTGTTTTTCACAATATATGAACAGGCAGTCCCAAATATGATATTTAATTGAATTGCAAATTTGCTCTAATTACTATTTACGCCACTTGCAGCCTTACTCCACAGATTTAAGCGATTCCACCATAGGAATTTTCTTAAGTTTTCTGTACATAACAGCATTTACAATCAGAGAAAACAGTATGGTAAGCAGGAAGGAATACACAAAGGACCACGGTGTGACAGCATTTCCAAACATAATGCTTTCCATCTCAATAGTATCCATTATAAATCTGTGCAGAATAACGCCAAAACCAAGCCCTGCAAGCGCTCCTATTATGGATATCACAATATTTTCCCTATAAACGTACGCTGCAACCTCGCCGTTGTAAAAGCCAAGAACTTTAATAGTGGCAATCTCTCTTATACGCTCTGACATATTGACATTGGTAAGGTTATAGAGAACCACAAATGACAGAGCTGCTGCCGACAATATAAGTATATATGTAACTAAATTCAGGGTTTCAATCATATCATTGAACCTCTTTATATTGTCCGAGTAAAATGTAATTGCCGTTACTCCGTCTATGGCAAGATATTTTTCGCCAATAGCCGCCTCGTTGTCGGAAGCGGTTTCGTCAATCATGCCGTATATACAGTTGTCGCTGTACTCCTCGCCATAAATTTCGTCATAGTACTTCGCCGACATAAATATATAGTTTCCTGTGTACATTTCTATTATATGCTCTATTTTGACCGGCTTGTTTGTGTCATCACCGCTTTTCACATAAACTGTGTCTCCGGCCTTAACTCCTAAATCCTTCGCCAGCTTTTCTGATATGTAAACTCCTGAAGCTCCAAAATCATAGGTTGTCTTGGTATTTCTTTTTCTAAACAGCACAAAATCCTTAAACTTCTGCGTATCCGACACAACATTTATAATTACATCTTCCTTGAGCTTCGTATCTTCATCTTCTACATTCTCCACACTGGCAACATCAGACTGATAGTTGTAAACAGATATGAAATCAGTAAATTCAGAGTCCTCCTTCACCACATTTTCCACGTCAGGCTCGTTATATACAAGGCTCACATCATACCTGACAATTTCTTCAAATTGATTGGCGATAAGGCTTGTTATACTGTCCTTAATTCCAAAGCCCGCCATCATAAGCGCTCCGCCTCCTGCAACACCCACAACTGTCATAAAGAAACGCTTTTTATAACGGAATATATTTCTGGCGGTTACTTTGTTGGAAAATGACATTCTCTTCCAGATAAAGCCAATCCGCTCAAGCAATATCTTTTTGCCCTTCTTCGGAGACTTTGGTCTCATAAGCATAGCCGGAACCTCCGTCAAATCCGAGCTGCAGGCATAAATAGTTGAACCGATAATGACCAGACACATAAGACCTATTGAAACCACTGAAAGAACTATGTGACCGGCATAGGTTATATCAGGCATATCATACAAAATATTCCAGCAGTTATATATTATGCTTGGGAACATTTTAAGTCCTGTAACGCTGCCCAGAACTCCGCCCACAACTGAAGCTATAAATGAATACAGCACAAATTTCATAACTATGTCGAACTTATTGTACCCCAGCGCCTTAAGCGTTCCGATAAGCTCCCTTTGCTCGTCGACCATTCTCGTCATAGTTGTAAGACACACAAGAGCTGCAACTAACAGGAAAAATACCGGAAAGATTGCTGCAATAGATTCAATCTTTTCAGCACTTGACTTATAATCCCTGTACGAGTAATGTGAATCCCGGTCAAGAATATACCACTGCCAGTCATCGCTTCCGTCGAGAGCCTCCTCCTCAGCCTTAGCAAACTTGCTGTCAATTTCTGAGGTATCAAATTCATCAATAGCCTTTTTTGTGGCTTCCTCTATTATAGGCGCAGTTATGGCAGACATATCCTGTCCCGGATAATATATCTGATACTGCTTAATTATCTGCTCTCTGATACTGTCAGCTATCTTATCCTTAGCCTCCTGCACGGTTTCCGCCTTTTTGTCCGCAATTTCCTCTCTTACGTCTGCAATTCTTAAATCCACACGCTCTGACGCCAATTTTTCCAGACTGTCAACTGTAACACCGATTTTGTCAAAATATTCCTGTGAATACGTATCCAGCTCCTTGACTCCCCTTACGGTAGCAAATACCTCTGTATAATAATCGCTTATAAATTCGCTGTTATTCAGCATTATACAATAGGTTATTCTTCCGCTTCCCACCGTACTTTGTCCATAATCAAAACTGAGATAATAAGGCGTGTAAACAACGCCGACTATTGTGTACTCTGTATTTTTAAGCTTGTCCGCTATGTCGCTGCTGTCTCCGGAACCCATAGTAATAACATCCCCCACCTTAAGCCCGCTTTGTTCTTTTGATTTATTATTGACAATTACACATTCCCCCTCATTTTCAGGCAGACGTCCCTCTTTTATTCTCACTCTGTTAATATAATCAACATTATTCTCATTAATACCGGAATCCGGCAGCCCCATAAGCTTTACAGTATTCTGAATACCGGAATTAACAGCCACCGCGTCCATATTGTAGGTCGCAAACACACCCTCAACAGTATCCTGCTTTTTAATAGCCTCTATATCCTCATTTGTAAAACCTATATTGGACAAAAGCCTTATATCCATAAGGTTATACTCGTCATAATAGCAGTCCGACGAATTTTTCATATCCGGTGCAGTCGCTGTTACTCCTGCAAAGAATGCAACTCCAATGGTTACAATAGCAAATATAGCAAAAAATCTTCCGAATGAGGTTTTAATATCACGAAAACAGTTCTTTAAAATCATCTTCTTCATATTACCATTCTATCCTTTCGATTGGCATAGGATTTTCATTGACTATGATTTCTGAAACAGTACCGTTCTTAACCCTGATAACCTTATTACCCATAGGCGTAAGCGCAAGATTGTGAGTTATGACAATTACTGTCACTCCATTTTTAATACATGTATCCTGAAGCAGTTTAAGCACTGATTTTCCTGTCTGATAATCAAGCGCACCCGTAGGCTCGTCGCATAGCAGCAGCTTAGGATTTTTTGCAAGGGCTCTTGCTATAGCCACTCTTTGCTGCTCGCCGCCTGAAAGCTGCGATGGAAAATTATTTTTCCTGTCCGCCAGCCCGACCGCTGCAATAGTTTCATCAATATCAAGAGGATTTTTGCAAATCTGCGCCGCCAGTTCTACATTTTCCCTGACGGTAAGATTCTGAACAAGGTTATAAAACTGAAATACGAAACCTATATCGTATCTCCTATATGTAGTAAGTTTTTTTTCGTTATATTTATCTATTCTGTTGCCATCTACTATAATCTCGCCTGTGGTTGATGTATCCATACCGCCCAGCAGATTAAGGATTGTACTCTTTCCTGCACCGCTCGGTCCTGCGATAACTGCAAACTCTCCCTTATCAATGGAAAAATTCACACCCGAAAGTGCTTTAATCTTCACGTCTCCCATTCGGTATATCTTTTTTACGTTCTTAAACTCAATATAACTCATCAGTTCCTCCTTCGCAGACAGGGAATAATACACAAATTCTGCGCATATCCTTATACTAATCAACCTCATTATAGCAGAAAATTCACTATGATATATGACTTTTTTAAAATCAATTATAAAAAATGTTTAAAATTTTATTCAATTTTTGTTTTTTCCGCCGTTTTTATTATATCTTTGCGGCATTATATTTCTTCCGGCATATTCGGCGAAGCCTTGTGGCAGCCTGCGGCTTTAGGTGTGTCTGAGGCTTCCGGAGCCTCTGTAACGGAGAATATTTCTTATGAAAAATACTACAGCAGCGATTTTTTAGCGGGACTAAACAACAATACCGCCGTTTCAGGCTCCGTCGCTGACGAAAGCAATAATTCTGCGGCCGCCTCCGGCTCGGCGATTTCAGAAAGCAACAGCTCCGCCACCGAAAAATCCACATTTAAAATCAACAGTCTCTATGCAAAATACGCCTGCCTTATGGACGGCGACAATCACAGAATACTTATTGGCAAGGACGCAGATACTCCTGTTCCTATGGCAAGCACCACAAAAATTATGACTTGTATAATAGCGCTGGAATACGGTTACAAAGAGCTGCCCTGCACCACTTCAGCCTACGCCTCCTCAATGCCCGACGTACAGCTAAATCTCAAAAAAGGCGATTCCTATCCGATGATTGACCTGCTCTATTCTTTAATGCTGAAATCCCACAACGACTCAGCGGTTGTCATCGCTGAAAATGTGGCGTACAACTACATTTCCAATGTTAAAGACGGAAAATGCGAGGATATTATCGGAATAAAAGACAGCCTTCCCGATACTCTTCCGGAGGACACCGCATTTATCAAAGACCTTTCCACAGAAAACAGCAAGCTCCTTGTGGGAGTATTTGCAAAGCTTATGAACTATAAAGCCCAAAGCCTCGGCTGTACCAATACATATTTTATTACCCCAAACGGACTTGACGCAAACGACGAATATGGTCAGCACTCCACCACAGCCAGAGAACTGGCTGTCATAATGGACTACTGCATAACTAACGAGGATTTTCTCACAATTACGCAGACAAAGGGATACAGCTTCGGTCCTTATACAATTTCCAACGCCAACGCATTTTTAAGCATGTACCCTGACATAATCTCAGGAAAAACCGGATTCACGGGAAATGCCGGATACTGCTATGTATGTGCGTACAAACAGGACGGAAGGACATTTATTGTAACACTCCTTGCATGCGGCTGGCCTAATAACAAAACCTACAAATGGCACGACGCAAAACTGCTTCTGAATGAAGCCAGAAATAATTATTATCCAAGCGATATTGTGGAAATTGCTCCTGTGAGCAAAACTGTCGCCATTAATAATGGCACGCAAAGCAGTATTTCGCTACGATACGACGATACCTACAGCGCTCTTATAAGTAAAAACGACACCGTAAACGTAATCTACAATGTGCCTGAATCCATTGAAGCACCCGTTTCAAAAGGTGATGAAGTGGGAAACATCAGCGTATATATAAATGATGAATTATTAAAATCCATTCCACTCTATTCAAATGAAGATGTAATACGAACCGACTGGCTTTATTATTTAAAAACTTTAATTAATCCGTTTCTATTTATCGACAAATAAATGCAAATGTAGTATAATGTTTCAAAACTTTTCTTTGAATGGAGCGAGACATTATGAATAAAATCTACAAAGCATTTCCGGGCGGAAAACACAAGGTACTTACACTTAGCTACGACGACGGAAAAATTGAAGACCGCCGTCTGGTTGCTGTCTTTAATAAATATGGTATAAGAGGAACATTTAATGTAAATTCTTCTCTCGTGGATATGGAAAACCGCATACCAACCGATGAATGGAAGGAACTGTATGCGGGACACGAGGTTGCTGTACATACCTGCACTCACCCGACAATAGCACGCTGTCCGAAAACTGAGATTATTCAGGAGCTTCTCAACGACAAAATTGCCATTGAAAAGGTTATGGGGTATCCTGTCCGCGGTCTGGCATTTCCTAACGGTTCCTACGACGACCGGTGCTGCCGGATAGCCTCAGATGTAGGCATCGAATATGCAAGGCTTGCCGCCGACAAATACGCTGCTGTATTTGCTGCAAATGAAGGCGCCCGATATGCTCAAGGACCTATTCTTCTCGGGGACGAGACCGGATTTGGAATGCCTGAAGATTTTATGCGCTGGGTTCCTACCTGCCACCACAACCATAACCTAATTGAATTTGGAAAAGAATTTATAAGTTTAAAGAAAACTCAGTATCTCTATATGATGTATGTATGGGGACACAGCTTTGAATTTGAGAGAAATCAAAACTGGAATATAATTGAAGAATTTTGTGAAATGATTGGTGGTCAGGACGATATATGGTACGCCACCAACATTGAAATTGTGGATTATGAAAATGTTTACAAAAGGCTTCAGTTTGCAGCGGACAACAGCTTTGTATATAATCCTTCTTTTGACTCCGCATGGCTTTGCGTCAACGACAAAACGATTGTTGAGGTTAAGGGCGGGGAAACAGTTTTATTGCCAGACCTATTATAATAGCGTCTCCTATAAATGCCTGTCCGGCTGTAACTGCCGGCAAAGTTCATTTTAGAAAAAATGAATATCTATAAAACAACAGCGGATGGTTCGCCGCTCCACCACCCGCTCCTATTTTATTTATCTATTTTATTTATCTGTTTTATAATATCAGCCTGCCCCCTAAATGCTGTGAAATTACGGCAAAAGTCATCAATCCTTCTGCTTAAGGCTCTTCAACGCATTTGTAAGCTTAATAGGATTGCCGTAGCGAAGCGTACCCATTCTGTATATTTTTGCGCCTATAAAGCCCACTCCAACAATGGATGCCACAAGAATTACGAATGACAGCACGACCTCCCATATAGCCACATTTCCCATAGCAACTCTTGCAAACATAGCGCTGTATGAGCTGATTGGCAGGAATGACGCTACTTTTATAAGTATTCCGTCCACATTGGTAAGCTGAAAAAGTACTACAAAATATACAATCATAATAATCATCTGAACTCCGCCGGCACTCTTGTTGATATCTTCTGTCTTTGACACAAGGGCGCCCATAGCTCCATATATAAATATATAGAATATAAAGCCGCCGATACCAAAGGTTGCAAATGTAAGGACAACTTCGCCCGGTATATCAAGAAGCATATCCAACATTCCGCCCCATGCATCCTGATTTAACTTATAACCGATAAGGACAGTTCCCATAACAACAGCGCACTGGAAAAGCGCGGCTATAGCTCCTGCAAACACCTTTCCAAAGAAAAGGCAGTTGGTGTCGACGCTTGTTACAAGCACCTCAATGGTACGGTTGCTCTTTTCCTGCGTAACAGAGGTTGCAATCATTGCGCCGTAAAGCACAATTATCATAAATATGATTATTACCAGAAAATAACAGTAAAAGTAATTGCTCTCCATATCTTTTCCTAAAACGCTTACTTCAGAGGTAATCTCAGGATTAAACGCCGCCGTAATCTGCGCATAGTCAATGTTATTTTCCTGACAGTATTTTATTCTGTTCATGGTAAGAAGCACTGAATAAAATATCTCTTTATTGGAATCAGTCATTTTCTTATTATGTACATAGTAAGTAAATGATGTAAACGTCTCCACAACAAATCCTGCTTCAGCATTTTCCTCCTCAACCTTCTGCTTCAAATCAGCCTCGCTTGCAGCCTTTTCCCACTTAGCATCAGGAAACGCCTCGTCAAGCATGGCTATATCAGTAAAAATTCCCGTCTTATCATAAATAAGCATTAAATCCTTATCTGCTTCGTCTACATCTGCATTGTTATTACCGTCTGTCTGCTCCGTATCTGTCCCGCTGCCAGTTCCAAGCATTTCGGGCATATCAAATATACTTGGCAAAAACATAATAACTCCAGCTACAACAGCAACAAGTATGGTAGTTATAAGATAACTTTTATTTTTAAGATAATTAAGCAATTCATATTGCAATACAACAAAAAATCTCTTCATACTTATTTACCTGCCTTTCTGCTGTCAGCTGCCGATACAGCGCCGCCGCCTGATGTAAAATCTGCATTGCCGCTGTCAGATATATTTGCTTCAGCTTCATCTCCAACCTGAGAAACAAATATATCGTTGAGAGACGGCTTATAACTTTCAAAATGCTCAATATCCACATTCAGAGACAAAAGCATCTGTAAAATCTGCTTTCTTGTGACATCCGCGCTGTTTGCTATAATAAGTTCCTCCTTTGTCCTTCCCACCACGTCTATGGTTCCGGACATGACACCGCCCACAATCTTTTCCAGCTCGTCAAGCCCCATATTTGTCGCAGATAACACAAGACGATTCTCTCCAAATCTTCTTTTAATCTCGTTAAGATTGCCAGACAGAATAACCTCGCCATTATTAATTATAGCAATGTCCTCGCAAAATTCCTCAACATAGCTCATCTGGTGACTTGAAAATATTACTATTCGGTTGTCTGCGATAAGCTCCTTTACTACGTCCTGTAAAATTCTTGAGTTGACGGGATCAAGACCGCTGAAAGGCTCATCAAGAATTACTATATCAGGGTTGCATACAAGGGTTGAGGCAAGCTGCACCTTCTGCTGATTACCCTTTGAGAGAGTTTCAAGCTTTCTGTTCTGGTACTCAATGACCTCCAGCTTTGTAAGCCACTTCTTTGCATTGGCGGAAGCCTCCGCCTTGTTTATACCTCTAAGCCTTCCAAGATAAACCAGCTGTTCAATAACAGTTTTCTTAGGATACAAGCCTCTCTCCTCCGGCAGATATCCAATCTGATGCTTGCGCTGCTCAAACTTTTTGCCGTCCAGCAGTACCTCTCCAGAGCCGGCATGAAACACATCCATTATAATTCTGATGGTTGTTGTCTTGCCTGCGCCGTTTCTCCCTAGAAGTCCCAGAGCCTTGCCACTCTCAACCTCAAAAGAAATACCGTGAAGAACTTCTGTGTCACCAAAGCTCTTAGTGACATTTTTGACTTCCAATTTCATATTCTCTCGCCTTTCTTGATTTAATAAATTAATATTTGACAAGTTATTTTGTCCTTTTGACAACTTTATTTGTCATATTTATTAATTGCATTATACATATAACAAGAATAATTGTCAATATATACTCGTAAAATTATATTTCCAAACTTTCTCTATTTAATATATAAAAATTTGATTTATACAAATACCACTTTACACCATAATGCAAAAACAGCGTGTACCACCTTATAACAGTACACGCTGTTTTTCATTACAACTATGCGCAATATATTCACACTACTGTGAAACAAATTACGCTTTTATGCCATAATTAATTACTGTGGCTGCTTTCCTAAGTAAGCAAGAATACCACCGTCTACATAGAGAATATGTCCGTTTACTGCATCTGAAGCCTCTGAAGCAAGGAATACAGCAGGACCAGCTAACTCTTCCGGCTTTAACCATCTCTCTGCCGGTGTCTTAGCTACGATGAAAGAGTCAAATGGATGTCTTGAACCGTCCGGCTGACGCTCTCTAAGAGGGGCTGTCTGAGGCGTCTCAATATAACCAGGTCCAATACCATTACACTGGATATTGTACTTACCATACTCTGAACAAATATTTCTTGTAAGCATCTTCAAACCACCCTTAGCTGCTGCATATGCAGATACAGTCTCACGACCAAGCTCTGACATCATTGAGCAGATGTTGATGATCTTACCATGTCCTCTTTCAATCATTGAAGGAATAACTGCCTTAGAAACGATAAATGGTGCGTTAAGGTCTACATCAATAACCTGTCTGAACTCAGCAGCAGTCATCTCGCACATAGGAATTCTCTTAATGATACC
>CAYZZP010000021.1:0-43325 GCA_964482965.1 uncultured Lachnospira sp.
ACTTTGTGGTGGTGTTTGTGCATTGATGCAGGCAGGTTTCGAGACATTGGTAGAAGCCGGATATGATCCAAGAAATGCTTACTTTGAATGTATTCATGAAATGAAGCTTATCGTTGACTTGATTTATCAGTCAGGATTTGCAGGCATGAGATACTCTATTTCAAATACAGCAGAATATGGTGATTACATTACAGGACCTAAGATTATCACAGAGGATACAAAGAAGGCCATGAAGAAGATTCTTTCAGATATTCAGGATGGTTCATTTGCTAAGGAGTTCTTATTAGATATGTCTCCTGCAGGACGTCAGGTTCACTTCAAGGCTATGAGAAAACTTGCAGCAGAGCATCCGGCAGAGAAGGTTGGCGAGCAGGTTCGTCAGTTATATAGCTGGAACAATGAAGAGGATAAGTTTATCAATAACTAAAGTGTTATCGCAAAGAGAAAACTTATACGCGATGCGTATTTGGTAAAATAAAGATGTCCGAGGTAAATTATTTTACCGTAGGACATCTTTTTTTACCAAAATGATTTTTGAAACTCTAAAAGGAGGAAGAGATTCATGGGAATGACAATGACCCAAAAGATTCTTGCCGCACATGCGGGCTTAGAGTCTGTGACAGCAGGACAGTTGATTGAGGCAGATTTAGATTTGGTACTGGGCAATGATATCACATCGCCCGTTGCTATTCATGAAATCGAAAAAATGAAGGTGGATGGAGTATTCCATAAAGACAAGATTGCACTTGTCATGGATCACTTTATTCCCAACAAAGATATCAAGTCGGCAGAGCACTGCAAATGTGTTCGTGAGTTTGCCTGCAAGCATGATATTACAAATTACTTTGATGTAGGACAGATGGGGATTGAGCATGCGCTTTTGCCGGAGCAGGGACTTACCGTTGCCGGTGATGTGATTATCGGCGCTGATTCTCACACATGTACATATGGGGCACTCGGCGCATTTTCTACAGGCGTGGGTTCGACGGATATGGCTGCCGGAATGGCGACAGGTAAGGCTTGGTTTAAGGTGCCTTCCGCAATTAAGTTTAACATTGTAGGCAAGCCGCAGGAATACATCAGTGGCAAGGATTTGATTCTTCACATTATCGGCATGATTGGTGTAGATGGAGCACTTTATAAATCTATGGAGTTCACAGGAGAGGGTATTAAGCACCTTTCTATGGATGACAGACTTTGTATTTCAAATATGGCGATTGAGGCCGGTGCAAAGAATGGTATCTTCCCGGTGGATGATGTGACAATCGCATACATGAAAGAACATTCTAAGAGAGAATATAAGGTATATGAGGCAGATGAAGATGCTGTTTACGATGAGGAATATACGATTGACCTTAGCACATTGAAGTCAACGGTTTCTTTCCCGCATTTGCCGGAAAACACAAAGACCATCGATGAGGTTGGCGAAGTTGTGATTGATCAGGTTGTCATTGGATCATGTACCAATGGACGTTTTGAGGACTTGGCAATGGCAGATAAGATTTTAAAGGGCAAGAAGGTAAAGAAGGGCTTGCGTGTCATCATTATCCCGGGTACACAGCGGATTTATCTGGATGCGATGGAAGCAGGATTTATCCGTGATTTTATCGAGGCGGGTTGTGTCGTTTCCACACCGACATGCGGGCCATGTCTTGGCGGATATATGGGCGTTCTTGCAGCGGGTGAGCGCTGCGTGTCTACCACAAACCGTAACTTTGTAGGTCGTATGGGACATGTGGACTCTGAAGTGTATCTTGCGTCACCAGCGGTTGCGGCGGCAAGTGCACTGACCGGTAAGATTTCAGGACCAAAGGAGGTAATGTAATGAAGGCAGCACAGGGAAAAGTATTTAAATTTGGTGACAACGTCGATACGGATGTTATCATTCCGGCACGTTATCTGAATTCATCCGACCCGAAGGAATTGGCAACACACTGTATGGAAGATATTGATGCACAGTTTGTAAACAATGTTTCCGTCGGTGATATCATGGTGGCAAATAAAAACTTTGGCTGTGGTTCATCGAGAGAGCATGCACCGATTGCAATCAAGGCGTGCGGCGTAAGTTGTGTTATCGCAGAGACCTTTGCCCGTATTTTTTACCGCAATGCAATCAATATCGGCCTTCCAATCATCGAGTGTCCGGAGGCGGCAAAGGAGATCAAAGCGGGTGACGAAGTAAACGTTGATTTCGATAGTGGCGTGATTACAGATCTTACTACGGGAGAAAAGTTTCAGGGACAGGCGTTCCCACCATTTATGCAAAAGATTATTGCATGTGAGGGACTTGTAAATTATATCAACCAAAAATAAAACAACAGAGCTATTAGGACCGCGGGGTTCTTCTAGCTCTTTTTTTGTCGACATATTCTTTGAATTTATCTGAGATGTGAATGCGGGTGTATAAATCTGCGTATTCTTTGGCAGACAATTCCACTACATAGTTTTCGATGAAGTTTTTCTGATAGCCACGATCACGGGCATAATCCACCGCCTTGTTATAGGCGACGGCAGCCTTGACTTCCGTGGTATATTTTCCGACAATGACATCCCCGTTCAGGTGGAGCTTGGCAACATACCAGGTTTTGTTTTTGTGTACCGTTTGTGTGATGCCATGGTATTTGTTGATGACGATAATATTGGAGTACCGATAATCGCTGGAATCTCCATTAGCAAATTGATAATCACGTCCGGCAACAGCAAAATTCTTGATGCCATAGCGAGCTGCGATGTTGTATTGCATGCCATAGTCGTTCACAAAAAGGTGACCATTGCGCCGCATGATTTTGTGACTGGAGTAATAAAACAGGTCGTCATTGTCAAATTTTAGTATTTCCGATGGCGTTAAAAAGTACAAGAAGAATCCTTTTTGTAGATAGATGGGAGTCTTGATATACATGCCATGGTCTCGAAAGTTTAGAATCGTCACTGCTTTTTCAAAGGAGAGGTGCTCGATGTATGAGGTGAAATTTTGTAGGGAAACCGTCAAGTTTGAACATAAAAGCTGCCCTTCCTGATACATTGCATTTGCAATATCTGCATCAGGAGAACTGCCCAGACTGATGTGCTTATTGTGAAATGTCATGCTGGCACGGTAGTAGATGGTGCCATTTTTTTTTGTGGTTTTGTATACGCCCGGTAACATCTTGTTCTCCTTTGTCTGATGATATAGTAAATATATCATATTTTGCGGAAAATGGGGAAACAAAAGCGCTCTTACATTGACATTTCTTTTTGGGGTAGAGTATAATATTTTTGCGTAGCGTTTAAAGAATTCTAGATAAAAAACAATAAGATGATGAGGTATGAGAAATGGATTTGAAGTATGTGAGCACGAGAGATGCGACTGAGGTTGTCACCGCGTCACAGGCTATCTTGAAAGGCTTGGCAAATGGTGGTGGGTTATTTGTTCCCACAAAGATTCCAGAGATGGAAGTTAGTTTTCAGGCACTGAGCCAGATGACATATCAGGAGACAGCTTATGAAGTTATGAAGTTGTTCTTTACTGACTTTACAGAAGAAGAACTCAAGACATGTATCAAACGTGCTTATGAATCTAAATTTGATACAGAAGAGATTGCACCGATGGTGTATGCTGATGGTGCATATTACTTGGAATTGTTCCACGGTTCGACAATCGCGTTTAAAGATATGGCACTTTCGATTTTGCCACATTTGATGATTACATCCGCAAGAAAGAACCATGTGAAGAATGATATCGTTATTCTGACGGCGACATCCGGTGATACGGGAAAAGCTGCGCTGGCTGGTTTTGCCGATGTTGAAGGGACAAAGATTATTGTGTTCTATCCGAAGGATGGTGTCAGCCCGATTCAAAAACAGCAGATGGTGACGCAAGTCGGAGATAATACGCTTGTCGTTGGTATCAACGGTAATTTTGATCAGGCACAGACCGGTGTCAAGCAGATGTTTGCAGATGAGGCGTTTGCAAAGGAATTGGATGAGGCAGGATATCAGTTCTCGTCAGCGAACTCGATCAATATCGGTCGTCTTGTACCACAGATTGTATATTATGTCTATGCCTATAGCCGTTTGATTGCAAATGAGAGAATCAAAAATGGCGGTAAGATAAATGTTGTAGTTCCAACAGGAAATTTTGGCAATATTCTTGCCGCATTTTATGCGAAAAATATGGGACTTCCGATTGACAAACTGATTTGCGCATCGAACGAGAATAAAGTGCTTTTCGACTTCTTCCGGACAGGTGTATATGATAAAAACAGAGAATTTGTTTTGACGAATTCACCTTCTATGGATATTCTGATTTCCAGCAATCTTGAACGCCTGATTTATCGCATTGCCGGCGAGGATGCAGCGAAGAACGCCGAACTTATGCAGCAATTGGTTTCCGAGGGTAGATATGAGATTTCGGAGAAGATGAAAGCGCAGCTTGCAGAATTCTATGGCAATTATGCGAGTGAGACTGACACAGCAGAGAAGATTCGTGATATGTATGAAAAGACAGGATATGTCCTTGACACACATACGGCAGTTGCCGGTTGTGTTTATGATAAGTATAAAAAAGAGACGGGAGATGACAAACCAACCGTGATTGCATCTACTGCAAGCCCATTTAAGTTTGCACGAAGTGTTATGGGGGCTATCGACGAGCGTTATGCTGAGATGGAAGATTTCGCGCTGGTTGACAAGTTGAGTGAGATTGCGAAAGTAGCCGTTCCAAATGCAATCAAGGAGATTCGCAGTGCGCAGGTTCGTCATAAGACAATCTGTGAAGTGGATGAAATGCCGCAAGTTGTGAGAGATTTCTTAAAATAGATACATAAGAGGCAGAGGGGAAATACTATGAATTTACAAGAAGAGAACTTAAAATCAAACAACAGACTGATTTATATTTTGTGTATGATCTTACAGGGATGGATGATTGCATCGGTATTTGTGTATCACACGAATAGCACATGCATTTTGAATCCGGGACTTGCAGCACTGTTTTCAAATAAAGTTTTGAAAGTTGTCGTTGTGGTTATTGGCATGATACTCTGTTCGGTCGGATATTTTAAGTTGCTGGGAAAAGAATTGGGACACCTTTTTATTCTGGGAGGTGTCGGCATTTCCTATGCGACGATTCTTCTGACCGGTTTGGATTACCCGTATTTGTATGCGTTTGCATATGTGATTACAATGTGTGTTGTCTTATACCGACAGAATCGCGTTTGTATCTTAGGCGCGACGGTTTGTATCCTGTGTAATGTGATTTTTACAATCGAGTATATGGTGCTCACCAGCAGGCCAATGTGGGCACAGGTTTTCACAAACACGCTGATGGCAATTCTTTGCTGTGTGGCAGCTATGGCTGTTGTTCGCGCGATGAATAGTCAGGATGAAAAGTCTATCGCAGAGATTCACAACAAGAATGCGATGGTCAAGAAACTTCTGGATAGTGTCAAGAACACGAGTGCACAGATTCGTGAAAACTTGGAACAGGAAGACGGTATCATGAAGGCGTTGGAGGACAACATCGTTACTTCCGCAGAGAGTGTGGGACAGATTTCCGAATCGGCATCATTGACAGCGGAAGCAATTCAGACACAGACCGAGATGAATATGAATATTACGGAAGCACTGGATGGTATTGCGAATAAGACGAAACTCATGCTTGATGTCTCTAAGGAGACAGCCCAGAATGTTCAGGAAGGTAACGCTATTGTTTTACAGTTACAGAAGCAGGCAGAAATTTCTGCTGATATCAATAACGAGACATCGCAGATGACGGGTGAACTGCAGCATAGTGCTGAGACAGTGCAGGAGATTGTCAATACGATTTTGGGAATTTCGGAACAGACGAACCTGTTGGCACTGAATGCATCCATCGAGGCGGCAAGAGCCGGAGATGCAGGTAAAGGATTTGCGGTTGTGGCAGATGAGATTCGTAATCTTTCAGAGAACACGAAGGATTCCGCAGAGCAGATTGCAAAGACGATTGAGACTTTGATTCGCGATGTAAATAAGGCAAGCGAGAATATGACATATTCTGTGGATGCTGCAAACAAACAGGGCGGACTCATTGAGAATGCCGGAGAGAAGTTTAAGGCTATCTTGGAGAGCGTAACATCGCTTTCAGGACATATTGACGAGGTATCCAGTGATGTGGATTCTTGTGTAAACGCAAATGCTACCGTTATGGAAGCAATCTCAAATCTTTCTGCCACATCACAGCAGGTGGCAGCATCCTCTGAGAACAGTTTGGTTTTATCAGAGAATTGTTCTCAGAAAATTAAGAATGCGAATCAACTACTGTATAATATTTTGATGCTGGCAAAGGATGATGAGCAGGAAATTGCTACAGAATAAAGCGAGCAGATTTCATGACATGAAACATAAAAAAGTGAGACTTCTGTTTTTTAGAAATCTCACTTTTTTGTTTGTACAAGATTCGGAATCTGTCTTATTTGTCGTTAAGGGATACAAGCAAATGAATGGTTCCGAATGGATATTTGATTGGAATAAGGAAAGAAGATCTTGCGAGCGTAAGCACTTCAGACTCATTAACAACCGGTGGGTCCAAAGTCAACTCTATGGAATACTCGTTTGACATATTCACAATAAAAAGTCCGTTATGCAGATTGATGAAATCCTCTAAGGAGGCTTCTACATACTCATCAAACTCTGTGAAATCTTCATTTGCATATCGAGAAGCAAATGCAATGGCAACCTCTCGATCCATATCAATACGTGATACACATTGGACGTTTCCGTGAATCGCCTGTGATACACAAAAGGTAACAGGAAATTCGTTGCAGGGAACCGGTGTGAGAGGAGTGAAGTCATCGCCGATAAAACGAACCAAATTGTTAAACATCAACTTTATATACATTACACTATAATCAGATATCGGAATCTCGGCTACTAAGAAGAAACGCTGAATTAACTTTGTGATTTTGTCTTTGTGTTCAACATTTAAATCGATGTCACAAACTTCATTTTCTGTCTCGTAATCAATAATATATTTTTCTAAATCTCCATTTGTCAGTGCACCATTGTCTACAAGACATTGACCTAACAATAAAAAGTCGGGCGTCTGCGCTAACAAAAGTTCATGAACTTGTTCGTCCGTCAAATAGCCACGATCTACAGCAATCTCACCAAAACGCTTGTCTTCTCGTGTCTGAAGAAAACATACCTCGTCAACTTCGGAAGCAACCATGTATCCCTGATGAATTGCGAGTGTTCCAAGTTTGATGTGAGCATGTTTGACCTCAGAGATGGCACTTGCTAATTGTTCGGGTGTAACGGCCTCCTTTCGAAGTAAATAACTACCAAAAAGTTGTGAATACATAATTATTCGCCCCCTAAATGTATTTCGATAAGAGATTTAACCTGTGAAATATCGATAGGCTTCTGGATGAAGTCTTTTGCACCGGCTGAAATCGCCTTCTTTAATTGTAATTGCGTGCCCACGGAAGACACAATAATGATTTTTGCGTTGTTATCAAATTCGATGATTCTTTCTACAGCAGTTGTGCCGTCCATCTCAGGCATTACGATATCTAATAGAACAAGGTCTGGTTTGTGTTCCTTATATAAGGAAACAGCTTCTTGACCATTGGTTCCCTCATAAATCGTAATGTCACCACAGGCGTCCGTAATAGCATCTTTCAACTGTTTTCTTGCCAAAATAGAATCGTCGCATACTAAAATAGATTTGTTTGAGTAATCCATAACTGTCACCTCGTTATCATGTAATATAGTATATATTACACTAATTTAATTGAATTTTCAAACAATTTTTGCTGTATTAAGGGAGTTTATAGAAAAAAGCCCATCAGATGGGCTTTTTGTTATTTACGATTTTCAATTGGAATAAAATCTTTGTGTGGACAAACGGTCATATAGGCAGGTCGCATAATTTTGTCATGATGACAAATTTCTTCCATACGGTGTGCACTCCAGCCTGCGATACGCGCGATTGCAAAGATAGGAGTGTAGAGTTCCATAGGAAGCCCCAACATCTCATAAACAAATCCACTGTAGAAATCCACGTTGGGGCTAACGCCCTTGTAAATTTTGCGCTTGTCGGCGATAACCTGCGGAGCCAAACGTTCGACCATAGAATAGAGAGCAAATTCTTTCTGGCGTCCTTTTTCCTCGGAGAGGGCTTCTACATAGGAATGGAAGGCAACTGCTCTAGGGTCGGACAGTGAGTAAACGGCATGACCCATACCATAAATCAGACCTGCATGGTCGAAGGCTTCTTTGTTTAATAGGGCATTGAGATAATCTCTTACCTCATCTTCGCTGGTCCAATCTTTGACATGTTTTTTCATGTCTGCAAACATTTTCATAACTTTGATGTTAGCGCCACCGTGCTTTGGACCTTTTAAGGAGCCGATTGCCGCAGCGATTGCCGAATAGGTATCTGTTCCTGATGAAGAAACGAGGTGCGTGGTGAAAGTAGAATTATTACCACCACCATGCTCCATATGAAGAATAAGTGCAACATCTAACAGTTTTGCTTCCAGCGGTGTGAATTTGCTGTCTAACCGCAAACAATGAAGGATGTTTTCAGCTGTTGAATACTCTTTTTTTGGTGAGTGGATAATCAAACTTTCGTCATTATAATAATGGCAATAGGTCTGATAGCTGTAAACAGATATCAAAGGAAACATGCTGATTAGCTGTAAGCACTGACGCAGCACATTCGCTTCTGATGTATCGTCCGGTTTCTCGTCATAGGAGTAGAGCGTTAATACACTACGTGCCAAGGCGTTCATCATATCCTTGCTTGGCTTTTTCATAATAACATCGCGAACAAAGTTCTGTGGAAGAGAGCGATATCGGCTCAAAAGCTCACAGAACTCAGCGAGTTCTTGCTTTGTTGGAAGTTTACCAAAAAGTAATAAGTACGTGCATTCCTCAAATCCGAAATGAGATTCGCGAGGTTGATTTCTGATAATTTCTCGTACATTGTATCCGCGGTAAAATAACTGTCCGTCGCATGGAACGGATTTACCGTCTACAATCTTGGTGGAGTTGACTTCTGAAATCTCTGTGATACCTACTAATACACCTTTTCCGTTCACGTCGCGTAAGCCGCGTTTTACATCGTATTCCGCGTATAAATCTGGATTAATGTAAGATGACTTTTTTGACATCTCAGAAAATTTTACTAACTGAGGAGTAATTTCGCTAAATGTGTGATTCGCCATAGATGACATTACCTCCTTTTTGCATATAATTTATTATTCTACCATGTTTCGCAGTAGAAAACAAGAAAAAAATTTTTCATAACAATTACCGGAAAGGAATTGACAAAAAAATAACAAAATAATATAGTGTACTTAGCAAAGTTTGTTTAAAATACGCAAAGGAAGGTACACGAAATGGCGAATATCGATTTAACTAAATATGGTATTACCGGAACAACAAATCTGATTTATAATCCATCATACGAGGAGTTGTTCAAGGCTGAGACAGATTCTTCATTGGAAGGATACGAAAAAGGTCAGGAGACAGAGCTTGGTGCTGTTAATGTTATGACAGGTATTTATACAGGACGTTCTCCAAAAGATAAGTACATCGTTGATGATGCGAATTCCCACGATACAGTTTGGTGGACATCAGATGAGTATAAAAATGATAATCACCCAATGTCAGAGGAAGTATGGGCAAAGGTAAAGGACATCGCTATCAAGGAGTTGGCAGACAAGCAATTATATGTTGTAGATGCGTTTTGTGGTGCAAACACAGATACGCGTATGGCAGTTCGCTTTATTATGGAAGTAGCTTGGCAGGCACACTTTGTTGAGAATATGTTTATCATGCCGACAGCAGAAGAACTGGCAAACTTCGAACCGGATTTTGTTGTTTACAACGCTTCCAAGGCTAAGGTTACAAACTATAAAGAGTTGGGCTTGAACTCTGAGACATGTGTAGCGTTCAACACAACCTCAAAAGAACAGGTTATCATCAATACATGGTACGGCGGAGAGATGAAGAAGGGTATGTTCTCTATGATGAACTACTACCTTCCATTGAAGGGTATCGCTTCAATGCACTGTTCAGCTAACACAGATATGAACGGTGAGAATACTGCTATCTTCTTCGGTCTTTCAGGAACAGGTAAGACAACACTTTCTACAGATCCTAAGCGTCTTCTTATCGGTGATGACGAGCACGGATGGGATGACAATGGTGTATTTAACTTTGAAGGCGGATGCTATGCTAAGGTTATTAATCTTGACAAGGAGTCAGAGCCGGATATTTATAATGCAATCAAGAGAAATGCCCTTCTTGAGAATGTTACATTGGACAAGGACGGAAAGATTGATTTCGCAGATAAGAGCGTAACAGAGAATACTCGTGTTTCTTATCCTATCAACCATATTGAGAACATTGTTCGTCCTGTTTCATCAGCACCGGCTGCTAAGAATGTAATTTTCCTTTCAGCAGATGCATTTGGAGTACTTCCTCCGGTATCTATCCTTACGCCTGAGCAGACACAGTATTATTTCCTTTCAGGCTTTACTGCTAAGCTTGCTGGTACAGAGCGTGGTATTACAGAGCCTACGCCTACATTTTCTGCTTGCTTTGGACAGGCATTCCTTGAGCTTCACCCAACAAAGTATGCTGAGGAGCTTGTTAAGAAAATGGAGAAGAGCGGAGCTAAGGCATATCTTGTTAATACAGGCTGGAATGGAACAGGAAAGCGTATCTCTATCAAGGATACACGTGGTATCATTGATGCAATCCTTAACGGTGACATCAACAAGGTTCCAACAAAGAAGATTCCTTACTTTAACATTGAGGTTCCAACAGAGCTTCCGGGCGTAGACACTAACATTCTTGACCCTCGTGACACATATGCTGATGCAGCTGAATGGGAGACAAAGGCTAAGGATTTGGCTGGAAGATTTATTAAGAACTTTGCTAAGTATGAGGGAAATGAAGCCGGTAAGGCTTTAGTTTCAGCTGGTCCACAGTTATAATTCCGGATTGAACAGATTAATCAAGTTAGTTTTTTAATTTAGTTTTAAAGGGCGTGGCTTTATGAGTTGCGCTTAAAGGGCGAGGCAGATACATTTCTGCCTCGCCTTGTTTTTGCCCTGAACTGACTTAAGAATTAATTAGTTTTTTGTTTATAGGATTCATAAAAAAGCATAAAAAGTATAAAAAACATAATTCATAAGAAGAATTTTCATAATTGACACAACTGGAAGATGCTGGTAATATAAAATTATAACATCGCTTGAAAGGAATTGAAGGCGTTGATTAAAAAACTGTTTAGGAGGTTTTGTTTATGAAGGGAATCAGAAAAAGAGGAATTTTGGTGGCATTGTCAGTCATGCTTATTGCGTGGAACTGCGTTATTGTGTACGCAGGGGATGCTTGGTGCGAATATGACGGTAATGCAAAAGGATATGTGCGTACATTTATGACAGAATCCGGATGGGGTCGACATGAGGCAAATGCTTGGGCGCAGCTTGTAGGGTCAGACAGGGAGTTTATCGCAAACAAAACGTGCGGTTATCAGTTTGGAGGAGACGCAAAATGGGGAAGCGTAGGATATAATTCTGTGAATAAAGACGATAAATATAAATATGGAGATCACAAGTTGGGATACTTTACATATGCCAATGCATGGCTGCAGGTAAGCGGGGACGAGTATATTGATTCGCCGGTTGGAAAGTAAAGGCGTGACTATGGGAGTGATAAAAAAGTTTTTGCGGGATCGTTCCAGCAGCCTGCTGCTGGTGATCGGCTACTGTCTGCTTTTTTTTATTGCGTTTAACGGAATGTATCTGATTTATCGGATGTCGGAGCAGCAGCCGGATACGGTTATCGGCAATTATCACTGCAAAGAAGGCGGCAGGATTCTTAGGGCGACGAAAAAGGATAAGACGTCTGCTGCCAAAGAAACCGAAAGCGAACCAAAGCTTAGTGATGAGGAAAAGGTGGATTATGTAATTTCGCTGCTGGATACTAAGCATGGGAATACGATGATTCGTTTTTTAGGCGTGGTGAAAGGTCTGGCGAAAAATCATACGGTCAGCGTGATGATTTCGCAAAATGAGCCGTGCAGCCGGCGGCTGCAAAAAGGAAGCTATCCGGATTTTCAAAAGATTGGGCAGGAACGGGCTGTCGTAATCGGAGAATATTATCAAGATTATGTAGAGGAGATTGACGGCAAGGATTACCTTTGCATAAACGGTCAGAACTATTTGGTAACCGGGGTGTTTCGCAGCATGACAGAGGATGGCTTGGACGATTCGCTGGTGGTGTTTTATCCGTCTTTGGAGCCGTGGGTAAGAGAGGAACTGCGCTCTTATGTGTTGAGTTATTATATTGAGGTGGTCGTGTGCGGTAACGACAGCCTGACAAACGATTATATAGAAGAGCTGAAAGGAAAGATTGCAGAAGTTTCTTTTTATGACTGGATGGAAATGTCGCTGAATGAGGCAGGCGGCATCAACGAGATTATCGCAAAGATAAAAAATGCGCTGGTGTGGTTGATTGCATTGTTTTGCGTGCTGAACAGCTTTGCCGTCACAAACCTGTGGCTGAAGCGGAGACAGGCGGAGTTTGCCATAAGAAAGGCGTGCGGCTATGGGAATTTTCGGCTGATACTGCTGATTGCAAAGGACTTGTTAAAGCTGATGAGCGCGGCAATCCTTGCGGCGGCACTGGCACAATGCTGCTATATGGTGGTGCTTGGCAAGACGGTGGAGCTATGGTATCTTTTCCGTTACTGCATTGACACCGGAATATTGGTTTTAGCAGTTTTAATCAGCTCCATTGTCATTCATATTGAGATTGTGCTGGGAACTGCTCCGGCAAAGGGGGTGAGCTGTCAATGAAATTATCGGCTTTGATTAAGTATGCCGCAGACAGTATTATGCGTAAGTTTTTTAAGTCGCTGGCAATCACGCTGTTATTTTCGTTTGCTTTGGTGCTGATTGCTATGTGCATAATACCAAACCGAATTTATGCGGATATCTACCATACGCTGAATCGTGCTTTAAAAACAGACGTTTATGAAACGGGGAGCATTCATATCAAAGAATACAAGGAAACCTGCGTGGATTTTATAAAAAACCTGAAAAATGTTCAAGGAATTCAATCGGTAGGAACGGCGATGGAAGACGAACTTGACAAAAATTTGGTTCCGGAACTATATCAAATTCAGGACGGTCATGTGCCGAATAGGGACACGGCAGACGATGGGGCAATACCGTTTATGGAACAAGGGTTTGCAGTGATATCGCTTCGCAGCACATGGGAATTGTTTGATTTTCATTTGGCAAAAGGCAGTTATATTCCCAATGATGATCCGAATAATACATCTGTGTGGCATCTTTATCTAGGAAGCGCATATTCGCATATTCCGGTGGGAACGGAATACCGGGAAGAGGACGGCGATATTGTTAAGGTGATGGGAATTTTAGAAAAAGGTTCGGTCTGCACAACGGATTCGATGCTTGATGCAGAATTTAACAGCGCCAAAACGGTTACGCTGGATTATATGGCTGTTCTCGTCGGCAATTCCAATGCAGAAGGATTTTACTCTGAACATTTGTTTTCTGTCGGCAATCCTGCAGATATGCAGCCGGTGATTAATCGGATTTATGATTTGGCAAAGCAGTATGAACTGGATGTCACTGTGGGGACAGTCGATGGAATGCTCAAAGAAGAGCAGAAGGTTTACCAAAAAATCAGTGATATGCTGTTGGAACTGATGTTGATTGTGCTGCTGGTTGCGGCGACGATTCAGGCGTGCGTTCAGATTGTGGATATGATTGGGCATTTTCCGATGTATGGAGTTTTATATGCAAACGGGGCTTCCAAACAAGATTTGTGCGTGCTGATTCTCTTGGAAAATGGGATGCGGTATGCGGCGGCGTGCGCAATCGCCTACGGCGTGGTGCGTCTGCTGTTATTTGGATTGTTTCGGGAGGCGGAGCTGTTAGAGACGGTTATGCGGATTTTTTATAGGGAGACGGCAGTCTGGATGTGTCTGATTGGCTTAGGGGTGTGTCTGCTTTCGATGGCAGTGCCGCTTTTGATGATACAAAGAAAAACGCCGGTCGAACTGGTTGGCAGCCGATTGTAAGGAGGGACTATGATTCGATTCAATGATGTAACAAAAATATATGGCAAGGGCGATGTTGCGACAACAGCGCTAAAGAACGTAAACTTGCGTGTAGAGGACGGCGAAATGATTGCTGTTATGGGAACTTCCGGTTCCGGAAAGACAACGCTGTTAAATATGATTGGATGCATGGATCGTCTGACAGAAGGGCAGTATTGGTATCAGGACGTTGAAGTGAGCAAGCTTGGACGCCGCCGCCTTGACCGGTTCAGGAAAGAACATGTCAGCTTTGTTTTTCAGCATTTTGCGCTGATGAGCGACTACACGGTTTTTGAAAACGTGGAAACGCCGTTGTTGTGTAAAAGACTTGGCAGGAGCGAACGAAAAAGGATTGTCATGAATTGTCTTGACAAGGTGGGAATTTCAAATTTGGCAAAAAAGTATCCGAACAAAATATCCGGTGGTCAAAAGCAGCGCTGTGCGATTGCAAGGGCATTGGCATCAGGAAATGATTTGATTTTGGCAGACGAGCCGACAGGGGCGCTGGATCAGGTTACCAGCGGAGAGATTATGGATATTTTAAGGGAAGTGAATACACTTGGAAAAACCGTGATTATCGTTACACATGATGCGGAGGTTGCCAAGCGGTGCGACAGGATTATCCGCATTGAAGACGGAAGGATTGCTATTCCTTGATTTTCAAGGCTGGAACAGGGACAATAATATATAATTTTATGGAAAATATACTCAGGGCTTCTGCCTTGAGTGTTTTTTGTTCTATCATAGGAAACTTTGTTTCCTAATGAAAAAATGCTCCGCAAGGGATGCGCACGATGTGCAGAGGAAGGCTGCTTTGCAGCCGCACATCGGCGCACAAAGCTTAAGCAAGTCCCTCAAGGATTGAGGGATTTAGGGAGTTCGAAGCGGACTTGTCTGCTTTTTTCTTTCACTTTGTACGAAAACAGGGGTTGACTTTTATCTGTGCAATCTGCCATAAAAATAATAAGACACTTAAAGCTTCCCCGCCGATTAAAAATCTGTGCCGCCCCAATTAGTACAAAAGGGAAGCTTGCCAAAAAACCTGACACATATTATAATTAAATTAATATTAAATTTTTCGTACATATTGCATATTAAGGAGGATGTATTGTGGTAAGAAGAGTTAAAAGATTCGTTGGAAAATTTTCAAAAAGACTGGCTGCTGCAGTGATGCCGGCTATATTGATTTGTTCAGGATTTTTATTAAATTGTGAGGTGGCGGGGGCTGATACATTTAATCCTGCTGACTATGCGGATTATGTGCTTATGTCTGAAAGCGACGCAATTAAAGCATACAATAATTATATAGAAACAATGACTCCAGAAGGCTCAGAGCTTAAAATATACTGCAATGCAGAAGTAAATGAGGAGCTTAAATATAAAAGCTTTTCTGTTTATTTTGACAGCTATATGAAATTTGCGTATCAGGCGGCAAATGAAATTGTGATGGTTCACAGTCCGGTTGACGGATACAGGACATATTACAGGTATTACTGTTATGTAAGGGAATTACATTCTTCCATGACTGCAAGTGAATATTCTCAAGCTATGAACAAAGCGAAACAGGTGGCAAACAGCAATAATTATGGGAGTGATTATGATAAGATAAAAAGAGTGTATAAATGGCTGTGTGATAATGTAGAATATGATTATTCTTATTCAGAAGGTTCTATATATGATGCGTTGATAGGTGGAAAGAGCGTGTGTTCCGGCTATGCGGGAGCGTTTCAGGTAATTATGGACGCTCTTGGTATAGAGTGCTATATCAATGAGGGGGAAGCTAACGGTGAGGATCATGCATGGAATATTGTAAAGCTTGATGGAAAATATTATTTTGTTGACGTAACTTGGGGCGATACAAGTACTGAATATGACAAATATCTTTTGTTCGGTACAGATTTAAGAACTAATATTACAGGGCTTGCGCTGGCTTCATCCTCATATAGCAGAATTGAGACTCCGTCAGAGACGACTGCAGAAGGAGGCACATCAGAAACACAGACAGCAGCAAAGCCTGTGGAGAAAGAAATTGTGGTTGCAAAGCCAGCAGAGGAGCAAACCTCGGAAAACAGCAATATTGAAAATGCTGAAGTCGCAGAGAATAATAATGAGACGTCAGGACAAATAGCCGAAGAAAATAAGGAACAGGAAGTCGCAGAGCAGGAAAATAAGCAGGAAAATGATACGCAGCAGGGCAGCGGAACAGCAGATAATTCCACAGAGAACCCGGTGGAAAATTCGTCAGATAATCAGACGGACAAGCAGTCTGAGAAAATGACATCTGTATCGGATGAAAGCGGAAAAAGCAACGGACAAGGTAATGGGCTGCTTATTATGATATTAAGCATAGCAGGAGTTCTATTTGTGGCAGGCGGAACATTTGCATATATAAAGTTCATAAAGAGATAGGCAGTATCGAGCAGTAAGAGCGAGTAAGAGCGAAGGGAAACATGCGTATGAAGAGTGCGGATAAAAATGCTACAGTTAACGATAATAAAAATGTTAAAAGCACTGAAAAAAGTGAGAATAAAAATTATACAGTAGGCGGATATACATTTAAGTCAAAGGAAGCAGCAGACGAGGCGAAAAACGAGCTAAATGCAATTAAGTATGTAAGTTCAAAGACGGATACTAAAGACCCGAAACAGGTATATTTGTTGTATAACAAGTTATTGGATAAGGAATTGTTCAAGACGCTTATCGGTATGAATTATCTTAAGGAGCTGCAGCAGTTTTTGTATATGTCAGAGGAGATACCTAATGACATAATAAGACCTATTCCAATAAATTATGAGCTTAAGGAAGTTCTTGACGGAAAGCGTGAGATAACCAATAATAAAAGTCTTATCAGAAAGCTTGAAAGAGCAAGAGACAGATATAAGGATATGTATATTAAGTCTCTTATAATAAATGTAGTGCTGGTGGTAGTTATAATTATTATGATAGTAATCAGTTTGACATCCTCTAACCCTAACATTATTAATTATGAAAGAAAGCTGCAGGATAAGTATGCTGTTTGGCAAGAACAGCTTGAACAGCAGGAGGAGTCTCTGAAAGCGAGAGAGGCAGAGCTTAGAAAATAATCTGATTGGACACATTTTAAACATAAGTAAATGTTATAGTACATTTAACATATGGCAGGAGGTTTTAGGAAATGGATAAGATAAAGGTTTTAGTGGTTGATGACGAGAGCAGAATGAGAAAACTGGTAAACGATTTCCTGACAAAGAGCGGATATTATGTTATAGAGGCGGCTGATGGCGAGGAGGCAATAGATACATTTTATGCTGATAAGAATATATCCCTCATAATACTTGATGTTATGATGCCGAAAATGGACGGCTGGGAAGTGTGCAGGCAGATTAGAAAGGATTCAAAGGTGCCGATTATTATGCTGACTGCAAAGGGCGAAGAGCGTGACGAGTTAAATGGATTTGAGTGCGGTGCGGACGAATACATATCTAAACCATTCAGTCCTAAAATACTTACGGCGAGAGTAGATGCACTTGTAAGGAGAGCATACAAGTTTGACAGCTCAGAGTGTATAGAAATTGGCGGAATTGTTATAGATAAGGCGGCTCACATTGTAAAAATCAATGGAGAAGAAATAGATTTAAGCTATAAGGAATTTGAGCTTTTAAGCTATTTTATTGAAAATAAAGGGCTGGCGCTTTCAAGAGAAAAAATTCTTAATAATGTTTGGAATTATGATTATTTCGGGGATGCCAGAACGATTGACACCCATGTTAAGAAACTGAGAAAGAAAATGGGTGATAAGGGCGACTGTATTAAGACCATATGGGGAATGGGATATAAGTTTGAAATATAATGAGGTCCGGTGAGTATATGGAAAGACATTCAATAGGTTTTAAGATTGCATTGCTGTCCACGGCTATTATAACAAGTCTGCTGGCGCTGCTTTTAATATTTAATACAATATATGCGGAACATTTTTATTTTTCAAATAAGCAGAAACAGATGGTATCCCGTTACAATTATATTAATGAGGTGCTGCTGGATTATGATGCGGAAAAGCTTACTCAGGACGCCATGTATGCCAGCATTGAACAGCAGATGACTAATACGGGAGTATCCACAATAGTTGTAAACAGCGACTGGTCTACGGTCTATACAAATATCAGCGGCGAGTCGGAGCTTGTAGACAGGCTTAGAATTAATATGTTCAACGGTGATATTTTCGAGAGGGATCCCGAAAAGAAGGAAGATTTGGACGAAAATGCTTCGGATGCTCCAAATGTTGACGGTGAAAATAATCCTGATGAGGATTCGCCGGATTCGGACAACGATTCTTTGGGTAATAAAAAGCCGATAAAACCCAATAAAAACGATAGATATGAGACAATTACTATTATGATTCAGGATAGTGATTTGGCAAATGAACATGAGATAATAGTAAAAAACGATAATTATACTATACAGAAATCATACGATTCAAGACTGGGAGCTGATTTTTATGAATTGTGGGGTACAGTAGGAAACGGCGATTTTATAATTATGCGTATGGCAGTTCAGAGTATTAAGGACAACGTAGATATTTCTAATAAGTTAATTACCTATATCGGAATTGTTATATTGATAGTGGGAATTGGAGTGTCAATTATATTTTCAAGCATAATTACAAAACCTATTTTAAAATTGTCAAAGATTGCAACACGAATGGCAAATATGGATTTTGACGCCAGATATGAGGGCGATGACAAGAGTGAGATAGGCGTGTTAGGCAACAGCATGAACTATATGTCGGACAAGCTGGAAGAAAATATTTCACAGCTCAAAGCTGCCAACAGGGAGCTTCAAAGGGATATTGAACGCAAGGAAAAGGTTGATGAGATGAGAACAGAGTTTTTGTCAAATGTGTCTCATGAGCTTAAAACCCCTATTGCTCTTATACAGGGCTATGCGGAGGGGCTTAAGGAGGGCATAACTGACGACCCTGAAAGCATGGATTATTACTGCGATGTCATTATTGATGAGGCGGCAAAAATGAATGTTATGGTAAAGAAGCTGCTCACCTTAAACCAGATTGAGTTTGGCAATGAGGAGCTTGTGATGGAGCGGTTTAACATTGTGGATTTGATAAGCTCGTGCGTATCCGCCAACGAATTGAGAGCCTCACAAAATGGAATAAATATATATTTCAGCCATGAGAAAGAGGTTATGGATGTGTGGTCTGACGAGTATAAGGTCGAGGAGGTTGTGACTAATTATCTCACCAATGCAATCAATCACTGTGATTTTGATAAAATTATCAAAGTGGACGCAGTTTATAATAACGATAATGTGAGGGTATATGTTTATAACACAGGAAAACCAATACCGGAAGCTGATATAGACAAAATATGGACGAAGTTTTACAAGGTTGACAAGGCACGAACAAGAGAGTACGGCGGCAATGGAATAGGTCTGTCTATCGTAAAGGCGATTATGGATTCTTACGGTAAGGAATATGGTGTGGAAAATATTGACGGAGGAGTGCGTTTTTGGTTTGACCTTGATGCCAAGCCATGATATTATTAAGAATAGAAAATATCATTTTACGGATTGGAATTGGAGAAGCGTATGAAAAGGATTGCAGCGTTGTGTCTGGCTTTATTTCTTGTATTTGCCATGTGCGGCTGTGGGAATGATATAAAGCTGGACACTCAGGAAAATGACATGATAGCAGAATATATTGCCGGGGTTATGCTCAAGTATTCAGCGGATAATATATCAAAATATCAGGATATTAAAAAGGAACAGGAAACAGAAAGCAGCAGCCGGAATAGTAACCAGAATCAGGGCAGCAGTCAGGAAAATGTGACAAACAGCGGTCATAATAACGGTGAAAATCAGACTGGAAGTCAAAACAATGGCGGAAGCGGCGGCAATACAATTTATGCTCCTGTTGAGGATGTTATGGGAACCCTGGCTAAGAGCTTAGGACTTGATGGAATGTCTGTATCCTATTCTACATACTCCATTGGAAACAGCTATTCTTCAGACGGTTTATTTAGTGTTCCGGCTAATTCAGGCTGCAGTGTATTTGCATTTGAATTTGTTATAAAAAATGAGACGGATTCAGCCTTTGTGGCTAACACAACTTCAAGTTCCGTAAGATTTAAGCTGGATATAGGCGGAAATAAAATTATTCAGTCATCGTCTTTACTTCTTAACGATATGACTAATTTAAGTGATGTAAATATAGCTGCCGGAGATTCCTATAATGCAGTGATTATTTTTCAGGTTCCGTCGTCCTATGCTAAAGACGTATCCGATATGAGCGTTTATGTATATTCAAGCGGAAAAGAGATAGGAGAAGTGCCGGGAGTATAAAGACACAAATAACAAATATGACAAGTCCCCCATAAGCAGACAAAGAGAAAGTTATAATAATCTGCTTACGGGGGGATTTTAAATATTTTTATAATCCAAGAACCTTTTCTTTTGTGTATTCAGCAGCCTCCTCGGCGGATAACTGATGAACATAATCGGGTCTCATATCAGGCATATATCCTTCGCCATCACAGTTGTATTCCGCATAATAACAGGTTTCATGTGATTCGGGCTTGTTCCAGTCGTGATAACCGGTTTCTGTAATCTGACGTTCCATATTACAATTTAAAAATACAGCCTTTGCATATATTCTCCAGGGACGGCTTAACATAACGCTTCTGTCAGGGCAGTTTCCTGTAAAACAGCAGCTCTCGAATACATAACCGTATTTTTGATTTTCATAGGTTGACGGCGCTGTGTAGTATGAGTTGATTGGCAGATTGCGGTTTAACGCGAAAAGCGTACAATTTTTAAAATATGCAGTGGCGCTTCCAAATATAAAATCAACTTCTCCGCTGATATAGCAGTCCTCATATAACTGGCGGCCGGGAACCCGCGGAGCAAACTCAGTAGGACCTACAAAGCCTCCGGGCTGATTTTCTTTCAGCGGGAGAGGACCTGTAAATAAAGTGTCCTGATGCCCGGTTATACGGCAATTTTTAAAGGTTATTCTATCACCCTCGGCATATACGGCGATAGCCTGTCCCACCTGCTTGCCAAAGCCTGCGGTGTTTTGAAATGTTAAGTTATATGCAGAAAAATTATCTGCATTTATAAGAAATGTGTATGAACGGAAGGTGCCTCGTTTAGTTCCGTCCTCCATAGGCATAAATGCATAGTAATCATATGTTATAACAGTTTCGTCACAGGATTCACCGATAATCGTTATATTATCTTTGGTGATTTCAACGCATTCTTTGTAAATGCCATTTTTAATAAATATTGTTTCAGGAGTAGTTTTTATGCTGTCAATAGCAGCCTGCACTGATGTAAAATCTCCTGTTGAATCTTTAGATACAGTAATCATATTTTCATTCCTTTCTACATATCTTTAGCGGTTAACAAATATTATACTACTTATTGGTATATTTTACTATATTTCATGGGCATAAATTAATATAAATTATGGACTTTTTGTCAAAAAAAGTGTATGCTTGGAGTGAATTTTTTGAAGGGATATCAGTATGTTGGTATGTTAGTATTTGTTGAAGATAATAAAGATGTCAATACATATCTGGGGCTTAGAGAGCAGGTAGGCTGGATAAAGCTTGATACTGCGCAGGCGCAGAGGGCGCTTGACAACAGCATAAAAATCGTTACTGCCTATGACGGCGATAAGCCTGTAGGAATGGGAAGAATAGTTGGAGACGGAGCTGTAATAAGCTACATTCAGGATTTAATAGTTATCCCTGAATATCAGAGAAATCATGTTGGAAGCCGTATTTTGGACAGGCTGATTGAATATGTGAATGATATTACGGCACCGGATACGCAGATGATGCTGTGCCTTATGTGTGCTAAGGGAAGAGAAATATTTTATGAAAAACATGGATTTATCGCAAGACCGACAGAAAAGCTCGGTCCGGGTATGATTCAGTATATAAGGAAGGTAGAAATATGAGTAAAAAAATATCAGTGTATAAGCTGACAACCATCGCATTAATGACAGCCGTATTATGCGTACTTGCACCCTTGTCAGTTCCTATAGGACCGGTGCCTATATCGCTGGCAACATTTGTAATATACCTTTTTGTTTATATATTTGGAACATGGATGTCTACAGCCAGTGTGGCGGTGTATCTTCTCATTGGGTTGGTGGGCATTCCGGTATTTTCAGGATATACGGCGGGCGTTGCAAGGCTTGTGGGGCCTACAGGCGGATTTCTTGTTGGATACTTGCTGGTTACTATTGTTGGCGGACTTATCCTTGACAAGATTAAGAGAAATATAATAATGGGATTTGTGGCATTTTTGATATCCACCATATTGCTCTATGCGCTGGGAACGGTGTGGTATGTTGTGCTGCTTGGCGGAACAATAGCGGAGGCGCTGATGGTGTGTATGGTTCCTTTTATAGCTGTGGATATTATTAAAATGGCGGCTGCCGCAGTAGCTGGGAATATTATAAGAAAAGTGCTTGTCAAGGCAGGGATTGTGGAAGCGCATTAAAGGCTTATGAGGGATATTTTGTACAATTCACCGTATGAGAGTTTAGTAAAAAACACATACAAATATTCGCAGATGTTGTGATTAGGGCGATATTTGTATGTGTTTTTCTTTTATATCATAGGAAACTTTGTTTCCTATGATATAAAAACGCTCCGCAAGGGATGCGCACGATGTGCAGAGGAAAGCTGCTTTGCAGCCGCACATCGGCGCACAAAGCGAAGCAAGTCCCTCAAGGATTGAGGGATTTAGGGAGTTCGAAGCGGACTTGTCCGCTTTGTTCTATTTATTTAATATATTTAAGCTAAAAGAGTCTTAACGTATTCAGCTATCTTGTCGCATTTACAGTTGGCGAAGAAAAGGTCTTTGAATTTTTCGCCTGCAACAGCGCCTTTAACAAGGTCCTGATCAAGATTTTTTAAGATTTCTACAAGATCCTGGTTTACAGAAATTTTTCTGACTTCATCAAGGATTTTCTTGTTTCTCTGTTCAGGAACAACTCTCTCCTTTGGATAACCGCCGCCCGGTTCGCCTTCAAACAGCTTTTCAAATATGTATGTAAGATTAAGCTCAGCTCCCCAGCCAAAGCCTTTTGCAAATGGAAGGGCAATAGCGTTGCCGTCGTTAATCTGCATAAACATATATGCGTCGGAAGGGTCTGCTACATGTCCGCAAAGTACATTAGGGAATGAGTTCAGGGCAAGCATAGCGCCCTCGCCTGTACCGCAGCCCGTTACAATGAAATCAGCGGCGCCGCTGTTAATAAGGATTGCAGCCAATATACCGTTCTGTACATATGTAAGCTGTGCTGTATCGTCAGCGGAATACATACCATAGTTGTCAACTGTGTGACCGAGCGGCTCTGCAACCTTCTTTAATGTAGAATATACCAGCTCATTTTTCGCAGCCTGGCTGTTCTCGTTAATTAATGCAATTCTCATATTAAAACCTCAACTTTCTTAAATGTTATTTAGCATATACATACTATAAGCAAATATGGCATTTTTGTCAAATGCATGGTATAATGTCCACATTGGCAATAGCAGCGCCAAAACAGGCGGAGACGAAACGGCTGCGGGAAGACGGATTTTAAGGAGTAATTATGGAAATTAATAAGGATGCACAGGCTATTTTTATGGAAGCCATAGGCGGACTGAAAGAATATGCGCGCGTAAACGGCGGAGAGGTCACGAAAGATGATGTGACGAGCTATTTTAAAGGGATAGAAATTGATGATTCAAAGCTGCAGATGGTGTATGGTTATCTGATGGCAAACAATATAAAGATTAAGGGCGAGGCTCTGGCAGACAACAGTTTTCTTGCCATGATGGAAAGCGCTGTGACAAATGATAATAAAGAAATGTCAGAGCAGAAGGCTGGAGACAATTCAAATACAGGATATGATGAGAACAGTGAAAATGGTGCTTCAGCCGCATCAATAAAATCCGGCAGAACGATTGCACATATGAATCAGGAGTCGGATTACGAGGAGGATGAAAAATATCTTTCTATATACATGGACGATATAAGCAAGATAGATAAGCTCTCAGAGGTATCAAGGGCGTATCTTCTTATGAATATTGTGGAGGATAATGACAAGGAATCTTTAAAACTGCTGTCGGAATCTTATCTGGAAAAGGTTGTGGAATGGATTGAACCGTTCAGACATCAGGGCGTTTTGTCGGGAGACCTGATACAGGAGGGGAATCTTGCAATGATGGCATATATCAGTGAAAAGCGTTTTGTCAACAACTATGAGTGGAGAGAAAAAATCAAAGAGGGAAGCACTGAGGATTTGCTGCAGGTTATGAAGGACATAGATGAGGATGTAAGGTCAGAGATAGAGGGAAGCATTAGGATGATGCTAGATGAACAGAATGTTTCAGAACAGGTGACTGACAAGGTACTCAATAAAGTAAATTTAGTTAATGACTGGGCTAAAAGATTAAAGGAAGAACTTGGCAGAAAGCCAACTGTAAAGGAAGTAGCGGAAAGAATCGGAATATCTGAGGACAATATCCGGGAAGCAATACAGCTTTCGGCAGATAATATTGAGATAATTTAATGTTGGAGCATTAGTACAAAATGTATATTGATTGAGGTATTTATGAAGAATATTGAAATGTATGCGGGGCAGATTGATGCAATCAGGGAAGAAGTAAAGAAGGTTATATTTGGCAAGGACGAGGTTATTAATAAGGTTCTTATGGCTATTATTGGAAGCGGACATATACTTATTGATGATATTCCGGGCGTTGGAAAGACAACTATGGCAAACGCCTTTGCAAGAGCTATGGGGCTGGAGCAGAAAAGAGTTCAGTTTACGCCGGACGTTATGCCGTCGGACGTGACCGGATTTACTATGTATAACAAAGAGACGGGAAAGTTTGAATACAGACCGGGAGCAGTTATGTGCAACCTTTTTCTGGCAGATGAAATTAACAGAACTTCGCCGAAAACACAATCGGCGCTGCTGGAGGTTATGGAGGAAGGAAAAATATCTGTAGATGGGGCAACGCATAGTATTCCTCAGCCGTTTATAGTAATTGCCACACAGAATCCGGAAGGCTCAATAGGAACACAGAAGCTTCCGGAGTCACAGCTTGACAGATTTATGATAAGAACCAGCATGGGATATCCGTCAATGGAGGCTGAAGTAAAGGTTATTCAGGGAAAGAGATATAACCTTATGGATACAGTAAAGGAGGTTATCACAAAGGAAGAACTGATAACCATAAGGGAAGCTGTAAAACAGGTATATATTGAAGAAAATGTATGTATGTACATAGCGCAGCTTGTGGATAAGTCAAGAAATAACGACGCAGTTTCGCTGGGGGTAAGCCCGAGAGGAAGTGTCGCCATAGCCGGAATTTCTAAGGCATGCGCATTTATGCACGGAAGGGATTATGTGGTTCCGTCCGATGTTCAGGAGGTACTGCCGGAAACCATGAGCCATAGAATTATGCTGAACGCCCGCTCAAGAGTAAATAAGGTTACAGAGGCGGAGGTTATCAAGGATATTATTTCTGCGGTAAAGGTTCCTGCGCTTAAGATGCACTAAAACACCGGGAGAATACATATGGCAAAACGACAAATTTTGTATGGGATTGCAGTGCTTGCTCTTATAGCAGCTAATATTTTAACACAGGGCTACAGCGTATTTATTTCGCTGCTGATTCTTATTATTGCGCCATGCCTGTCAGTGGTATATGCGGCTGCCGTGCGTCAGGAATTGTCTCTGAAAACTGTTAATGTGGCGGATACATTTATCAGAGGCGAAAAATTAAAGATAAATATAGAGGCTGCAAATAATTCGTATCTTGTGGTGTCAGATTTTTATGTGGTGGTTGAGTACAGATATAATAATACAGGCAAAAAATATGAAAACATACATAAGATATCAGTGGGGAGCCAGGATAAAACAGAGCTTTGTGACGAGGTGCGTCTTATAAATGTAGGAGAATTAACTGTAGACTGTGAAAAATCCTATATTTATGACCCGCTGAGACTGTTCAGGTTTAAAATCAGGAAAAATGATGAGAATAGAAAAATTCTTGTTATGCCTGTGCTGAATGAGCCGGATTATTATGCATTATATAATCCTTTGGATGATGTGTCAGATGCGACGGAGTATTCCAAGAAGAAAAAGGGCGAGGATTCATCGGAAATATTTGACGTGAGAAACTATATCCAGGGAGATGCGCTGAATAGAGTGCATTGGAAGCTAAGCGCTAAGGAAGAGGAATTGCTGGTTAAAGAATTTAGTCTGCCTATAAGCAGCTCTAACTGTATTTTAGTGGAACTGCATAGACCGGAAAACGAAGACGCAAGGTTTAATCTTAATGGAATATTTGAACTTGTATATGCTATAGGAAATCTGGCGTGTGTGAAGGAAAAAAAGTTCAAATTGGCATTTTACAGCGTGCAGTCAGAAAATTTACAGGTTTTTGATGTATTGTCCTATGAAGAATTAGCGGAGATTATAAGAAACCTTATAAAGGAAAAGGCCTATGAGGGAAATCTTGCACTTGAAAATTATCTTGTATCAGATATTTCTGATGTTGAAAAATTATTTTATATAACAGATAAAATTGACGAAGGTGTGTATGAGCTTGAGGATAATTTGCAGGTTTCCGCATATATATATGCGGTGAACGGAAGTGAAGACGCAGGGCAGATAACTACCTTGTTTCGCAGTACTCTGTACAATGTGGACAGAGATGATATCAGGTGGGGCTTGTCAAATACTGTGCTGTAGAGAGGACATGTATGAATTTTAATGATAAGTGGAATAAATTAAATATTGCAGTGGGTGCGCTTCTTAACTATGCGGCTGTTCTTGGTATGGTAACTGTATTTTTGTCTGCCTTTGAAATAAAGCTGATGGGCGACATGCATTATCTGTACTGGCTTGTTATTGCGCTGGCCGGATATGCGGCGTTCAATTATACCGGGAGAAGGGTTAAGAATATAATAATTGTTATCCTTGCGGCGGCAGGCGTATTGACAGGAATTATAGCGTATTCCTTTCTTTACTACAGCTTTCTTGGTCTTGTAAATGATATGAAGATAGGTGCTGAATTTGAAAAAGCCATTGCTTCGGGATTATTTTTGCAATATGTATTTACTGTGGCGGCTGTGCTTATAACATATTTTGTGGCTTCGGGAAAGAAAGCGGCAGCAGCCGCTGTATCTATGCTTGGCTTGATTCCATGTATAATATATGGCAGGCTGCCGGATTCATTTTCGCTTATGCTGCTTATATTGTTTGTGCTTGTGCTGTCTGTGTGGGACAGAGTACAGGCGTTGTATCCCGCAATAGTGGCATCGGGTGTTATAGTTTTGTATTTTTTACTGATAATAATTGTGCCGGGAGATGATTTTAAAGGGATTGGCGTTAGAAAAGGTTTGGAAGGGCTGTTTGGCGTTACGGAAAAAAACGAGAATAATACTGCGTCAGGCGGTTCAAATATAGGTGAGCTTGGGGCTGTCGACGAGCTGAAATATAACAATATTAAAATGCTTACCGTAACTATGGGATACAGCGGAAATATGTATCTTAGGGGTGCGTCAGGCGGCGTATATGAGGACAATTCATGGAAGCTGCTGAAGGATAGCAGCTATGAGGGATACAGGCAGCTTTTTGGTGTTAATGATTATGGTATTGACGCATATAATCAGCAATCAAAGCTGTTTTCTATAATTAATAATGACGAGGCTCTTATAAATCAAATGTTTGGCAGCGTTGACAATTATGTTTCTAAGGTTAAGCAAAGAAAATATATTGTCAATTATGAAAATGCCGTTGGCAGGGAACAATGGTATATGCCATATGGAAATGCTTATTATGTAAGCGCAAAAAGCGAGCCGGACGGATATCCTGTTAATTGCAAAAATGGATATATTGAAGGGGAACAGTATATTTACAGCGATATAGATTACGACGCTATTAAGACTTTTGTTGAGGAATATTCAGGCAGCAGCATTGCTATGAACAAGTACGTCCAGTGGGAAAAGCAGTACAGAGAATTTGTGTACAGCACATATCTTGAGGTTCCGTCAGATGTAAAAATGTGCCTTGACAGTTATAAGAATAAGGACGGCAACAGTATTCCTGCGGTGGAAGCTGTAAATTCGCTGGCTACATTGTCGGACAGACTTGCGTATGGGGAGCTTATAAAAAAATATCTTGCGGAGACCTGCTCTTACAGTTTAAATCCGGGAAAGCTGCCGGAGGGAAAAGATTTTATATGCTATTTTCTTAGTGAGAGCAATCAGGGATATTGTACATATTTTGCCAGTACTGCGGTTATGATTTTAAGAAATGCAGGAATACCCGCAAGATATGTGACAGGCTATACAGTAAATTCATCGGACGGAAGCGGCGTTAATCAGGAAATCAGGCGAAATATTGCGGGAAATAGCTATAATGAAAGCTACAGCGGAAGCGTGGTGGATGTGTATGACAGCGCTGCGCATGCATGGGCGGAAATTTATATGGACGGATACGGCTGGGTTCCTTTGGAATTTACGCCGGGATATAGAAATGAAGAAAAAGAGGCTTCAGGAAATGTGGTAGAAGCGCCTGACGAAGGCTTTGATTTTGAGCTTCCAAATGAGAATAACAGCGGAACAGTTGCAAATCCGTTGCCGGAGAACAAGGATTACGATACGCTGGAGGAATATTTTGAGAACAATAAGAAAGTCTATATGGATATGGACATTGTATTTAGAATATTGTGGAAAAATTTTCTGAAATTTTTAAAGGGTCTTGCTATAGTCATTGTTATTATGGCTGTTGCGGCAGTGCTTGTGTATATACCGTCTGCAGTGTCCGCAAAAAAGAAAGAAAAACTTTTTAGAATTAACAGGAACAATTCGGCGCAACAGGATGCAGAGCAGGTGAAAGAGCTATTTAGGTATCTTGACAAATTGTGCAGATTTTTGAAGGTTAAAAGAACGGATACAATGTCCGGCGCTGATTTTGTACGGCTTATGGAATCTAAATATGACTATTTTAAAGAGGCTGAAGTTGAAAATGTCATATATGCCATAGAGAAGCTTTCATATGGACATGGCAACATAGGCATGGCGGAAATGAAACGTGTGGTGGACGCTATGGAATATATACATAGCGCTTCATACAGGAATTTAACCTTATTTAAAAGGTTAATGTATAGATTTGTCTGGCATTTATATTGATTAGTATTTGTATTAACCGACATGGGTATTTAAGTGAATAATTTATAAAATTTGTCATAGATTATTGTATAAATCAGAAATTTGGGGTATAATAATCTAAACGAACAGATTTAATATTGATAATTTCCTGGGGTGTTCGAGAGCCTGCATATTTTGATCCTACATTATTCGATTGGGATTCCTATATCTTTATGCCAATGTCAGGCCTCCTATGCAGTGGAAGGCAGCGGTATATTTGCGGTTACCCACCTAGCTAAGCTAGGAGTCGAAAAAAGCAGGTAACGGCACTTTGGGATTTATAGAAGGCACAAGGGTATTACCTCGTGCCTTTTTGTTATATTGGAAACATTGTTATATTGGAAAACTTATCCGAATATATATCAGACAGGGGAGATTAAATTTAATAAAAGGGACAAGAAAATGGTTGTAAAAAAAGAAAAAATTACAAACAAAACAGCGGCAAAAAAGAAAATACATAGTATTAAATTTAATAAAAAGAAGGCGGTTATTGCAGTCGTAGCAATGATGTTTGCGGTGGCTGCCGTATTTATAGCGCTTAAGTTTGCTGATATAGGAAAGAAGGGAATAACCGTAGCGGAGGCTGCAAAGCTTATAAGCTATGCCGGCTGCGACAGCGCGGAACTTGCTGAAGCTGAGGGAGGGGAGGGCTACTGGTATGAGCCGTATATGGATTATATCGAAGAAAATGAATATTTCAGCGGTAAAAGGCCGCTCCAGAAGGTATTTTATTCAGATGTTAGGAAGCTGGTGGAGGCGGTTGGGGCAGACCGCAGTCAGATAGATGTAAATCTTAACCGTTTGGGGGTTATATCAAAGGAAGATTTTATTAATGTATATATGCAGCTTGTGTCAAGCTTTGAATACGGAGAACAGATAAAGCAGATAGAGGCGGGGATTGCGGGAACTCCGTCAAATATCAGCAAAACTGGGGAATGGACAGCCTGCACCACAGAGGGCAGCTTTTCATTTAAGGGACTTATTCTTGATGATAAGATTGATAAAAGTGTATTGCTGGTGGTTCGTGGAAGTGAGATTTTGTCTGTTGTCAAGGTGGTGTCAGATGAGGTTACATACAGAAATATATGGGTAAAGTACAGTGAGGGAAATGAATTGTACACTAATATATACGGCGCTGACAGGACGTTTATTGTTGAAAACCTTTCGGAATCAGTATCCCAGGTACTTTCTGATATACAGATGAAAGCGGGGCAGGTGCAGCAGATAAATATTAAGACTGACACCATAGGAGGAAAGGTATTATCGGTATCGCCGCAGTATGTAGAAATTGAAAAGTACGGAAAAGTAAACTTGGATGAATATTTTAAAATATATGATATCAGCAATGATTTTCAGATTAAGGATTATACGGATATTATAGTCGGTTACTCCCTTCAGGATTTTGTTGTGGCAGAAGGGAAGATATGCGGAGCTATAATATCAGAAAGCCTGAAAGCGGATAATATAAGAGTTCTTATAAAGACCACCGGACATACGGATATTTTTCATGACAAGGTAACAGTGACCGGTACTGGAGATTATAAGGTGACTTATGGTGACGTTACCGAACATAAACTCGGTGGAGAGGTGCTGGAGCTGGATACTTCCAGTGCGCAGCTTGCGGAGGGAAGAATTATTATTGAGCCGGAAAGCACCGGGCAGATTAAGGTACTCAATGTTGAGAGAAGCCAGGGAAATCCTGAATATGAGGGACGGATTGAAGTGTCGGTATGCGATAACAGACTTGTTATAGTCAATGATATAAATATTGAAAAATATTTGAAGAGAGTAGTTCCAAGCGAGATGCCTGCTTCATTTGGTACGGAGGCGCTGAAAGTACAGGCGGTGTGTGCCAGAAGTTATGCATACAGGCAGCTTACTAACAGCCATTACGGAAGGTACGGCGCCCATGTGGACGACAGTACGCAGTATCAGGTGTATAACAACACTAATGAAAAGGAAAGCTCAAATTTGGCGATAACCCAGACAAGAGGCGTTGTGCTTCAGTATAACGGCGAGGTCGTTCAGACTTATTATTACTCTACATCGTGCGGTACAGGTACGGATGTCAGCGTTTGGGGAACAGCCGCTGAAAACTATCCTTATTTTGTGAGCAGGGATATAGGAAGTGTTGAGAGAAATCTGGATTTAACAAATGAAGCAACATTTTCTGAATTTATAAAAAATAGATATGATACAGATTATGACAGCAAATATGCCCTTTACCGCTGGAATATATACCAGACTGCAGGGGAGCTTAGCGCAAGCTTTAATTCCAAGCTTGAGGCGCAGTATAACTCGACTCCTAATAAGGTACTTACTATGCAAAAGGATGGTAGATTTGTTTCAAAGAGCATATCAAATGTGGGAAATATTCAGGATATTATTGTAAACAGGCGGGTTTGCGGCGGCGCAGCGGTTTCAGTAACAGTGGTGGGTTCCGCAGCCACAGTAAAGATTGAGAGCGAGTCATGTATAAGGGCTATGTTTGGAAATGCGGCGGTGGTGCTTACTACACAGAGCGATACGAGAAATACAGATAAGCTTCCAAGCGCATTTTGCATATTTGAAAAGGTGTATGAGGGAAATGCGCTAAAGGGCTTTAAGATAACGGGCGGCGGCTATGGACATGGTATTGGAATGAGCCAGAACGCAGTAAAGGGAATGGTGGACTCAGGCAAAAAATATGATGAGATACTGCAATTTTTCTATCCCGGCACATCACTTTTTAAATAAATATTTTTTGAGATAAAAGTTAATTTCGGCTCCGAAGAATATTATAATCATGCAGAAGTAGAGCCAGATTAATGCCAATATGAGGGAAGTAAGGCTGCCGTACATGGATGAGTATGAGGTAGAATAGCTTATATATAATGAATAAATATAAGAGAATACATACCATCCGAAGGCTGCCAAAAGAGCGCCTGGCAGTTCTCTTGCAAATGAGGATTTCCGGTTTGGTATAAATGTGTATAAAAGTAAAAATATAAGTGTGAGTATGCATGGGAAAAGCACAAGCTTATTGGATAAAATAGCCTCAAGTATAACCGCTGCTCCCGGAATTAACGGGTATAGCAGCTTTACAAGTCCTTTTCCAAATACAAGCAAAATAAAGGATGCAATTAGCACAAGCATAAATATAACGGTGTAAAAGGTGGATTTTAAACGCAGCTTGAACCAGTTTTTGCCTTCCGGAGCTTCATATATTGTGTTGAGGGCGCGTATTATGGACATAAATCCCTTGCCGGCAGACCAGATTGTAGCGATGGCGGTAATGGAAGTAATGGTTATGGTTGAATTGTTGTAAATGTCATATATTATGTTGTTAAAAAATGACGAAAGCGTATTGGGAATTATATTGCCTGCCATTTCAATAAAATCGGTTTCTGACAGAGGAAGAAACTGAACCAGGCTCAGCAGAACCACAAGAAAAGGCAAGAAACTTAAAGTAATATAAAAGCAGGATTGGGCGGCATAACCTGTTATGCTGTCCTTATTTGTCTTTTCGTATACAGTTCTTACTGCGATAATGAATTTGCGCATAATTTATTAACCTTTCTTTATTGATAAGCAATCACAAATTGATAAGCAATCACAAATTGATAAGCAATCACAAATTGATAAGCAATCACAAGCTGATAATTTACGGATAAGCCCATAAACTGTTTGCTATGTATTTATCATAAATTATTACATATGTGTGCTTATTATACATCAAAGAAATATTTTTATAAATCATCATTTTAATATTTTTGTCTGGTTGATTGATATTATTATTTCATATTTTTGTGATTCTCCATTTTTAGCAGTTGCATAACTTTTTCATTTTGGTTACAATATAGTGTGAGTTTTTTAGAAATATGAAGGTGAAACATGGGTATTAATGTAAAGCTGCAGGCATTTGAGGGACCGCTGGATTTGTTGCTGCATTTGATTGATAAGAACAAGGTCAATATATATGACATTCCGATTGCCATGATAACGGAGCAGTATATGGAGTATGTCAACAATATGGACAGGGAAGACTTGAATGTGGTCAGCGAATTTCTTGTTATGGCGGCGACGCTGCTTGACATAAAGTCAAAAATGCTGCTTCCGAAAGAGGTCAATGAAGACGGAGAGGAAGAAGACCCAAGAGCGGAGCTTGTTGAGAAACTTTTGGAGTATAAGCTGTTTAAATATATGGCGTATGAGTTAAAGGATAAGCAGGTAGACGCAGAAAAAATGTTTTACAAGGCTTCCACGGTTCCGCCTGAGGTTGAGGCGTACAAGCCGCCGGTGAATATGGAGGAACTGATAGGTGATACAACGCTGGCAAAGCTAAATGTCATTTTTCAGGAGGTTATGAAGCGGCAGGAGGACAAGGTAGATCCTATCCGAAGCAAATTTGGAAAAATCGAAAAAGAAGAAGTGAGCATGGCTGAAAAGTTTGTGCAGATAAAATCATATTTAAAGACACACAGAAAGTTCAGCTTCAGGGATATGCTTTCAGGAAGCAGTTCAAAGATGTCGGTTATCGTAACATTTCTTGTGGTGCTGGAGCTTATTAAGACTGGCTTTGTGACGGTTATGCAGGAGGGAACCTGTGCGGATATTGATGTGACGGTGGTTGGAAATCCGGAACTTATCGGCGAGGCCGGAGATTTCATTGAGGAGTAGGTTAAAGGGATAATTTAGGGGTATAGATACTATAGAAGGGATTAATAAGCGTTGGGAAATGGAGACGGACATGGATATAGAAAGAATAGAGGCGATTATAGAGGCGGTGCTTTTTACTATGGGTGATTCCGTAGAGGTTGAAAAGCTGGCGGCGGCAATAGAGCATGATGTGGATACAACTACTAAAATTGTACATAATATGATGGATAAGTATCAGGCACAAAACAGGGGAGTTAAAATTATTGAACTTGAAAATGCATTTCAGATGTGTACAAAGCCGGAGTATTATGACGCACTTATAAAGGTGGCAAGCCAGCCAAGAAAATATGCGCTGACGGACGTTTTGCTGGAAACCTTGTCGATTATTGCATATAAGCAGCCCATCACAAGGCTTGAGATAGAAAAAATAAGAGGCGTAAGCTGCGAGCATGCGGTTAATAAGCTGGTGGAGTATGGGCTTGCTAAGGAAATTGGAAGACTGGATGCGCCGGGCAGACCTATGCTTTTTGGAACAACAGAGGAATTTTTAAGAAGTTTTGGCGTTCAGTCCATCGACGAGCTTCCTGTTATAAGTGAGGACCTTGTGGAGAAATTCAAAGATGAGGCGGAAATGGAAGTTGGCGGCGAAGAAAATTTGGCTGAGGGAAATGATGACGATAACCAGCTTACGCTGGATATATAATAATGAATAAGTATATAAATGCTGAAGGAAGGCAGTCATATATAAAATGTTATGGAAAGGCGGTATATATTATGGAGATTATTAATGCTTGGACTAAGTATAATGAGGAAGACAGGAAAAAGGTATTTGCATTTTCTGAGGACTATATAAAGTTTATTTCTAAGTGCAAGACTGAGAGAGAATGTGTGAAGGAGTCTGTGAAGCTTGCAGAAAATGCAGGCTATAGGAATCTTTTGGATATAATTGCGGCAGGGGAGAGCCTTAAGGCGGGCGATAAGGTTTATGCCGTAAATAAGGACAAGGCGATAGTTCTGTTTTGCATAGGAAAGGAAGATATTGAAAAGGGGCTGAATATTCTTGGCGCCCATATAGATTCGCCAAGACTTGATATAAAGCAAAATCCGCTTTATGAGGACACAGAGCTTGTGCTTCTCGATACTCATTACTATGGCGGAATAAAGAAGTATCAGTGGGTTGCCCTGCCGCTTGCCCTTCATGGAGTTGTTGCGCTTAAAAACGGTGAGACAGTAAATATAGTAATTGGAGAGGACGCAAATGATCCTGTTGTGGGAATTTCAGATTTGCTCATTCATTTGGCAGCGGAGCAAATGGTGAAAAAAGCGGATAAGGTTGTGGAAGGCGAGGATTTGAATATTCTTATGGGAAGTATGCCTATGCCAAAGGATGAATGTGAGACTGAAAGCGCAGAGGACGATAAGAAACAACAGGAAAAAGAGGCTGTAAAGAAGTATATCCTTGCTATATTAAAGGACAAGTATGGCATTGAGGAGGAGGATTTTCTTTCTGCGGAGATATCTGCTGTTCCGGCAGGACCTGCGAGAGATTATGGTATTGACAGAAGTATGGTTATGGGCTACGGACATGATGACAGGGTTTGTGCATATCCGTCCCTGATTGCACAGCTTAATTCCGAAAATCCTGACAGAACAAGCGTATGTATTCTCGTGGATAAGGAAGAAATAGGCAGCGTGGGAGCTACGGGTATGCACTCTAAATTTTTTGAAAATATGGCGGCTGAGGTTATGGACAGAGCGGGGCAATACTCGGAGCTTAAATTAAGAAGGGCGCTTGCCAATTCAAATATGCTTTCGTCTGATGTTACTGCTGCATATGATCCTAATTATCCGGCAGTCAGTGAAAAAAAGAACAGCGCCTATTTTGGAAAGGGCATGGTGTTTAATAAATATACAGGCTCAAGGGGAAAGAGCGGCTCTAATGACGCTTCGGCAGAATATATTGGCGAGCTTAGAAAAATCATGGACGACAACGAGGTAACGTTCCAGACCTCTGAGCTTGGTCGTGTTGACGCAGGCGGCGGCGGAACTATTGCCTATATTTTGGCAAATTATGGAATGAATGTAATAGACAGCGGCGTGGCAGTCCAGAATATGCATGCTCCGTACGAGGTAATAAGCAAGGTAGACCTTTATGAAACTTTTAAGGGCTATGAGGCATTTTTAAAGGACGCAAAGTAGGAAAAGACTGATAATAGGAGAACGCTATGAAGTGGAACAAATACTCAATAGACACAACCACAGAGGCAGTTGATTTGATTAGCTGCGAACTGGCAGAGCTTGGAATTGAAGGCATCGAGGTAGAGGATAATATCCAGCTTACTCAGGAAGAGGCAAAAACCATGTTTGTGGATTTTATACCAGACCTTCCGCCGGACGACGGTTCTGCAAGGGTTAATTTTTATATTGATGCAGAAGAAGATGACAGCACAATTTTTGGCAAGGTAGAAACGATGCTTGAGGAAATGAGAACTTACTGCAATATAGGGCCGGGAAAGATAACAGAGAGCCAGACAGAGGACAAGGACTGGATTAACAACTGGAAACAGTACTGGCATACATTTACTATTGGAGACCTTTACATTAAGCCGACATGGGAGCCGGTTACGGAGGAAATGAATGGGCATCCGGTGCTTTCCATTGATCCGGGAACTGCATTTGGTACAGGCTCACACGAGACCACAAGAATGGTTATCCGCCAGCTTCAAAAATATGTGAAGGGCGGAGAGAAAGTGCTGGATGTGGGATGCGGAAGCGGAATACTTTCGGTGGTCGCTTTAAAATACGGCGCAAAGCACGCATTTGGAACAGATTTAGATCCTAACGCTATAATAGCTTCCAAAGAAAATGCCGAACAGAATGACATTTCTTCAGAGCTTTTGGAGGTCATGGAAGGGAACATTATTGATGATAAGGCTGTTCAGGACGCATGCGGCTATGAGTGTTATGACATTGTATGCGCGAATATTCTGGCCGACGTGCTTTTGCCGTTGTCAGAGGTGATTGCGAAGCATATGAAGCATGGAGCTTATTTTATTACATCAGGAATTATTGACACTAAGGAGCAGGAGGTTGTCAACTGCTACAATAACAATCCTGAGCTTGAAATTGTGGAGATTAACCACGACGGCGAGTGGGTAAATGTAACCGCCCGCAGGAAGTAAATTACAGGTGTTACAGGAATTATGTGCGCCTTAGAATGGAGTTTTGGTATGTACCATTTTTTTGCCCGGCACGAAAACATTCACGACACATACATAGAGCTTGTGGGAACGGATGTAAATCATATTAAAAATGTCCTGCGTTTTAAGGAGGGAGACGAGCTTCTTATAAGCAGCGGCGACAATGTTGATTATAGCTGCCATATTGCGGAACTTGGGGAGGACAAAATAATAGCCGCCATAGACGATAAGGACGAGGTTGGAAAAGAACTGCCGTCAAATGTATATCTTTTTCAGGGCTTGCCGAAGGGCGATAAAATGGAATTTATTATCCAGAAAATGACTGAGCTGGGAGTGTACAGAATAATTCCGGTAGCTATGAAACGCTCGGTGGTTAAACTTGATTCAAAAAAAGCGGACAGCAAGGTCAAACGTTGGAATGCCATAGCTGAAAGCGCGGCAAAGCAGAGCAAGCGCAGTATAATCCCTGAGGTTACGGAGGTTATGACATTTAAGCAGGCTTTGAAAGCAGCGTCAGATATAGACGTTAAGCTTTTGCCGTACGAGTGCGCCGACGGTATGGAAAAGACTAAAAATATAATTGAGGGCATGAAGGGTGGAACAAGTGCGGCTGTATTTATTGGACCTGAGGGCGGCTTTGATATAGAGGAACTTGAACTGGCTAAGGAGTGCGGCTGGGAGGTTATAACCCTCGGCAAAAGAATTTTGAGGACAGAGACGGCAGGAATGATGCTTATGTCTGTGCTTATGTATCATTTTGAGGAGTAAGTTTGTAGGTAAATATTCAAACTGATTTATTAAGATAGTATTGCAAGCGTTGCTTGCGATATGCAGTGGAGTAGTTAATTATGGAAGCGTATTTGGATAATGCCGCCACTACTAAATGTGCGGCTGAGGTTGTAGATATAGTGGTTAAGGTTATGCAGGAGGATTTTGGAAATCCTTCCTCAAAGCATATGAAGGGCGTCGCAGCGGAAAATTATATTAAAAATTCAGCCGCAGTCATTGCAAAGGCTTTAAAATGTCAGGAAAAAGAAATTATATTTACCTCAGGCGGAACAGAGTCGAATAATATGGCAATTATCGGCGGAGCTATGGCTAACAGACGAAGCGGAAATCACGTGATAGTGTCTTCGGTGGAACATTCCTCTGTCAAGGAGCCGTTCAGGTATCTGGAAGAACAGGGGTTCAGAGTTACTTATCTTCCAGTGGACGGTGAGGGAATCGTATCACTGGAAGCGCTTAAGGAAGTCTTGTGTGAGGATACCATACTGGTGTCTGTTATGTGGGTAAATAACGAGATAGGAACTATCGAGCCTGTAGAGGAAATCGGCAGAATAGTTAAGAACTATAATAAAAATATAGTTTATCACGTTGATGCGATTCAGGCATTTGGCAAACTCAGGACAATTCCTAAAAAGGCGGATATAGATATGCTTTCCGTAAGCGGTCACAAAATTCATGGTCCGAAGGGAACCGGCTTTCTTTATGTGAAGGACAAGACTAAGATAAAGCCGATTATACTTGGCGGCGGACAGCAGAAGGCTATGCGTTCGGGTACGGAAAATGTACCGGGTATCGCAGGGCTTGGCAGGGCGGTTGAGCTTATATATGGAGGCGGTTACGAGGAAAGACTTGAGAAGCTGTATAATCTTAGGGAATATTTTATAGGGGAACTCTCAAAGCTGCAGGGAGTAACTATTAATGGAAAAAAAGACAGAGGAGCGGCTCCGCATGTGGTGAGCGCCAGTTTTGAAAATATCAGGGCAGAGGTGCTTTTGCATGCACTTGAAGAAAAGGGCATATATGTATCGTCAGGTTCGGCGTGTTCGTCCAACAAGCCGGGGCTAAGCTCTACGCTGGTGGCAATAGGCGTTGATAAGTCGCTGCTTGATTCTACAATACGTTTCAGTTTTTGTTTTAATACAACAAAGGAAGAAATTGATTATACAGTATCAGTGCTGACGGAATTGATGCCTGTGCTTAGCAGATTTATAAGGCGTTAAGAAGTGGAAGCTAGTTAATTAATTAAATTTTACAGGAGGTGACAAATGTATAAAGCATTTTTGATAAAATACGGTGAAATCGGCGTAAAGGGTAAGAACAGATACCTTTTTGAGGACGCTCTTGTAAGGCAGATAAAATTTGCTTTAAGAGGAATTGAAGGCAAATTTGAGGTGACTAAAGAAAATGGAAGAATTTATGCGGCAGCTTTGGAGGAGTTTGACTACGACGAGGCTGTGGAAGCCTTAAAGAGAGTTTTTGGCATTATAGGAATATGTCCCGTGGTGCAGATTGAGGACAACGGCTTTGACGACCTTGCTGAAAATGTAGTGAAATATATAGATATGGCGTACCCTGATAAAAACATTACATTTAAGGTGAATGCAAGAAGGGCGAGAAAGAATTATCCAATGGATTCTATGGAGATAAATATGGAGCTGGGCGGAAGAATCCTTGATGCTTACCCTCAAATGAAGGTGGACGTGCATAAGCCTCAGGTTCTTTTGCAGGTTGAAATCCGTAACAAGATTAACATTTATTCGGTAGAAATCCCGGGACCGGGAGGCATGCCTATAGGTACTGCGGGAAAGGCTATGCTTCTGCTTTCAGGTGGTATTGACAGCCCTGTTGCGGGATATATGATTGCAAAGAGAGGCGTTCAGATTGAGGCAACATATTTTCACGCGCCTCCATACACAAGCGAGAGGGCAAAACAGAAGGTTGTTGACCTTGCAAGACTTGTGGCAAGATATGCCGGGCCTGTAAGGCTTAATGTAGTTAATTTTACAGATATACAGCTTGCTATTTATGAAAAATGTCCTCACGACGAGCTTACAATTATTATGAGAAGATATATGATGAGAATTGCTGAGGAGCTTGCAAAGCAGTCGGGATGTATGGGCCTTATAACAGGCGAAAGCATAGGACAGGTGGCAAGTCAGACTATGCAGAGCCTTTACTGTACTAACGAAGTATGTACAATGCCTGTATTCAGACCGGTTATTGGATTTGATAAGCAGGAGATTATTGATTTATCGGAAAAAATAGGTACATATGAGACATCAATACAGCCATTTGAGGATTGCTGCACAATATTTGTGGCAAAGCACCCGGTTACTAAGCCGAATTTAAACGTCATAAAAAATGATGAGGAGAGGCTTAAGGATTGTATTGAAGCTATGGTTAGAACTGCCATTGAAACTACAGAAAGAGTTGTAGTAGAGTAGATAGAAGCAGTAAAGAAAAAACAGTCAGAACCTGCAAAGCGGGTTTTGACTGTTCACGTGCGGCGGCAAATGGAAATGCAAGCATTTCCGCTTGCCTTATGCCTTAGCGTAAATAAAAACTGCTGCACAAGGAAACGAGCGTTCGTACAAAGTGCAGCAGTATTTTTACAAATTCTCATACTCAATGATAATTATACAATGTAAGGTGTTAATACAGAAAGAATTGTGTCTATATCTGAATCAGCATGGATATTTAAGTCGATTGGCTTAGAAAGATCCAGACTGAAGATACCCATTATTGACTTGGCGTCAATAACATATCTTCCTGATACAAGGTCAAAGTCAATATCAAACTTTGTGATGTCATTAACGAATGACTTAACCTTGTCTATTGAATTGAGTGAAATCTTAACTGTTTTCATAGTACGCCTCCTATTAGTTGTATAATTAATACCTATAAATATAATAAATAATTGACAAAATTATGTCAAGGGGAAAAGCATTAGACTTTGAAATAAATATGTTATAAAAAAAGCAAATTGATATGCAATAAAATCAATGAACAATAGGTGATTGCAAAATGCGCGATATTGCATAGGGATATTTTGCAAAACATGCGTTTCGCAAATGCCTGCAATGAATAATCTGGAAAGGAATGAAGCAGATATGACACAGCACAGAACTGTTGCTATACACAATTTAGGATGTAAGGTAAACTCCTACGAGGCAGAGTCTATGGAACAACTGTTGACGGCGGCAGGCTACACAATGGTGCCATTTAACGGGGAAGAACCGGCCGACGTATATATTATTAATACATGTTCGGTCACCAATATTGCGGACCGCAAGTCGAGGCAAATGCTTCACAGGGCAAAAAAATTAAATCCAAGCGCAGTTGTGGTTGCAGCGGGATGTTATGTACAGGCTGACGATAAGAAGGTGAAAGAGGACGCTGCTGTAGATATTATTCTTGGCAACAACTGCAAAATTAGTATTGTGGAGGCGCTTGAAAATTATTATGCGGACAATGACAGAAATGCTATGATGGTGGATATGGGGAAAAAGCAGGAATATGAAAGGCTTGAAATTGAGAGAGTAAACGAGCATACAAGGGCTTATATCAAGATTCAGGACGGCTGCAACCAATTTTGCTCATACTGCATAATTCCATATACAAGGGGCAGGATCAGAAGCCGCACTTTAGATGATGTGGTGGCAGAGGTTAAGAGAATTGTGGCAAATGGCTATAAGGAAGTAGTTCTTACGGGCATACATTTAACCTCTTATGGAGTTGACAATAATGGTGGAACGCTGCTTGACGTTATAACTGCTGTAAATGAAATTGACGGACTTGACAGGATTCGATTAAGTTCTCTTGAACCGAGAATAATAACAGAAGAATTTGTTAAGGCGATAAGCAGTATGCCTAAGGTATGCCCGCATTTTCATCTTTCACTGCAGAGCGGCTGCGACGCTACGTTAAAGAGAATGAACCGTAAATATACCACAGAAGAATATTATAAAGGCTGCCTTATTTTAAGAAGGTATTATGACAATCCGGCAATTACAACGGATGTTATAGTGGGCTTTCCGGCGGAGACTGATGAGGAGTTTGAAGTTACAAAGGCATTTCTTGAAAAGGTGCATTTTTATGAAATGCATATATTCAAATATTCCAGAAGAAAGGGTACAGTGGCGGACCAAATGTCGGAGCAGGTGCCGGATAGCGTGAAAACTGAGCGAAGCAATGTGCTGCTTGAACTGGCAGATAAAATGTCCAATGAATACAGGAATTTATACATAGGTAAAAGGGTCAAGGTTCTAGTAGAGGAAAAACGCGATATTTACGGCTGCTACACAGGCTATACGGACAATTATATTAGAGTGAATATATTTGATAGGTGTGTGGAGCATAAGAAATATGAGGAGAGTGGGACACAGGCGGTCCCTTATGTGGCAGAAACAGATAGCAATCTGAAAGTAAATAGAATTGTATGCTGCGAAATCGACAGATTAGATGGAAAGACAGGGGAATTATTCGGACACATTTTGTAGGCGGTCAGCATATTATGTAATGAGCGCAAGCGAGCGGGAGTAATATGGATAATAACAATACAGATAATATTGAAATGTTTCCATCATTTCAGGGGCGTGACACCATACGGGTTTCTGATTCTGTAATAGAAGAAGTCAACCGTAATGGCAACACAACATTTGTAACTATAGTTTATAATGAATGTATAAGATGCCAGAGACCTCGTGGGCCAGAGCAGATTGTAAGACTTGTTGTAAACAGGGATACAGTTATCAGAGATGAGCGTGGAAGAAATATTCGTCCGGGAGAACTGGAGAGAGGAATGGTTGTGGACGCAGCATTTTCAGCGGCTATGACTAGAAGTATTCCGCCTCAGGCGCAGGCGTTTTCAATTCGTGTTACATCAAGACCAAACATGAATAGAATGACAGTGGGAAGAATTGTGGAGGTAAATCAAAGAGAAAATTTTATAATTACCGCCAGCAGTTTGAATCCGGCTTCAAGAATCAGATTTAACATATCAAGAGACACAGTTATATTGGATGCTTCGGGGCGCAGAATCAGACTGGCAATGTTATTTCCGGGACTGAGGGTAAGGGTTGAACATGCTGATTTTATGACAGCAAGTATTCCGCCGCAGACTCCGGCATTTGTTATACAGATTGTAAGGTAGATTATAAAGTGAAAAAATTTATATTTAGAGAAGGTCAGCGGGGAGCTGGCCTTTTTTGCTTAAAGTACCGTTTGAAAAATGCTTTTAGTATTAAAGTTGAAATATTGTTAAATCATTCTTGAAAAAATAGATAAAAAATTTCGACAAATTTTGAAAAAATAATGAAAAAGTTGTTGACAACTTATTGCAGGAGTGATATTATAATCAAGTCGCCGCAGGCGGCAGA
>CAYZZP010000022.1:0-22328 GCA_964482965.1 uncultured Lachnospira sp.
CCGTTCCATAGGCTTCCTTTCCAGAATTGAGAACCGAATATAAAAATTCGGAACCACCTATTCGCCCATCGCAAATGCAAATGTCATCATATCCTCAGATAATTCTGCCTCCTGCATCTGCCCCATTCCATCTGCATCATTTTTTCCAGCAAGGTTTTCTGCGCCGGAATGAAAACCGGAAGCATATTCCCTAAATCCACTGCTTATCTACTCTCCCAAAATCTTCTGCAGCTCTTGGAGCATCTCAGGGAATTTTTGTTCCAATACCCTGTCCAGCATTTCTTCAAAAACATCTGCGTTCTGCGCCGCAGAGATAATAATGGAATCATTCACTGCCTTATCAGTTCCAGCCCATATCTGCCCGTCAAGAACCGCCACAAAAGCATCAGACAGTATCTTCCCATAAGAACCGTCTTTTCGTGTGATACCCTGCAGATATTCCCATGTCCTGCGCTGGTTTTCATCTTCCATGCAGAATTTTATATTGCTACATTTATAGTTTTTTCTCATTCCACATCCTCATTTCTACACCGCCTGTCTGCGCTGTTTCTGCATTGCAAGGTATTCGTACCCTTTGGCATTAGCGCAGATGTCCTCAATAAAAGTCACATTCCCATTTGAAGCAATACCGCTGTAATGCCTGAGCAGACATCCTCCACCGCCGATCACATAGAGATGCACCAGATTTTCCTTATACCCATAATCAGTCAGTCGTTTTAAAATATCTCCAGTATATCTGTCTGCAATCCGACTGACTGTTTTCGCTACATTGTCCGTCCTGCCCTGCAATCCGTTAATCAGCATCGGCTCAATCATCGCCTCCGGTATGCTTTCCCCATCTGATTTAGACAGTTCCTTTTGTATTTCTTTCATGCAGATTGACACTCCAAACTTGTCCGTCACCAAACTTTTCTCCAACGGTCTGCCGTCAACAATCAGCATCACGTTCATAGTGCCATTCCCTATATCCGCTATCATGTTAAAACCTTTCATAGCTCCGGCATTGCATACTGCCGCAAATCCCTGCGGAAACACTTCCACTCCGCACAGATGCACCCGATAATTTTCTCTGCGGAATGAGAAAAACAATTCCTGCTCCTGCATCAGATATTTCTTAAAATCCGCCGCCTGACTTTTCGCCCATGCAAGAGGAAGCCCGACAGCCAAAATTACTTTCCCTTCATGCAGACCTCTAAATTTCAATTCTTCCGCCAATCCTGCCAATGTAAGAATAAAAAAGTCCTGCGAATCTGTTTTATTGCCCTGATAAATCAAATGGTTTTCCCCGATTACATAATACTTATCTTTATATTTAATGTAATTCGTGCTGACTATCGGTTCTTCTTCAAAACATTCCACGCCTGTCTTTTAAATACCCTGTGCGCTGTTTTCATGTTGCCGTAGCCATGATCCAAGCCAATAATGATTTTTGTGTTGTTAAATTTCTGCATAATAAATGCCCTCCATATCGTTGTTAATCTTATTTCTGTGTTTTCAGTTTTCTCTGTTTACACCGTTTACAAATAAATATATTCCTTGTTTTTTCAACATTTCTTTGTAAACCCACCGTTTACAAAAATGTAAACGCGCCCTGTAAACCGAACGAAAAAGAGTATAAATAATATTGCCTGTTACTCCTTAAAAGGCAGCTCTGCATTATCCGGCAATGGGGTAAATCCCTGCATATCAGTTTCACGCTTCCAGCCACGCTGCAATCCATACTTGACGAATCTATGAGAGCTGACTTTCTCCCACCCATCTATACAAGTATTCATAATACTGTTAATTTCCTTAATCTCCCATTGTTTCGGTTCTTCATATTCATGCCGCAGCGCCTCCCTGTAAATCATCTCACTGCACACGTATTCTTCCGCACAGTCATCCAGCCACGCCTGAATAATTCCCACTTTCGTATCTTCCGGCATAAACTGTTTCTGCATTTCTTTCAGATATTCTTCCATCTCTTTCGACAGCTTCAGTTCATGTGGACAATTCTTATAGATAACCATTGCTTCCGCCCATGCCTGCACGATGTACTCCCTTGATTCCTTTTCATTCTCAAGGATATGTTTCTCCACACGCTCCTGATGAACCAGAACAGGAGCAAACCGTTCTGCCACCCTCACGGATTGCGGACAATCGGCGGGCAATTACTATGCTTCCATGAGGCATACCCACGCGAAATGTTCTGTACAAAGACCCAAATTGTGTTAAAAAAGCAGCATGCAAAATTGAAAAGATATCTTCCTTGCAAATCTGCACGCTGTTTTTATTAAATATAATTTAATTAATACCCAGCTTTTTTTATTTGTTTTTGTATCGTTAAACAAATGTCCACAAGCCCATAACGCCTATCGATACTACGGCTCTTCTTATAATACTATAAAGCTGCTCCATATACCTTAAATCCGGATTAAATTTTTTTAAGACAATTATCATATATAGATAATTGCTAGTATTTTAATATCACAAAATCGGCGTGACAGGATTCGAACCTGCGGCCTCTACGTCCCGAACGTAGCGCTCTACCAAACTGAGCCACACGCCGCCAAAATATCAAGCGTCCCTGCAAAAACACTTCCACAAAAACACAGCATTATTATAATATACGCTTTGGATGACATTGTCAAACAAATATATAAAATTTTTTGCAAATTTTCCAGCGTCGGAAAATCATTGTCTCTAATCCCTACACAATAACATTTCTCTCTTCATTGTTAAGAAATGCGACGATATTTTTGTACACTTCGTCCATCAGCCTGCTTCTCGCCTCATAGGTCGCCCACGCAATATGCGGCGTAACTATAAGTTTGCCGCTGTCCTGAAGCTTTAGAAGCGGGCTGTCCTTCTCCATAGGTTCATTTTTTATGACATCAAGCCCGGCGCCTGCAATCAGTCCTTCCTCCAACGCCCTCGCCAAATCTGCATCATTGACAATAGGTCCTCTTCCAAGATTTAAAAGTATGGCTGACTTTTTCATTCTGCTTATGTTCTCATAATTAAAAAGATTTTCGGTATTTTCATTTAGCGGCGCATGAATTGATATAATATCGGAATTTTCCAGAAGTTTGTCAAGAAATACTCTCTCATACTCCGTATCATAGCTTTTTCCCGACGCAGAATAATACACGACTTTGCAGCCAAACGCTTTCGCAACGTCCGCAACGCCTTTGCCTATAGCACCCAGTCCCACAATTCCCCATGTCTTTCCGTAAATTTCAGGAAAAACCTTCGCAAAATGTGTAAAGCAAGGACAGTCGGTGTACTCGCCGCTTTTTACATAATTGTCATAATAGTTCAGTTTTTCAAGCACATAGAACATTAAAGCAAAGGTATGCTGGATAACCGATTGCGTAGAATATCCGGCGACATTGGCAACACGTATTCCCTTTGCCCTTGTATATTCCAAATCAATATTGTTAAAGCCTGTCGCAGTCTCAGCAATCATTTTAAGAGCCGGAGCTGCTGACAAAACGGCTTCATTCAATATTATTTTATTGTTGATGACAATATCCGGATTATGCTTCTTAAGTCTGGCAACAGCCTCTGTCTGAGTGCTGGTGCTGTACTTAACGACTTCGCCGATTGCGTCAAATTTGCTCAAATCAATATCGTCACCAAACGTAATGGTATCCAGCATAACTATTTTCATAATTGTAAACTCTTTCTATGAACTATTATCTCAGCCGCAGCTTTCACATTCGGCTTACAGCCTCTTTCTCAAAGCCTCTCCCTCAGCCTCATATCCCGGCTTGCCGAGAAGTGCGAACATATTGCGCTTGTAGCTTTCTACCCCCGGCTGGTTAAATGGATTTACGCCCAACATATATCCTGACAGGCCGCATGCAAACTCGAAGAAATAGAAAAGCTCTCCAAGATAAAATGCCGTCTGCTCAGGAATATTTACTACAAGGTTAGGTGTGTTTCCGTCTGTGTGCGCAAGAATTGTACCGTTCATAGCACATTTATTAACAAAATCCACTGACTTTCCGGCAAGATAATTAAGTCCGTCAAGATCCTCTGCCTCTTCCTCAATCATAACCTCTCTGTTAGATTGCTCCACATTGAGAACTGTCTCAAACATAATTCTTGAACCGTCCTGAATGAACTGTCCCATAGAATGTAAATCTGTTGTAAGGTCTACGCTGGCAGGGAATAAGCCCTTGTTATCCTTACCCTCTGACTCGCCAAACAACTGCTTCCACCACTCAAGTGTATAATGTAGGCTTGGCTCATAATCGCAGAGAATTTCAACAGCCTTACCCTTTCTTAGCATGATATTACGAAGCGCTGCATACTGCATAGAATCGTTGCTGTCAAAGTCGTTTTCGATGCAGCGTTTTCTAGCTGAAGCCGCACCGGCCATAAGCTCGTCGATATCGACACCGCTTACTGCGATTGCCAGAAGACCAACTGCTGTAAGCACTGAAAAACGTCCGCCTACATCATCAGGAACCACAAATTCCTCATAGCCTTCTGCATCTGCCAGCTTCTTTAACGCACCCTTTGCCTTGTCTGTTGTTGCATAAATTCTCTTAGCTGCGCCGTCCTTGCCATACTTGTCCTCGAGCAGCTTCTTAAACACTCTGAACGCAATAGCCGGCTCAGTAGTCGTACCTGACTTAGAAATAATATTTACCGAAAAATCCCTGTCACCGATAACATCTACCAGACCCGCAAGATAATTAGAGCTGATGCTGTTTCCTACAAAATAAATTTCAGGCGCCTTGCGAATATCCTTATTAACAGAATTAAAGAAATTGTGTCCAAGAAATTCAATGGCAGCTCTCGCTCCGAGATAAGAACCGCCGATACCTATAACTACAAGCACTTCTGAATCCGAACGAATCTTATCTGATGCAGCTTTAATTCTCGCAAATTCATCCTTATCATAATCCACAGGAAGATCAATCCATCCAAGAAAATCATTTCCCGCACCCTTTCTCGAAAGCAAAAGCTCCCTTGCGCTCTGTGTAATAGCTTTCATAGACTCAACTTCATGCTCATGCACATAGCCTGAAGTCTTTGAATAATCAAATTTAACCTGTCCCATATGTATTCTCCTTTTCACGAATAAATAAGATATGTTTATTATAGCATTTTCAGCACATTTTTCAAGAGAAATATTAACCGCACCTGTCAGTGGCCTTCAGCTTTTTGCTGGAAGCCTGAATTTTTTCATATGACCTGTTCATTTTTACAAAATCTGTGTATGCCTTTCCCTTCAGCCTGCTGACCTTAGCTGTCTCCTCCAGATTTAGCTGAGGAAGCGTGCCGCTGTTTTCTATGTAATCCACAAGCTCTGTCACCAATATTTTGTGAAGTCTCGGTATATCCGCCAGCCTGCCAAATAAATGCAGCGCCATCACCGCCACAGCCCCTACGGTAAAGCACATATATACTTCCTCCGGCATCTCCCGCATAAAAAATGCTGACACAACTGCCAGCATTACGATTAAGTACTCAATAGTCCTGGCAAGCTTTTCCAATGCTTCGTATGACAATCCGCAAATCCTGTTATTCTCGATATTCTTTTCCACAAACGCCTCTGCATTGCGCACGCATATATCAAGCTTCCTGCAATCCATGTACTTTTTTATTATTAATTTTATCAGGGGTGTCCTAAATCCGCTCTGCCTCACGTCCGTCAGCATCAGCGAATAATTTCTGTATAGTACAAGCCATGCAGCCATTCCGGCGATGAACATCACCACTATGGCTGTAACCACCAACCTCATACTAATAACCTGACCTTTCTTTAAAATATAATTTCACATTTATTCTGCAATTATAAAATATCAAGGTCATAAATAAAAGTCCCAAGCCCCAAAAATCTTTCGCCAAATTAGGCGGTATTTTGACATTTTTATATTTTTATTTATATTTTCTGTTTACACTTTGCTGCAATACCCTTATATACTGGCGGCAACTTCCTTTATCAAAAGCACCGAATTGGCAATCGCTTGTCTTTCAAATGTCGGATAATCCATTGTCGCGCTGTCGTCCGCCTTGTCGGAAATTGCCCTGATTATTACAAACGGTATTCCATTCAAATAAGCCGCCTGCGCAATGGCTGCGCCCTCCATCTCTGTACAGTATCCGTCAAACTGATTTGTTATGCGTTCCTTTACTGCCTTATCAGAAATAAACTGGTCGCCGCTTACCACTCTGCCGACATGCGTACCTATCCAGGGAATTACTCTTGAACATGCCTGCTGAGCTATTTCCACAAGCCTCTCGTCTGCCTCAAATGCCAGAGTATCCATTCTCGGAATCTGCCCTGGAGCATATCCGAAGCCTGTGGCGTCCATATCGTGATGAAGGACATCCTTAGAAATAACCACGTCTGTTATGTCTATTTCGGCCTTCAGCGAGCCTGCAATACCAGTATTTATAACATAATCCACCTTATAATCATCTGCTAAAATCTGCGTGCAAACCGCCGCATTAACCTTGCCGATACCGCTTCTTACAATGACGACGTCCTTTCCTGCAAGCTTTCCGCATTTAAAAGTCATCTGCGCCTTTGTCTCCTGTGATAAAATCTCCATGTCCTTAACAATCTGCTCCACTTCCTCCTCCATTGCCCCAATTATACCTATCATTTCGTCGCCTCCTAATATATATTACAAAATTTTTATTCGCTCATCTGCTGCAATCATTTTAATCTAATCTCTATCTTATTGCAAGCAAATGTGCTATACTCATATATACGAAATTTAACGAAAGGCGGTTCACTATTATGAAATATAAAACTTCAGGCGTATGCTCAAGCGCTATTGATTTTAATGTTGTAGACAACAAGGTTACAGGAGTTCGTTTTACAGGCGGCTGCTCCGGCAACACTCAAGGTGTGGCTGCTCTTGTTGAAGGCATGGACATTGATGAAGCCATAAACAGAATGTCGGGAATCCGCTGCGGTTTCAAATCAACCTCATGCCCTGACCAGCTTGCAAAAGCATTAAAACAATACAAGGAGTCTTCTGATGCGGTTTAAACGCATTTATATAGAAATCACAAGCTCGTGCAACCTACGCTGCTCATTTTGTCAGGAAACACTAAGACCTCCTGCTTTTTTAAGTACTGAACAGTTTTCGCACATTTTACAGGAGATAAAATCATATACTAACTTTATATATCTGCACGTCAAGGGCGAACCGCTGCTTCACCCACAGCTTGAGGAAATATTGCAGCTATGCAGGCAATCACGTATTACGGTAAATGTAACTACCAATGGAACGCTGCTTAAAAAGCAGCTTGAAACCCTTATAAAATATTCTGTACACCAGATTAACATTTCCCTGCACAGTGCGGATGACAATGATTGTATTGATATGGACGAATATATAAAGGACGTATTTTTTAGCTGTGAAGAAATTCTGGCACAAACTGATACAGAAATTTCCCTGCGGCTCTGGAATACAAAAAATGAGCCGCTTATATTCGGACATAATAATTACCGTATTAAAAACCGGATGCACATCAATATACAATCTCCGTTTCAATGGCCTGATTTGAACAATTCCTACTGCAACCCGTATGGAATATGTCAGGGGCTTCGCACCCACATAGCCATTTTAAGCAACGGAACAGTGGTTCCATGCTGCCTTGACGGAAACGGCATTATGGCTCTAGGCAACATTTTTACAGAAAGTCTGAAAGACATTTTAGAAAATGAGCGTACTATCGGCATTTTAAACAATTTCAGGCGGCGTCTTGCCTCAGAACCTCTCTGCCGGCATTGCAGCTATAAGGAACGCTTTGCCATCAACGATTTGGAGCGGGGCAGCAATAATTTTAAAAATTAATTTATTTTTATATTGGAGGCAACTTTCAATGAAAAAGATAATATTAACCGGCGGCGGCACTGCCGGTCATGTAACACCTAACATCGCGTTACTGCCAAGCCTTAATAACGCGGGCTTTGAAGTGTCTTACATAGGCTCTTACTCAGGCATTGAAAAACAGCTTATTGAAGACTTAAAAGTGCCTTATTACGGCATCTCCTCAGGCAAACTCAGACGTTATAAAAGTCTTAAAAATTTAAGCGACCCTTTCAGAGTTATCAAAGGATATTTTCAGGCAAGCAGGCTCATGAAAAAAATAAAGCCTGACATAATATTTTCAAAGGGCGGCTTTGTATCGGTTCCTGTGGTTTTGGCAGCTTCCGTTAAGGGTATCCCTGTTATTATCCACGAATCCGATATGACGCCCGGACTTGCCAACAAGATAGCCATGAAGGGTGCAGCCAAAATATGCTGCAATTTCCCCGAGACCTTAAAATATCTCCCCGAGAATAAAGCGGTACTCACCGGCTCCCCAATCCGCAAAGAGCTTCTCAAAGGAAATCCTATAGCGGGACGTGATATGTGCGGCTTTACATCAGATAAACCCATAATCCTTGTAGTTGGCGGAAGCACAGGCGCAGTCCGCATTAATGAAGCAGTCCGGGCAGTTCTCCCTGAGCTTCTCAAAAAATATCAGGTTGTGCATTTATGCGGCAAGGGAAAAACAGACGAAAGCCTTAACAATACCCCGGGCTATGTGCAATTTGAATATGTAAGTAAGGAAATGCGAGATTTGTTCTCAATAGCTGATATAGTTATTTCAAGAGCCGGAGCCAATGCTGTATGCGAGCTTCTTGCTCTTAAAAAACCGTCGCTTCTTATTCCGCTTTCAGCAGCAGCAAGCCGCGGCGACCAGATTTTAAATGCAAAGTCCTTTAAAGAGCATGGATACGCAGATGTTCTCGAGGAAGAAAACCTTACTCCGGAGACTCTTCTCAAATCGGTTGACGATTTATACGCCAACCGGAATACCTACAGGCAAACTATGGCGGCAAGCCCGCAGAGCGACGCCATTGGTAAAATCATGAATCTCATACGGACTACAGTGAAGCAGCAGAGTAAATAGGAAACTCATATAAATTACAAATATTGTAAATTAAATATGGCACAAATATTATTGACACTTTTGTCAAATTAATATAAAATAATAATCGTAATCATTACTATTTTATTATGATTAATATTTTAAGGAGGTGCCATGTCTACTACTAAACACAGCAAACAGCGGGATGCCATTAAAAATTTTCTTATGTCCCGAAAAGACCATCCTACTGCTGAAGTTGTATATTCCAATGTAGTAAAGGAATTTCCAAATATCAGCTTAGGAACGGTTTACCGCAATCTTTCGTTTCTCGTTGAAAACGGTCAGGCTGTAAAGGTTCCATGCAATGACGGTTCCATACATTATGACGGCAATACAATGCCTCATTACCATTTTCAATGTACAGAATGCGGCGCTTTAATTGACTTGGACTGCGACTTCAAAGCAGCAGAAGAGACATTTTTAGCAGCGGCTGGGGAAAATTTTAAAGGTTCTATAGCTGGCAACGTATCATTTTTCTATGGCAAGTGCGAATGTTGCCTTAATAAAGAAAATATAAAAATTTTATAACAAAACAGTAATAATTACTATTTTGTTATTGACAGAAAAAACTTAATATGTTATATTGCTATTGTAATAACAATAATCGTTACTAATTTTAAAAATTTTTTAATTAAAAGGAGAATAAAATTATGAAGTATGTATGTTCAGTATGCGGATATGTTTATGAAGGAGACAACCCACCGGCAGAATGTCCGGTATGTCATGTAGGTCCTGAAAAGTTCATCGCACAGGGTGCAGACAGAACTTGGGCTGCAGAACACGTTGTTGGTGTAGCTAAGGGCGTAAGCGAGGATATTCTTATGGATTTAAGAGCTAACTTTGAGGGCGAGTGTACAGAGGTTGGTATGTACCTTGCAATGGCAAGAGTTGCTCACAGAGAAGGCTATCCGGAGATAGGTCTTTACTATGAGAAGGCAGCTTGGGAAGAGGCTGAACACGCTGCAAAATTTGCAGAGCTTCTCGGAGAGGTTGTAACTGACAGCACAAAGAAGAACCTTGAGTTAAGAGTTGAGGCAGAGAACGGCGCTACAGCAGGCAAGGTTGACCTCGCTAAGAGAGCAAAGGCTGCTAACCTTGACGCAATCCACGACACAGTTCATGAGATGGCTCGTGACGAAGCTAGACACGGCAGAGCTTTTGAGGGACTTCTTAAGAGATATTTCGGTTAATCAACGAACATAAAACTCTTTGCCGTTTAATCGGCATTTATACTTATAAAAAGGCGGATAACCAATAAATAAGAGGTTATCCGCCTTTTTATCTATAACCAAAGCCAAAATCAAACTGTCTTTTTAGCCATTCAAAACAGCAGCTTTCCAATCCGGACTAAATTTGCATAAATAAATTATAATGCATAAAAATTTTTCTTAATCTGACAGAAGATTTTTACAAACTGAAAAATATAGGCGCAGGCAGTATAAATATTATTTCCATCGGCACATTTTTTCCGTATATTCTATATGCAGCTCCAGTGTTAAACGAATATCTGCAATCTCTTGCTGAAACGGCCTACGAAGTGCTGTTCTCAAGAAATGATGTCACAATAAACAAGTGCTGCAAACCCTACCAGTGGTTTCCGCACATAACTCCCGGAAAGAAGCTGAGCAAAGCGGAAATGCAGACGGCGTTCGAGGCTATGCAGCTTCATTTTGCTCCTGTCACAGGAAAAATCGTGCGGCTTGGATTGTCCGACACTAACCCACACAGGGATATTGCCGGTGTAGAATTAGATTAAATTTTCTGCTTTTATCTGGCCAGCCAGCCGCCGTCAACGGCAAGAGTAAATCCATTTACATAAGCCGAAGCATTCGATGCAAGATATACAACAGCTCCCTTCATATCCTCAGGAGTACCCCATCTTCCCGCTGGTACTCTTTCTATAATCTGCTCGCTCCTGTCAGAATCCGAACGAAGCTGTGCAGTGTTGTTGGTCGCCATATAACCCGGCGCAATGGCATTTACATTAATGTTATACGAAGCCCACTCATTTGCCATAGCCTTAGTAAGCCCCATAACGGCGCTCTTGCTTGCTGTGTACGACGGCACACGGATACCGCCCTGATATGAAAGCATAGAACAAATATTAATAATTTTGCCGCCCTCTCCCTGCTCTATTAATTTCTTTGCAAATGCCTGACTTAAGAAAAATACCATTTTCTGATTTACCTGAATAACCGAATCCCAGTCCGTTTCGCTGAATTCAATAGCGTCACACCGCTTTATAAGCCCTGCATTATTAACAAGAATGTCAACTCTTCCAAACGTCTCAACCGCCTCATTAATAATCCTCGGAATCGCCTCCATATCGGACAAATCCGCAATAACCTCCGCAAAACTTCCACCTGACTGCTCTATAAGAGCTTTTGTCTCATGACAGGAACGTCTCGCAACACCCACGACCTTAGCCCCTGCCTCCGCAAGCGCCACCGCCATACCCTGTCCAAGTCCTGTGTTGGCTCCTGTCACCACCGCAACCTTTCCATCCAGCTTAAATAAATCAAGTACCATAATCAACCTTCCTTTCTTTATGCTTCTTTTGCTATACTTCCCACAAATAACATAAGCAACTATAAATCTTTAAAATCAACATTCTGCCATAAATATTATAGTTTTAATCCTATGACATTAATACTCTGTCTTTACACTAAAGTATATCACAGAAATATCAGCAAATCTACCGGATATACTGTTATACACCACCCTTCATATTGTCATTTTCCATATCAAATTCATAGCGGCTGTATAGGTAATTGCAAAACACGCATTTCGCAAATGCCTAATAATGCAACAAACAGATAAGCTGCTTAAATCATCTCCGCAATCCTATCCGCCACAAACACCCCGCTTGCCGACGCATGGGACAGGGAATGGGTTACTCCGCTGCCGTCGCCTATTACATACAGGCCCTTGTGCTTGGTTTCAAGATTGCTGTCAAGCTCCACTTCCATATTGTAGAACTTAACTTCAACACCATAAAGCAGCGTGTCATCGTTGGCTGTTCCCGGCGCGATTCTGTCCAGCGCATGAATCATCTCAATAATACCGTCAAGGATTCTCTTTGGAAGGACCAGACTCAAATCTCCCGGAGTAGCCGCAAGAGTTGGTCTTACAGTTCCTTCGTCAATTCGTTTCTGCGTACTTCTTCTTCCTCTTTCCAAATCGCCAAATCTTTGGACGATAACTCCGCCGCCAAGCATATTTGAAAGTCTGGCGATACTCTCGCCGTAACCGTTGCTGTCCTTAAACGGCTCTGAAAAATGCTTTGCCACCAGCAGGGCAAAATTAGTATTTTCAGTTTTCTTATTTGCATCCTCAAAGCTGTGTCCGTTTACGGTAATAATTCCGTTAGTGTTTTCATTTACCACGATTCCATATGGGTTCATACAAAATGTACGCACATTATCCTCAAACTTATCTGTTCGATAAACCACCTTGCTCTCGTAAAGCTCATCTGTAATATGCGCAAATATAACTGCCGGAAGCTCCACTCGCACACCTATATCAACACGATTTGACTTTGTAGGAATATCCAAATCTTCACAGACCTTTTCCATCCATTTGCTGCCGCTGCGCCCTACAGATACTATACAGTTCTTACATTCTACACACTGCTGCACGCTCTCGCCCTTACAGACCCCATCAAGACCGCTTTCACCATTCCGGTCGCCGCCTGTGTAAACCATATATCCATTCTTCGTCTTTTCAAGCCGCTCCACAGGCGTGTTGAAATAAAAGTCCACCTTTTCACTTAACTCTGCCAGCAGATTCTCAAGCACAACATAGTTAATATCTGTACCCAAATGGCGCACTGAAGCCTCTAGAAGAGTGAGCTTGTTTTGCATGCATATCTTTTTCAACTTTGTTCCGGCTGTAGAGTACATTTTTGTACCTGCTCCTCCATGCGACACATTTATCTCGTCAACATATTTCATAAGGTCTATAGCCTTCTGCCTGCCGATATACTGATGAAGCGTTCCTCCAAAATCATTTGTAATGTTATATTTTCCGTCAGAAAATGCGCCTGCTCCTCCAAAGCCGTTCATAATGGCACAGGTTTTACATTTTATACAGGATTTAACCTTATCGCCGTCAATAGGGCATTTCCTCTTAAAAAGAGTGTTGCCCGCCTCAAATACTGCCACTTTTAACTCAGGTCTTTTCTTCATAAGCTCATAAGCCGAAAATATTCCGCCTGGTCCGGCGCCTATAATAGATACGTCATATTTCATACAATAACCTCCATCTACTGCCTGACTGCTTTTCAGATAATGTTCAACATACAATATAAAATATTATACCCCGAATTTATTCTTTATTCCACTGTCAATTTGCTTTCTCATCTGTGCCAAAAGCCGTTAAAAAAAGAGGCAAAACCGCTTTTGACAAAATTATTTATAAATTTTTCCAAAAAGCTATTGCATTTTCATATGTTATGTATTATTATTTACAATGTAACGTGGTTTTAAAAACTACTTCTTACGGTTTTATATTAATTGTTCTGGTTTTGCGAATTATTTGTCGCATTATGACCAGACTTTTAATGAAAGGAGTTCGCTATGACATTTGTTTACAAAAATAACCACATTAAGATAAAAGACCCTGGCAGCGCCATCACTCACTTTATTGGTATGTTAATGGCTATCTTTGCCGCTCTGCCTCTCATTATAAAGGCTTTGTCAGCGCCGGATATGGTTCATGTTGTATGCCTCACTGTATTTATTGTCAGTATGATTCTCTTATACGGCGCAAGCACAACATATCATACGCTTGACCTGTCCCCGGCAATTAATAAAATTCTTAAAAAGCTGGACCACTGTATGATATTTGTTCTGATTGCAGGGACATACACGCCTATCTGCGTTATTGTTCTTCACAATATGACAGGTTATATGATGCTGGCTCTCGTATGGAGCATTGCAATTATCGGCATTGTTTTCAAGCTTTGCTGGGTGACATGTCCAAAATGGCTCTCCTCAGTGCTTTATATCGCTATGGGCTGGGTATGCGTACTGGCGTTTACACAGATTATGAATACGCTTCCTGCGGCCGCATTTAACTGGCTTTTGGCAGGCGGAATTATCTATACCATCGGCGGCGTAATATATGCGCTTAAGTTGCCTATATTTAATTCCAAGCATAAATATTTCGGTTCTCACGAAATATTCCACCTATTTGTAATGGCCGGAAGCATTTGTCACTTTATTATGATGTTTAATTATGTAGCATTATTTCCGCTGTCATAATTGAATATACATCAGGGTATCATTTGTTTAATTGTTTAATTGTTTAATTATTTAATTCTTAGATTATTTAATAATTTGCATAATATTTTGATATCCTCATACTCATCAAACAACAACGCAAAAAGCGGAAAGCTTCATCGCCCGGCATTAAGTCCGGTTCGATTAAACTTTCCGCTTTTTTGTATCTGTAAAATTTACTCTGTCTTCCAAAATGCGCATGAATACGGAGGCAAATCGCTTCCGCCGCCAAAATCATGCTTTTCGCCTGTTATAAGATTAACAGCACAGCCTGCCTCCGCATTGAAATCAGCATGATATGGAGCCGAATCCGAATTGATTGCAACAAGCACTCTTTCCCCGTCGCATTTTCTCTCAAATATAAGCTGCTTAGGCATAACCATTATATTTCTGTAGCTGCCGTAACAAAGCGCCTTGCTGCCTGTTCTCGCCGCTGCAAGTTTTGCAATCCACTCTGTCAGGTCATTGCTTTCAGGTTTATCTATAGACGGTCTTAAAGCAGGGTCTCCGTCGCTTTTATTTCCCTCAACGCCCCACTCGCTGCCATAATAGACTGATGGAACTCCCGGCATACCAAACAACATTCCATACACCGGTTTAAGATTATTCTTATCCGCAAGAATTGTTGCAATCCTGCTTACGTCATGGTTGTCCACAAAGCTAAGAAGATGTTTTCCTGTATATATGCACCAGTTTTCACTGCCGAACTGCCTGTTCAGGCTATATGATATCTCATGCATATTTGCCGAATTAAAACTTGAATAAAGCCCCTTATAACACTCATAATTAGTTACTGAATGACATGCGTTGTCGTTCATCCACCTGTTATAATCTCCATGCAGAGTCTCGCCCATCAGTACAAAATCAGGCTTTATACTGTCAGCCAGTCCACGCAGCTCCCTTAAAAAATCTAAATCAAGACAGTACGCCACATCAAGCCTTAAGCCGTCAATATCATAATCCCTGACCCAGCCTCTGACTGCGTCAAAAAGATAATCCTTTACCGCAGGGTTTCTAAGGTTCAGCTTGACAAGCTCATTGCAGCCCTCCCATGCCTCGTACCAAAAACCGTCGTTATAATTAGTGTTTCCGTCAAATGAAATATTAAACCAGTCCCTATAAGGACTCTCCCATTTCTTTTCCTGTACATCCTTGAATGCAAAAAATCCTCTGCCTGCGTGATTAAATACACCATCCAGCAAAATTTTAAGACCTGCGGCATGAATAGCCTCGCACACACATTTAAAATCTTCGTTATTTCCAAGCCTGCAATCCACTTTATTGTAATCTCTTGTATCATAACCATGAGCGTCGCTCTCAAAGATGGGATTAAACAACACGCAGGTTGCTCCCATCTTTTTAATATGCTCTACCCAGTCTAAAATTCTCAATATTCTGTGTTGTTCTCCGGTCTCACCCTCATTTTTTAGGGGAGCGCCGCACATTCCCAACGGATATATCTGATAAATTACTGCCTCGTCAAACCACATAAACTTGTCCTCTTTCCCGCAATTCCTAATTTGTTTTCTTGAATTACACTATATGCGCAGAAGCATTGTATCACAAGCACAGCTTGTGAACGACATTCGCCGCTCGCCATAAACAAATTGCGCTTGCTTTGGCTCGCTTGCGCTCATTGTATCATATCTGCATACAGATATGCTGCCTCCGGCGGATGCACACGCTGCGCATCGGTATGTTCGCTTCGCTCACCGCGCATCGGCGCTGGTATAATGCCCGCTTCGCGGACATTATACCACATTTCCGGTATAAAATGAACTAAAATTTTGTGACAAATAATACTAATACTCACCTCATTAAAATTTACATAAGCACATCTTTTCTTGCCGCGCGTCAGCAGGCTGCAACGCAGTGTTTTCCTTTCTGCGAACTGCGCATATTATTTTTTATATCTATATAAAACTCAAGGACTTTCCTATAGACATAAAAATTTCCCACCGGAAATTATAACCGGTGGGAAATTATCATATACAAAATATGATTAATTATTTAACTACATTTTTTCTTCTGAAAAAAACTACTGCAAAAAGAGTTGTTAAACTCAATAATGCAAGCATCATATACAATGCAATCGGTGTTGCGTCACCGGTATTTGCTCCGGTATTGCCACCCTGATTATCCGTATCAGTATCCGTATCAGGAGTTTTCACCTCTACAAGAGCTGCGATTGCTGCTGCAATCTTATCAGCCATATCATCTAAGTATTCCTGTGCAGCGCCTGCATATTCAACAGAATTAACAAGCTCTGTTACCTTAGCATAAGTCTCCTCTGTATATGCAGCTGCATCAAGTGCCTGTACTTTACCCAACTGCTCGCCAATCTTTGTATAGTCAATAGCATCATACTTGTATGAAACCGGCTTCCATGAATTAAGAACTGTATCTACAGCAGATACTGTATCGCTGTCAATATAATTCTTAACAGCTTCAAGCGTCTGATTATCACCCTTGCAAAATTCTCCTGTAGAATATGTAACTACACCGAAATTAGTGTTGTTATATTCCTTGAATATTGCTGTTGCTCCATCGCCGGTAGTCATTTCGCCCCAGCCTGCATCAAGGATAAGGCCGTTAGTCTCTGTATTGATAAATGAAGTATTAGAAGCTGCGCCCCATGTTCTTCCATAGTATCCCTTAACGCCTGTTCCTACGCCGTCTGTTGTAATAACGCAGTTTCTGAATACATAAGGACTTGTCTTAGGAGCAACGATATATCCAACCTTACCATTGTTCTTTTCATCGCCCTCATATGTCTTCCACTGAAGCTCACAATTATCAAATACTGCTGAAAACTCACCACAGATATAATCTGTATTTCCGCCAATTACGCAATTCTTAAAATATGCATGATAGTTATTATTAGCGCTGCCATTTCTTCCGAGAGTATCCTGTGAAGAAAGTATCTTACAGTTATAACACTCAATATTATCAGCATCAATATAGAAAGCGTTAGATCTTTCCTTTGACGCATATGCGGTTACATCAGTGCCTTCTACTCTTGCAGGCATTCCTGATACCGTATGGTCGATATCGCTAAGCTCAGCCTCTGTAAGAGTATAATTATATGTATTTTTAAATGTTGTATCATTAGCGATAAAATTATTGCCTCTTACAATAAATACACCGCCCCAGAGATTTCCATTGCCTTCAGCGCATGAATATTTGTCTCTTGCAAGTCTTTCATTGTAAAGTCCTGTATCAGGATCTATTGAGTAATAAAATGTACCAACTCCATAGTACCATGAAATCTCGTGATTATTACCGTTTAAAGTAACATAAGGAACATCCATTACTACCTGCTCAAATAAATCTGCTGTCAGGTTAATTGTAATTCTGCCATCTTCGCCTTCAGGCCTGCCTGACATGCCCTTAATTGCGGCAACAGCCTCTTTCATTGTAGCATAATCACCAGGAACATTAATTGTATTCTTAAATTCTACAACCTGAGTAACATCAATTCCTGTGAGATAAGATGTTGCACTTCCTGTAAATGTAATAGTTAAATCACTTGAAGCATTTACAGTAAATTTATCAATCTCGTTTGTAGACTTTCTAGTAACCTCGTATGGCTGTCCGTTAATCTCAAAATATGCCTCATAATATGCCTTTACAGTAACAACCGAAGCACCTGTTATAGGAACTGTGATTGTTGCGCCTGGGTTAGCAGTAAAATCATTTTTTCTTAATGATACCGTTCCTGTAGCTGCAAATCCTGCTATGTCATTAGGAGTATATGAGATGCTGCTATCGCCTTCCGAAAATTCAACCCATACTTCATCGACATTTTCGCCTGTTTCCTTAACTGACGCTCTGTCCTTAGTAAATCCTCCGTTAGTAGTAACAACACTTGCGTCGTACTCACCAGGCTTCATTGTACAAGTATAACTTGTACCTGATATTTCTGCTGTATATACAGCGCCGTTTATCATATTAGTAAATTTAAGCTCTGTAACAGTTCCTGCCTCTGTTCCGGTAATAGTTCCCGTAAGCTGAACATCAGGAATGTTGTAAAGATTTATAGTAACATTTTCGCCTGTGCATACAAATTCTTCCTCATCACCAGCCAAAGCTCTTACGCCGCCGTCATTAGTAGACACCGTGTAAGTATGTCCCTTTGAAAGAGTTGCTGATGTATCGCCGCTCCTAAGAACTGCCTCAGGATCGCCGCCGAGGTCGCTGTCTGTTAAATATACCTCAAGGTTTGTAAGAACTGACGCATCTACATCAACGTTCTTCTGCTCTACTGTAACTGTAGCAGAAATATCCTCAATAAACTGATATCCGATATACGCCATATTGTTTGTCTTGCCTGTTGTAGACATTACATATGTATATCCTGCCTCTGCCTTAAAAGCGAAAAAGTCTGCTGCAACTTCAGAATCAACATAATCATAAGCATCATCTGGAATTACTTTGACTCTTTTTCCTGTTTCTGTATTAAACTTCCAAACTCTGACAAAAGACGTACTCTGAAAATATATCTTGAAAGTACCTGTCAGTTTTGCTTCAAATTCTACACAGCATCCGTCCCCTGCCTGTGGAATAGAAGTAATATCATTGGCTGTAGCATGTCTTTCTCCGGCTTTGTAACCGTTAACTGTCTCGCCGTCTCTTACAACGCCTACAGCCGCACTGTATGATGTTGTAAATTTTGTTTCTCCGTTGCCTACCAGAGTTACCGTTCCCGCAGCTCGATATGAATATGCGCCCGGTTCAACTACACCGTCTTTTGCCAATTCATCAAGCCATACTTTAAAGTTGTTGCCGTCATTGGTCTGCGCTGATGTAAGGCTGTCCGGCAATGTCTTAATCAAACCCACTGCCAAAACCATAGTAAGCACACATGCAACGATTTTTTTCAGTTTTCTCACGTTTCTCATGTGAATTTAACCTCCTTATATTTTTTGAATATACCCCCAAAAATATATTTTAACTTTACTACATTTATTTGTCTTAAGCAACTTGATTTTACATATATTTAACAAATACTACATTATTTTTTAGGATTTATTCATAAAAAAACAGGAGTTAACATTACTCAACTATGTATTGCAGGAACTTGTCGCCCCTGCAAGCAGCTTAAATTTTTCTGCATCTATATAAAGCACCCGGTACTTCTATCTACCCACTCAATATTACAACCTAAATGCGAATCCGGATTCAAGTAATTATCTAACGGGTGCTTGTTTTGTTATCCTATTCCGTAAAAAAATCCATCGGGTCTACAGGCTCGTCGTCCTTAGTCAGCTTAAAATATACATTTGAACCTTCTTCTACATAATATGCAGTAGGCTCGGCAACTGTACCAAGAAGCTGACCTGCAACAACCTTATCACCCTTTTTAACTACCACTCCGTCGAGCAAACCATATGTTGTAACATAACCCCCTCCAATGGCTATAGACACAGTTGTTCCGGTTTCCTCGCTCACATGCACATCAGTGACAACGCCGTCTGCTGCAACACCGACATTTGTTCCTGCTTCAGATGCAATAGATATGGCTGGATTGCATTTGTACACACCCAACGACTTGAATAAAATAGTGCTGTCCATACTGTATTTAAGCACAATTTCCCCCTTTACAGGCCATTGCAGAGTGCTTTCGGCTGAAAATGTATAACCTGACGCCGGATCCTTTATGGCTTCTCCCGCTACGCCGACAGTATCATTGCCCTGCGATTCCGCAGGTTTCTGCCCTGTACTCTGTTGCGTCTCTTTCTCATTTCCTGCCGCTTCTGTTTCCTTGTGACTATCATATATGTCCTTTATTTCGTCTTCATCATAATACTCCGCCTCTTGATTGCTATAGGTTCTGTCATTATTGTTGTTATTGTCCTCCATAGCAACATTGTTGCCTGTACCTTCGTTTAAGTCTACAATATTATTTTGATTTTCCATTTTCTTAGTGGAACTCACTACGGATACCACGCCTATTCCCAGCGCAAATACTACGCCGCAGGCAATTATAATGGATATTACTTTTTCTTTATTAACATTGCTCTTTCGCCTCATATTAACACCTTTCCTTTCTGAATGCTGTCTAAATCATTGATGTTAATATGTTGCCCCATTTGTTAGTTCTTATTCACTGGGATACCAAAGTAATGCCGCTGTAAAATTTTTTCAAAATATCTTCGTATGTACTGCCTTCCTTTGCCATTTCATCCGCATGAAATATACTTACGCCAAATCCGTCGCCACAGCCTTTGGTCGTTATTTTTATTCCTGAATCCGCCTTTTCTATTGTAAGGCAAGACGAGTTAATCTCCATTATTCCGGCAAATGTAGCTCCGGACATAACAACATTTCCAACCTGCATTTTTAATACATAACCGCTGTCGGTTTTAGACACAATCTGAATACCTGACATAGGATTTTTTTCGTCAAGACCCACATCCTTATAACGGCTCTGTATTTTTTTTACAAATTCTTTATCAGAAAATGTTTTGACCTGCAGGAAGTCCGGCGATTTAATATCTCCCGGACACTCCACCTCCGACAAATATGCGTACTCGTCTCCAAGGCACTGGCTTCCCGACAGAGTTTTCCCATTGCTCGACGCCTGCATTTTTGCCTCAATCAATTTATCATTATACAAAATGACTATCCCGTTAGTTGCCGCAACGCAGTCCGCCAGCAAATTATATTTATCCTCATACTCGCTGCCCCACCCGCTTTTCATTCCACGCTCTGTCAGGTAGGACATGCCCAGCTTCTCACTGCTGATACTGTAGTCGTCACCCATCATTCTGTATATATCGGTTCTAATCATTATGCTTTCCGCCTTTATAACCTCTACCTCCGACGACTGTGACAGCTTATCCGCCAGCACCATTATAATAAATTTGTTGACCTCCACAGACTTAGTGGCATTATTGTATTTTACCTCCACCCGTCTGCCGTTTATAATTTCATCGGATGCATTTTCCGGAACAATCCCTGTAACCAACAATGTTATTATGCAGGGAACGCCCAAATATATACTAAGTATGATAATTCCCGCCAATAATTTTTTTCTGATATTTTTTAACATATATTTTCCTAGCTTGTTTGCAAAAATTGCATAAAAATTGCTGCATAACTTTACCCATAGAATAAAGATATGCAGCTTGTGCAAATTTTATGATTATTAAATCTGCTCAAACCAAAGTTCCTTAACCACAAATTCACCTTTTTCATAGCAGATAATCGCTGTCGAAATCCCTTGATTATCATACGGTCCATCCTGTAAGAATTTTATTTTTATGGCTGTTTGACCATTATATTCAACTAAAGACGGCATAAATAACTCCTGCGGCAGTTTTCCTTCCGCCCCATCCTTAATATTTGGAAATTCTGTAATTCCGCTGTCGTACCATTCTTTATAATACTGAAGTAAATCCTTTTCCTGTACGGCCGTAAAGGAACCGCCGTCATCTCCTACAGGTTTTATCTCTTTACTGTTCTTAAAATCATAGGCATATATGTATTGCTGTGTCGAAGCCGTACCGGTCATTACGGTATATACAATAATCAAATCATCAGAACCGTCACAGTTAATGTCTGCCTCAAGGAATTCCGTATTCAATTTTTTATTTGGTTGTACAAACAGTTTAATTCCACTAATTGAACCTTGAGCGCTTTCATATTTTATCTCGCAGTTAATCTCGTCATCCCATCCTCCTATCATATCAAGCTGCGCACTTGCTGCTGAATTTTTCCACTTAACATAATCGTCAGTTTCCTCGGAATCACTAACATGAAATACATATTGCCGAGCAGTGAGTTCCCTTACATTACCCAATACAAGCTTTGTCTTCGTTTCCGTCTCTGTTTCATATATTGTTGATTCCTGCTCGGTTTGAGACGGCTCTTCTCTATTATTATCGGGTCTGTTGCACCCTGAAAACGCCGCAATTAATAATAATGTAAATATTATAAATATTTTTTTCACAGATTAATTGCCTCCTACATATGAAAAATGTACATTTTGGTCTGAATAATTATTCCAAAAATAATCTAACTCTGAACAGCTTTCTATTGCGCCATATCCTGCATTTGCCCACCCTACTTCACCGCTGCTATGGCATTTTACGGTTTGCTCAGATGGCGTTG
>CAYZZP010000022.1:22428-42438 GCA_964482965.1 uncultured Lachnospira sp.
AATAATTCTCTCCCTCATAATTAAAGCCATTTAGTGTTAAATATATACTATTATCTTGTTCTTTATACAAATATGTAATCAGCTCACCATTACGGACTTCCGATGTAATATCTCTCTCACTGTTGTATATAAATTCGCAATAATCAATACCTCTCTTTACATTACGCACACCATTAGCAAAACTATTTTTAACAGCCAAACGACCATTTATATATATTTCTTTTACTAAGCCGTTTTCATAAATAAACTCATACCCATCCAACTGTGATGAATTTTCCATTGTCGCTGCAGATATCTCTTGCAACTTTTCTAAATTAGCCTCCGTTCTCCCATTCATCATCACTCCGTATACACTTGCTGAAAAACTATTAATACATAATAACAAAGACATCACTACCGATAAAATTTTGTTCATAATATTTACTCCTTTATTCGTACATTGTTTTTTACACCTCAATCATTCTTATATTCTCAGATTACCTCCCTTACTACAATATCCGCAACCTTTTATTTATAAAATATATCTTACGGACAAATCTTACAAATAACCCTCGCCGCTTATATTTATTATATCATTTAAAAATCATTTTTGAGGATTCTTGTAGAAACTCGTCAGTTTGTTGTAATTATTTGCATTTTCAATACTATTACACTTATTTTTATTTTAATTAAAATACAAGCTTTTTTGCTTGTCTTATGCCTTCGCACAAATAAAAATACATCTCAGCCTGCTTACTTTCCCGCAGTCTGAGATGCATTTATAATTCTGTTATTCTATAATTGCCATTTTAAAATTTAAAACAGAGCATTTACTCTTATTTACATCTCCGGCACATGAACCTTAGTGAGCTTCCAAATCTCCTGAGCGTACTCCTCAATAGTTCTGTCTGATGAGAATTTTCCTGCATTCGCTATATTTAACAGAATTGACTTTGCCCAGCCTGTTTCATCCTTGTACTTCTCATCAATACGCTTCTGAGCCTCTGCATATGAACGGAAATCCTTGAGGATAAAATATATGTCCGCTCTTCTGCCGCCCTGATTATTGAGCAGTGAGTTGTAAATGTCTCTGAAAAGCTCTGTATCCTGTGGAGAATACTTTCCATTGATAAGCTCCATAAGAACTTCTCTTACTTCCTGATCGTTGTTGAAAATCTCCATTGGGTCGTAACCGCCGTTATTCTCATAAGAGATAACCTCGTCAGAGCTGAGACCGAATATTACTGCATTTTCCTCTCCAACTTCCTGAACGATTTCAACATTTGCACCGTCCATAGTTCCCAACGTCATAGCGCCGTTAAGCATAAACTTCATATTACCTGTACCTGAAGCCTCCTTAGAAGCTGTAGAAATCTGCTCGCTGACATCTGCTCCCGCAAATATAATCTCGGCGTTGGATACGCGATAATTTTCAATAAATACAACCTTAAGTTTTCCATTGATTGAAGCGTCGTTATTAATTACATCAGCTACGCTGTTGATAAGTTTTATGGTAAGCTTTGCAATCTTGTAGCCTGCTGCCGCCTTTGCGCCGAAAATAAATGTTCTTGGCTTAATATCCATATACGGATGCTTCTTAATTTCATTGTAAAGATACATAACATGGAGTATGTTGAGAAGCTGTCTCTTATACTCGTGAAGTCTCTTAACCTGTACGTCAAATATAGAGTTAGGATCTACTTCGATGCCGTTGTTCTCTTTAATATATTTTGCAAGTCTTAACTTATTCTTGTACTTAATCTGCATAAGCTCCTGGAGAGACTTAGGATCGTTTACATATACCTCAAGCTTTTTGAGCTGTGACAAATCCTTAATCCAGCCGTCGCCAATCTTATCTGTAACCCAGCTTGCAAGCAGCGGATTGCCGTGAAGAAGGAACCTTCTCTGTGTGATACCATTTGTCTTGTTGTTGAACTTTTCAGGCATCATTTCATAGAAATCCTTAAGTTCCTGCTTCATAAGAATCTCTGTATGAAGCCGTGCAACACCATTTACTGAATAGCCTGCGCAGATAGCGAGATTAGCCATCTTTACCTGACCGTCATAAATAATTGCCATTTTGCGGATTTTCTCCTGATTGTTAGGATACTTAGCCTTGATATCCTCAACGAAACGGCGGTTAATCTCCTCAACAATCTGATATACTCTAGGAAGAAGTCTTGAGAAAAGCTCGATTGGCCATTTTTCAAGCGCCTCTGCCATAATTGTGTGATTTGTATAGGCAACAGTCTTTGTTGTGATATCCCATGCCTCATCCCATTCAAGACCTTCCTCATCCATAAGGATTCTCATAAGCTCAGGTACTGCTACTGTTGGATGTGTATCATTGAGCTGGAATGTAACTTTTTCATAAAACTTTCTTATGTCGTCGTGTCTTTCCTTATACTGTGCAACCGCTCTCTGAACACTAGCTGACACGAAGAAATACTGCTGCTTTAATCTAAGCTCTTTACCTGCATAATGGTTATCGTTAGGATAAAGCACCTCAACAATATTTTTGGCAAGGTTCTCTTCCTCAACAGCCTTCTGATAATCTCCCTTGTCAAAAAGGCTTAAGTTAAATGTATCAACCGGCTCTGCATCCCAGATTCTAAGTGTATTAACCGTATTAACGCCATAGCCCACAATCGGAATATCATATGGAATAGCAGTTACAGCTCTGTAATCCTCCTGCACAAACATATCTCTTCCTGTCTTTTCGTCTCTGTAAGAACGCACATAACCGCCAAACTTTACAGTTACAGGATACTCAGCCCTCTTAATTTCAAATGGATTACCGTCCTTTAACCAGTTATCCGGCACTTCTATCTGATAACCGTCTCTGATTTCCTGCTTGAACATACCATATTTATAACGAATACCACAGCCATATGCAGGATACTCAAGTGTTGCAAGAGAATCCATAAAACATGCTGCAAGACGTCCAAGTCCACCGTTACCAAGAGCTGCGTCCGGCTCCTGGTCCTCGATTACATTGATATCAAGTCCCCATTCTTCAAGGGCTTCCTTAATCTCATCATAAGCCATAATATTAATCATATTATTGCCCAAAGCCCTGCCCATAAGAAATTCCATAGACATATAATACACTGTCTTTGCGTCTTTAACCGCATATTCCTTCTGGGTGGCAATCCACTTGTCAACAATAATATCTTTAACAGCATACGCTACTGCCTGAAATATCTGCTGCTTATCAGCCTCCTCAATAGTACGTCTGTAAAAGACCTTGCAATTATCAATAACTTTCTTCTTAAACTCCTGCTTATCAAATGGTTTAATGTTAGCCATATCAGTTCCCTCCTGATTTTTCTTTTTCTTATTACCGCAAACGGACCTTCCTGTATTGTATGCCTGTAGGCATCATAATAGTATTATACAGATTTTGGCATATTATTGCAATAATTACCTTTCTTTTTGCCTTGCAATATAATACTCAACGCTTCCCTGCGGCGTTTCCACCACATTTCTTTCACCAATATCGTACCATTGGCTTATTATTTCGAGGTGTTCCTCTATATTTATCTGAAGCCAGTACGGATTATTTACAATTATTGCCTCATTCTTCATTCTGTCAGCGACAACCTCTGATGAAAGCTGGCACGTCATAATATATGTTTCCATTTTTTTCGTGTCCGAATTTTCATAAAATACTCTCTTTTTCTCTTTCGTATCCCAGTTCAGCCAATACATAGGCACATTGCCTGCAATAAAGCTTCCGTTATTAGTTGGAAGAATTATATCCATGCTGTCAGGGTTATAGCCTGCCTCCGCCAGCATTTTGTCGTACGCTTTGTCGATATACTGGTACTGGGTGTTGTAAATCATTCCGTCCCCATAATAAATGATACTGCCGTCGTTGATGTGTCCTATGTAATATATGTCCACATTAACTGCGTCCAGCCTCTTAAAACAAAGCCTCGTCAGCGGGTCAACAGTCCAGAAGCACTGGAATGTGAGCAGCACTGTAAATGCCAAAAGCCCTATTGTTTCCAAATATTTTGCATTGATTGTGTTCTTTTTTCTGTTTGTTGCCACATTTCCAATAAAATAGAACATAACGATATACAGCATTATATCGCCGGCGATATTGTATCTTGCGTGGCTTGCTGTAATGTATAAAGCAGAAAATGCCAGCAGTACAAAAAATGGCACTGCAACGCAGATAATATTTTTTATAAGCCCTGATACGCTCTCCTCCCGGCGCTTCTTATAATATCGCACAAGCCATATCAGACACCCAATAATTATCAATATTACCAGCCAGTTAAAATTCAAAATAAACTGCTGTTTTATCTTTGTTACAAAAAACGAAATGTTTATGCCAAAACAGTTATATCCGTTGCCGTCCCAGCTAAATAAAGGCTTCGGCTCATCTGTATTTCCCCATGCAGACATTCCGCCGACGTATTTCATATAGACAAGCTGGACTACGCATATTATTCCGATACAGTAAAATCTTAAATCCTTAAAAATATTTATGAACCAGCCCTTTTTATCCCTCATAATGTGCCATACAATCATACCAATAACCAGACCGCCAATAAGAACCAGTCCCGTCTCTTTGGTCTGCACGCACATAACCGTCGCAAGCGCTGCGACAACCGGCCTGTTATATATACAGGCATACATCGCATACACAAAAAACATAGCAAGGGCGTAATCAGGATTAAAATATGTAGCAGTTGAAAACAGCAGCGGCGCCATTGACAAAATGAGTGTGTACATAGCCGCCCTTGTTGCAGACAATCCGCTTACCAGCTTCAGCAGTATTTTATAAACACACCACATGGCAATTACTGTAAGCCCTATGCTTACCATCGAAACACCGATTATTCTCTTTGGAAAAATAACCTCGCCAATTATGTAAATATAGCAGAACGCCAGCGTCGGGTGTCCGCACAACCTGAAATTTTTCAGATATTCAAATATGCTGTTATATCTGAAATCCTCTGCCAGAGATGAAAATTTGTAATAATATTCTCCGGAATCCCATCTTGGAAGAAGCTCTATGTACGGAAGCCTAACTAATGTTATTATCAAAAGTACTGCAATAATCGCCCTATTTTTCACCAGCCAGCCGAATACCGTTTTTGCAAAATGCCTTGCGGAAAAATTCGCAGATGCCCTCGCAGAAAATACACTAAAAGCAATCTGCAATACCATCATATAAATCCACACAAACAAAAGCAGATACATACCCAGCGCAATAAGCCTTGAGTCCAGCTCCAGCGCCTGTGAATTAAACAGTGCGGAGGATAGAACCGGCAGCATTCCCACAAGCGCCGCCAGCATAAACTGACTCCACAGTCCAAATCTGTCCTTTACCTTGAAAAACCACAGCAGGACTGCACATACCAGCGACACAGCTATTGCCATATACACAATAGCTATGCCGTGGGCGTTATAAATATATTTTCCAATTAATAGCACAGCGGCAACTGATGCCACCAAAAATGCCGGCAAAAACTGTAGTATCTGTACAGCATTTTTCTTTTGTATTTCCATACGTTCTCCTAATATTAAAGCTTCTCTACACCTATTGTCACAGCTTCTCCATTGATGTTGTCCCACTCCTTTACAAAGCCCTTAGCTTCGCCGTCAATGATAGAATCTGCAAGAACAACTGATTTAATCTGCTCTGCATTTCTTTCCATAAGTTCCGCAAGCTTAGCATTTCCTGACACATACACGTTAATTCTGTCCATAACCTCAAAGCCTGCATCCTTACGCATTGTCTGTATCTTACTTACAAGCTCTCTTACGAAGCCTTCCTCTATAAGCTCAGGTGTAAGGTTAGTATCCATAACAATAGTGATACCCTTGTCACTGTTGGCAACAAAGCCTTCCATCTGGGACATTTCTATAAGAAGATCATCCTTCTCAAGCCGGATATCCGTACCGCCGATGTTCATTGTGATATAGCCCTTATCATTAAGCTCATCCATTGCAGCATTTCCGTCAAGCTCACCAAGTTTTGTACGAATCTCGCCAAGCATTTTGCCATACTTTGGTCCCAATATCTTTAATTGCGGCTTAAATGTGTATGAGGTAAATTCTCTTACATCATCTGTGTACTCGATTGTCTTGACATTTAACTCAGACGCAATAATGTCTGTAAAGAAATCGTCAAGCTTCCAGTCAGCCTTAATATACATCTTGCCGATTGGCTGTCTGTTCTTAATTCCTGAAATTTCTCTGCAAGCACGCCCCAGTGAAGCTGCCTTCAAAACATCCTCCATATTTTCCTCAAGCTCTTTGTCAATCCAAGCCTCGTTTACTGTCGGGAAGTCGCAGAGATGAACGCTTTCAGGCGCATTTTTATCAATACTGCAGACAAGATTTCTGTAAATACTTTCTGTCATAAACGGTATCATCGGAGCCGCAGCTTTACATATAGTTACTAGGGCTGTATAAAGCGTCATGTAAGCGTTAATCTTATCCTGCTCCATACCCTTCGCCCAGAAACGCTCGCGGCTTACTCTTACATACCAGTTAGAAAGCTCTTCCACAAAGTCCGCAATAACTCTTGCTGTTTCTGTAATCTTATAATTTTCGAGGTTATTGTCAACTGTCTTTACTACTGTATTTAATTTAGACAAAATCCATTTGTCCATAATAGTAAGTTTGTCATAATCAAGCGTGTACTTTGCAGCGTCAAAATCATCAATATTAGCGTATAGCACGAAAAATGAGTATGTGTTCCAAAGCTTGCTCATAAACTTGTTCTGTCCCTCTGTAACCGCCTTATCATGGAAACGGTTCGGAAGCCACGGAGCTGAATTTTCATAAAAATACCATCTAATTGCGTCTGCGCCATGTTTTTCAAGCGCATCAAACGGATCAACAGCGTTACCCTTTGACTTACTCATTTTCTGACCGTCCGCGTCCTGAACATGTCCAAGTACGATAACATTTTCATAAGGCGCCTTGTTAAACAGAAGCGTTGAAATTGCAAGAAGCGAGTAGAACCAGCCTCTTGTCTGGTCAACAGCCTCTGAAATAAATTTGGCCGGGAACTGCTGTTCAAATATTTCCTTATTTTCAAACGGATAATGGTGCTGCGCAAACGGCATTGAACCTGAGTCGAACCAGCAGTCGATAACCTCAGGAACTCTCTTCATTTTGCCCTTACATTTCGGACAGTTACAAATTACATTGTCAATATAAGGTCTGTGAAGCTCAATATCGTCAGGGCAGTTGTCTGAGTTAGCTTTAAGCTCCTCAATACTTCCGATTGACAGCATCTCGCCGCAGTCATCGCAAACCCAGATATTCAGCGGCGTACCCCAATAACGGTTACGGCTGATACCCCAGTCCTGAACATTTTCAAGCCATGCGCCAAAACGCCCTGTACCTATCGTCTCAGGAATCCAGTTAATTGTGTTGTTATTTCTTATCAAATCATCCTTAACTGCTGTCATCTTAATAAACCAAGACTCTCTTGCATAGTAAATCAGCGGTGTATCACATCTCCAGCAGAATGGATAGTCATGCTCAAATTTAGGAGCGTCGAAAAGCCTGCCCTCTTTGTCAAGGTCTTTAAGCACCTCAGGATCTGCTTTCTTTACAAAAAGTCCCGCATACGGCGTCTCCTCTGTCATATCGCCCTTGCCGTCTACAAACTGAACAAACGGCAAATCATAGTTGCGTCCAACTCTGGCGTCGTCCTCACCAAATGCAGGAGCAATATGAACGATACCTGTACCGTCGCCCATAGTGACATAACCGTCGCATGTAACAAAATGACCTTTCTTATGCTGCTTCTTTGCAGCCTCTCCGGCGCACTCAAATAAAGGCTCGTATTCCTTATACTCAAGGTCCTTACCCACAAATTTCTCAAGCACTTCATAGTCAACTCCTGCACCTGAGCCGATTTCTTTGCCTTCCTCAGCCGAAATGCCTGACACCGTCTGACCTGCCTTTACTGCGAGACCGCCAAGCACCTTGTCAAGCAACGCCTCTGCCATATAATATGTGTATCCGTCTGCTGCCTTAACCTTTACATAGGTCTCCTCTGGATTTACGCAGAGAGCAACATTTGAAGGAAGTGTCCACGGTGTAGTTGTCCATGCAAGGAAAAATGCGTCCTCGCCCACAACTTTGAAACGAACCACTGCGGAACGCTCTTTTACTGATTTATAACCCTGCGCAACCTCGTGCGAAGACAGAGGCGTACCGCAGCGAGGACAGTAAGGAACAATCTTAAATCCCTTATAGAGCAGCCCCTTGTCCCAAATCCGCTTTAAAGCCCACCATTCAGACTCAATAAAATCATTTTCATAGGTTACATACGGATTGTCCATATCCGCCCAGAAACCAACAGTAGATGAGAAATCCTCCCACATACCCTTGTACTTCCAGACGCTTTCCTTACAGTGCTTAATAAATGGTTCAAGACCATACTCCTCAATCTGCTCCTTGCCGTCAAGTCCAAGCATTTTCTCAACCTCAAGCTCAACCGGAAGACCATGCGTATCCCAGCCTGCCTTACGAGGCACCATGTATCCCTTCATTGTGCGGTATCTCGGAATCATATCCTTGATAACTCGTGTAAGCACATGACCTATATGCGGCTTTCCGTTGGCAGTAGGAGGTCCGTCATAAAACGTATATATCTCTCCTTCCTTGCGGTTGTCGATACTTTTCTCAAAAATCTTGTTCTCTTTCCAGAACTTCTCAATTTCTTTTTCTCTCTCAACAAATTTGAGGTCCGTGGATACCTTTTCGTAAACCATTTTGATACTCCTTTTCGTTCTAATTACTACTCGCCGCGTGAGGCGTCCGTCAGCTTTGCTGACAATTTTTTTTGGATGCCTCTACGCAAAAATAAGCCCCTGCCGTAAAACGGCAGGGGCATAAAAAAATCATACCTAAGCTCAATTACGACATACCAGCATATGCGTCCCCTATAACGGTGAGATACCCGTCCTCACTTACTCTGTATGCACACAGTCCATTTCAGCTCGGATGCTTAGAAGTGATTTTCAGATATGTCCTACTCGCACCGGCTTTCACCATCCCGGCTCGCTATGACTTTTAGGCATACCCTACTGTCTTCGTCATCGCAGTTAGTGTCATTTTATATAATTGAGGCGGGGTTGTCAAGAGGGTATAAGTAAATGCTCTTTATTACACTTTATTTACCCGCTGAAAATCCGCATATAAAACTGATAATCCAAACGTAATACGTACCTTCTACCTCTGCACATCAAATGAAGAATTACTCATCAGCCTCTTAATCTGGTCAACACTTGTTATATTTGTATCACCGCGGATTGCGTGCTTCATTACTGATGAAGCAACGGCAAAATCAACCGTATCCTGAGCAGACATATCATTTTGCATAAGCGCATAAATAAGACCTGATGAAAATGCGTCGCCGCCGCCGACGCGGTCAACTATCTCAAAGTTGATTGTCTTGCTCTCGAATGTCTCTCCATCAGTATAGAAAAATGCTTTAAGAGAGTTATTGCTTCCTGAATGTACATAACGCACAGTTCTTGCGATTGCCTTCATATGATACTGCTTATCAATAGCCTTAAACACTCTGTCCATATCCTTGAAAGACGGGTCCATAGTAAGACCATCCTTAACGTCAGTACCGTCCTCATTATATACATGAATTGGTTCAATTCCAATAAGTACATCAACATATGGCAGATACTTTGAAAGCACGTCTCTAGCCGTTGCAAATGACCATAATGTACTTCTGAAGTTAGGATCAAAGCTTACCGTAAGCCCAAGCTTCTTTGCAGCTTTCACAGCCTTGTCAATAAGCCTTCTGCAGTTGTATGACAACGCCGGAGTAATTCCGCTCAAGTGAAGCCAGTCATAGTCCTTTAACATATTTTCAAAATCCACGTCTTTGTAATCGTACTCTGCAAATGCAGAGCCGCCTCTGTCATATATTACCTGCGAAGGCCTTACAGATACGCCCTCCTCAAGATAGTATATGCCCATTCTTCCATCAGCCTTAATAATATGCTTAGTATGCACATCATTTGCTTTAAAATAATTAATAGCTGATTTTCCTATATCAGAATTTGGAAGTACTGTAAAAAATGTACTGTCAACGCCGAGGTTTGCGAGAGAAACTGCAACATTTGCCTCAGCACCGCCATAGTTTACTATATAATTATGTGTAGAAACAATTTTCTCATAATTAGGCGGTGACAATCTAAGCATAAGTTCACCAATAGCAATGAATTTCATATCAATCTCCATTCCGAGAACGCAGCTTATTTCAATTTAACAACAAATCCGCCGGTAATCTGCGGCGCTCTCAACACAAATAACCGTACAGACTGACATTACAGTCCTATCTGTTAATTATGATACTATGTATCCGCCCAAAATGCAAATTTTTATTGTATTTGATTTATTGCATTAAATGTTTTATTCGGTTATACTATAAACAGTTATCACGTTATTAATAATCATCATAGCAAAGGGGTATTTATGGATACTTTTGAAGTTCTTAACACATTATTGGTAAAGCTTTTTAATGATATTCTTAGTATTGAAGAAAAAGCACTGATTACGGAAGAATTTCATGACATTTCTGTGACAGATATGCATATAATTGAGGCTGTCGGTATTGACAGCCCCAAAACTATGTCCGCCATTTCCAAAGCTCTTGGCGTCACTATGGGAACCCTCACCATCGGTATCAATGGCCTTGTAAAAAAGGGCTACGTCCTGCGAACCCGCAGTGAAAAGGACAGACGAATTGTTTATGCGTCCCTTACAGACAAGGGCATTGCCGCATATAATCACCATATGGCTTTCCATAAAAATATGATTGAAAGTGTTATGAACGATTTAAGTGAGAAAGAGGCTGAAATCCTTACCAAGACATTTGTGCGGCTTGAAGATTTTTTTGCACAGTGGACTGATAAATAATACGATTGGCACATCTGTTAAATTTACCTCATAAGCTGCCGCCTTAAGTCATGGGTTTGGATTTTTTTATATGTATATCATATTAAGCTGCAATATATTACTGAACTTACTTCTCCTCATCATCGCCGAAGAGTATATGTCTGTACTTATTCAGCGCAAACAGAAGCAGCATACCAAATACACCGCATACCACCAATTCGCTAAGCCCTATGCTTCCCATAAGCACCGGAAGCATAGCGTCGCTTCCATAAGCATATTTCAGCACAAACGGCACAATAAGCGTATTTGCAATAATTGGAGGCAGAGGAGCAAGCCATTTATTCTTCCTGAGAAGACGTGTTCCAATGGCGCCGATTAATGTTGCAAGACTTCCGAAAATTATGTCCCAGATTACCGCACCGCCTGTAATATTAGCGATAAGGCAGCCAATGAACAAACCCGGAATGGCTGCAGACGTAAAATATGGCAGTATTGTCAGAGCTTCTGCAATTCTGAACTGTATCGGTCCAAAACTCCAATAGTTGAAAATAACCACCAGCACAACATAAATTGCCGCAATAGCGGCAGCCCGCGTAATATACGCAACTTTATTTTTTTTCATATTCAGTTCTCCTTTAGTTTTGTTTTTTTGCCGTCCTTAGGACGGGTCGGTGAGGAAGGTCTCGAACTCACCTGTGCAGCTTTCGCCACCAGGCAATTATAACTTATGGCGGCGGGAATTGCAACCGCCTACTTCGCCAATCCCCTCAAAAGCGCAATCTCCCTCGCATACCCATCCGGCTCGTTAGGCGTCTCCAAATAAAACGGCAGATGTTTAAGACTCGGATGATTAATAATTCTTTCAAATGCCTCAACCCCTATAGAACCCTCGCCTATTTTTTCATGCCTGTCCTTATGGCTTGCCATAGGATTTTTAGAATCATTGATATGAATTGCCTTAAGCCTGTCAAGCCCCACAACTCTGTCAAATTCCTCTATTACACCGTCAAGATTTCCAACTATGTCGTAGCCTGCATCATACACATGGCAGGTATCAAAACATACTCCAAGATGGTCGCTTAAATTTACACCGTCAATTATATTTCTAAGCTCCTGAAAACTTCTTCCTATTTCAGAGCCTTTTCCCGCCATAGTTTCAAGCAGCACTGTGGTGGTCTGCTCCGGCTTTATTACCTCGTTTAACATCTGTACTATATAATCCGTTCCAACTTCTACGCCCTGATTTACATGGCTTCCCGGATGAAAATTGTAAAGATTGCCCGGAAAATATTCCATTCTCACAAGATCATCGGCAAATGTACGTTTCGCAAAATCTCTTGTCTTTTCGTCTGCAGAACACGCATTAAGCGTATAAGGAGCATGGGCAAGAATTATGTCAATTCCATTTTCCTTAGCATACTCGTGGAACGCCTTAACGTCCGCCTCATCAATCTCCTTAGCAGCACCGCCTCTTGGATTTCTTGTAAAAAACTGAAATGTATTTCCGCCCAGCGAAACAATCTCCTTTGCCATATGCAAATATCCCTTTGACGTCGAAAGATGACACCCTATTTTAAAATCTCTCATTCTCATTATCCTCGCTTTTCTACTATTTTTTTATTATTTGTAAATACTATATCACATTTGCAGGAACGCCCGAAAAATCCGCCATAATATTCGTTCAGTCCCTAATATTATATTCCTCATAAATATCTCTCTTAGACACGCCTCTGTCCTTTGCAGCTGCCTTCATAGCGTCTTTTTTATCCATTCCCGCGGCTATATACATATCAACATGCCGGGTAACAGACATACTCTCCCACTGAGCCTGCTGTTCTTTTACCATCTCAGCCCTCGATTTACCCTCGATTACCAGCACATATTCTCCCTTTGGCTCATTTGCCTCATAATAATCCACAGCCTCGTCAAATGTGGTTAAAAATACATTTTCATAACGCTTTGTAAGCTCCTTGCACACTGAAATACGTCGCGCTCCGCCAAAAATCTCCCTAAGCTCCGCCAAAGTTTTTTTCAGTCTGTGAGGCGCCTCGTACAGCACAATAGTTCTAATCTCATTTTCCAACTCCTCAAGAACGGCTCTCCGCTCCTGCTTGTCTGAAGGCAGAAATGCCTCAAAACAAAATCTTCTTGTAGGCAGCCCCGACATGGTAAGAGCTGTCACGCAAGCAGCAGGTCCCGGAAGAGAGGTCACTGTAATTCCCGCCTCATGGCACTGCCTCACCAGTTCCTCTCCGGGGTCTGATATTCCGGGAGTTCCGGCGTCCGTTATAACCGCCACATTTGCTCCTGCCAGAATTTTCTCCACCAGTACCCTTGCCTTGTCTATTTTGTTATACTCATGATAACTGGTCATGGGAGTTTTTATATCAAAATAATTCAGCAGTTTAATGCTGTTTCTTGTATCCTCAGCAGCTATCAAATCCGCTTCCTTAAGCACTCTAAGCACCCTGAAGGTTATATCCTCAAGATTTCCTATGGGTGTGGCGCACAAATATAATGTTCCGGCGCCCTTATTCTCACCTTCTGCCATGTATATTTTTATCCTTTCCTAAACTTCTGAATTTAAACCGTAACCAAAAAACCTGATAAACTACTCTATTCTCTCGGATTTCCTGACAATCCGCTGCAATATTCAACTGCTGCCCGCTATTAATTCACCCCTCTGCGCCGACGTTTTTTCCATACATTCCCAACAGCTCCTCGGTATAACTGCCGTCCCTGTTGTACACCACAAGGGGCGGCTCTGCTGTAAGCTGCGAGCTGCCGCATTTTACAGCCTCTATAAGAACCATATTTGCATTGGCGTCCGCATATGGATGCACCAGCCGCATACGCTTAGGTTCCAGCTTGTACCTTCGCATTTCCTCAAATATCTGCACCAGCCTTTGAGGTCTGTGAACCATATAAAAATGCCCCTTTACCTTAAGACAATCCGATGCCGCCTTCACCACATCCTCAAGAGTACACAGCAGCTCATGGCGCGCTATGGCTTTGGCGCTATCCGGATTAACAATGCCATGATTTTCATTCATATAAGGCGGATTTGCCGTCACCACATTAAACACTGACGCTCCAAATATACTTACTGCGTCCTTTACATCAGCCTGCACCATCTCAAAATCATTTTCAAGACCATTAAGAACTACATTCCTTTTTGCAAGCTCCGCACCGGTTGGCTGAATTTCTATTCCGGCGCATTTTATGCCCTTGTTTTTGCCATGCATAAGTATTGGAATAACTCCGTTGCCTGTACACAAATCCAGAACCCGCTCACCGGACTTTGCCGAAGCAAAAGAAGATAACAACACGGCGTCCATGCCGAAGCAAAAGCACGCCGTATTCTGTATCAATTTATATCCATTGCACTGCAAATCATCTATTCTCTCATCGCTGTTAAGCAGTAAATCCATTTGCATATCAATCGTCATTAAGATGAGACTTTCCTTCCTTCCTCTCCAGTTCCTCAAGCTCTCTGAGTTCTTGGTCGTTAATCTGAACCTTGTCTACACGCCTCTTAGGCTTGAATTTTATCTCCTCCACCGGATACTCTCTGATTTCCTTGTCGTCGTCATCAAGCGTTATAATAACCTTTACCCGCTGTCTAAGCACATTTACGCTTGATACTTCGCCCTTAAAATTATCAGAAGTCGTAACAATGTCTCCGACGCTTGGAAGCCTGCTGTTTAACTCCTCATATGTCTCTTCCTCATTTTTCAGACAACACATAAGCCTGCCGCAGACACCTGAAATTTTAGTAGGATTAAGTGAAAGATTCTGCTCCTTCGCCATTTTAATAGACACCGGAACAAATTCAGGCATATATGTGGCGCAGCACAAAGACCTTCCGCATACTCCTATGCCTCCCATTATTTTAGCTTCGTCTCTCACGCCAATCTGGCGAAGTTCAATTCTTGTCTTAAATACAGCAGCCAAATCCTTAACCAGCTCTCTGAAATCAATTCTTCCGTCCGCTGTAAAATAGAATAACACCTTGTTGTTGTCAAATGTATATTCAACCTGGATAAGCTTCATATCCAGCTTATGCTTTTCAATTTTTTCAAGGCATATTTTAAATGCCTCTTTCTCCTTATCTCTGTTTCTTCTTTCTCTTTCGTCGTCCTCGCTTGTTGCAACTCTTATTACAGGCTTTAATGGCTGAATTACGCTGTTATCGTCAACTTCTCGCTCTCCCAGCACTACATTTCCATATTCAACGCCTCTTGCCGTCTCCACTATAACATTTTGACCGACCTTAATTCCCTTATATTTGCCCGGCGAAAAAAAATATATTTTGCCTGCCTGTCTAAATCTAACTCCTATAACCTTTACCATTATCTATCTCCATTTACTGCTATACTTCTGTTACATTGCTTCTTTGATTGCCATAATAAGCAACTCAATTACCAAATCAAAATTGACATTTGCCTTAAGTCTTATTTTAACCTTATCTATAGAATTGAGAATGTCCTCAAGCCCCTCGTAGGAACACGCCACCGCCTGCTCTCTTATAAGCGGTATCTCGTCCTTAAATACAAGCCTGTTGGTATCGTTGGTACTCTTAAATATAAGCACGTCTCTGTACCACATCGCCATAAGATCCAGATAATCGTCAATGGTGAGCTTATAATGAGCAATGCTTTTAATCTCTGCCATAACCTCAGCAATCGTCATATCCTTCGCATATTTAACAACATGCATTACCTCGTCCCTAAGCTGCGCAAATTCATCCGAAGTCACAATAGTTATGGCTCTTCCGATATTGCCCTGAGCAAATGCTGCAGCAAATCTGCACTCATAATCCGTAACATCATAATTATCTTTCAGATATTTTTTTACCAGCTCATCGGAAACAGGCTTAAAATCTAATTTAACACATCTTGAAATAATTGTCTGTAGAAAAATGTCGGCATTTGTCGTAAGCAAAATAACTATACCGTATGCCGGAGGCTCCTCTATAGTCTTTAACAGCGCATTCTGCGCCTGCACCGTAAGCTTTTCAGCCTCATCAATTATATAAATCTTATATTTGCTGCTGTAAGGCTTAATCTGCATATCGCCTATAAGCTGCTCCCTGATATCGTCTACGCCAATACTTGCAGGCTTCTCGTGCCTTAACCAAATAATATCAGGCTGGTTGCCGCTCTCGGACTGTATGCATGAGTGACACTCGTTGCAAGGTTCTGCTCCGCCTTTCTCGCATTGCAGCGTTTTTGCAAAGAGCTGCGCAACAGTCTTCTTTCCTGCGCCAAGACTTCCGTTAAATATATATGCATGCGAAACCTTATTCAGCTCTATTCCTTTCTGCAAATGTTCCTTAATCATATCATGTCCATATATCTGCGCAAATCTCTCCATATCTTCCCTTTCTATGTAATACTATGTGGTAATATCCAGAAGCAGTCCCCTAATATCGTCGATTCTTCCGACTATTGCAAGATGATCCTTCTCTTCCTTCATAAGTTCCCCTGCCAGCTCGTCAAGATTTTTATCAACAAGCTTTACAATTCCGTAAACCCTGTGTCTTCCCCGCCTGTCAAGAAAATTTTCCCTTGAAAACTGATGGGAACGGCTTACTATCTCATTCATAAAGCCCTTCACCAGCTCCCGGTATCTTTTCATATCCTTGATATCCATATGCTTGGAAATCTTCTCGCCCTGAGCAGTTATCTCCTGCATCATATTGCTCAGCTTCTCCTGCAGGTCCTTTTCCTCTATATTGCTTATTAATGTAAACTTAAAGCTTTCATCTCCCGACGTAACACTTTTCTTAGACTCAACCTGCTGTGCCGCCGGCACCTCATTGACTTTAATATCCATACTATTCTCCTCTTAATCAATAACGAACAGGACTTATCCAGAGACAAAAATTATCTTGTATCTGATATATTATAACATATACTGCACCATAAACCAAATTAAATGTTTTAGGAAAATATTCTAAAAAATCTACATATGCCGGCGTATGGCATCCGCTACTTCGTCAATGCAGTCCTGCAATTCTCCATTGTTGTAATAACGAACTGTAATTCCTGATTTTGCAATATTTTCTTCAGAAAAGTCTGCTGAGTCCGCAAGAAATCTCCTGCACATTTCACTGTACTTCGGCATCTCCTGCTTCATTTCCCTGTGCAGCGCCCTCTGAAGCCTTATTCCATCATCCACCTCTATATATATCGGCAAAATATGCTCTTTTCCGAAGTAGCTGCAAAACCGGTCATAAGCCTCCAGCGTTCCGATTACAATATATTTTTTGCCCGACTCCAAATCTATCTGACCGTCGTCCGCCGTAAAATATTTCCACTCTCCATAAATCGTATTATAGCGGCGCATTTCAATTATGCAGTCTTCCTGCTCCATTTTCTTTGCAGTCTCGTCGCTGACAAAATGATATTCCTCACCGTCAGTCTCTCCCACACGCATAGGCCGAGTTGTGTACATAGTTATGGTATTAAGCTGCAAATCCGCTTTTGTTGTGAGGTATTTATATATCTTATCCTTCCCCGACGCACTTTTTCCCATTATAAATGCTATTTCAGGCATAATATTGTTACTTCCTCTTTCTTTGTTTGATGGCTTTCAGTAAGCACTTCAAGTCCGGCTTTCAGACCTTCTTTTATAATTCTTACATGCTCGCTGCTGATTATCTCTCCCTGCACAACAATCGGCACTCCCGGAGGATAAAAAGACACCTTTTCTGCTGCAATACGCCCTTCCGCTTTATCTAGTGCAACCTTCCTTGCTTCACTGTTTACCGCCTCATAAATTCTTACTGCCGATTTAGCTTCCGGCAATTTGAATTTAATTGAATCCACTACCTGACTTTCATTACTCCAAGCCGAATCTATCTCCTCCACCGCTGCTGCAAACCTCTCATAATACTGCTCTTTGTCGCCGACAGACGTCATTGCAATTACATATTTCAACGAAGACATTTCAAGCTGAATATGATATTTCTGCAAAAGCATGTCATATAATTTCTTGCCGTCATCCGCAAGAATTACCAGCTTTGAAATATCGTCCGTATCCAGAAGTCTGAAATTTTTAAGGCGCGACAAGCGTTCTCTCAGTTTTTTAAGTCTTTTAACATATATTTCAAAAAGCTCTTTTCCGCTTTTATTTAAAATTGTAACACATTTGTCAATTCCCGCCATAAGCAGATAGGAAGGGCTGGTCGATTGGTACATATCCCAGTACATTTTCACACGCTTCCTGTCAACAAGGCAGCCGCACATATGCAGCACCGCTGTCTGCGTAAATGAAGGCAGCGTTTTATGTAAACTTTGAACCACCAAATCCGCACCGCATTTTACTGCGCTTTCAGGAAATGCTATGTCAAAGTTGAAATGCGCTCCATGCGCTTCGTCCACTATGAGAACAGCTCCATTTTTATGGGCAAGCTCTGCAATAGCTGATATATCCGACACCATTCCCTCATAGGTAGGCGACGTTATAATAACAGCTTTCACACCATTTTCAAATACATCTTCCACCTGCGCTGCAGTTATGCCTGCATATATTCCGGTATTTTCATCAATGTATTCAGGATACACATATACAGGCGACAGCTCGTTAAGATAAAGCGCATTATATACGGAAATATGCGAATTTCTTGCAACGATAACCTTATCGCCCTTCCTCGTGGCTCCACAAATTGCCGCAAGTACTCCGGCGCTGCTTCCATTTACAAGATATAATGACTCCTCCGCACCAAATGTGTGGGCGCACCGTTCAAATGCCTCACTGATAATTCCATCCGCATGATGCATATTGTCAAAATTATCAATTTCGGTAATGTCAAGCCCATAAGGATTTTCCATAGTAAACAGCTCGGTATTTCTCTTAGCTCCCGGCATATGCATAGGCACATAATCCTGAGCTGCATATTCACTTAGCCTGTCCAACAAATCCTTTTGACTCATTTTTACCTCTTGATATTTTTTCGGAAATCTTTCAGCCTATTTTGTCACTGTAAGCGTAACCTTTACCTCAGCTACGCTTCCAATAGCGTCCGTAACCTTATAGGTAATATCGTATTGCCCTTCTTTATCAAATGTATATCTTCCTATGGTAATAATCTTATCTGTAATGTCATTTCCACAAGTATCTGTGGCGGTAACATTTGCTTTAAGATCAATCTTTTCACCGACTTTTGTAGTAATATCCGCCGCTCCCTTAATCTCTGCGCTAAATTCCCTCCAGGGATTGCTTTCGTCCGGATCTGTAGGGTCCCAGCCTGAAAATTCGCTGTCTGTAGGAATTTTTATAGACTCCGGTTTGCCCAACGGTCCGGGATTATCTGCGTCGTCATATATAGTAACCATTGTCCCCGCCGGACAATTATCATAAATCCATTTAACGTCTCTAACACACATTCTCACGCAGCCCATTGATGCAAATGAGCCGAGCTTGTTGTATTCCTCCGCCTCCAAATCATTATTGTGTGCTGTATAATACGGAACTGAATGGAATAAATATCCATTATTAATCCTAAACGCATAATGTCCGTAGGTATCATCATTCATCAGTCTCCAGACATATTTGTCAGTAGTTGTATAATTTTCGCCTATAATAGTCTCCTCTCCCGGTCTTCCGCATGAGCAGACAAATGCCTTAACCGGAATACTATACTCATTTTTATCGTCAATTCCGTAAACTGTAACGCAGTTAGCTGCTCTGTTGACCTTTATAAAATAAGGAAATTCCTCGTCCGTCGGAGGCGTATAATTCACGCTATCCGCTACATTTTCAGGCTCCACATCATCAATCCAGACAATTTCTTTACTAGGATTTTTTGTCTTATTTTTATCCTTTGAGCTGTTTCCCACAATATCTGCCACCTTAAGCACTATGACTGTAACAAGCGCTATTACCGCTGTAATAAGAACCGCCCACGCCAGCAGCGCCTTCCAATTTCTCAAAAACCAATTTTTTCTCCGTCTTCTTAAGTATCTATAATTAATATTTCCTTTTGCCATATCTATTACCTCGTTTTTATCTAAATGTTTATTATAACCATTTATCTACATCTCTATCATATCATATTCACGCATTATTGCAAGCAGGATAAATGAGTAATACGGCAAGGAATAAATTCTTGAATTTCTTCTT